>JAJYXQ010000005.1 GCA_021796385.1 Thermoplasmata archaeon | reverse complement strand
AGAGGCTCCGATGGCACCCCTGATCTCTTGGACCGCCTCCGCGATGCGGTCTACATTCTCTGGGCTACCGACGCCCATACCCACACCGACTACGAGATGGGCAGTGTCGAGGTTCCCAAATCTTGCCGAGTTCAAGGGCCCACCCTCGCGATAGGTGCTCGGGGTTTCGGAGTGCTCGGATGCGATATCCGTGGTCTCCAAGCGGCCTTCAGCAGACTGTGAGGCCGATGTCAAGCGAGGCGAGCAACGGACGGTTGCCAGCGCGGGAACCGTCTTGCATTGTACCTCGGCGATGAGGCCCCCACCGAACGAGGGCTTCCCGAACAAGAGTCCGAACTGGGGATCTTCCGACACCGTGAGCACATCCCCGGCCAAGCCCAGCCCGAGGCGGGCGGACACGCGACCAGCAACCGCCCGAGACCATGAACTCGATGCGAACAAGATGGCCTTGAGAGATGGTTGAAGGTGAGCTACCTGGGCCACCATCGCACTTGCCCACTCCGGGGAGATGGGGGCGTGGGCTGGCGTGCCGTGGAATACGCTGCTGAATCCCTTCAAGGAAAGTCCTTCCTTGTCGGATGGCGAAAGCGACCCAAGGAAGATTCCCAGGCATCGGGGGCTCTTCCCCCCCAATCCCTGGATCATACCCGGTATCTCGACCGCTCGCGCGTCCGTGCCTCCGAACATATTTGAGGCGAGAACGGCAAAATCGATCGGGCCGCGTCCCGAGAACGGCATTCGAGAACTCCGGTTCAAGACCGGACCTCGTTCGCGCAAAAGACGTTTCACCGCACTGACGGCGTGGGAGATCACTACCTCAGGATCCCCGGTCTTTATCATGACCGAAGTCCTTTGAGATGCCGCACGGGTAACCCGGATGACCCGGGTAGGCGATCCCTCCATCCCGACCTCATTAGGAGTTAGCCCCAGCGCGCCCTCATCCAATATCTGGACCTCCGCCACGCTCCGAGCGAGGTCCTCTTCTGTGGGATGGCGCACCTTCAAGATCTTTTCTCCTACCCCGACTACGGCAGGAAGCGGTACACGATGCCGTTCCCAACCATCTTCGGTGTCGAGAACCACTTCGAGGAGGCTTTCAGATATCGATGTGATGCTTCGGGCAGGTTCGACCATCGGGACTCCCAGCCTTTCCGCCACTTGGCTCAGGACTTGGGCGGTGGAAGAGTCGATAGAGTACCGTCCCCCCAACACCAGGCGAGGGGAATGGCGGGAGAGCACCCGGGCCAGAACGTTGGCGGTAACTAGGGTATCCGAGCCGGCCAGCGCACGGTCCGTGATGAGGATGGCCTCATGGGCACCCAGGGCCAAGCATTCCTTGAGCTGAAGCGCCGAAGACCGTGGGCCCATGCTGATTACGACGACGCGTTCACTTGGACTTCGCAGCGAGAGCGCGACCAGCACCGCTCTCAGGTCGAAAGGGTTCAGGACCAAGGCCGCTCCATCCCGCTGGAGAGTAAGGGTTACGGGGTCGAAGTGGATCTCCTCTAGTTCTGGAACAACTTTCACCAGCACTGTGATGACCACGGACTTCACCCCAAAAATTCACGAGATACCCGGGTGATATAGGCATATTGGCGGTCGAGGGCCATTCCCAAGGGTAAGACACCGCACTTTTATGTGGTCTGGAACTACGGCGGTTGGATGACCGCGGAGGTGCCGTTCTTTGTAGCGGTGGCCGCGAGCACATTCGCCATTGTCGATCCTCTCGGTGCATTGCCGTTCTTTGTGAGCCTCACAGAGGGATTCCCCGACGAGGATCGTCTCTACATCGTTCGCCGATCGGTGTTTATCCTCGGAACGATACTCGTGATCTTCGCCCTATTCGGCCGGTATCTCTTCGCCGCGTTCGGGTTCACGCTATACGCCTTCGAGGTCGCCGGTGGCATCCTTCTGTTCTTCGTGGCCTACGAGATGCTGAACGGCCAGACGGCTCGTGCCAAGCTTTCACCGGCGGACCGTGAAGAAGCCCTTGCGCGAAGGGACGAGCTTTCCGTCGTTCCGCTCGGGATCCCTCTTCTTGCCGGTCCCGGCGCCATCTCCACCGTGATGATCTATGAGGGGACGGCCGGCACGGACATCGTGCTGAACCTCGCGGTTTTCGTGGCCATCGCCATCACTACCGGGCTTTCTTGGGTGATCCTCCACTTCGGTGTCCGCCTTTTCCGGATGTTGGGTCGGATCGGGGTGATGGCGATAGCGAGGATTATGGGATTGCTCCTCGCCGCCGTGGCCGTGCAGTTCGTGATCAATGGAATCCTCGGCATCGTAGCTTCTTACTGACGCCCTTCGGCCTTAGCCCCCCGAGCCCGCCATCGTTCGAGGAGAAGAATATCTATGGATCCCGGACAACACGTCAACACCAAATTCCTGGACGAACCGAGTCCCAAACTTCGAAGATGGGTGACGCCTGGGGCAAAAAGATGCGGTTTAGGACCCGCGACGGGGCCTCGAGCGTAATCGCTTTGGAGAACCTTCTCTAAGGACAAGGACCCGGGGCCTAGAGTGGGCATGTGGGAAGGGATCGGGAGAAGCTTTCCTACCCTGCGGACCTGCAGGTCCGTGGACTTCAGGGCGAAGCGCGCCCCACGTACATGCTTTTGTACTCGGGCGCATTGCGCTCGGCTGCCGTGTCTGCGAACTCTTCCGCCCGGAGAAAGAGCATCCTTTCCACACCGGTAAGACCGATCGACCTAACCCAGAAGATGTCCCTCGGGGACTTGCTCGAAGCCTTTCAGTCCACTTCGGTACAAGCGCGCAACCTGGGCCGGTGCTATCAGGTCTGGAAGAACATGCTCATGGATAAGAAACGCCCGACCATTTTTCTCGGGCTCTCCGGTCCGCTCATCGCCGCCGGACTGGGGAAGGTGATACGGGACATGATCCGGTACCACATGGTCGACGTTGTGGTCTCCACCGGAGCCATCCTGTACCAGGACCTGTACCAAGCCCTGGGGTTCAAGCATTACATCGGAAGCCCCACCGCTAACGATGTGGAACTGCGAGATTTTGCGATCGACAGGATCTACGATACGTATGTGGACGAGGAGAAGTTCGAGGACCTCGACCGGCTCATCGGCCGGGCGGTTGAAAAATTGCCCGACCGGGGATGCTCCTCCCGCGAAGTTCTGGAGTTCCTTGGGAAGAACGTCCCCGCTAAGGAGTCGATACTTTCCTTAGCCGCAAAGGAGGGGGTTCCCGTGTTCAGCCCGGCCCTCATCGATAGTTCTATCGGGATCGGGTTAACCTTGCACTACGGCCAGACACGCGCTAAGGGCCAGAAGGGATTCGTCCTTGACGCCGTCCGGGACAACTACGAATTGGTGCAGATCCTCGTGAACTCGCCGAGGACTGCCGTAGTGTACGTTGGCGGAGGTACCCCCAAGAACTGGATCAACGACGGGATCGTCATGGCAAACTACCACTACAATCGTGAGGGGGAGGGCCATTACTATGCAATCCAAGTCACCACCGATGTTCCCCATTGGGGTGGGCTCTCCGGTAGCACGCTCGATGAGGCGATGAGCTGGGGCAAGGTCTCTCGGAGCGCAACCAAGGCGATGGCCTTCGTCGAAGCCTCCGTGGCCATCCCGCTCCTCTTCGGAGCGCTCTACGACCGTCGCAAAGAGTGGGGACCGAGATCCCGCCGTCCGTTCCATTGGGAAGGAGATCACATCGTTCCCTAGACTTCGAGCCGGCTTTGCCTGGGATCCACTGGCCGTAGTTCGTGCGCACTGACCCCGATGGTCCGGACACGTCTTCCCTGTCGCTCTTCCGATTCCCAAAGGTCCGTCAGCAACGCCCGGGCGGCACGTTGCAACCCCTCAGCGGCGTCCGTCGGTAGCCGGAAAGAGCGGCTGCGCTGTGCCCCTTCCAGATCTTCCCAGCGTACCTGCACGGTGACCGTCCGGAACCTAAGCCCCATCACCCTGAGGTTCTGGTGAACCTCTCCCGCCAATCGATCGATCTCGTCCAGAGCCTGATGAAGGTCTGCCACGTCCTCTTCGAAGGTGAACATCTGCCCCAAGGACCTCGTGGGTAGGTCCTCTGGCCAATCCTCCTCAGGGACCCTTCCCTCACTCAAGCCATGGAGCGTAGCGGCTAAATCCCCCAGGACCGTTCGAAGTCGGGATTCGGTGACCGTGGCCGCATCTCCAATCGTCCGTACGCCCAAGGATTGAAGAGCTCGTTCGCTGACGGGTCCAATCCCTGGGACTTTCCGCACGGGTAACCCGGTGAGAAAGCGCGGAAGTTCCTCGACCCCCACTACTCGGATCCCACCGGGCTTGGCGGCATCGGAGGCCATCTTCGCTAGCGTCAAGCTCGGGGCGATTCCGATCGAGCAGGGGATGGAAAAACGCTGGTAGATCTCCTTCTGCAATTCGAGAGCTTGGGTCTTCACAGCATCCTGGTTCAAGCCCGTTGCCTTGAGAGCGGCCTCATCGATGCTAAAGACCCGGGTCGTGGGGGATAGGTCACGGAGATATCCCATGACCTCGTCCGAAACTTTCTGATAGAAGCCGAAATCCGGGGGGATCCACTCCACCTCCTCCCTCTTTTGCCAAGCGAGGCGTACGGGCATTGCGGACTGGAACCCGCGGGCCCGGGCCTCATAGGATGCCGAGAGGATCACCCCTCTCCCCCTTCCCTCCTTAGCGTCGTGGGCTACGATGGCGGGCTTACCCCTGAGCTCAGGGCGCCGAGTGAGCTCGCACGAAAGATAGAAGGCGTCCATGTCGGCGTAGATCACCCAATCCTCGTGGTTCGTTGGGTTGGGACTTGTCCGAGAAGCGCCTCTCTTTCCTGGGGTCACGGGAGTCCCTTTCTAGCCGTCCTCTGGACAAGCCGGGTGTCGAGCCAATACCATCGAACGGCGCTCAATAGAAAGATGAAGGTGAGGAAATCGAGGAGCAGCCCGCCCGTGGTCCCATCCCGAACGGAGGGCCACGGACGGAGAGCAATGAGCAGGAGACCTACGGTGGTCGCTGTCAGGAAGAATAGCGCGATGGTCCGGGTGGCCCGCATTGAAGCGTCAGAGGGACGTGAGGTCGACGGCCTTTGCGTCGACCTCCATCCCGCGGGCCCCGATCGTGTAGGGTTGCCGGCTACGGAGATGGGCGGTCCGCCGCATCTTCACTACCCGGATGGCGAGGCGTACCCGGTGGCGGTCGGGGTCCTCATCATAGCTCAAGAGCACCACGCCGTCCGCCACGTACTCCGCTAGTCCGTCCCGGGAGGTTTCGGGATGGGCCGGGTCTGATTCGCCTACAAAGACCGTGGTCGCACCGCAATGGCGACAAGCCGCCGCCAGGTTGAAAATGACCTCGCGCCGCTCGGCGTCCGTGGTCGCGAGCAGGCTGAGAAGCGAGACGGAGTCGACCACGATCCGCCGTGGCTTCCATTCGTCGAGCTCACGGGGCAGTTCGCTCATTATCCGCTTCATCGCGTTGGAAGCATGTTGGGGGTCCATGAGGACCATCTTGAGCCGATTCTTCTTTCGGGCATCGTCAAAATTCCATCCGAACTGGCGCGCCGTAGCCTCCAGGGCTGCGAGATCCTCTTCGAGGCTGAGATAGAGGACGCGTTCTTCGTGGGCCAGACCCTCGTTCAAGAACTGGAGGCCCAAACTCGTCTTGCCCGCTCCCGGGGGTCCGAGCACGAGCACTACGTGACCTTGGGGGAAGCCCCCTTTCAACATTTCATCCAAACCCCCCACTCCCGAGGAGACCCGGACGGAACTAATCGATGCGCTCATACTGGGTGGTCACGAGGCCGCTGGAGCCGCTCACATTTATTATGAATCGCCCCTGACGTTCGGGTGGCACGTGCGCGAGGAGAGGCATGGACTTCTCGATCCACATCGCGCGTAGCCGGGCGCTTTTGTGGGGGCTCTGCACCCAGCCGAAGTTGAGCACCCCATCTACGGAGTCCTTCAGAGCTTCCTCAATCCAATGCTCCGCCACGTTCTTCGTGAGCAGGAGGTAGACGAGCCCGCGCCAATCCTTTGCCCGACGGCGAAGGCCCTTGACGAGCGTGACCACGTCTTCCTTGTTCACCGTACTGCGGGCAAGAACGTCGGAGAGCGATTCGATGATGACAAGCGAATTCTTGGCCCGAGCTTCGAGCTCCCGGGCGAGTGAAGGGAGTATGCCCTCGCTCTGCCCATTGTTTCCTTCTAAGATAGAACGCTTCGATCGGCTCCACTCAGGAGGTACGATGCTGTCGGCAAAGTATTCGGCCGAAAGGTCGATGTAGCTCAGATGCCGCGAGAGAAGTAGCGGATAGTAGGGTGGGAAAGAATGTCGAATCTCTGCCATTGTCTCCTCCCGGGATCGCGTAAAGCTCACGTACGTCACCTGGGTAGGATATAGTAGGGTGTCCCGATGAGCCCCCATGTGGAATTCTGCCGCTCCGTCCACGGGTTCGTCGATGGCGAAGGTCAATCGCGAGGCACTGGTCAAGGAGAATTCGTTTTGGCCCGAGCCGGCCTCACCCATCAGGAGAAGGACCGTGCCCGGCGGCAATCCTCCGGAGATCGCATCGAAGTCACTGACGCCTGTGGGTACGCGGTAAGTCACGGGAGCCGAAGGGCTCTTCGGTCGGCCCCCTCCTATGCCCGGCATCGGGAAGGTTTTCACCTTGGCTTTCGGTGCGTCCACGGACCATAGCTAGTATTGGGCGGATATTATAACTCTCCCTCTCGATTTGAAAGAGACGCTTGGGTGGCGAAAGAGGGGGTAGGGTACTCCTTCCCTACTGGCCATTCTATTTTCAAGATGATTCGGGTTTCAGAAACTCGCGAAGCAGGACCGTGGCGTAACACCCTTTGTCGAGGCAGAAGCGGAACCGGGGCGAACCGTCCGCGGTCCACTCCACCGTTCGCCGGTAAAAGTGATAGGGGAGCCGGGCGAGTAGCGGCCTTAACGCACCGTGGCTCGAGAGCCGAGGAACATCGCTAAGATGGAAATCGCTGGGTTGGACTTGCTCCACCTCAAGGACTTGCCTGAAGAGCTCTCCGGGTCGACCCGAGAGCGCGGGACTGTCGGTCCCGATCAAGGGGGCGGCCACAACCGCCCGACCCGAGGCGATCATGGCCTCGGCCTCTGGCAGGTTGTCGGGCATCACCACTACGGGGGGCATATCCCCGGTCAGCCCGTCCGCGCCTCTCCGCTGCAGGAGATCCCCAGGCATGGGATGCACGAGGGGAAGACCCTCCTTCAAACGAAGGGAGAGATACTCATTGAATAGGTAGCTTTGGTAGGCATGTACAAACAATGACTTGAGATGCCGCGGCAACGCTCGAAACGCGCGTTCCGGGGAGTCTCCACGGGCCAGACGCTCGAGGAGCAGCCGCTCGAACCGGAGATGCAACGGAAATTCCGTGAGTGCTCGGCGGGCATCGTGATGCTGGCGATAGCTCTGTCTGGCCAACTTTCCGTCACTGGCCTCCCCTTCCGTCTCCAGCGTGAGGTATGTTTCCACAGCCTCCGCCATGGACCCCAACACGAGCGCCCGACCCACCCGGTGTGTTACGGGACGGACCTCGCCGAACCGCTGTGGCCCGAAGAAGTTGGGGTATCCCCCAAAACGCTCCAGTTGCTCCATTGTCGAGCGGATGCGGTCCTGCCCCTGGGATAATGGGACTTCCACTTCACTAACCATCACATCGAATGCGTTCCCGTAGAGATGCCCGAGGAACAGGCCCTCCTCGGCACGATAGCACTCCAGCAATCGGACCCCGCTAAGATGAGGACCTCCCGCAGGGAGATCGACATAGGGGCAGGAAATGAGCTGGGTGGATAAGGCCCGGCGGTCCTTGGTTCCGGCAATCCCGAACTTCCCCAGCGGTAGCCCGAGCCAGCCGGACAAGCGTCGAAGGAGTTCATTCTGCTCGATGTCCAACGCCTCCACCCTTAAGACCAACACCGGGCCATCCCCCCGAGGAGCAGGATATCGCGATATCTCGTCGACCCGGAAATGTTGTGGGTCCAGTTTGAGCACTCCTCCGATACCTTCGGTGGCCGTAGCATAAGTGTGGATGCCCATCTCTTGCTCCTTGCGCGATACGGTACGGACCATCAGCGACTCACACTCCCGAGATCACATGGGGAGGAAGGATCGTGCGGGCCCACTCCATCCGTACTCAATGGCTACCCGACGGGAGTCGTTTTCGGACCGCCTCGACCACTTCGAAAACGGACGACGGATCGCGGATTGACCCCAGGTTCACCGCCTTTTCTGGGGGGGCTCCAGAAAGCACCCGTCGGATTGGGACCTCCAGTTTCTTGCCGCTGAGCGTTCGGGGGAGCGCCCGCACCGAAATGATGTCGTCCGGGACATGACGGGAGCTCAGCTCGGTCCGGATCTTCTCATTGATCGCCCGCTTCAGTTCCGGCGTGAGGGATACTCCATCTTGGAGCACGACTAGGAGGGGCATGAAGTACTCCCCGTCTGGAAGGTCCAGACCGATCACGAGCGAATCCACGACCTGTGGGATCATCTCCACAGCGCGGTATATCTCCGCCGTGCCCATACGTACGCCTTTCTTCTTGAGTGTGGCATCCGACCGGCCATAAATGATGGCGCTTCCTCGGGAAGTGATTTTTATCCAGTCTCCGTGACGCCATACTCCCGGATAATCTTCGAAGTAGCTGGCGCGATAACGGAGATACTCGGGATCTCCCCAGAAGTAGATGGGCATCGAAGGCATGGGAGCCGTGATCACGAGTTCTCCGACCTGGTCCACTACCTCCTGTCCCGCCTCGTCAAAGGCATACACGGGTGCCCCGAGAGAACGGCATTGAAGTTCTCCTGCGTAAACAGGAAGGTATGGTGAGCCACCGATGAATGCGGTGCAGAGATCAGTGCCACCACTCAATGAGACGACCCAAAGGTCCTGCTTGACATCGTCATACAGCCAACCGAAGGCCTCGGGGGGTAACGGGCTCCCCGTGGAGCCCACGGCCTTCAGGGAACGGAATTCGTTCCGTTCACGGGGGCGGTCTCCGGCTTTCATACAGGCAGCGTGGTACGCCGCCCCCGAACCGAGCACCGTTACCCCATGCTTCCCTGCGAAATCCCAAAGTGATCCGATCTCAGGAAATCCGGGATTTCCATCGTGGAGGACGATGGTGCTGCCTCGGAGTAAACCCCCTACAAGGAAGTTCCACATCATCCAGCCGGTCGTGGTCCACCAAAGAAATCGGTCTCCGGGCCGAATATCCAGATGAAGTGAGAGTGCCTTGAGGTGTTCGAGGACAATGCCCCCATGACTCTGGACGATCGGTTTGGGAAGTCCCGTTGTCCCGGAAGAATACAGAATCCACAAGGGATGATCGAAGGGTAGCGGCTCCCACTTCAGAGAAGTAGGGGTCGAATCCCCGAGGAAGTCACCCCAACGCGTGGCGCTAGCGAGGTGAGCGGTGGGATTCAGATGGGGCAACAGGACTACCTTCCGTACTGATGGCAGCGATCTAGCGATCTCTTGTACTTCTCCCAAGCGGTCGATGTCCTTGCCTCCATAGCGATAGCCATCGACTGCGATCAGAACCTTGGGGTCGATCTGACGGAAACGGTCGATCACGCTCTGGCTCCCGAAGTCGGGAGAGGTGGACGACCAGATCGCTCCTAGGCTGGCCGAGGCAAGGAAAGCCACCACAGCTTCGGATATGTTGGGGACAAAGGCGGTCACTCTGTCCCCCGCATCCACCCCGGCCGACAATAAGGCATTCCGGCACTTGGAGATCGCTCGGTTCAACTCGCGCCAAGATAGCGTGCGTACTCCTCGTGCTTCAGAGTAGTCGACGATGGCAGCACCCTCTCGGGACCACTGGGAATCTAACGGTGCAAGATAGTTGATCGTACTTTTTGGAAACCACATGGCCCCGGGCATCTGTGGAGTAGACAGCACGGGGGTACGCTCACCTCCCATTGGGACCTTGAAGAAATCCACCATCGACAGCCAGAAGTCATCGCGATGGGTGACGGACCACTCCCAAAGCTTCGCGTAGTCATCGAACTTCAACCCCACATGAGATTCGAGCCACAGTTGATATCGGTGCAGTTCAGAAGCCTGTTGGAACTCTTCAGATGGCCTCCAGAGCAGATCCCCCTCCTTTACCGTGCGCGCCATCGAGAAGGCCTGACCATCGAGAGATGATATACGTTTTGGGCAATCTCTTCGTGCATGTCCCGTTCTCGACCCGACCAGCATTCTCCGGTCGGGGTTCGTTCAGCTCCAACTCCGCTAGAAGGGGTTGTCTTCGATCTGGACGGCACGCTGATCTCGAGCCCGCTCGACTTTCCGGCGATGCGACGCGAGATAGTCCGAACGGCAGGAGAGTTCGGTTGTCGGTTTCCGGGCGGGTCCGCGGCTGTAAACGATCTGTCGACCGCGCAATTGCTATCCGCCGTGCGGGAGGAAATGGCGAGAATGCAATTATCGAAAGCGATGATGAAGCGGTTTGAGGTCGCCGTAAACCGCCAGTTGGACTTGGAAGAGCTAAAGGCCGTAGGGGGGGTCCGACCGCGGCCAGGAGCCATCGATCTGCTCAACAAATTGAAAGCGCGCTCCTACCACCTGGGGATCCTCACCCGAAGTTCGAGAGGTTATTGTCACGCTGCCCTGGAGCGGGTTGCATTCTCACAATACTTTCCGAACTGCAGGACCCGAAGCACTCGGGGACCCATGAAACCGGACCCGCAGGCGCTGCTCTCGTTACTTCGTACGATGGACGTGCGCCCATCTCGAGCGGTGTTCGTAGGCGACCACTTAGACGATGCGCGGTGCGCCCTGGGAGCGGGTGTAGACTTTGTCGCCATTCTACCTGAGGGCTCGTCGCACACGCAGAGTAAGACGGTCGCCTTCCGTCGGGCTGGGGTTCGGAAGATCTACCGAGATTACGAACAAGTCACCCGATGGTTCTCGAGGGCAGGTTACTTGGGGATATCCGCGGCCGCCGTCACCCTGTAGTACTTGGCCATCGTGGAAAACAATAGTTGGGGTTGGCAGAAGCCCTAATACGGCCGATATGTGTTGCAAGCGTATGGCCAAACGGAGCTTGCCATACGATCCCCAAAAAGCAACGACGGTAGAGCTTGCTGCGGGAGGGATCGTGCGAAAAGGACCGCGGGGCCCGGTGCTACTGCTGCACGAAAGAGAAGAGGGGCGATGGACCTTCCCCAAGGGTCACGTCGAACCGGGGGAAACTTTAGAGGCAGCGGCGCTGCGGGAGATCCGGGAAGAGTCAGGCTTATCTCAGCTGAGCGTGACTCGGGACTTGGGGGAGTTCACATACCGGTTTTTCCACCCTGTCCATGGTACGAATGTCATCAAGGTCATTACATTCTTCGAGGTCGAAAGTAAGGGGGGTGTTGTGACGGTCGAAGATCTCTTCGATAGTTATCGTTGGGTCCCGCCCGAAGAAGCGTTCGGGCTTGTCCGGTACGACTCGGAACGACAGGTTCTGCAACGTGTGGGTTGAAGCGGGTAGGCGGATCCGGCGATCACTTTCGGCTAATCCCCCTTCGTAGAATCGCGGACTCTCCGCCGGAGGGACCGAGTGAAGGAGGGGTTATGTTTATACGCCCGTTGACATAGTGTTAATGATGCCTGCCATGCCACCCCACAGCACCTTGTGCTCCGTGGGGAAGATGTACTCTGAAGGGGTCTTCCTTTGGATTCTGGCGGCGCTTCTCGTGTCCGGAATGCTCCTGGGAAACGTGGCCGGTTCGATGACCACTTGGGGGGCTCATGGAGAAAGTGGCTCTTCTTCGTCGCTCTCATCGACATCTCGCGTGAGTACCGCCATCGTTGCCTCTTCTGCAGCAACCCACGCTCCACGCGGGACATCTCTGACGGAACGTCCGAATCCTTCGGAGATGATCCCTGCCTCTACGCCTCCGAGGTACGTGGGCCGAATGCTATCTCAGGCCGTCCCCGCGTTCTCTTCTCCCTTGGATGTGGGGGTCTCAGGTCAGGCGAATGGGGGCTTGGCCACTTGGTCCTCTGAGTTCAATCCCTCAGTAGCCGAGGACTCCGCTGGAGACATCTATGTGACGTGGGCATCGGACTCCACGAGTGGGTGGTCCATCGACTGGGCCGGAAGTAACAATAGCGGGGCTACTTTTTCGTCTCCGGCTCCCACTCAGTTGTGGACCTATAGTAGCACGAGTGGGTTGGCATTGGTGGGGCCATCGATTGCGGTGACACCAAGCGGTGGCAACATTTGTATCGTCTTCCTCTCAAGTCAAGAGAGCACTGACGGCGGGACTCTGAACGATCCTTACGGTGACTATTACCACGCTTGCACGGTGAATCGCGGAGGGACTTGGAGCAGTCTGACCGGGGATACCACGAACGGAAACATGTGTTCCGTAGCGACAACGTCGGGTCTTGGTTTCTACGGGGGTGTCTATGATCCTGTTGGGGCATTCGATGCTGCCGGGAATTTCATTGTGGCTGCTATAGCAGCCCCAACGGGAGACGCATGTAATTATCGTTCCTTTGGTTGGGATGTATGGGCCGGTGGCACCACGTTTTCCGCTACGTACTGGAATCCCGGTTCGATCCCAGATTACTTTTCCTCCACGAATGACTTAGCGATTTCCTGTGGTTCGGCTACCGCAGGATGTGCCACACTCTATGGTGTGTCCAACGGTAATGGGAACATCAGTGGTGCAAATCCAACCCAATGGTTGGTGGATGTTGTCAGTTCAACTAATGACTTCAGTTCGTTCACCGGGCCCTTCACGGTGGCAACCCATGCTTGGACAACCGGCTACTCCAATGTAGGGGCCGTGTTGCAACAGGGTGACTTGGCATATGCCGCTTCCGGCACAAACGCGGCGGCAATCTTTGACATAAACGCTGGGAGCTCTACCACTGTCACTTTTACCGTCGACTATTCTTACACTTCCAATGATTTCACCTCAGCTCCTACCTTGGGAACATCCCCAGCGGGAGGAGCCACGGGGCTCGGTCCGGCCGCGATAACTATCGAGGGTTCATCCGCCGCGCCGTTCGTAGCTTGGTCCACCTCAGCCAACGCACTCAAGGTCACAGCTGCTACATCGCAGTCGGGAACTTGGAACACTCCAGTCACAGTCGGTTCCACCGGACATTATCCTTCCTTGGCGGCCTACGTACCCATCGAGGGTTCCCCCAATTGGAGGGTGGACTTGGCCTACATCGGCACCGGGACCAATCCCCAGGTCTACTACTCCGCTCAGACGGCACCCTATGTCACGGCCTTCAACCCCTCCCCCTCATCGATCGACGCGAATCAGTCCGTCACCTTCAATCCCACGTACGCTGGTGGGACCGGAACTTACACAACCTACTCTTGGTCCGCATCTTCTGCCAATTTCGGTTGCGGGGTCGCCAACGCGGCAACTTACTCCTGCACACCGATCACGGCAAAGGGATCTCCTTTCAATGTGACGGTAGCCGTCACGGACTCGTGGGGGTTTGTGGGCACAGCAACTAGCCCTGCCTATACAGTGTACTCGGATCCGACCGTTGGTGTTCCATCGGCAGTCCCAGCCAGCGGGGGGATCGACTACGGTAAAGGCGGAAATGTGACTTTCACAAGTGGCGCAGTGACGGGAGGGTTAGCTGCCTATACGTACTCGTGGACCACGCTACCTTCCTGGTGCGTAAATTCAAACGCAATCACGATGACGTGCACCCCGACCGGGAGCGGAAGCTTTTCCGTCGGGGTGACCGTCACGGACAGCAACAAGTTTTCCATAGCAAGCCCCATCCTCAACTACACCGTGAACGCACCCATCACCGCAAAGCTCACCGGGAGCATTGTTCAAATGGATGTGGGCCAGACTGTGAATCTTACGACCGTGGCGAGCGGCGGGTCGGGAACCTACACGTATTCGTATACCGGGCTCCCGGCGGGTTGCGGCGGAACAACCTCCACATTGGCATGCTCGCCTTCTGCCCCAGGTAATTTCTCGGTTACCGCCACAGTCGTTGACTCCACGGGTTATTCCGTTGTCACCAATGCCTTCAACCTCACCGTGAACTTGGCCCCGAAGATCGCTTCCGGCTTGACCGTGACCCCCTCTGCCATCGTCATCGGTGCATCGATCTCCGTCGCCGTGTCTGCAACCGGAGGAACTGGTAGCCTCCGGTATGCTTACTCCGGGCTCCCCAGTGGATGCACCGCCCAGAATGTGTCTTCCTTCAGTTGCACGCCTACCGCAACCGGGACTTCCACTGTGACGGTCGTCATCACAGATGCAGTAGGGAAGTCCGTCTCATCGAGTGCCACAGTCACCGTTAAGCCCAAGAACCCTCCATCGATTTCCAGTTTTACTGCGAGCCCTAGCACGATCACTATCGGATCGAGTACCACTTTCACCGTAGTGGCGAGCGGAGGGACTCCTCCCTTGACATATGTTTACACTGGTCTTCCGCAAGGTTGTTCTTCGATCAACCAGACTTCACTGAAGTGCACTCCGGGACAGACTGGAAGCTTTACCGTGGGCGTTACCGTTACCGATGCGGCGGGCCTCTTCGCGAGCTCGTCCACTTCTCTGACCGTGACTTCGGTGTCGGGGATGACCATCTCGTCGTTCACGGCCGCTCCCGCGTCGACCCCGGTGGGCCAGTCGACCACCTTCACTGTGACGTTGTCCGGTGGAACCTTTCCATTCACCTATCTTTACACGGGACTTCCAACAGGGTGCTCATCCTCTAACACCGCCTCCCTTGTTTGTACGCCGACTTCATCCGGAAGCTTTTCTGTTACGGTGAAGGTCACGGATTCGAAGCAATTGACCGCTCAGGCCTCGACCAACCTGACTGTCACAGGCGCCTCAGGAGGTCCTACAATCTCGTCTTTCGCCGCATCCCCGAATCCAGTGGGCGTGGGCCAATCTACCGCGCTCACCGCGGTGGTCAGCGGAGGTACAGCACCCTATCTTTACACTTATACTGGGCTACCCCCAGGGTGCGCTTCGCAGGATCAGAACCAGCTTTCCTGCAAACCTACTTCACCGGGAAACTACTCTGTCAGTCTCACCGTGACAGATAAGAATGGGCACTCAACGACAAAGACCCTTCTCCTCGTAGTGACCGGGACCATCTCCCCGTTGTCCGTCAGCCTTTCTTCGAACGCTTCCTCCATCCCCGTAGGGTCCTCGGTGCTCCTAACCGCGCTGGTCACCGGTGGTATCGGGCCGTTCACCTATACCTGGTCCTTGAATGGAACGAACGTCTCCTACGGACCCGATGCCGATGCATGGTCGGACTCCCTTACGCACTCTGGGACCTTCGTTTTCAAGGTTTGGGTCTCGGACGCCAAGGGAAAGACCGTGGGTAGCCAGTCGGTAAGTGTCCTAGTGAATCCCGTCAATACGACGAACTCGAAACCCGAGGTTTTCCCCTGGTGGATTTTCCTCGTTATCGCGGCCGCCGTGGCCATTGGTCTCATATTGTACGTGGACCACCGCCGACGTACCTCCCGAAGGGCGGCGCAGGCGCATTCCGTCGAAGCGGCCATGGCCGTCACCCCGGCCGGCGAGGCATTCACCAGCCCCGAACCGGAGGCGACGCCTCCATCCCAGAGCTCCGCAGAACCTTCGACTTTGGCCGAGCCTATGGAGCCACAATACTTCCCTACTCCGGGAGAGGAGGCGCCCGCGCCGGTCACACCAGAAAGTGTGGAGTCCACTGGTGAACAAAGCGCGACGAATGAGGGGGTGCCTCCGGACAGCGAAGCGAGTGTTCCTGCCTCGATCACCGAGGCTCCCGCATCCGGTGAACAGGAGCCGGGTCTTGTACCCTCGATGGAGCCAAACTCCGCCACGACCATGGAGCCATACCCCCTCCCTGAACCTGAGGAGCCCGCCCTCTCCCCCGACCTTCCCTCCGTACCCCCCCCAACGGAGGCTCTCGAGCCCGGCACCGTAGCTGGCACCTCTGCACCTCCTGAGGACGCGGGGGAAGCTCTAACCAACTGTCCGCAGTGTGGAGCCCCGCTTACTTCGGAATCCTATTGTCCCGTATGCCAGTTGGAGTGGGTCCGGGAAGGAGCCGAAACGACACCGGACGCAATCGAGACACCTCCACCGACCGCTGAGGAGAATCCATCTGGCATGTCAGAACCTGAGGCTCCCCCTGTTGCGGAAGAGAGCTCGCTTACCCAATGCCCGCAATGTGGTGGTCCTCTTGATGCGCAAAATGGATGTGCTGCTTGTGGGGTGATCTGGGAGCGCGGGCCTCAAGCGGATTCTGAGATTCCTTCAGAGTCCCCTCCAGAACTTCCCGCAGCCCCTGAACCTTCCTCTCCGACGGAAGTGGACTCCCCACCGCCACTGCCGATACCCCCTCCTCCGGATGCCCCCGCAGCCCCTAACCAAGAGCCTGAGGCGCCCACGCTATTCCTAGGCAAGGTGTGTCTGGTCTGTGGCGGCCCCCTCGATGGGGACTACTGCGCGACCTGTGATATGCACTGGGAGAGTGGAGGCCCCCGGTGAACTTCGGGTTCTCCTTGGCAGTTCAAGTGGCAACCTTTCCTCAGGCAACCTCATCCCCAATACTCTGGCATGGGACCAAAAAGTTTGAGTATTCTCGGGGACATCATAAGGGGTGACAGGAAAGGGGTGCATGGCGATTGACAAGGCTGTTCGGTTCGAGGTACCTTTGTCCTCGCTCACAGACTCTCAGCGGAGATTCTTCGAAGTAACTTTCACCGTCGTCGTACTGACCTTTGCAACGTCCTCCTTTGCACTGGGGGCGGTCATGATCCCACCGTCGGCTTTGACTAACCCGTCGGCCATCGGAACAGAACATTCGAAGGCTCCCGTGCTGAAAGAAACCCTCCCTACATCGGGGAGGGACACACTTCCGTTGGGGCCGCATTCTCGGGCCAAAGCGGACCTGGCGGCCCCTCTCTCCACCGGGACGTGGGGCGACCAGTCCCTACATACGGTGATTCCCTTCACTTCCTCGAATCCGTACTACTTCCAGGAAGGGGCCACATTCAGCCAGTTTGATGGAGATAGTCAGACGTACTCTAGCTGGTACTTCAATATCACGCTTGTCACTAGCCCCTATGCCACAGGTTACGAGTTCAATAGCCTTAGCAACACCGGAGATTGGTACCAGGTCCTGGTCGGCTACAAGTGGCCTGGCTGCAGCTCTGGTTTTGAGATGTTGTACTCGTCCTGGAACGACACCGGGTCGAATTCGGGGGGGACCTACTGCGACTCAACGGTTACCCTGACTGCGGGCAACAAAGTCGCCCTCGACACGTTCGTTGATGCAACAGGGTCATACTGCAACCCCGGCCAGGTCGGGCTGGAGGTCTTCGATTGGAACACGAGCCGGTCGTCCACCGACTGCGTTAATCAACCGGATCCTGGCTCCTCGCCAACTACGAACTACTTTGTCACGCTGGGAACATCGGCCAACTCGAACGGGTACTTCAGCGGTCCAATGACCGAGGTCGTAGATACCACTGCTTCCTCTTGTAACGTATACAGCAGCATGCCGAGCGTGACGTACAAGTGGACGAGCGACCCTTCAGAACTCTATGTCTCAGAATACATACCGTGGTCCGATGAGTTCCAATCGGGCGGTTCGCTTTGCTACTCTTACGCCGCTCCCGTAGTCACTCAGCCAACGAGTTACCATAGTTCCATTTACACCGAAACCGATCCCTCAGGATCCTTCGGAAATCACTGGGAAGCATCTACGAATGTCTCGACCTTGGGAGACGCTTGGACGCTCAAGACCGACTCTCCCCCCACCTCTCCCGCGACCACCTCCATCACGGCCAGCCGGACATCTTCCGACTTGACTCAGAGCATCACGTTGACCCCTTCGACATTAGGGGGTAGCTCGCCCTACACTTACTATTGGTACGTGAACGGTGCGTTCGACACCTCCACTTCCGGGAGTTTGGTCTACCTCCCACCCTCTACTGGAACCTATTCGGTACTTGCTTACACTCAGAGTAACGGGGGGAACATGTATGGTCCCTCCCAGGCGGTCACCTTCACAGTCTTTTCGGACCCGTCCGTAGGCTCCCCAAGCGCCAGTTTGAATTCCGGAAAGATCGACGTGGGTCAGAGCGTTACCTTCACCAGCGCCGCACCGACCGGCGGTTTAGGGCCTTACACGTACTCGTGGACCGCATTGCCCTCGGGTTGCGTAAGTTCCGGGGCCAGCACAGACAATTGCAACCCTACCGGAGCCGGGTCTTTTGCCATAACAGTAAAGGTGACGGATGCGAATGGGTATCCTGTCTCGGGAACGCTCAGCCCATACGTCGTTTATCCGGATCCCTGGGTGTCACCTCCGATTGCCAACCGGACTTCGTTGGACGTGGGCCAAAGCGTAACCTTCACCACCACGGCTCACGGCGGTCCGGGGACCTACACATATTATTGGACCCAATCCGCGAACAACCTGGGTTGCACTCTCGGCAATGCCATATCGATCCAATGCGTTCCGACCTCTTCCGGAAACTTTAGTGTCACGGTGTACGTGGTGGACGGAAACTCCTACACCTCTGTCGTGAACAGCTCGGCCACCTACCGTGTCTACGCGGACCCCGCGGTATCTACCCCTAACCCCACACGCTCTCAAGGGGATGTGGGGCAATCGGTGAACTTTTCGACCACCGCTTCCCTTGGTGACGGGGTATACTCTTACTACACGTGGACGGTCTCTCCTGCGACCGGCCTGGGATGCAGTGCTTCAACGACCTCTGTCCTGAAGTGCAACCCGGTTGCGGTCGGGAACTACTCCGTCTCTGTGACCGTCACCGACAGTAACGGTTTCACCTCGACAACTGCGACGTTCGCTTCGTACCGGGTCTACTCAGACCCTTCGGTATCCTCGATTTCGTCCACTCCCACCAGTGGAGGCATCGACGCCGGTCAGACCGTGACGTTTGCGAGCGCCATTCCTGCCGGAGGGCTTGCTCCGTACGCTTATTCTTGGACCTCGCTCCCCACGGGCTGTGCGAACTCGGGAGCTAGCTCCGACAACTGCGTCCCCACCAATCCTGGATCTTACACCGTGACCCTTCGCCTTACAGATTCGAACGGGTACTCGACTTCCGTCACCCTCTCCTCCTACGTTGTCGATGCGGATCCCTGGGTTAGTGTTCCAGTCGGCAACCGCACCACTCTGGATGTCGGGCAGAGCATCGCATTCACGACGTCCGCTCACGGTGGTCCTGGCACCTATTCCTACCACTGGACGCAATCAGGGGTTGCGCTTGGATGCGCACTTGCCAACGCCCCCACCATCGATTGCGTCCCCACCGCCGCCGGGAATTTCACCGTCATAGTGTACGTTGTGGATGGGAACTCGTACACTTCCGCCTCCAATTCATCATTGAATCTCCGAGTGTACTCAGATCCAGTGGTCACCATCCCGTCCCCGACCCGTACCCAGGGAGACATCAACCAACCGGTGAACTTTTCGACCGTGGCTTCTCTCGGCACCGGGAACTACACGTCCTACGCATGGACGGTTTCTCCCGCAACTGGGCTGGGATGCACGTCATCTATGACCCTCATCCTTCGATGCGTACCCACCACATCGGGTAACTACACGGTTTCGGTTACCGTCACCGACAGTAATGGCTTTGTATCTGCCCCCGCCTCGTCCGTGTACCGAGTATACTCCGATCCCGCCGTATCCTCGATTTCGGCCGTGCCCCCTAGTGGCCGGATCGATCTGGGACAGACCGCCAACTTCACTAGTGCATCCCCAACCGGAGGGGCGTCTCCGTATTCCTATTCTTGGCTGAGTCTGCCGACCGGTTGTTCGGATTCCCACAAGGCCTTCGACCTTTGTACGCCCACTTCGAGCGGATCGTTCACTGTGCAGCTCCAGGTCACGGATGCCAATGGTTATCCCACTACGGTTTTCGCTTCTTATACCGTAGACGGAGACCCCTACGTTTCCGCGTTGGTGGCCAATAGGACTAACGTAGATGTCGGCCAGACCGTCGTATTCAACGCCACTGCCTCAGGAGGTTCGGGCAGCTACGCCACGTTTGCTTGGTCATGGTCCTCGGCTAAGTTTGGGTGCACCGCCACAACTTCTCCAACCCTCTATTGCACCCCTACAACCCCGGGATCGGCTTACACGGTCAGCGTGACCGTAACGGATTCCAATGGGTTCACATCGAACCCACTGTCCTCCGCCCCGTACACCGTTTTATCTGATCCTACAGTGAGCCCGCCGGGTGCGAACCGCACTTCGACCGACGTCGGGCAACCAGTGACCTTTTCCACGGTAGCATCCGGTGGAGACTCTCCGTACCTGACCTACTTGTGGACCTCATCGTCCCCCTCCTTTGCCTGCGGGGCCTCTTCCACCTCGTCGATCACGTGTAATGGGGGCACCCCTGGAAACTACTCGGTGACCGTTCAGGTGGTCGACAGCAATCATTTCACCTCAACTGCTGCGACCTCTACCCTATTCCGGGTCTACTCCGACCCCTTGGTCACCGTTCCGATCGCTAATCGGACCACCGTGGATGTGGGGCAGACGGTGTCCTACGCCACCACCGCCTCGGGAGGAACTGCTTCGTACACCTCCTTTGTTTGGAGCGAGTCTTCCCCCAATCTGGGATGTACCCTCACCAACACTGCCTCTATCTCCTGCGTTCCGACCCTATCAGGGAGCTCTTACACCGTTACCGTGACCGTGGTCGACAGCAACGGGGGATCGTCCGCAGCTAGCACTTCCTCAGCTTACACCGTCTACGCTGACCCTGTGGCGTCCGTGCCCTCTCCTTCTGTTCCCTCGGTAGACATCGGTCAAAACGTGACCTTCCAGACCACCGCCACCCTCGGGACCCTATCGTACACGACCTATGTTTGGGCGGAGTCATCCCCCGGGCTCAATTGCACACTTGGGAACAGTCGCAGTATCACTTGCTACTCCAATGTTGCATCGGCAAGCTACTGGATATCGGTCTACGTGATAGACTCCAACGGGGTGGCCTCCCCTTCGGTCAAGTTCTCCCCCTTCCCTGTCTACTCGGATCCCATTGCGACAGCCCCCCTGGTCTCCCCCAACCCTGTCGACCTCGGACAGGCCGCGACCTTCACGGGAAGCGTCACGGGTGGGTCGGGAGGATTCACATGGCTCTGGTCCGGCTTGCCCGCAGGCTGCCCGAGCTCAGGCTCCACCGTTTTGTGCAAGCCTTCTTCGATTGGTAATTGGACCGTAAGTTACCGCGTCAATGACTCGAATGGCTGGGTGTCCCCTTCGTCCCCGGTTGTTTTCATAGTACATGCCGACCCGAAGGGAAGCTTTTCACCGGGTAGCAACCAGACCAATGAGTCGGGACAGACGAACAACTTCACGGCCTCAGCCACCTTAGGTACTTTGCCCTACGCATACCAGTGGCGGGTCAACGGCACGGCTGTTCCGGGCGCCACGTCTAACATTTTTGCCTTCTACACCTCCCATCCCGCAACCTACCTCATCAATGTCACGATCAAAGACACCGCAGGTTGGGTGGTTTGGACGCCTGCAGTTCAGGAGATCGTCACCCCGGGTCCTTCGGTCACTCTTTCGGAGAACCTCTCAGCCACAGATGTCGGGATCCCAGTGGCCTTCACGAGCACACACTCTGGCGGCATTGCACCCTATACTTGGTCATACTACCTCAATGGTACAAACTTGATGCAGTCCGGTCAGTTACAAGATTGGAATCATACTTTCACCGGTGCGGCAACGTACACGGTCGTCCTCGTACTGACGGATTCGGACCACGCACACGTGAACCGGTCGGTCACGCTCGTCGTGAATGCGCTCCCGAGGGTCGCAATTGCAACGCTACCAGCGGCGGTGGATATTGGCATGACCGCCAATGTGACGTCCACCATCATGGGGGGGACTGGCCCCTACGTCTTTTCGTGGTACCTGAACAACAGCCTTATCGCCGGGGCCAGTCTGCCCTATCTCAACTATACTCCGGTTGGGGTCGCCACGTACTCCTTCAACCTATCGGTTCGGGATGCCTTCGGGCACCTTGCCTGGGCGACCACGCTCACCCTCACCGTGAACCCGGATCCGAGGATACAGGTTTCGTCTCCCAGGTCGACCCTCGATGTCGGACAAGTGCTCAATTTGACAGCAGTTCCTACTCAGGGGACTCCGGGGTACGCTTGCTACTGGACGGTCAATGGGAGCGTCGTGGGTGGTGCCACTTCTTGCACCTCGTTTGCGTTCGCACCGAGCGGGCCCGGCCCCGCATGGACAGTCCAAGCATTCCTTTCGGATGCAGACGGCTTTCGGGTTTCGTCCTCGGTCCTCCATTTCCAGGTCGATCCGACCCTCCGTGCCATCGCTTCCGCTTTCGTTCTCCAGGGTGACGCCAATCAGACCTTCGCTCTCACCGGGACTGTATCGGGGGGCACCCCTGGGTATTCCTGCCAATGGCAAGTCGGTGGAAGTCCAGTAGCCGGAGCCACCAATTGCACCCGGTTCTCGTACCGCCCAACTGCCGCCGGTTCCTTCTCGGTCACGCTCAAGGTGACCGACACCGTTGCCGCGTCCGTTGCGTCGACCCCGGTGCTCCTGACCATCCGGATAGACCCCATCCTCGCCCTCACCATCAACACACCGGAGGTCGATGTGGGTGAGACCATCAACGTCAGTGCCAACGCTACGGGGGGTTGGCCTGCCTACACCTGCGTGTGGTTCATCAACGGTAGCATAAGCTCCGGGACAGGATGCACGGGAATGGCTTTCCCTGTATCCGGATCGGGTAACTACACAGTGAATGCAACCCTACGTGACAGTGTTGGTTTCGTCTACTCGACCCTCTCCTATGCCATTCTTGCCTACGTTCCCCCCCACATCGTTGCGAGCGCCCCGGGTGGAAGGATGGACGCCGGACAGTCTATCGTGTTGAACTCGACGGTTTCGGGTGGAGCTTCACCGGTCGCTTGCCAGTGGTTCGAAAACGGGTCCGCCATCGCAGGAGCGACCTCGTGCCTTTCCTTTACATTCTCCCCGGCGGGCCCGGGGACGTACCTTTTCTTCGTCATGGCAAGCGACTCTGCCGTGCCCACGGAACATGCCAGATCCGGCAATCTTTCGATCGTCGTCTACTCTGCATTATCCGCAACCGTCACTCCCGTGGCGGCGCAGACCGATGTTGGCCTCGGGTTGAACCTTTCGCTGACTGCCAGTGGTGGGGCTTCCACCTACCATTACGCTTGGTTCGTCAACGGGACACTGGTGGCCGGCGCCACCGGGGCCCAGTTCGACTTCACCCCCGCCGGGGCTGGCACATACACTGTGATGGGGTCGGTAACGGATTCGACGAATGCGACCCGCCGGGCTTCGGCCACGGTCACGGTCCAACCCACCCCCACGGTCCAGCTCTCCCCGACCGGCACGATCTGGCTGGATCTTGGCCAGAGCGTTATTGTTCGGTCGGTGGTCTTGGGGGGCACTCCACCAATGATGTCTTACTTGTGGACCTTGAACGGTATTCCTCAGACCGGGACCGCTTCACCGAGCTTCAACTTCTCCGCTTCCTCCTCCGGGTCCTATTCATTGTCGCTCGAGGTCACCGATGCTGTAGGGGTTCAAGTCAAGTCTCTCACGCTCGTGATCCAAGTGGAAACGCTCGTGGTTACCATCACACCGGTCTCTCAGGGCGAGTCTGGAGTCCCGGTATCCCTGTCGGCGAATGTCGTAGGCGGAACGGGACCGTACCTCTTCGCTTGGTCCATCGACGGGAAGTTGGTAAGTTCCGCAACAGGGTCGGTCTTTGACTGGGTCCCGGGGGCAGTCATTGGAACCACAACCATTAGCGTTACCGTGGGAGATTCCCACAACATAACTGCATCCCGTAGCGAACAGGTCTCCATCGTCTCCGCCGTGTCCGTCTCTGTAACCTCCCAGAGTTCGAGCTTGGATGTCGGGCAGAACCTATCGTTCAAGGCCGCCATTTCGGGAGGGGCAGCCCCCTTCGACATCACTTGGCTCTTGAACGGGAACCCGATCGCCGGTGTTACGGGTCCGTCGTACCTGTTCCACCCCTCTTCGGCCGGAGCGTTCAGCATCACCGCCCGGGTCACTGACGCCTTGGGAGGAACATCCACAAGCCTTCCCCTTCAGATATCCGTCACCTCGGACCCCGCCGTGCAACTGTCTGTCACCGCTTCGACCATCCACACCGGCCAGTCGACCACACTCACCTCCATTGTCGATTTTGGCATCGGACCGTTCACTTGGGCATGGTTCCTCAATGGGACCCTCATTCCCGGGGCTAACGGAGCCGAGTACAATTTCACCCCTCAGAGTGTCGGCACGTATTCTTTCACGGTCCAAGTGACGGACAAGACCGGGATGAGGGTATCTAGCAACGTGGTGATGGTGGGAGTCACCCCCCCCTCCACCACCCCGGGTGGCAAGCCGGGAACGTCTTTCCCATGGTGGCTCCTTCTCGTGGCTATCGCCGTGGTGCTTGGGATAGTCGTGCTCGTCGTCTTGGCCCGACGGCGGAGGGTATCCCGACAGGAACGTGGCGCAGAAGTCCCCTCCGCATACGAAACGGGCAGCGGAGGACCCGCTCCGGTGACTCTAACTCCAGCCGAAGGTGTGGTGTTGCCCCTATCTACGGATGCGCCCCTTCCTCCCGCCATCTCGAGCTCTGAGCCGGTATCGGTGAACCCCACGGTAGGCCCGGCTCAGGCTGAGGTGCCGCACGAGCTCGACTCGACGTTGGAGAAGCTCGACGAGCACCTGAATCCCGCTCCTCCAGCATCTGATGAGGAGGCGGACCAGGCGGTCGCCGAGGTTGTCCTGGGCGCACCCGCACCGGAAGAGACCGCTCCTGCGACGGAAGGACGGCGTTGCTTCATCTGTGGGAACCTTCTCGAAGGGGACTTCTGCCCCGTGTGCTTGATGCACTGGGACCCGGCCGAGTGAACCGGTGGCGGCGCATACCCGCCGCCCCTCGTCTTTATCTCGGCCGGCCCCTCCAAGTGACCTGTGGAATCGACCCGGTTGCAACTTGGGGTGCGCTCGCTCGACACACTCCTGGGAGGAGGCATCGACCTTGCCAGTGTCACAGAGTTCTACGGAGAGGGAGGGGCGGGCAAGACCAATCTGTGCCTCCAGCTCGTCTGCGAGGTGGCCCGCCAAGGGCGATGGACCCTCTACATGGATACGGAAGGGGTGTCCATAGATCGCTTGCTTCAGATCGCGGAGGCCCGCCAATTGAACGCATCCCAGGTCCTGGGCCGCCTCCTGATCGACACGCCCACGACCCTCGAACAGCAGGAGACCGTGGTCGAGCGGGCCGCCGGGATGATGAGGGAGCGTGCCGGGAAGTTGGGGCTCGTCGTGGTGGACTCCGTCGCCACGCTCTATCGCCTGGCACTCGGCCAGGCCGAAGAAGAGGCGGCCCGCCAGTCGCTGTCTGCGCAGGTGGCGACCCTGCTCCATGCGGCGCTCGAGACATCCCTCCCGGTCGTAATCACGAATCAAGTATGGCGGGACATCCATTCCTCGACCTTTGAGCCGATCGGAGGGTCGTTCCTCAACCATGTGGCGAAGACCATCGTCCGGATCGACCGCCTCAAAGATGGATGGCGACGGGCAACGCTGATGAAACACCGCTCGCAACCCGAAGGAGGCACTGCGGACTTCCGTATCACCCAAAGGGGGTTGGAATAGGTGCAGGTAGGGTTGATCAGGCCCGGACCTTTCGCCCCGACGCTTCCCGTTTGAAGGTCCCGAAGTCCTCGACTTGGGAGAGCACGGTGCCCGGAAACACGGGACCTTCCGTGCATACATGGTATGGCCCAAAGGCGCACGCATCGCAAAGGTTGACAGCACACTTCATCACGCGTTCCAAAGACCCGAAGTAGGGCACACCATGGGAAGTTGCCGCCCGTAGCGCCTTGACCATCATGACCTCGGGTCCACACGTCCACAACGCACTGTAGTGCCCCCGCGCAAGAAGAGAAGGGAGGAGGTCGGTCACGTACCCCTTCTCCCCTTCGGTTCCATCATCGGTCGAGATTATGACCTCGTCTGCGAAGCGCCGAAAGCGTTCCTTGAAAAGGAGTTCGGTCGCTGTGGTCGCACCCAAGGCCACTGAAATGTGCGCCCCTCGCCGTTTCGCCGCCTCCGCAGCAGGCGCCAGTACGGCGGCGCCCGACCCCCCGGCGACAACAAGGATCTTGGAAGGGCTCAGGTCAAAGTGGTTCCCGTACGGGCCCCGGATCCCTAGGAGGTCTCCGCGGTGGACCTCGTTCAGCCGGCGCGAGGCTTCTCCCATGACCTTGACCGTCACCCCTTTCAGGACCTCTCCGTCGGAATACGATAGGGACATGGGGACCTCGTCGACCCCCGGCAACCAGACCATGACAAACTGTCCGGGTAGCGCCGTCGGCTCGTACGGAAACCGAAGGGTAACGGTTGACGGAGTCTCGCGGACGACCTCCTCAACTTCCACGATCTGCCGCATCCTGACCCAGGAGCAAAGGCATCGTAAATAAGATATGCCTTCACAATGATGCCTCAGGCATGCGGCCCTCCCATCCATGCCATGTGTGTGGGCACGCCACCTTGGCTGAATGTGTCAGTGTCGAGCGAGGGCGCATGGGCCCGATCAGCATGCCCTGCATGGGGTGCGGCTGCCGTTGTATCCCCGGAGCGAGGGAAGGGCCGGCACGGGAGATCCCAAGGGAGCCTCCCCATGGGGTCCCCGCGACTCCCGGACCCGAACGGCTTATCGACCCGGACGACGACGCCTGAACCTCTGGGTTCACCGGCGGTGTGCCGCCCCTACGCTCTCCGACACTGACTTGAGCCCGTGCGTTACCAAAATATCTGACACTCCCCGCGCCAATTGGCCGAAGAGAGGTCCCCCGCCCTCCATCACAGCCGTCCCCACTTCCACAAGGGACGCTCCCGCCAAGAGATACTCGAAGACGTCCTCGGGACGGGATATCCCTCCAATCCCAATGATCGGGATGTGCACGGCCTCGAAGACTTGCCAGACGAATGCGAGCCCTATCGGTTTGATGGCCGGACCGCTGAGGCCACCGGATACATGGGAAAGAATGGGGCGCATGGTCACGGGATCGATTGCCATGCCTCGGAGCGTGTTGATCGCGGATATCGCATCTGCGCCCGCCCGTTCGGCGGCCCGCCCGAGACTTGCGGGGTCCGCCGTGTTCGGGGTGAGCTTGGCCCAGACCGGAAGGCGGACCGCGGACTTCACCGCCCGCACCACCTCGGCCAAGGCCTCGGGGTCCGAGCCGATCTCGCTCCCATACCCCTTTGCGTGTGGACAGGACAGGTTGAGCTCGATGGCAGCTACCCCAAGGGCCTCCATCGCTTGGGATAAGCGGGCAAACTCTTCCGCGGTACCTCCAAAGACACTCCCGACCACGCGGACTCCTCGGGAGAGGGCGTACCGGACTTCCTCCCCATAGCTCTCAATGCCAGGGTTCGGGAGTCCCATCGCGTTCAGCAACCCCCAGGTCCCATTCTTCTCGATCGTGGGATTCGGATACCCACTCCGGGGTTCGGAGCCGATCGACTTTGTGACCACGCCCCCGGCCCCCCCCTCATAGGCACGGGTGAGCGAAATCCCGCTCTCTCCCCAGATCCCCGAGGCCAGCAAGATGGGGTTGCGGAAGTCCACCCCCGTGACCCGGGTCTGAAGAAGGTCCATCGACACCCTTGGGATGCATTCAAATATATATCTTGCCGAATAAACGGATGGCATGAAGCTGGAGCGGTTGACCGATGAGGCCAGGGAGGCGATCGAAAGAGCCTATGGTTCCGCCCTCGAGCAGCGCCAGCAGGGTGTGGAACCCGCTCATGTCCTTCGAGCGCTCTTGGAGGGGGACAGCGCGGTGCCTGAGATACTCTCCCAATCCGGAGTGAACCTTGAGCAGTTGAAATCCGCGCTCGACAGCTACATCGCCGCTCGACCGACGGCTGACCACGTCGCTCCCGCAGAGCAGTACGTGTCTCGGGATCTTTCCTCCGCCCTCACTGCCGCCGAGAAGATCGCAGACCGTCGTAAGGACTCTTTCGTCTCGGCAACGCATCTGCTCCTGGGGATCCTCGAACAGCCCGGGGCCCTGTCACCCCTCTTTGCGAACAACGGGCTCTCCCAAGAGTCGATCCAACGGGTGATCTCCGCTTTGGAGGCCAGTGAAGGCCCTGTCAACGAGCGCAATCCGGCGAAGGGCAAGGCCCTCCAAAAGTACTCAAAGGACCTCACCACCCTCGCGCGGGAACAGAAGCTCGACCCGGTCATCGGCCGGGATGAGGAGATCCGTCGTGTCATCCAAATCCTCTCCCGCCGGACCAAGAACAATCCTGTCCTCATAGGTGACCCGGGAGTCGGGAAAACCGCAATTGTCGAGGGGCTCGCCCAACGGATCATCGCAGGCGATGTCCCGGAAGCCCTCAAGGACAAGACCATCGCCGCCCTCGACATGGGCTCGCTCTTGGCCGGCAGCAAGTTCCGCGGGGAGTTCGAGGAACGGTTGCGAGGTGTCATCCGCGATGTGGAGAATTCGAACGGCAAGGTCATCCTCTTCATCGACGAAGTGCACACGCTCGTGGGGGCGGGCGCCGTGGAAGGGGGGGCCCTCGATGCCTCCAACATGCTCAAACCTGCCCTCGCCCGCGGCACACTTCGGGCCATCGGAGCCACGACGACCGAGGAGTACCGCAAGCACATCGAAAAGGATGCCGCCCTAGAGCGTCGGTTCCAACCCGTCCGGATAGGGGAACCCTCCGTGGCCGACACGATCTCCATTTTGCGAGGGGTCAAGGAACGCTACGAGCTCCACCACGGGGTCGTGATCCATGACTCGGCCCTCGTCGCCGCGGCCATGCTCTCAAGCCGTTACATTCCAGACCGGCACCTCCCCGACAAGGCGATCGACGCGATCGACGAGGCGGCCAGCCTGGTCCGCCTCTCCTTGGATTCCCGCCCGGCCGAGATCGACGGGCTCGTTCGTCGGATCCGCCAACTGGAGGTCGAGCGGGTCTCCCTGAAGAAGGAATCCGACGCCGCCAGCCGGGACCGGCTCAAGAGGATCGACCGTGAGCTCTCCAACCTCAAGGAGCAGGAGGGAATGCTCACTGCGCGCTGGAAGCGCGAGAAGGAACGGGTGGACGCAGTCCGTAAAAAGCGCCAAGAGCTCGATGAGGCCCGTCGCGAGGAAACCGAAGCCGAACGCAAGGGAGACCTGGAGGCCGTGGCCCGTCTTCGCTATGGGAAGATCCCCGAGCTCGAAAAGGCGCTCTCCGCCACCCCATCGACTTCCGATAAGGACCCTTCGGCCTCCCATCTTCTCAAGGAAGAGGTGGATGAAGAGGACGTGGCTGAGGTGATCTCCAAATGGTCCGGCGTGCCGGTGGCCCGCATGTTGACCGGGGAAATGGAGCGCCTGCTGAAGATGGAAGAGGTCCTGAAGGCCGAAGTGGTCGGGCAGGACGAGGCGGTGGAGGCCGTGGCAAGGGCCGTCCGCCGGGCTCGGAGCGGTCTCGCAGACCCGAACCGGCCCATGGGGGTCTTCCTGTTCTTGGGACCCACAGGGGTCGGAAAGACGTACCTGGCCCAACGCCTGGCCAACTTCCTGTTCCACGACCCCCGGTCCATGATTCGGATCGACATGTCCGAGTACATGGAAAAGCACTCGGTGGCCCGCCTCGTGGGAGCCCCCCCGGGATACGTCGGTTTCGAGGAGGGGGGACAACTGACGGAAGCCGTCCGGAGGCGGCCGTACACCGTCTTGTTGCTCGACGAGGTGGAGAAGGCTGCTCCCGAGGTCATGAACATCCTTTTGCAACTGTTCGACGAAGGTCGCCTAACGGACGGGCAAGGACGGACCGTGGATTTCAAGAACACGATCGTGATCATGACGAGCAACCTCGGGACGGAGCTCATCACAGAAAGGATGGCGGAAGAGGACCGGCGCAAGGCGCTGGATCAGCTCCTGCACCGCTTCTTCCGGCCCGAGCTCCTCAATCGCCTGGACGACATCGTGCTCTTCCACTCCTTGGCCGAAGGCGAGGTGCAGCGTATCGCCCGGCTACAGCTGAGCGAGGTCGGGGAGCGCCTGAAAGATCGCCACCTCCAACTCAAGGTGTCCGAGAGCGCGGCGGATCTCATCGCCAAATCCGGTTTCAGCCCGGAGTTCGGGGCACGCCCACTTCGGCGTACGGTTCAGAGGATGATCGTAGATCCGATCACCGTCAAGATCCTCTCGGGAGAGATTCGCGAGGGGCAGGATATCTCGGTGGATGCGAAGGACGGGACCCTAGTCTTCGCTGTGGGGAAGCCTAAGAAGCCTCCGGCGGCGAACGGATCCGGATCTTGAGGGTCCGTTCGATCTTTCGTACCAAGGCGTCCGAGGGAACGATCGAACCCGATTCGAGCTTGTGGATCACCGAGCTCTTTTCGCTGAGCCGGACACCGAACTGGTCCTGGCTCATCCCCATCGCCTCTCGTGCCTTCCGAATGCGAAGGGGCCAATCGGGTGCCAGCTCCATCGGAGGCATCTCTGTGAAGACGTCCTTCTCCTGCCCGCTCGGCCGGTGAGCTCCCTTCGAGGCTCCCCCTTTCGAACCAGACGGAGTGGGAACAGGGACCGTGCGCACGGCTTTCCCAAATCGAGCACAGTCTGGGCAGAGGTGCAGTTCTGCCCCTTCGATCAGGACGAGAGAGATCGCATTCGACTCCTTACCACACATCTCACACAACATGTGTTCCTTCCAAACCCTCCCGTCGCGGGTGCACCGCAGGACACCGTCGGAACGTATTAATACGTTGTCAGCGGTGTCATCAACGATCAATGACCGCAATGCTCTCGCAGTGGACTAGCTGATGGGGGTCACGGAATTCTGCGGCAAGAAGGTCACGCCCATCGGCGTAGGGACGTGGAAGATGGGAGGCGGGGATTCCCCGGACCCACGTCACGACACCCGGGATCTCGCATCGCTCCGAATGGCCCTCGACCGAGGGGTGAACGTCATTGACACCGCCGAGATGTACGGGAACGGGCACTCGGAAGAGATCGTCCGGGAGGCGATCCGGGGGTACCCCCGGGATGACCTTGTCATTGTCTCGAAGGTCCTTCCGAGCCATCTCACGGAACCGCTCCTCCGCAAATCCCTCGAGCATTCCCTCAAGCGCCTGGGAACGCACTATCTCGACCTTTACCTCATCCATTGGCCACCCGCGGACCTCAACCTTGTCGACGGGGCCCTTCGAACGATGGAGCAATTGGTTGCCGAAGGAAAGATCCGGAGCATCGGGGTCAGTAATTTTGACGTCGAAGAGTTACAGCGGGCCCAAGACGCCCTCCGCCGTGAACCGCTTGTGGCGAATCAGATCGAGTACAGTCTCCTTGACCGAAGTGCGGAGAAGCAGGTCATCCCCTATTGTGACAAGCACAATATCATTGTAATGGCCTATACCCCGCTTGCGGATGGGAAAGTGGCCCGCCTCCCCCAGGTTGAGGAGGTTGCCCATCGAACGGGCCATACGCCTATCCAGGTGGCCCTCAGTTACCTTACCCGTCATTCGATCCCGATACCAAAGGCAAGCCAACCGAAGCACATGGAGGAGATCCTGGGCACCTTGGGGTGGGAGCTTTCAACGCGAGATTGGCGTGCCCTTTGATCCGGGCCACTTGTGCTTACAGAGAGCCGCTGAGCTCGCGTATCTTCTAAGTCTTGTTCGGCTTCCCGAATCGGAATTTTCATATGCTGAGCCTCAGCCTCAACAGTGATTTTGGACCTAGGGTTCCCACGGTATGGAAATGGCGGTCCAGTAGTGCTGCGCCCGAATGTTCTCCACCTCCTCTTCCAATGGAACTTTGTCAAGGGTCGGTTTTATATCTCCTACCAAGCTATATCATGGCATGGCCGATTCGGGTGTAACCAACAAGGAGCCAAAGCGCGGTCGGGTGAAGTGGCTGTCCGTCCTCTTGGGTCTGGGTGTCGTCCTAGTCTCAGGGACCGTGGTAGCCGATGTCGTACTTTCGTACACGCTTTCGAACAGTGCGAGTTCGACGACGAGCAGCCCTTTCAGTTGGCAAGAGGGAGCCAACTATGGAACTGCCTCAGCGCTCAGCTTTATCGCAGATACTTGTAACCCATCCGCGGTCGGAGCGGCATCGACCTCGTGTTTCTCCCTCAGCGCCACCGTCACGGGTCCAGAGTACGTCCCGACATCGCTGATCAACATGTATGTCTTCCAATGGCTCGCTCCCAGTGCCACGATATCTGCCGCCATCCCCGCGGGTGCCATCCAGGCGTCTGGGACGGGCTCGCTCCCCGCCGGTTCATGCGCGTTCGCGTTCGTTTCTAACGGTGCATTGGGGCTCGGGAGCTTCACCTACACCGCAGGTTCCCCTTGCTCCGTAACCGTGGCAGCACCGGCTACAGCTTATGCTGGATGTGGCGCCGTGGCAGCGGGTACTGAGACGGTGAACCTCTTGACCGCCGCAGTCTCGGGCAGCGCAACCTGCACCATTGCCGCCGGTACGGCCGCGGGACCTGCGCTGGATGTGAGCTATTACGTCTATATCCCCGGAGTCGCTACCGGGGCCGCGCTCTCCAGTATCATTGTGTCGACCCAACTGGCGTAGAGAAGCAATAAGAGGACGGAACCCAGGACAACAGTATGCATGCCGATTCGGAGCACCCCCGTCGCCGGTTCCTCGCATGGGGGGTGCTCCTCCCTGTGTTCGTGGGCTTGCTGCTCATGTTTTCGTTGGGCATGGCGGATGTCATACTGTCCTATCAGGCAACCGCTGGCGCCGGGACGAACGTAAATACCCCATACTACTTTCAGGACGGTTCAAACTATGCTGTGGCCCACGCAGATGGCTTTGTCACGATAACCTGCTCCGGGGCCGCACTGGCAACTCCCACGACCTGCGGTGGGACCGCCACGCCTACTGGTCAGTCCACGGAGAGTATCGTGGTCTCGGGGATCGATGCCGCTCCCACTTACACCGTGTCCCTTTCGGAATTCGCCGTTACTGCCAATTTCCCCGCAGCCGGTCAGACGTTCAATCTCGGACCCGTGCTCGCCACTTCGACGCTGACCGGACCCACATGTGTGTATGTTTTCGTGACCACCGTAGCTCCCACCGCCCCGGCCACCCTTTCCACTGCTATTCCCTCGAACCAGCCCGCCGGATGTGGTGTGTTCGAACCTACCGTGGCGGGGGGTTCGATGGAAGACATCAACCTCGAGACGGGTGCTATCAGCAATCCCGCTACCGGACAGGCTGGCGTCACCTACGTGGCCGCTGGCGGGACCTTTTACAACAACCAAGCGCCCTTCGGAGCTGCCACCGTCCTCTTGTACATCTCCATGGTGATCGTTTCCTCGGGTACGGCACCTGCCGGCTCTGCCTCGTTCTTTGTGAGCCCGACCATCACGTGAGCGCCTGACCTTCCTATGGAGGATCGTTCACGCAGACGCTCACTCAGGGTGCGATTTCTGTGGGCCATCCCTATACTCCTTCTCTTGTTACCTTTGGATTCCGGGCTTGCGGCCGGAAATGTGATACTGTCCTACCCGGGGGTGGTCTCGGGGGTTGAGATCGCGGCCCCGGCGCCCCTCACCGTCCACAACCAGAACATCGCGGAACCTTGTGGAGGTCCGCGCAACCAACGGACCGTAACGATCCGAGCTACTGAGAACGCACCCAAGACCCAAGGAACGATAACCATCAATCTTCCCGCCCGTTGCCGTGGACATACCTTCACCTTCAACAATCCTGGCCTTCGATTCCGATCCCTGAACTTCATGTCCACGGGCATGGCACTTTCATCCAATCCGCCATGGGCCGGGGGCACTGCAGGCACTATCCGCACATGTATCTCGGTTGCCGGTGGTGGTTGCCGCACGACCCAAATGGTCCTGACGAGCGGGAGCGGGTCTGCGCCCACTTCGGTGGCGAACATTGCCAACGGGAAAAATTTCGGTCCCTGGGTCAGGACGACCGGTCTCACGGCGGGTGAGACGGCCACCATCACCCTCTACCTCTATCTGGATTGGAGGAACCGGGCGACCGGAGACCACGCCGTCATCCAAGTAGATCTCATCACGCTGATCGTACACCAAGTGTGAAGTGAGGTCTTCTTGAGAAGTCAAAGGTGGAGAGGGTCGCCGTCCGTCCGTGGTTGGCCGGTAGTGTTGGCCCAGTTGGAGAAATGGCCCCCAAATCACCTTTTATAAGTGTGCGAGGGGTTGTCATACCGTGGGGATGTCCGAAACGAGTGCGGTGGTCGAACCGGGACGGGCCTTCCAAAGCCAGGGCTTTGTCGTCCTACTGCTCGTCGTGGGCGGTGCAGCTTTGGCCTGGGGCATGTACGCATTGGCATTCGCTAGCGCGATACCCGCTGCAGTCAGCATGTTCAATGTTGCCCTCGGCTCGGCCCTCCTCCTTACGACAATGGTCTTCGTCCTCCCGGAACTCAGTGCTCCCCAGCCGATTCCTCTGCGAACCTATCTTGGAAAGGCCGCTCCGATATCGGCCGTTGAGGAACCCGAACCGGAAGGCGCGGTCGAGCCGCCCCCAGAACCTACGGCCCCGGTAGAACCGCCTCGACCGGCCCCGACCGTGGCGGTACCTAACGGGCTTTCGATCCATTCACTCAGGGAATACTTGGATGCGATGGCCCATATCGAGGCCATGTGGGAACGGCATGTCTCCCTGGTCCTTTCCGCCCCACCCGAGCCATCCAAAGAGGCGCATAGCCCACCTTCGGGCCCCTCACGCAATACCCCGAACCTGGTCGAAGCCGAAGTGCTAGCCTTCTATTCGGCTGCCTCGACAGGCGTCCCCCGGCTCCCGAATGAGGATGCCATGTCCTATGTGGCTCGCTCGCAGACTGGAAGCCTTTCCCGGACCCCTTCGAGCGACCTTGATCTCGCCCGGATGGCTTCCGGGGACGTTCTGGAGGCGCATCGGACCCTCTCTAGCAGCGAGTTCGAGAAGCTCACCCAGCGAGTAAAGGGGAAGTTGTCGGAGATCGGTGAGCGCATCGGCATTGTCCGGGGAGCAACCGAGGCGATGGATGACTATGCTTCCCGGCTTTACCAGTTTTCCCGACGGGCCGATCCTCATTCCAGAATCCTTCACCCTGAACCCTCATTGCCCAAGGGTAGTTACCCTCCCATTCCCTTTCCCCCATCGATCAAATCTGAAGTCACTGTGGATCCCAGTAACCCAACAAGAAAGCCCGAAGTCCGCGTAGCTCCGTTATCGCCCATTCCGGGCTTATCCTTCCCGTCATCTTCCGGTGAGGAAGATACCCGGCGATCGTTGGGCTGGTCCCTCGCTCTGTTTCAGGGATTTCTCAAGAGCTATTTTACTTCGGATGAGATAGACGCAATCGCACGTCAGGCGCTGACCAGTGAAAGCTCCACTCCGAGCCCGAACCCCAAGGGGGACGAAGGGGAGCTGCTGGTACATGCCCGTCTGCTCCGGAACGCGATCCTTCTCGCCAAGCGCCGATCTCGGTCCCCGGAGGAGCTGGCGGGGATAGCCGCTGAGCTCGATCGTTTCGTGGCGACCTTGGTGGAGACCGGGTTCAAGTGAGCGGGTACAGCCTTTTACGCGGGGTCTTCGTGGCGTTGTCGTTGTGCACCCTCGCCGTTGCCGGACTGACGTTCATACAACACGGGTTGACAGCGGACGTGGCCTTCGCTCTCGTTGCAGCCACTCTCCTTTACCTCGTTACAGAGTGGTACATGCCGCGGTCGGAGGGGTCAGGCCAGCCGAAAGATCTCGTAGATCCGGACCATGCCGATCAACACCACGAGGAAGAGTGGAAGAGTGGCCAACCCGATCGCCCGGAGCCCCAGCAACGGCAAGCCATGCCGGGCTCGAAGTTCGACCCCCAACGATAGCAAAAGGGCAAAGAGACCGATCGGCACCAAGACCGCAGCTGCGACATACAAGGAAGCGACAAGGATGGCGCCTAAGGTTCCGACGAGGGCACCCCGGAGCATCCATGTGCGGGCTCGAGCCTCATGCTGTATCAAGTAGACCCCGAGCATGACCGAGGACGCGACCGTTGTGGCAAGCATCAGGCCCTGAAGCAAGGCGTTCCACAACGGTGAGACCGACCCCGGAAGGATGTACGTGCCTGCGATAGACGGGTAGAAAAGAGAAAGCAGCGCGAACTCGATACAGAAAAAGAAGAGGAGGAGCGGCAGCGAGGGAATACTGTTCACCGCACAGTTCTGATGGCACTCTCCTTTCGTGATCAGGGTCCCTTCGAACGCACACCGGGTGCAGACCAGACGGTGGTGGGTCAGCGTGCGGGAGACCCGAGAGAGGAGGACGGTGAAAACGCCCGCCACGCAGGCACTCGTGAGGAACGGGAGTGCCACCACCCAAAGGTTTGCCCAGACCAGAATAATCCCGGTCACACCCATAAAATGGGCGAGAAAGGATAAAAGCCCACCCCTCCGCCGGGTCCCGTCTTTCTAACCGTATATCGAGGGTTCCGGTCCCTTGGCAGTCTTGGGCGCGGGTTCTGTCGTCCGGTGGAGCTTCATTCCGGTCCGGAGCGTCTGCTCGATCATCCGCGCCTGCGCGAAGAGCGGTTGGGGATCGATCTTAAGGTCCGGGAGGAGTCGGTTGATGCTTTCGAGGAGTCGGGCGGCGGCGCCGTGATCCGGAAGCTCCTCATCGGCCGCCATCGCAAACAGTACGACCAAAGGCATGTCACGGTACGCAGCCTCGTTCAACAGGGCCGCTGTGATCCCTCCCACGATCCCCTCTTCGAGTATCTGGATGCCGGCCTTCTCAAGCCGCGACTTCGCCAAAGCGTTCGAAGGGATCCCCAAGACCACTTCCTGGTTCTCAGAATCCTTATCCTGCTCCTTCTTACCGAGGATTCCCTCAATGGCTACCACAAGCCCCGAGTGCTGGCTCACGGCCCAATCCAGAATGGTCGAGGCGAGCGGGGTAATCAGTTCGAGAGGCGCGGGGAACTCGGATACCAGTGTGGCCATGGTTGCATCCGCATGGATGCGGACCGAGGGGTTGGGAAACGAATCGATCACGATCGTGGCTGGGGGAAGGAACTCGGAGTGCACTGAGGCGATCCGCACTAGGTTCTTGGATCGGATCAGGTAGTGCCCCACTACCGTGCTGGCCAACCCAACGCTGGGGAAGCAGACGAGCATCGGAAGTTCGTCCCCATGCCACGGGGTTTTGCCCTCCATTCGTACCGAGACCGGCCCGCTTTCCACCATGTCCGGCACAAGTCGGCCGAACGTATAAAGAGGTCGGCCCGTAGGTTATATGCGCTCGTCTCTCCCATCGGAAGGAGGGTGGCAGATGGGCGTTCAGCTCGGGCAGATCGTATCTCCTACGGAAGTGCCGCTCGATTCTCTCAAGGGCAAGAAACTCGCCCTCGACGCCTACAACATGCTCTACCAGTTCCTTGCCACGATCCGGCAGGCGGATGGAACCCCGTTCACTGGGGACGGCGGGGAGGTCACGAGCCACTTGGTAGGACTCCTTTACCGGACCACGAGCCTACTTGTGAACGGGATACGACCCATATATTCCTTCGACGGCAAACCCTCTCCGCTCAAGTTGAACACCCTCAAGGCGAGGGCCCGCGTGAAGGAAAGGGCCACGCAAGAGTGGGAGGCAGCCCTCCAAGCGGGGGACCTGCCTCTAGCTAAGAAAAAGGCCGCCCAGACCAGCCGCCTCACGGAGCCGATGGTCGCCGACGCCAAGGAGCTCCTCGATGCCTTGGGCGTCCCCTGGGTCCAGGCCCCTTCCGAAGGGGAGGCTCAGGCAGCGCAGATGGCCCGCCGCGGCGATGTATGGGCTGCGGCGAGCGAGGATTATGATACGCTGCTCTTCGGTACTCCTCGCCTCGTGCGCGGGCTAGCCGCGCTCAAGCACTCCCTGAGGGATACTGGTTCGGTCCGGGTCCTCTCGGCTGAAGAGGTCCTCTCTCAACTCTCACTCTCCCTTCCGGAATTCATCGTCATGTGTCTGCTCATCGGCACGGACTTCAACGAGGGCTTCCAGGGTATCGGGCCGAAGAGGGCCCTCAAACTCGCCCAGGAGCATCTCGGTTTCGAAGAGACCATCCGTAGGGTCGGCGGGGACCCTGCTACGCTGAAAGAAGTGGCCGACCTCTTCGGAAATCCTCCGTTCACCCCGGAGTACCGACTCGTTTGGACCCGTCCAACCCCCGAGAAGGTCATGCGTCTCTTGGTCGATCGGCACGGTTTCGAAGAGGCCCGAATCGCCCGTACCGTCGAAAAGCTAGGGGACGTGGACCTCTCGACCCCACCGAAACCTCTTCAAACTGCGTTGGATGACTTTGAGGGAAGAACATGAGGTTTTTCGAGTGCGTCCCCAACTTCTCCGAAGGTCGGGACCCTAAGGTGATCGCCGCCGTGGTCGACGCCGCACGGGCGGTGCCCGGGGTCCGGGTGCTCGATGTCGAGTCGAACGCCGACCACAACCGGTCCGTCCTCAGCCTCGTCGGGGAAGGCGAGGCGCTCAAGGAGGCGGCCTTTCAAGCCACGCGTAAGGCCGCCGAGCTCATCGACCTCACCAAGCACAAAGGGGAACATCCTCGGATGGGCGCTATGGACGTGATCCCCTTCATTCCCATGGGGGAGGCCACCATGGAGGAGGCCGTTTCGCTCGCCACGGCATTGGGGGAGAGGGTGGCATCGCAACTTTCCATCCCGGTCTACCTGTATGGGAAGGCGGCCCGCATCCCAGAGCGGATGGACCTAGCGTACGTGCGTCGTGGGGAGTTCGAAGGGATCCGAAGTTCGATCGGACAGGACGCCACCCGAAAACCGGACCTTGGCGAGGCACGGGTACACCCCACCGCCGGTGCCGTCGCCATCGGGGCCCGTCCGGTGCTCATCGCCTACAACATCTATCTCAATACCCCGGACGTCGGGGTGGCGAAGGCCATCGCCCGGGCCATCCGGGCTCGGGACGGGGGCCTTGCCGAGGTGAAGGCCCTCGGGTTCGAAATCACGGAACGACACCAAGCCCAGGTCTCGATCAACATGACGGATTATCGCCGTACCCCGCTTCATCGGGTGTTCGAAATGGTGCGGTCGGAGGCCGATCGCTTCGGGGTCTCGCTCGGGGAAAGTGAGGTCGTCGGGCTCGTTCCCGAAGATGCTCTTCTGGATGCTGCTGAACACTACTTGCGGCTCAACCATTTCGATCGGCAGACCATCCTAGAGCGGAAACTCCAAGGTGTTCCTTCGAACTTTCTTGAATCCACGTCCCTTGCAACGTACCTCAATGCATTGGCGGCCCGCACACCAACTCCGGGAGGAGGCAGTGCTTCGGCCCTCGTGGGCGCCTTGGGCGTGGCTCTTGGGGAGATGGTCACCCGGTTCGCGGGCCCGGCCAACAACCTCCCTCCGGAAGCGGTGGAACCGCTCGCGAAGCTCGCAGACCTCCGGTCCAAGCTCCAGCAAGGTGTCGAGGAGGATTCCAAAGCCTACGATGGGGTCCGGCAGGCGTTCCGTCTTCGAAAGAGCCTTCCGCAGGACGAAGGGGCACAGATCACCTATCGGAGCGCTCTCCAGCACGCCGCCGAGGTACCCCTGTCTATCGCCCAGCATTCGTTTTCGGCGTATTCCCTCCTCAAGCAGCGGGAGGGGTCGGTCAAGGCGATCATGCGCAGCGATTATGATGCGGCCCTTGGCTTCTTGCGGGCCTCCATCGCGGGTGCCGTGGAGAACGTGCGCATCAACATTGTGACGATGAAAGAAGAGAGCATGGCCACCGGGCCACTCGAGGAAGCCCTCCGCGCCCTCGAGCTCCCCTGAGCCCCGCCCGACCCATGTCCCTCCGGATCTCTTGGCCGAAGAGACCTGTCCCTCGGGACCGCCCGTTCGTTTGGATCAATGCTGCGATCAGCCTAGACGGCAAGCTGGCCTTTCCCGGAGGGAAGCGAGCGATCCTCTCGAGCCCAGCCGACTTTCAGCGGGTCGACCTTCTCCGGGCAAGCGCCGATGCGATCCTTGTTGGGGCGGGGACCGTTCGCAACGATGACCCGTCCTTGCGGGTCCATTGGGAGCGGTTGCGGGGGATGTCGCTTTCTCCCGCTATCGAGCGGCGCAAGGGTGACCCCCCTATCCGGGTCGTTCTGGGTTCCTCCCGCGGGTTGCCGGCAAGAGCGCGCGTCCTGGACGGATCGATCCCCACCGTCGTGTTCGGGCCTCCGCGAGGGAATCGTCCACGGCCCGGGGTGACATGGGTGTCCACGAACCACCCGCGTGTGAACCTACGGGTGGCTCTTCGGTGGCTTTTGACAAACGGTATCCATCGGCTCATGGTCGAAGGCGGATCCGAGACCATCGCTTCGTTCCTCGGGGCAGGATGTGTGGACCGACTCACCTTGTACGTGGCTCCTGTGCTGATCGGCGGGAAGGATGCGCCTGGCCTTATCGGAGGTCGGGGGTACCGAAGCCCATCGGAACTGGTTCGCCTCCGGGTAGTTCGGGCAACAATCCTCGAAGGAGGCCTCTTGGTGACCTACGAACCCCGGTAACGAGCCCACTCACCCGGGCCACCCTTCGTCCTCGTCATCGTCACTGTGGGGAGGTCCTTCCTCGGGTTCTTCGCCCCCTTCCTCACCCTCGGCACTCCAGTCTCGGAACACCGGGTGACGTTGTAGCGTGTGGATCCGCACGCACTCGGCATGGGCGGGATGATCGTTCCAAGAGCTCTTCTCCTCTTTGGACCCGATCGGTTTGTGACAAAGGATGCAGACCTCCGCGGGCGGGACGATCCAGGAAGTTTTCCCCCGGCTCTCGCTCATGTCACCCTCCCGGCGGGCACATAGGGTACGGGGAGAGGTTCGATCCCCTCGAATCCCAAGGAATGGAGGCACACCTTCACCTTCGACCAAATTTCGGATTGGGAAAGCCTTGGGACGTCCTCCGGCGGGACCTCGATCCGGGTGGATAAGCCCGACGTCCGCACCCGGACCTGGTTGAAGCCGAGCGATACCAAGAACTCCTCGGCATCGTTGACCCGGGCCAAGTCCTCCCTACGGATCCGGACCCCGCGGGTGACACGAGAGGCGAGACATGCGTTCGCCGGGGCATCATGATTCGGGAGTCCGAGCAGTTTCCCGATCGCCCTCACCTCCCGCTTTCCCAGGTTCGCTTCGAGGAGGGGATGACGGATGTCCGCCTGTGCCAAGGCACGGAGCCCGGGCCGAACGTCTTGTAGGTCGTCCCGGTGCACACCGTCCACGATGATCGGGATATCGTGCTGCCGTGCGATGCCCCATAATTGTGCGGATTCTAGCCGTCGACAGAAATAGCATCGGTCCGCATCGTTCCGCACGTAATCGACATCTGTCATAGGGTCGATGGTATGAACCTGGTAAGGGATCCCGATAATATCGGCCACTTTCCGGGCCATGGCCAAGTCACGTGCGGGATGGGACGGTCCCGTCAGCGTAACGGCCAACGAATCTTCCCGCCGGGCGCGGTACGCGGCCGCGGCCACTACGGAAGAGTCGATCCCACCCGAGAGGGCTACCAAGACCTTGGCATGGCCTTCCAAGACCGCTTCCAGTCGGGCGAGGTCCCTTTCGACGCCGTCCATGAATTGTTGGATGCAAGAAACCTACTTATCTCTGCGGGTGCAGTCAAAGGGGATGTCGCAGGAGGCCTTCGCACAGTGGGTCCAGAGGAACCTCTCAAGGCCTACGGACATCCAGGCGGCCGCGTGGCCCGTGCTCCGTGAAGGAGGAAACGCACTGCTGGTCGCACCTACGGGGACAGGAAAGACCGAGGCGGCGATGGTGCCGCTCATTGAATCCTGCTTGAAGGAGGGCCCCACCCCGGTCGCGATCGTGTATGTGACCCCGTTACGAGCGCTCAACCGTGACCTTGAGACCCGGCTCATCGCCATGGCGGACGCAGCGGGGATCACCGCTCGGGCCCGCCACGGGGATACCCCCCAAGTGGAAAGGAACCGTCAGTCTCGGAATCCTCCACACCTCCTGATCACCACCCCGGAGACCCTCCAACTCTTGCTTATCGGCCGGAACCTTCGTAAGGGGCTTGAACACACCCGGTCGGTCGTCATCGACGAGGTGCACGAGATGGCCTCATCGGACCGCGGGGCCCAGCTTGCGCTTTCGATCGAGCGGCTGGAACGATTGGTGGGTCATCCGCTTCGCCGCATCGGTTTGTCCGCCACGGTGTCCAATCCAGAGGAGATGGCCCGCTTCATCTCTTTCGCCAAGCCGGTCCGTACCGTGGTCTCCCGAGCTGGAAAACGCTTCGAGTTGGAAGTCCGAACTCCGGTGGCACCTGAGGCGATTTCCCCCGAGGCACGAACCGCCGTTACGACCGAAGGCAAACTCTTCGCTGCGGCCTCCACGACCCTCGAGGTAGTGCGGTCTCATACATCCACTTTGATCTTCACGAACACCCGGCCCGGAGCCGAATCCCTCACGGCCATGCTCCGTCGGCTTGCTCCGGAGATGACCGTCTCGGTCCACCATGGTTCCCTTTCGCGGCAGATTCGGGAGGAAGCGGAAACCGAGTTCCGGGAGGGAGCCACCCGGGCCCTCGTGGCCACTAGCTCGCTTGAGCTCGGGATCGATATCGGCGGGATCGATCATGTGGTCCAGATCGGCTCGCCGCATCGGGTGGCACGGCTAGTCCAACGGATCGGACGGGCAGGCCATGCATCGGACCGAATCTCCACCGGCACTCTCGTCACCCTCGATGCGGGGGATCTCGAGGAGGCGGCCGTGATATCGCGTCGTGCGCTCACCGGACAGGTCGAGGAAGTGACCGTGCGACGGGAGAATTTCCTCGCCCTCGGCCAACAACTGGTCGCATTGCTCCGGGAAAGACCGGAGTCGACGATCGATGCCGTGATGGATATCGCATCCCATACGTTGGCGACCTCGCAGATCACCCGAACCGAAGTGGAGGACCTCGTTCAAGCCCTCGAGATGCAGGGGCTCGTCCATGCCGAGGGAAACCGTCTCTGGCCCGGCCGTGGGCTCCTCACCCATTTCTATGCCAACCTATCGATGATACCGGATGAGCGTTCGTTCACGCTGCGCGATATCGCCACGCGCAGGATCATCGGTACCTTGGACGAGCGGTTTGTGGTCACCCGTGTGCTTTCAACTCCGGACCACATCTTCCTTCTCCGCGGAACGACCTGGAAGATGGTGAGCTTGTCCGGGAGCGAACTCACGGTCGAAGCGGTCCAAGAAATGGGGACCCCTCCATACTGGGAGGGGGATGACATTCCCGTACCCATTGAAGTGGCACGGGAGATCGGCGAATTGCGACGGAACAAGGACACGACCCGCTACCCGTTGTCTGCGGCCTCCCGTCGAATGCTGGAGGCTCGGTTTCATCAGTTTTCCCCGGAGCAGGTCGCTGATGACACCCAGATCACCGTGGAGGTCAATGATCGGTTGTTGATTGTGGGTTCGTGTCATGGGTCCAACGTCAACAACACCTTGGCCGTCCTCCTAACCGAAGGCGCCACTGCCCAGGTCGGGATGTCCGTGGAGACGCTGCTTGTCACCCCCGTCTGGATCGTTCTCCGGATGCCCCTTCCGGCTTCGACCGCGGACGCCGAGCGCATATTCCAGATCCCCCCCGACGCCGTGACCCGCCTCCTCCGCCAAGGGATTTCCCGGACCGAGGACTATCGATGGACGTTCGTCGTGGTGGCGCGCAAGCTGGGTTTGCTTCCCTTAAACTACGAGATCAAGGATGGACGTAGGCTCGAACCCCTCATGGCGATTCACGAGGGGTCTGTGGTGGGTCGGGAGGCCTTTGCCAAGGTGGTTCACGATAAGTTCGACCTTGAGAACACGCAGCGGATACTCGCTGCCTTGGCCGATGGTTCTCTCCACCTGTCGACCTTCCGGGGAACGAGCGGGACTCCTGGATCCGAGGTCCTCGAAAGATTGCGGTGGAGCGAGCTCCCGACCCGCCCACCCCCCACGCTGCTGCGTACGATCCGGGAGCGACTGGAAAAGGAGGAGCTCGTGACCGTCTGCCTTCGCTGCGGGAACCTGCGCACGGTCACCCCCCGCGGCTATGGGGCCGGAGGGCCCTCCCCATGCATCGCGTGCCACGCCGTGCTCACGGCCGTCGTGTCGCCCCGGCAAAAGAAGGAGATCGAGATCATACGCAAGTATGTATCCCGCAAGAAGAACCTCAAGGAGGAAGGAACGTTCCTGAAACCCAAGGACCGCGAGCGGAAAGTACTTGCGAGCGCCCATGCCTCGGCGGAACTGCTCGCCACTTACGGGGCGCAGGCCCTGTTGGTTCTCGCCGGGCGTGGGATCGGTCCGGAGACAGCGCGACGAATCCTGGGCCGGGGGTATTCCGACACGGACGACCTCCTCACGGAGATCCTCCGCGCAGAGAAGAACTACGCTCGGACCCGGGAGTTCTGGGACTGACATTCTTAGGTGGATGGGGCGGCGTACTGCCTTGATATATCGTACCGTGGGCAATGTTATATATTCACACGCGTTGTGCCCGTTGTGCTTCCCGAGGGAATCAGCCCGGTAGGGAGCGAGAGGGCGCGGCCCTCGACCCCCGTATTGGACGGGGCTATCATCCTCTCTATTGTGGTCGCTGCCGTCTTAGCGGTCTCGGCCTTGGCCGGTAGTTCCGCGTGGCTTACGGGTCTCGCCCCGGTCACCGGTGTGCCGACGACTGCGGTTTCAACAACTGGAGGGATCGGTCCCCTGGTCCCGATCGTTGGCAGTGTGGGAAGCCTTCCCATAAAGGCGATACCCTCAGGCAAGGTCGCGGGTAGTACGACCGTACACTTCGACCTCGACTTGGCCATTCCCCAGACCTCCAGTCTGTCCGCCTTCCTCCAAGGGGTCAATACACCTGGCTCGCCAGATTACCAACACTACCTCTCACTTTCCCAGTTCTACCAGAGATTCGGTCCCTCCTCGGCGACGGTGACGAACCTTGTGAACTACCTTTCCGGGAACGGTCTCACCGTCTCCCCGACCTCCGGTCCGCTCGTGTACCGGGTTAGCGGCCCTGCCAACGCCATCGACCAGGCGTTCCATATCGAACTCTATCAGTTCTCCTTGGGTTCGCAATCGGGTATCGCTCCCCGCGGAGTTCCGGAACTTCCCTCCTCCATCGCCTCTGCGGTCGAGTCGTTCACCGGGCTCAACGGGTTCGACGTTCCCCACGTCATGCTCTCGTTCCCTTCCATCTCCATCCACCCCTTGGCCGCGACCACTCCCTCCGTGATGCAGGGATTCTACAACGATACCCCTCTGCTCAATGCTGGCGATACCGGGTCGGGCACCATAGGTCTTGCCGAGGTGTGCGATCCAGGCGAGACGGACCAGGGGTACCAGAATGATCTGAACCAGTTCGATACGCAGTATGGCCTCCCGTCCACGACCCTTCAGTTCACAGGTAGCGGGTCCAGTACGTGCAGTGGGGGGCAATCGGGTTGGGATACAGAGACCGACTTGGACATTCAGTGGGCGCACGTGATCGCTCCCGGAGCCACCATCCTTGTGTGCTTGGACTCTTCGGACCCTTCAGTATGTGACCAGACCTTCGTTTCCCAGGGTATCCCCTTCGGCTCGAACAGTTGGGGTGGTGGCGGGCCCTATCACTCGATATGGCAAAGCGCGGAAGCGGCGGGCATAACCCTGCTGGCTTCGGCAGGGGACAATGGGGCGGCCGTGGACTACCCGGCGGCCGAACCCGACGGGCTCGGGGTCGGTGGAACCACCATCACTCCTTCGGGAAGTTCCTATGGGAGCGAGAGCGCGTGGAGCGGGACGGGAGGCGGATGCGATGTCAACGACTCTCCTCCCTCGTACCAAGTGAACATGCCAGGCCTCTCCAGCACTTGTGGCGGAACGACAGAGCGGGGTGTCCCTGACGTGGCGATGGATGCCGACCCGAATTCCGGGGTCAATGTCATCACGAACGGGCAATCCCAGCAGGTGGGCGGGACCTCCCTTGCATGCCCGATGTGGGCCGCTGCCCTCAATGTCATTTATCAAGCGGCAGGGGCCACCGGGTTCGCTGGCCCAAGGGTATACAGCCTGGCCGAGGGGTCGCTCTACCACTCCGTCTTCCACGATGTCACGACGGGAAGTAACGGGTACTCCGCCGGCCCCGGCTGGGACGCGGCCACAGGTGTCGGAACTCCGAACATTGGGGCTCTGGCGGCCCACTGGAACGCTGGCTCTGGGGGTGGGGGAACTCCGCTCTCGGCCTCGGCATCGGGTTCGCCGACGAGCGGGACAGCTCCTGTCACGGTTTCCTTCACCGGATCAGCGAGTGGGGGCACTTCTCCCTACTCCTACGCTTGGAGCTTTGGAGACGGGGGGACCTCCGCTTCCCAGAACCCATCGCATACCTATTCCTCAGCGGGGAGCTATACTGCCACGCTCACCGTGACCGATGCTTCGGGGGCGACTGCCACAAGCTCCGTTGCGATTGCCGTCTCCGCAGCCGTGGCTCCCCTCACGGCGACAGCCGGGGCCTCTCCAACACAGGGCACGGCTCCCTTGGCCGTAACGTACACCGGTACCGCCACGGGCGGCACTGCCCCGTACACCTACTCGTGGACCTTCGGAGATGGGGGCACTAGTTCGGCCCAGAACCCATCGCACACCTACTCGACGGCGGGCACCTTTACTTCGGTACTTTCCGTCACCGACGCAGCGGGAACTACGGCCTCAAGCTCCGTTCAGATAACGGTGAGTTCTCCTCCTTCGTCGGGCGGGTGCACCTCCGCAACCTCGGTCTCCATCGGGACCCAGGTCTCCGGAAGCGTCACAGGCGGTGGATGCATGCTCCTATCCGCCGTGGTGAGCCAGACCAACTGGAACAACTACTATTATCTGAATGCCTACGAGACCGATGGCACAGTGAGCGGTAACCAGCCGGTGTTTACGGTGTACACCGGGATCTCCCCCCCAACCGTCACCCCCACGAACGCCGCCCAGTCCCAGGCTGGGCCCAATGCCGCCATGACCATCTCCCTTTCCGTCCAATCCTCGGGCCAATTCGGAGGCTGGGGAACGTACGAATTCCTCATCCAGGCGTCCTCCGGTTCATCGGGAAGTTTCTGCTTTGAGCTCCAGTTCTCTAACTCACAGGCCGGAGCCTCTCCCGCTTGCAATTCCGGAGGAGGCCCCTCACCCTTAACGGCGTCCGCAAGTGCCACACCCACGTCGGGTACGGCTCCCCTCACCGTAACGTTCACTGGTTCGGCCACCGGCGGTTCGTCTCCCTACAGCTTTTCTTGGTCCTTCGGTGATGGCGCCTCCGGTACCGGCTCGAACCCCTCCCACACCTACAGCGCATCGGGAACCTACACTTCCACACTGACCGTGAAAGATTCTTCCGGAGCCTCCGCGACGAATTCGGTGACGATCACTGTGAGCCCGGCATCCGGTGGAGGAGGATGTACCATCGGAACCGCTATTGCCTTCGGGCAACAGGTGTCCGGGTCGCTTGCCTCGGGAGGCTGCATGTTACTTTCGGTGGCAATCTCCCAATCCCAGTGGAACAACTACTACTACATCAATGCCTACGAATCTGACGGAGCGGTCACCGGACCTCAACCTGCCTTCACCGTGTACACCGGAGTCGCTCCTCCCACTGTCACGGTGTCCAATGCTGCCCAATCTCAGGCCGGACCGAATGCGATCATGCAGATAGACCTCTACACTCAAGCGAGCGGACAGTTTGGTGGCTGGGGAACCTATGAGTTCCTTATCCAGGCATCGACCGGCAGTTCGGGAGGATTCTGCTTTGAGGTTCAGCTCTCGAACAGCGCAACGGGTAATGCCCCAGCATGTTCTGCCACTCTGCCCGCCGCCGCCCCATCCTCCACTGGTGTTTCGTCTTCCCCGACGCAATCTGCTCCTACTTGGTTGGCCGGGTTCGGCTCGCTCTTCGGGGGCCTCGTCGCACCCATAGGTCGCAATCCGGGCGGAGAGCGCACTTCCCGCAAACCGTGAGAACGGGCTGTTTCGGGCAGTCCCCGGAGATCCCGGTGTGGGCTAGCGCAAAATCGAACCGGATCGGGTCCTCGGGATCGAATCCGCGCAAATGGCCGGTGATCTCTTCGACCGTCTTCCAGGTCCGGGTCTTGCGTCGGGTCAATCCCATGTGGTAGGATATCCAATAGACGTGCGTATCGAGGGGCACATGCAGGATGGAAGGAGGGACCCGTCTCCAAAGGCCAAGGTCAGGGGTGTGTTGACGGACCATCCACCGGGTAAAAAGGGCCAGCCTTTTGCACACCGGTCGGCTCCCAGGACCGATCGGGGTCGGGAAAAGCTGGAGGTAGCCTGGCGGAGGTTCGTAGAAGGTATGCTGGCGGTTCGTGGATCCCCACCGGAGCGCTCTAGACAGCGCGTCCAGCCCTTGGCCAAAATAGGCTGGCTCAAGCGGGAGCCCCCCGCTCTTTTCCAAAAAGACCTCCTCGAGCCCTATAGAATAGTTCTCATAGATCTCTCGCAATCGCAGGAGAAGGAATCCCATCTGATCCGCCCGGATCCACCGATGTTTCCACGGGGCGAGGACCGTGCGCCAACGGTTCTTCGGGAAAGCTTCCACAAAACCCCGGGGGTCTTCGCCGAGCCGCTGCAAGAGCCCCGTCAGGTTCCGCCGTATCGATAGTACATTCCCCACCGCGACCGTGGACGATAGCACCCCTACGATCTCGGCCGCCCGGGGGTCCCTCCGGAGTCGCTGGACGAATGCCACGGGGTCGACCGTCAACGAAGAGTCGTAGTGGAAGTTCGAAGCGAGGCGATCCAAATGCTCGCCCAGATCGGGGGATATCCGCATCTTACGGGACTCAGGCCCGACGCGGGGTGGACCTCAAGCGATCATCCGCTCAAGTGCTTTCCGGGCCCGGTCCATCACTTCGGGGGTGAGCTGGATCTCGAACTTCAGGTCCCGGAGGGAGTCCCGGATCTTTTCGAGCGTGTTCCGCTTCATGAACGGGCAGATCGCATCCGGTGCTAGGGGAATGAACTCGGTCGATGCATTGAGTTTCCGGATGCGATGGAGGATCCCGATCTCCGTCGCCACCATGACCTGAGGGTCACGGGTCTCTTGGGCAAAGCGGATCATCCCGTCCGTGGAAAGGATCCGATCCACTTCAGAAAGGGCCTCTGTCGTGCAACCGCATTCGGGGTGTGCGATGAGCTCCGCCCCGGGATGCAAGGCTCGCTGACGACGTACCGTCTCGGGTCGCATCCGCGTGTGGACAAAGCAATCTCCGGTCCACAAATGCATGTTCTGCCGACCGGTGGTCCGGCGCACGTAATCCCCCAAGAACATGTCGGGCAAAAAGAGGATCTCCCGTTCCGTCGGAATGCGACGGACGATCTCCACAGCGTTCGAGGAAGTGCAGCAGAAGTCGGACTCGGCCTTCACCTCGGCAGAGGTATTCACGTAGCTCACCACGGCTGCGCCGGGATGCTCGGACTTCCATGAGCGGAGTTGTTCTCCGGTGATCGAGTCCGAGAGCGAGCATCCCGCTTCGAGGTCCGGAAGGAGTACCGTCTTCTCCGGGGACAGGATCTTGGCCGTCTCCGCCATGAATTTCACACCGGAAAAGACAATGACCTTCGCCTTCGATTCCTTGGCCTTTCGGGAGAGGTAGAGGGAGTCCCCGACGAAATCGGCAATGTCCTGGATCTCCCCGATCTGATAATTATGGGAAAGGATGACCGCATCGCGCTCCTTCTTGAGGCGGAGCACCTCCTCCGACAGCGTCATGGTTCCGACTTCTTTGAGCGCCACAGTCTATTTATCGTGAATGACTCTCGGGCGGACGGTTGCCGAGGTGGCAGAACGGCTAATGCGGCAGACTGCAGATCTGCTTTCCGGGGGTTCAACTCCCTCCCTCGGCTCTAGGCCACCACTCAGCGTGCCTGCCAAGAATCGCTCGGGCAGACAAAGGTCACCATCCGCCAAGGTGATCTCGTTCTCCTGACGTTTGCGCGAAAGGTGAGCTAACTATACCCAGGAAGCTGGTCAAGGCCCTTGCGCCCAAGCGCTTGGTTCAGAGCCCCCGAACGCTCCTCAACGGTCAATTTCTGGCGCGTGCCGAAACCTCCGGTCACGGGGTGCCACCAGTGGATCCCCGATTCCCCCTCCTTCCAGCAGAGGTACACGAGTTCTCCCTTGCGCACGGCATAGAAGTCCACCAGTCCCGTGGCGAGGTCCTTGATTTCGATCCCCCGGTTCCGTAGGGCGGTCACTCGCTGGCTGATCCTCTCGTCCAGACCGATATGCATCTGCATCTCGTTGGATTGCTTCACGAGGTATCGTATCTCGGAAAGGATACGTTGAACAAAAGGAAGCTCTGCCTCGGCCTCCTTCACTTGCCATAGCCGACGGATTTGAGCCCCGACGTCCTCATCGTCGGTGTCGGGTCCATAATTCAGCATCGGTTTCCACCCCCACCGTAAAAGAGAGGCTGGGGATATAAAATATACCCCGCACGGTGGCGGGAGGGTTTCCCCTCCCGCTGGGAAAGGGTTTACCCGGGGCGAGGGTAGGTGGTTCCCCGGACGGTCGGGATCAGCCCTTCGACGGTAAATACTAGTCCTCCGAAGAAGACCAGTATGGACCCTGCGATGGCCAGCGCCGACGACATCAGGAAGGCCCAGGACACTACTCCCAGGACCAAGAGCCCGATGCCTCCCGCCAGGCGTTCCCATTCCGACCCACGGGAGTAGTAGGTCAGGACCAAGGCAATGAAACCCACTGCCCCGGCGATCGCGCCTGTAGCCATTCCGGTCAGCAGAGGACCGGGGTGGCTAGTCGCTATACCGTTTACCATCCCCAAAAGGAATGCGACGAGCGCGCCCAGTAGGATGAGCAGCCCGCCGAAGGCTCCGAGGAGGGTCGGTACCAGCTTTCGCTCCATTTGTTTCTCACCTCAACCCGAGAACTTCTTAGGGGGTATTTGAACACTGTGGGGTGTGCAAAGCGACATGTCCCTCATTCAAAGGTCGAGGTGACCCAGTCTTCGGTGGGCTCCACGGGATGTTCGGTTTCCTCTTAAGGAGGCTAGGGGACGCAACGTCGTAGTTCCGTGATGCTGCTTTCTCAGGACTGTCAGTCAGTGAGGTCAGGACAAGGTTACAAACCTTGCTCTCTCAACCCTGCCATGGCTCGCAGACCAAGCATAGGGCGTGGACTCTTGAAGGTCCAAGCGACCCATCATCCATTCCGGGCTTCCAGCGCCGTCGAAGAGCGGGTGGCGCGGAGGATGGAATTGCTCCAACGAGCCCCCCTTTCCGCCTATGCCTGGAAAGAGGCTTGGTCAGAGATGCGGCACCTTTCCCGAAGCCGACCCGATCTCAAGGGCCGCCGCCTCATGGATGCGAAGGCGATAGCCAAGGCGGAGTACATTTCCCGGGTGGCGTATCGTGCATGGAAAGGGCGTGCACTTCCCGAGGGACGGAGCTGGGGCCACCTGAAGAGCGCCCTCGTGAAAGTGTACACTGAGCTCGGTTGAGGGTACCGTGGGTTGTCTTGGCGGCCCGCCGCGCGCTTCAGCCGGTCACGATGAGGTATGCGGCGAGCGTGATACCCACGGCGACAAGGGTTCCAGTCATTAGCAATTCCATCCCGGTGCGGGGTGTGTAGGTGCCCGATTGCAGGTCATCGTGCGTCAATCGGAAGCGGTTGTAGGCTATCCCCACGAGCGCACTACCTGCCAAGATCAGGAAGACCCCTACATACTCGCTCGTGGAGGAAGAAGGCCCGGGGCTGCGCGTGGCGAGTTCCCGGAGGAAAAGGCCGAACTTGGCCACGACGAACCCAAGACCGATGATGGTCAGGGCGGTCCGGATCCAGGCGAGGAAGGTCCTTTCGTTCGCTAAGTGATCTGTTGGGGATCCGACCATGCCACCGGTATCGGGGTGAGTTCAAAGGCATTTCGCCGGCTGTATGCTGGCGCCAGGATTTGAACCTGGGAACTCCTGCGAGAACGGATCTTGAGTCCGTTGCCGTTGGCCGGACTTGGCTACGCCAGCATTGACGTTATTAGGGAAGACAGGCTCTGCCGCCATAAGCCTTGCCATGTTCGACCCGGAATACGGATTCCTCGCGGTCCTCCTCGCTTACATGGTCTATTCGCAGTGGGTCCACCTCGATTCCCGGTATCCTGTGGCCGCTGCGCTTGTCTTGCTCGTGATCGATGCCATCGTGGACGCCGGGGGGGACACCAACCTGGCCAACACCTTGGCCATCTACGTTTTCTTCCTCCTCTCGGCCGGTGTTCTTCTGCTGCTCGTGGACCACGCCCGGGAGGCCCGTTCCCACCCGACCGCCGAACCCGAAGGGACTTCCGACCTGTCCGAGACCGCTGCACCCAACGAGTCTAAATGAACTCGTCGAGGAGCCGTTCCCGCCCCTGAAGCCCGGCGGGCTGATGGACGAGAGGCCCCGCCTTGAGGGCGGGTTCCAGCTCTTCGTAGGTGGGACGATCCGCACTGTAGAACAGGCCGATGGGGATCTTCGCTCCCCATTCTTGGGATTTCTCGAACGCTGCCACCAGATTCGATGGGTCGTGGGCCGATCCTTCCAGTTTGTACAGGCGTTGGCGGAAAAAATCGAAGGTGTTGAGCTTGTTGTACGTCACACACGGAGAAAACACGTCGACCAGCGAGAATCCGCGGTGCTTGATGCCGTTCGCAATCAGGTCTCCGAGATGCTTGGGATCCCCTGAGAAGCCCCGGGAAACGTATGTGGCTCCCGAGGCAAGTGCAAGGGCTATCGGGTTGATCGGGTGTTCGATCACGCCAAGGGGGGTGCTCTTGGTCTTGTGCCCCATCTCGCTGGTGGGTGAGGCTTGCCCTGTCGTAAGCCCATAGATCTCGTTGTTCATCACGATGTAGGTGATGTCGAGATTCCGGCGCATGGCATGAATGAAATGACCCCCACCGATGCCGTAACCGTCCCCATCTCCCCCAGTCGCGATCACGGTCAGGGCATGGTTCGCCAGTTTGGCGCCCGAGGCCACCGGGATCGCCCGTCCGTGAATGGCGTGGAACCCATAGCTCGAAAGGAAATGCGGCAGATTCGAGGAGCATCCGATGCCGCTCACGATCAAGACTTCGTGGGAAGGGATCGCGAGCGTCTTCAGGGCCCGCTCAACCGCCGCAACCACACCGTAGTCTCCACAGCCTGGGCACCAGGTGGGTTTCGTGTCGGATTTGCCAACCACAGGGGATACCACTTTACTTGCGACGCCTTCCATGCTCGACTGTGCTGTAGTCATATCAGTTCACTTCTCCTTTGAGGATCCGTTGCACTTTCGCCACGATCTCCGCTGGATAGAACGGTTCGCCATCATATTTGAGGAGGCGGTGGGAGAGCTCGATGCCAGTCTCCTTGCGGATCAAGCCACCGAGTTTGGCCGTATAGTTGGCCTCCACCAGGAGCGTCTTCTGGGCATGCACGAGCGCCTTGCCGAGCTCGGCCACCCGGAGCGGGAACACGCAGTTCAGCGGCAGGAAGTTGACCCGGATCCCATCCGAATTCAGTTCGGCTAGGGCATCTCGCACGGGGCCTGCCACCGAACCCCAGGCTACGATGGTGAGTTGGGCACTTTCGGGTCCTTCGATCACCGGCATCGGAACTTCGGACCGGAGACCTTCCAGTTTCCGCATACGCTTCTCCATCATGTGCCGGCGTTCCACAACCGCAGCGGGGGTGCCGACCAGCACATCCGAGATGAGGTGTCCCCGTTCATCATGCTCGTCGCTTCCCGCCACAAAGTTGAGGCCCTTCTGGCCTGGTATCGAGCGGGGAGAAACGCCGGAGGGTGTGTACGCGTACCTTCGGAACCCACCGTTTTCGGAACGGGGAAGGCTTGAGAAGAGGTTGGATGGGGTGAGATCCATCGGGAAATCCTCTCGGTCAGCGGATTGGAGGTTCTCCGAGAGTCCGAAATCGCTGGCGAGGAGGATGGGCGTCTGCCAATCCTCGGCCAATCTGAAGGCCTCGATGGTCTGCCGGTAGGCTTCGACCACGTTCCCGGGTGCGAGAATGGCCCTCGGGAAGTCCCCTTGACCGGCCCCGAGCATCAGGTCGAGATCTCCCTGCTCGGTCTTGGTCGGAAGCCCCGTCGATGGTCCGGAGCGCTGAGAGTTCACCACCACAAGCGGCGTCTCGGTCATCCCCGCCATCCCCAAAGCTTCCACCATGAGCGAGAACCCCCCTCCGCTGGTTGCGGTCATCGCCCGAACCCCAGCATGCGAAGCGCCAATGGCCATGTTGATAGCGGCCAGCTCGTCCTCGGCCTGCTTCACCACGATGCCCAGGTCTGCGGCGTGGGCTGCCATCCAATGCATGATGGTGCTCGCCGGGGTCATGGGATACTGCGCCAAGAATTTGCAACCCCCTGCCACCGCTCCCATCGCAATGGCTTGATTCCCGGTGATGAGCAGTTTTGCTGCCCCGTGATTTGGAGCGAACGCCCGCTCGATGGGGCGCTCCCTTTCCTGAACGAAGCGATAGCCGGCCTCCGCCGTGCCCAAGTTCTGCTCCAGGACATCCTTCTTCTTCGAGCCAAAGTTGTCCTGTAAAATGGCGGCCAACGTGTCGAACGGGAACCCCGCAAGGAAGGTGCACGCTCCCATCGCAGCGGACCCCGAGAGGATCGGGTCGCTCGTGTACTTCCGGCTCATTTGCAATGTCGGTACCGCGATCGCCCGTGTCCCTGCCGGCAGCCGGTCCGCCGGGAACTGGAACTTCTCCGGGTCATGGACCATGACCCCTCCTTTCCTCAGGTAGGGGGCATGAATCTCGGCTGTCTGCTCGTTGTATGCGTACAGGATGTCGATCCCATCGCCCTGGGACCAGACCCGATCAGGGCTACCCCGGGCGTGGAACCAGACGTGACCCCCCCGGATCACCGATTGGTAGGCTGTGTGCCCATAGGCATGGTACCCGTTCCGGGTGAAGAGCCGGGCGAAGCTCTCCCCGAGGGTTGCAATCCCATCCCCTGCCGCGCCGCCGACTCGAATGCTAAGATCCGGGGAACGCTCCATGACTTACCGATGAGCGATATCCCGTATAAATCATTCCCTTGTGGCAAGATGTCCTGCACTTTGCGCGACCGGACCCTCACATGTTCGGGGAGGATGGACCCGAATCACGCGAGGATCAATCGGCAGTCCACGGCGACAACTCCCGAGCCATTCGGAAGCACCATCAACGGATTGATGTCCAGTTCCTCGACCAGCGGTTGTTCCGTGGCGAACTGGGATATCCTCAGCAGGGCTTCGTGAAGCGCATCGATATCACGTGGGCCTTCCCCACGAACCCCCCGCAACACCTTGGATGCCCGGACCCCATCGATCAATCGCCATGCCGAATCTGAGGTGAGGGGGGCAGGGCGGAAGGATACGTCCTTCAAGGTCTCGGCATAGATGCCGCCCATCCCGAACAGCAAGACCGGTCCAAAATCGGGGTCCCGCCGGATACCCACGATCACTTCGAATCCGTCGGTCTCGAGCTTCTCCACGACGTACCCTTCGACTCGGGCTTTCGGGGCATTTCGGCTGACGTTCCGTTGCATGTCCCCCATCGCCTGAACGAGTTCTGCGTCGGAATCAATGTGCAGGACCACCCCTCCCACATCGGTCTTATGGAGGATATCTGAGGAGGCCACCTTGAGGGCTACCGGATATCCTATGTCGTGCGCCACTTCCACGGCAGAATCCCCATCATGGGTCAACCGACTGGCAGGGAACTTCAATCCGTAGAGGCGAAGCAAGTCCCGCGCCTGGTGATCTGGGATGGATTTGACACCGCTCGATCGGAAGTTGGTCAGGCGACGGTTTACCTCGTCCCGGCCCACCTTGAACCGCGGGGTCGGGGGGTTCCCCCGGGAGCGCAGCGAAGAGTACCGCGCAAGTTCGCAGACCACCTTCGCCGCTTCCTCCGGGAATGTGAAGTTCGGTACTCCATGTCGCTCCAATAGGGCCGCTTCGTCAGAGAGGTCGTTCACACCGAACAAACAGGCCACGATCGGTTGTCCTGACCGTTTCTGTTCGATGATGCTTCGAGCGATCTCGTGTCCAGTGGTCTGGCCGGTGGGAGTACCTATGACCAGGACCGAGTCGATCCCCCTCTGCCCGACCAGGACCCGGAGTGCGCTTCGGTACGTGTCCGATGTGGCATCCGCGGTAAGGTCGACCGGGTTGCGGCTCGAGGCGTTGGGTGATGCCACCCGTTCGATCTTTTTCCGGGCGGTCTCGGGGAGCGGTGGCAACTGGAGTCCTCCCCGAGCCGCCACATCAGCCGCCAAGATACCCGGCCCACCGGAATTAGTGAGGATTGCCAATCGGGGACCCGCCGGTATCTCGCACGAAGCGAAGGTCCGAGCCATACGGAAAAGATCCGCAATGCTATCCGCACGCAACACTCCCATCTCATCGAAGACGGCATCGTAAAGGGAATCTGACAGGGCGTGGGCCAGGCTGCCCGTGTGGCTGCGACTGGCCTCTTCCCCCAAGGGGGTCCGACCCGATTTGATAATGATGACCGGCTTACGGGCAGCCACCGACTTGACCTCGGACAGGAATCGCCGGCCGTCGGCCAGCGATTCTAAGTAAAGAAGGATGACCTTAGTGGCGTCATCCGCGGTCAGATCCGCAATGATGTCACACTCATTGACCCCTGCCCGGTTCCCTACCGAGACGAACTTTGTTAGTCCGATCCCCTGGTGTCGTGCGTACAAGAGGATCCCCTGGCCCAATGCTCCGCTTTGCGAAATGAAGGCAAGGTTACCCCGTGAGGGTAAGGTTTCGGAGAAGGTGGCATTGAGTCGTACATCCGGATCCGTGTTGATCACACCGAAACAGTTCGGGCCCACCACCCGGATGTTGTGCTTGGTAGCGATCCGGACGAGGTCGGCCTCCCTTCGGATCCCTTGGCCCCCGATCTCCCGGAACCCCGCCGAGACGATGATGGCTCCCCGGACACCCTTCTTTCCCAGTTCGTCCAATACTGGAGGGACATCGGGAGCTGGCACGATCACCACGGCGAGGTCTGGGACTCCCGGAAGGGTTGCAATGGAAGGGTAGGATTTCACCCCTCCCACACTACCCCAGTGGGGGTTCACTGGATAGACGATACCGCTGAACTCGGCCGCTAAAAGGTTCCGAAAGAGGGTGTGACCGACGGTCCCTGCTTTACGGGACGCGCCGATCACCGCCACGGAACTTGGGCGGAAGATGGGGTCCATAGACGAGGAGGCCTGGGTCATGTTGTCGTGAAACGGAAACATCCGAGCATTTATACCCACGCAGGTTTCGAACGGTGGGTCAGCACATGAGCGCAGCTCGCGGCGGGGTTTTGGCCCGCCTCCCGAAAGGGGATCTCCAGCAGATCATTGCGGTCGGCAGCGGAAAGGGGGGCGTCGGAAAATCATCGGTAACCTCTCTCCTCGCCTCCCAGTTGGCCAGGGAAGGCCATACGGTGGGGATCTTGGACGCCGACATTACTGGCCCCTCGATCCCTCTCCTTTTCGGCCAGAAGGGACCGCTCAAGGACCGCGGGCATGGGATCGAACCCTCCATTACCCCCCACGGGATCCGTTTGGTATCCAGCCAGTTCCTGGTCGAGTCCGAAGATACCCCGGTGATATGGCGGGGCCCCATGGTGACCCGGCTCATCACGCAGTTCTTTGGACAAGTGAACTGGGGACCGCTCGAGTATCTCCTGCTGGACATGCCTCCCGGAACTTCCGATGTCCCGCTCACCGTCTTCCAGACCATCCCTATCGATGGCATGGTGTTCGTCACCACACCGCAGGAACTGAGCGCGCTGATCGTGCGCAAGGCCATCGTGATGGCGGAAGAGTTGCATGTACCTCTCCTCGGTCTCGTGGAGAACATGGGCGAGGTGAAATGCCCGCACTGTGGTGAGGTGTTCAACCCATACGGGAAGAGTCACTCGGAGGCCATCCTTGGCCACCACGACGTGCCCCTCCTCGGGCGACTCCCGGTCGACCCGAAGCTGAGTGAGTTGGGAGACTCCGGCCAGATCGGTGAGTACACGAGCGGTTCCCTCGAGCAGGTGACCCGGGCCCTACTCGCCAGCATCTCCGACACGAAGAAGCGGAGTCTCAAGGTGCTCTGATCGAGGGGAGATCGTCTCGCCCCGCAGTACCCTTCTTATCCTCGGGGGTCCTTGGAGGTTTCCGATGGCCAAGATCGAAGTCCCCGGCGGGTTGGAGAATGTGGTCGTTGCGTCCACTTCCATCTCCCTGATCGAAGGGGGTCCGGACCGGCTCCTTTATCGAGGATACGCCGTCCAAGAACTTGCGCACCTTTCAAACTACGAGGAGGTCTCGTTCCTTGTGCTCGAGGGACATCTACCCACCTCCGGCGAACTCGAGGAGTTCTCCAAAAGGGTCCGTCGACATCGAAAGATCCCGGAAGCCCGGGTCGATCTGCTCCGGCATCTCCCACGGGAAATGCGCCCCGTGGACGCCATGGTGGCGATGCTCGCCTTTCCTGAGGGGAAAGATTCAGGCCCCCCCCTGTGCGCTTGGGACGATGGTGGCCTGGCGGGGCGCCTCCTTTCTGAGACACCCACGATCGCGGCGAATTTTGAGCGACTGCGGAACGGGCAAGGATACCTCGAACCCCGGAACGACCTAGACTCCGGAGCCAGCTTTCTCTACCTCTTGCGAGGACAGGTCCCATCACCCGAGGAGGCACGGGCGATGGACCAGACCTTTCTCCTCCACGCAGACAATGAGCTCAACACCGCCACGTTCGCCGCCCGTGTTGCGGCGAGCACGGGGGCCGACATGGTCAGTGCCGTGACCTCGGCGCTCTGTACGCTCAAAGGACCTTTGCATGGCGGGGCCAGTGTCGCCGTCGCCCGGCAGGTCCGGGAGATCGGATCCCCCGACCGAGCCGAGGATTTCGTGGCCCGGAAGTTCGCAGCGGGTGAGAGGATCACCGGGTTCGGCCACCGGGTATATCGTCAAGAGGACCCTAGGGCCACCGTCCTCCGGGGGATTGCTCGAGAACTCTCCGAGCGCAAGCGGCGACCCGAGCCGTTCGCAACCCTGCGAGCTCTGGAAGTGGCCGTGAAGAAGCGCAAAGCCCTTCCCGTGAATCTGGACCTCTACTCCGCATGCGTGTTCATGCTGCTCGACATTCCCCCGGACCTTTTCACACCCGTCTTCGCCATTGGCCGGATGCCTGGCTGGGTAGCCCACATTCAGGAGGAGTACTCCCAACGCAAGCTGGTGAGTCCTATTGGAAGGTACTCCGGTCCAGACTTTCGGACATATGTTCCAATCACGCAACGGTCCTGAAGTTCCCTTTCCGCTGCAAAACCCTTCGGAAAAAGCTCAGAATCCGGTTGAAGGAACATTGTGCATGAGCTTGCTTTCCACAATGGCCAAGGTCTTTGACAGCGTGGATTTCGAGACCCCGAGCACGCTCGCAAGCATCGTGATAGAGATACGGCGCGGTACATCCCAGTATCCCGAGGCTAGAGCCGTGCGATAGATCTCCAACTGGTGTGGGGTCAGGAGATGCTTCATTCCTTCCGTGGTCTCCTTCCGGATCGAAAGGATGGTCGTTCCCGGGAAGTCGCTCCGGAATTGATCATAGAGTTTCATCACGCTCTCTTCCTTGGCCGCCACGATCGGTGTGAAGTGACCTGCCTTGACGAAAATTGGGAACTCCGGGATCAGCCCGAGCCCAATCGCTTTTAGGAATACGTTGGGTTGGCATAGTTCCGAAACGACATGCAATGCGGCGCCTTCCAAGTCCCGGCTGATCACATCGACTCCTTGAACATCGGGGGAGCTCTCGATGTCCTGCAGCAATCTCTCGACATCGGTCGGAGAGCTGATCCGTAAGCTGGTCCAGATCCGCCCATCTTGCGTCGGAATGATGGCCTGCATCTCGAAGATCGCCAACGGATGGGCAACAGATACCGTTTGGAGGTACGACACTCCTGCCGGCAATGGCACGCTCAACTTGCAGATGACGTGCCCGGCGTTTACGGTGGCTGCAGTGCTCATGCTATGGACGACACCTTCGTACCTGTGGACACTCGAATGGGTCGGACACCCGTGGCGCGGATCTTGTCGTTCCTGGCACAGCTCGTCGAGCGGCCAAGAAGACCGGTGACTGTGCCCGTGCGTACCATGCTTTGGCCGCGGCAGAAGCCCCGACAGGCATCGAAATAGGAGCAGTTGTTGCATCCGACGGGGACCGCTCCCGACGTGGCCATCGTCCAGAGCCGGAAAAGAGAGGAGCCGTAGAAAGCCTCTTGAAGCTCGGGTCCCTGGAGAATGTTGGGGATGGCAAACCCCGCTTTGACGTAGTCATCGGGGTACTTGATGGCGTCACAAGGCACGAGTCCCCCATCGTGCTTCAGGACCGCCCGGGCGTACCCGCAAAGGCATGGGCTCTTGCCTCCTATCTCTGATGCAAACTTCTCGAAGTACACTGGGTGGGGGGTGAAACTCGCTCGCACTTCGAAACCCAAGGGACGATATTTCAGTCGCAAATCGTAGAGAGTGTTCAACAGCCGCTCTTCCTCCTCGTAACTGAGCGCCAATGAGGAGAAAGAGTGAGACTCCAGTGCCTCTCCGGTGTTGCGCAAGGCACCCACCTTCCAACTGACCGCACCCATGCGGTAGAAGTGCTCCGCCATCTGGGCGATATGACCTGCGTTGGTCCGAGTCGCTACGACGCTGAGCCCGGTCCGTACCCCAGAGTCGATGAGAAGCTTCACGTTCGCCAAGAGTCGAGGGGTGTCGCTCCCGACGCGGGTTGATTGGTTCACGGCATCGTCCAGGCTGTCGATCGTGATGGAGGCAAAGGCGTCCCGCTCCGCCATCGCCCGGGCGATCTCGGGGGTGATCCGCGATCCATTGGTGGCTATGCCTACTCGGATCTCGGGGCGAATGCGCTCAAGGATGGGCAGGATGTCTTCCCGGGTGAAGACCTCGCCGCCAGTCAAGTTCAGCGCTTGGATCCCCGACCGGTTGATCTGATCGACAATGTCGAACATCTGCTCGGTTGGAAGATCTGTCTTGTACCGGTTCACCACAACGTAACAGTAAGAGCAAGCGAAGTTGCACCGGTTGGTGACATGCCAGATGAGTTTGATGAGTTTCCGGTTCTCGAGGACTGGACCCCACCGATCTATACTTATTTCCTCCATAGGGTCCTACAAGAATGGTTCAGGGACAGAACCTCAGAGGAAGCCCTGTCCCTGGCGGTGGGGTCTACCCCCACATGATCTCTGGGCTGCCGGGGATTGACAGGCGTTCAAAGCTCTCCGGCCGGGGGGCCGCAGAGACTTCGAGCCGTTCCAACAGACGCGCAACCTCTAGCTCCAGTTCCTTTTGAATGTCCACCTTGTTCACCTCCGTGTGAATCAGGGATATCGCTTATATAACTAATCCGACATACGTCAGAAATGCATCTACGCTACGGTTATATGGAGTCATGATGTATTAATGGCAATGACAGAACTTCGCACGGCTATACCGGAAGAGATCGATCGATACCTGGACTCGTTGGTCAGTACTGGGCCGTTTTCCAGCAAGGCGGAGCTTGTACGGGCGGCGCTCGCCGCCTACACCTCGATGGCGGGACCGATGGCGCAGGTGTTCGACAAGGACAATATCTACTCCCCAGATGGACGAGTTTACCAGATGGACTACGCACGGGAGTCGGCCCTGCGTGGACCCACCGTGGTCGGAATCACCTACCAGGGTGGGGTCCTGCTCGCATGCAAGATCGCGTGCCCATCTCCCTTAATGGAGTATTCCAAGATCGAAAGGGTCTCGAGCAATCTCACAGCCTGTCCGACGGGAGTGCGAGCGGATGGATACATGGCCATCCGGACGCTCCGGAAGAACCCTCCGAAGACGTTGGCCGACCTCATCGACTCTCTCACCGTGTTCTTCTGGGAGAACAATACGGATAAGCGCCGCCGACCGCTCGGGACGATACTGTTGATCGCTGCCCTCCTCGAAGGGAAGCCCTCCTTGGTGATGTTTGAACCCTCGGGAGCGCATGTTTTGGGGAAGGCTATTGCCATAGGAAAGGGGTACCAACGAGCCCAGGCCAACCTCAACCTGAGCTACCGAAGTGGTACCGCCAAGGAGGCTGAGAACCTCGCGATCGATATCCTAGGTAAGCTGGAGAAGACCGAGAAGTATGAGATCGTCCATCTGAAGCGCTGAAATGAACCCCGATCGATGGCGATCTAGAAGATCGGAACCCCCTCGCCCGTCTCCTTGCCAACTTAGGGGAGATGGGCGAAGATAGATCCCGTTTCGGGAAGCTGTTCGTTTCGATCACCCTGCCTGGGAACCCTCGGGCCATTGCGTTCTCCGGAATATTTCACACCGGAGCCACCTCCCTCTGGTGGCCCCTTTTCAGCATTTTCTTGTTCTCCGAGGGGATAGGTATCCTCACCATCGCCCTGGTTGTTGCCGTTGGTCTCGGGCTTGGTATGGTGGGAGCCCCGCTCGGGGGAATCTTGGCCGATCGAGGCAAGCGCAAGGATGTGATCCTCCTTGCCTCAGGAAGTATGCTGGGTGGTACCGCCCTCATCCTCATTGGATTGGTTGCCAACCTACCCACGCTGCCTTCGATCCTTCTAGGTTTTGGCCTCTTCAGCATAGGGGGCACCTTTGGTACTGGCGCCACCCGGGCCATACTCTTCGAGTCAGTATCGGAATCGCAACGAGGGATTGCGATGTCTTCCCCCTACGTGCTTCCTTCGCTGGTATCGGTCCCGATGCCCTTTATCGGTTCATTGATAGGACAAGGATACGGTTGGGCTTGGGTCTTCTTGATCGCCACCCTTTTCCTCGGCATAGCACTGGTCATTAAATGGTGGTACCTCCGAGAGCCGTCGCCGGAAAGCCCGATGCGGCCTCTGATTGATGGCCACAAGAAACAACGGCCGGGAGGATGGACCATACTTGGGCCGATCCTGCCGATCATCGGAGTATACGGGTTGGTCAGTTTTGGCCAACAGATGTATGGCCCCTTTCTCCCGTTGTACTTCACCCGGTACTTAGGGGCCCCAGTCAATTTCTACGGTCTGCTCGCCTCCATCGAGCTCGGGATGATGGGAGTCCTTGCTTTTGTCTCGGGTAAACTTGTGGACCGGTTGGGCGCCCTTCGGACGGCCACCCTAAGCTTTGCCGGGGAAGCGGTCGCCGTCACAGTGATGGTCTTTGTGCGCAACGTATTGTTGGCGGGAGGGCTCTACGAGGTTTGGGGAGCCATCGGCATGTTCGATACCGTCTCCCCAGCGGTCTACATCGGTGCATCCGTCGGACGGGAACGAAGGGCAACGACCATCGGATCCTTCAGTGTCGCCACACGTCTACCGGGTCTCGCCGGCCCGGCCCTTGGCGGAGTGCTCTTCGAGGCTTTTCCCCCGTTTATCCTCATCGCCTACTCGGGGATAGTAGCGGTAGCATGTTTTGGTACCTGGTGGACCAATCGGCACTTCCGGCACCTGGCCCTTCAAGGGACTGGCAAGAGTTCACCTTCCGTTTAATCGGGTTAGGAGGGAATACGGAGTGGCGGCCTATTCCCCAGCTTACATCGTAGCCCGTAAGACCCTCTCCGTTGCCATGGCTTTGGGGAAAGATCCCTACGAGAGCCAAATCAAAGCGTCATGTACTTCTGTGGAATAGGAGCGGCGTGACCGGAAATCAAGTGGGGTTTTTGGGTCTGGGCCAGATAGGGCGACCCCTTGCCGAAGTGCTACAATCGAGAGGGGTCCGTTTGGTCGTATACGATCGTACCCCCTCCCATGCACGGTCGTTGGCGCGGGAGGGAGCCGAGATCGCTGCCACCCCGCGGGAGGTGGGGGAAACCATCGGTTCCGGCATCGCCTTTCTCTGCCTTTCCGATTATCCGGCCAGTCGGGCGGTCACCAGTGGGCCGACGGGGCTGCTCCGGGGCATGTCCCGGGGGGGGACCGTTGTGAACTTGAGCACCATCGCTCCCGAAGAGGCCCGCCGCTTGGCGGCCGACGCCGCGTCCCAGGGAGTCCGATACGTGGATTCGCCCATCGGGGGAAGCATCGACGCTGCGGCTAGAGGTGAGGTACTCTTCTATGTGGGTGCAGATCAGCGGGTCCTCGATGCTGTACGCAAGCATCTCGGGTGGATGTCTCGCGAGATCATCCACCTAGGTCCCGTTGGGTCCGGGTCCGCCATGAAGCTGGTCAACAACTTCCTCACCATTGCCACGGTGGCCATGGATGCCGAAGCCCTGGCCCTGGCGGAAGGGCTAGGCCTCGATCTTGAAAGGTCAGTAGAGGTCTTGCTCAAGGGTGGGGGACGGTCCCAGATGTTGCTGAACAAGAAGGACCTCATGCTGCAGCGGGACTATCAGCCCCGGTTTCGCTTGGCCCTTTCGCTCAAGGACCTCCGTCTTGTTGAGTCGATGGCGCGGGAATCAGATCGGTCCGTCACGATTGCTTCGGCGGCCCGGAAGCTCATGGAGGGTGCCATGCGCCAGGGTTTCGGGGAAAAGGATTTCTCGGCGGTGTTCGAATTCGTGCGACGAAACGACCGTCGGGTCAGTCGGAAACGATCCGGTCGACCTTCATCAAGGGATAGTTGAGGTCCTGGCGGAAGGAAAGTGTGGCCGTGACCGTGGCCCCACCGACCTGCACCGTGATGCTTGCATGGAGCATATCTGCCGTAAGATAGTGGTACGCAAAGCGGCCCGAACCGTGGGTTGGGGGGGGTCGGACCGCCACGCTGACCTTAGTGATGAACGGTTGCAATCCGACCGCGGCTTCGATCGCACGTTCGAGGGTCCCGGCCGTTTTCTTGGAGACCGGGACCCCGATGAATTGGTGAAATATGCCACCCAGCTTGATCCCCGCTTCGAAAAGAGCCTGCTCGCGGTCGCTTTCCAGCCTATCCGAGGGACGTTCTTGCCGGGGGTTGGGACGCCTTTCGGATGCCATGGCGGACCATGAGCGGCCCCCCTACATAAAAACCCCCCAGCAGGAGGATTCCGGCGAGGGCAAATGCATCTCCCACAAAGTACGGGAAAGTGCCGGGGGCTGGGCGCAGGTTCGGGATTGCGATCGCGAACACTCCCGTTGTCATGATCGGGAAGAGGAAGAGCCGGGTTACGGCCCGGTCCCGCATTCGGGGGTATGGAATCGGGAGGAGCATGAGGGGGGCTAAGATCGCTACTACGATAAGAAAGGGAAGAGGTAAAACGTTCAGGTAACCGGGGACGTCAAAGAGCAATACGAGGAACATGATGGCCATCGCATTCTGGGGGGTCGAAGCTCCCATGAAATGCGGAAGAGCGTGGGCCGACAGCGTGTATCGAACGAGACGGGCGATCCCAATCCCTGCGACCGCGATGCCGAGAGCAAGGGGTACAAAGCCGTACGGGGCCCAAGTCGATTGGGGATAGAGGTCGATCGCAACGAGAGCGCCGGGAGCGAGGCAAAACGTGATGCTGTCGGAAACGGAGTCTGCTACCCGCCCGAAGGTCGAGTCGCCGTCTCCCGCCCGCCGGGCGGCATACCCATCCAAACCATCCCACCCGATGGCTGTGAACATTAGGGCGAGGGCAAAAAGCTTGTTCCCCCAGACGATGTAGATGATGGCCCAGATCCCAGAAAATGCGTTGAGTATCGTGGCCGAGTTCGCGAACCACCTCCAGAATCGGGGACGGCTCACGGGAGCAACTCCGCGATCGTGGTGGTTCCCGCTTGGACGCGGGCCCCTACCGGAACGACTGTCCTGACCCTCTGCCGGGGAAGTACGACATCCACCCGCGAACCGAAGAGGACAATCCCGAAGCGACCTCCCTTGGTCCAGGGTGAACCCGCCTCGGCATAGGCCACGCACCGGCGGGCGACCAGTCCGGTGATCTGCACCACGTCGACTCGTCCGATCGGTGTGCCGAAGATATAGCGCTTCTGAGCGTTCCCGGTGGCCTCAGGAGAAAATGCCGGGACGCGCGGGCCTTCCCGGGTGTCCACCCGCACGAGATACCCCGATATCGGGACCCGGTTCACATGCACATTGGTCACGTTCATGAAGGTACCGATGCGTACGGTGTCGCCCTCATCCTTCACGACCATGACCCGACCATCGGCCGCGGCAACGATGGCCTGACCGACATTCCGCTCGGGATCTCGGAAAAATAGGAGGAGAAGGATGAAAAATGCGGAGACCACGGTCAACGGTAATAGAAGCCAAGGCAATCGCCATGCGACGTAGCCGAACGCCAACAAGACATCAGTTCCCAGGAAGGTAGCGAGCCAGACCCGCCCGGGAGCGGCGAACATGCCGAGGGGAGCTCAGGTCTTGAGGACGATCTCTATGTTTACGCCGTCCGGTACCTGGATCCGCATGATCTGTCGGAGGGCCCGCTCGTCAGCATCGATGTCGATGAGCCGTTTGTGGACCCTCATCTCCCAGTGGTCGATCGTGCTCGATCCACCGCCATCCGGACCCTTCCGGAGGTGCACCTTCATCCGCTTCGTGGGAAGGGGCATCGGACCCGATATCTCTATCCCCGCTTTGGTAGAGATGTCCCGAATCTGAGTGCAGACGAAATCAATCCGCTTGGGATTGGTCCCGCTGAGCGATATGCGTGCCTTCTGCTGGGGCATCTAACTTCCGCGCTTGGTGATTCCGATGACGATCCCGGCGGCCACTGTCTGACCCATGTCCCGCACGGCGAAGCGCCCCATCTGGGGGAACTCCTCGTACTTCTCGATCACAACCGGTCGGGTCGGTGTAATCTTGACGACAGCCGCATCACCGGTCTGTAGGGTGATGAGCTTATCCGGTGACCTGGTCTCGGCCGGCGCGCCCGTCTTCGGGTTCAGCTTTTGCTGGATTTCTGTGAAGGTGCAGGCTACGTGCGCGGTATTGATGTGGAAGATCGGCGTGTATCCCTCGGTGATGACTGAGGGGTGATTCAGCACTTGGATCCTTGCTGTGAAGCTCTCCACCACACTTGGCGGGTTGGAGGCAGGCCCGACGACCTCGCCCCGTTTGACATCGTTCTTGTCGATGCCACGAACGTTGAAACCCACATTGTCCCCGGGGCCGGCGGATTGCATCTGCTCGTGATGCATTTCCACGCTCTTGACCTCACCAACCTTGCCTGAGGGCATGAAGATCACCTTGTCACCGATCTTCATCGTGCCGGTCTCGATTCTGCCGACTGGGACAGTCCCAATCCCTGTGATGGTATAGACGTCTTGGATCGGGAGGCGGAGGGCTTTCTGCTCGATACCCTTCTTGTCAGGAAGCTTCAGGGCGTCAAGGGCCTGCATCAGGTAGGGACCCTTGTACCAAGGCATGTTCGGAGAACTCTTGTTGATGTTGTCGTCCTTGAAGGCCGAGATAGGGATGAAAGTGACCTCTTCGGGGATCTTGAAACCGACACCCTTGAGGAGCTTCGTCACATCCTCCTTGACCTGGTTGAACTTCGCCTCAGAATAAGCCACTTCCTGCCGGTCCATCTTGTTGATGGCTACGATCATCTGGCGGATCCCCAGTGTCCGGGATAGGAAGATGTGTTCCCGAGTCTGTTCCTGGACCCCTTCTGCAGCAGAGCAAACGAGAACGGCGGCATCGGCTTGGCTCGTCCCCGTGATCATGTTCTTCACGAAGTCCCGGTGGCCGGGGGCATCGATGATGGTGAAATAGTACTTCTGTGTGTCGAAACGGCGGTGGGCAATATCGATGGTGACACCGCGCTCACGCTCTTCCTTGAGGTCATCCATGACCCAGGCGAACTCGAAAGTGGCCTTTCCCTTCGCCTCGGCCTCGGCCCGGTACTTGTCCACCTCTTCCTGCCGAATGATCCCGGCATCCAAGAGGATCCTCCCTACTGTCGTGGACTTTCCGTGGTCGACGTGGCCGATGAAGACCAGATTCATGTGTGGTTTTTCCGCCATGGCTCGTTTTGCCTTCCGACCAGCCTGTATGCGGGACGGTATATAGGCCTGACTACCGAAAACCTCCTCGGTTCGGGGAGATTTCGTCAGGTGCCTTCCGTCCGCACCTTCCGGGCGGTGGTCTTGACTTCCCCGCTCGGTCCGGTTCTGAGGGAGGATACAATACCGAAGCGATGGCAAGGGTCCCGGGTCCCCCTCGCTCTTCGTCCAGTACCTTCACTTAACGGGGGAGCTGCTCGTAAAACCAATAACTCGGGCCGAATCGCGCGTATTCAAGGCTCTGCCCCCAGGTCCCATATTCGCCATGCGACCTTGCCAACGACCGGATAACTCCAAAGAATCATTCCCCCATGCCTAGGCATTGGTGACAAGCACCGATGATGCTGAGTTCCTGATTCCCCGAGAGGCACCTGCCATCGCTGGCATGGACCTCCTCCCTCCACCGGCGTTTTCGCTCTCCGATGGACTATCGGCGAGCATCGCTATGTTGCGAGTGGCTTTCAGGTCCCGGTCCATCCCAAGTCCGCACGACGGACCGTAGTAGGTCCGCTCCGATAGCGGCATCTCTTAGAGCCTCGCGCCGGGAGCAGAGCTTCGTGCTCTGGTAGAACGGGTCCGCCTTCACGAGGTGGGACCCGTACCACGGGCACTTGTACTCCAACTGACGGGCGAACTCCCCGGACGAAGCGTCCCCCAGCGAGCGGGCCTGGTGGGGGGATTCTTGAGCATGTTCTTCGGTCGGAGCGTCTCAACGACCATGACCGGCTTGGTTCTCACCAGGTCCGTCGTGGCTTGGTTGATGGCATCCTTCCGCACATTACCCACTTGGGCATGGTGTCGGGACAATCGGTGTTTGGCCTTCTCTCGGTTCTGGCTCCCCTTCTGTTTTCTGGGTACTTCTCTCTCGGACTCCCTGGGTAGAGGGGAGGTTTCCTCCCCCCCCCTACTTGGGTCTACCAACCCGCCTTGCTACTGTGGAACGAGAACGAATTGATTCGTGTCCTGGCGGACAACATCGCAATGTTGGCTTTCGAATCGAGGGGACTTGCCAGTCCGTGCACGGGGCAATAGCTCAACCGGAGCACGTTGTTGTGCTCGGCCTCCAGATTGCACTGGCGGCAGACCAAGATCTCGGACTTGGCGAGTGCGTTCATTGCGGGCATCTCCTGTCGTTCCTTGACATCTCGGTACATTTTTACTCCGTTCCCCGAAGGATCCGGTCGCCGGCCGTCGCTGCCTTCCGTCGGGCCTCCCTTTCCCGGGCGATGTTCTGGGCTTGCGTCCGGCCCGATTGTTCGAGCCGTGCGTAGTCCTCATCGAGCGCTGAGAACCCTCGAATGATGGCGAGGGTTAGGGCGCTCGTGACATCGGGCACCCAACCATTCTCCACCATCCGCTCGAGCGCGGTGCGCAGGTTCGTCGCGAGCTCGGGAGGCTTCTCCCCGGAAGGCATGAGACGGGGGGCGAGGCGGATCAGTTCTCGGAGGACGTCCGACCGGGTCTCGAGGTTCCAGGTTGTCACGAGGCTGTCGAGGAGCTCTACGTCCCGGTCGGCGAGCCGCACACCCACCAGCGTCTTTGGTTCCATGGGTGTTATACAAATGTTAGACAAGTATTTAACAGCTCATGTTCCACCTGAACGTACGGGGTCCTGCAAAGCAGGTTGGTCTTAGGTTCATCCCCACCGGGTCCCTTTCTCCGCCGGAGTTGGTTCGTTCTTGCGGCACCGGAAGGCCGATCCGGCGCTGCCGACAGTTGGCTTTTTAACTCCCCGCACTTCCCCACCCGGGAGGTGCACAGGGGATGGCGTGGACTCAGGCCGAGGTTAGGGAACTCAAAGAAGGTCGATACGTGATGGTGGACAACGAGCCCTGCAAAATCCTTTCCATCCAGACGTCAAAACCCGGGAAGCACGGTGAAGCCAAGGCCCGCATCGACGTGGTCGGCATCTTCGATGGGGCGAAGCGGTCCGTCGTTTACCCGGTGAAGCACAAGGTCCAGGTGCCCATCATCAACAAGCGAACCGCCCAGGTGCTGTCGATGTCGGAGGGCGAGGTGCAGCTCATGGATATGGAAACCTACGAAACGTTCACCATGCAGGTGGGCGAGTCCCAGCGTGAAAAGGTGCGGCCCGGACAGGAAGTGCCGTACATTTCCACGATGGGGAAGCGGCAGATCCAGGTGGATTGACCATCGAGTGCCAGAGCTTGAATAGGTCTCTGGCATTCTCCTTCCGGCAACATGGGCGGGCTAGGCGGTAGCGAGTTCTTGCGCCAGCGCAACCTGGTCGCACGCGCCGAGGAAATGCGCCGGCAACGGGGCACGTTCGAGGCGGACAAGGCCAAGCTGGACAAGCTAATGTCGCTCGTCAAGGACCTCGGCCTCCAGATGGATGGTCTCGGTGAGAAACGGGCGGAGATAGACAAGTTCGCCTCCCCCCCAACGTGGTCGGAGGCGGATCGCCTGGCCGTTGCCCTTTCCGGTGAGATCACCGCCAAGTTCACACAGACCCTCGAGGAGAGAGCAACGAAACTCGCCCAACGTCGTGCCACCTTGGTTTCGGTCGGAATCCCGGACAGCATGGGTATCGGAGACAACATCGAAAAGGCGAAAGGTCTCGCCAAGGAGGGATCTTTCGCCGAATCCTTCCGCGAAGTCGCCTCCATCGACACCACACTGAGTGCTGTGGAGGAGAAGGCGGGGTCCCTGCTCAAAGAGAGGGTATCCGCCGTCATCACTTGGGCTCTGCCCGAAGGGGAGGTCTCCGCGGCGCTCGGGTCCCTGGCCGACTGCCTTGCCCTTATCGACCAGAGCAAGCTTACCGAGGCTTCGGAATGCTTAGAGTCCCAGTTCCGGACCAAGGTCCCCAAAGTGACCGACCGCTTGTCCACCCTGGCCCAGGAGCTCACCCAAGCCCGAAAGGTCGCCAAGGAGGAAGGGATTGACACGGCCGGAATCGATGACGCCCTGAGTGGGATCGACCAGGTCCATTTCACCGAGATTGACGAGCGGGGGAACCAACTCGTCACCGCCCTTGCCAAACTCTCCGAATCGCTCCGTCCCAAGTTTTCGGGACGACTGGAGAAGCTCCGAGCGGTCGTCGAGCGGATGCGTGAGGGCGGGACGGACGTAACGGAAGTATCCGGGGAGCTCGATTTCTTGGAGAAGAACCTCACGACCTTGCCCCCCGGAGAGTGCGTGTCCCGCATCTCTCGCTTGGGAGAGATGGTGGAAGGCCCCATACTTCGGGTGATCTTTAGCCAAGTGGAAGAGATACGTCCCTATCTCGAGCAGGCTCGCGCTGTCAAGCGGCCCATCGACGGCATCGTGGAAGGGATGAACCAGACCCGAGCGTTGCTCAATGCGAAGGAGTACGCGCGTGCCCTCGATTCCTCATCCGCCGCCCTGGAGCGAGCGAAGACGTTGATGGAGGACGTCGAGATCGCCCGGAGCGAGGTCGAAGAGTTCCGAGGCCTTCTCTTCAAGTTGGAAGTGGCCGGCTTATCGGTCGTGGACCTTCAGGAGTTCACGACGAAAGCCGAGGCAGCCAGTGCCCGCGGGGACTTCGCGGGAGCGAAGACCATCTTGCGCGAAGGGGCTAAGACGCTCGGCCGCCAGAGCACTTCGTTCTTCCGAGGGCAGATCGATCAGGCGGAGCGGTGTCTGACCATGATGGTTGACCTCGGGATGGCGGTTCCAAACGAGGTCCGTTCTCGTCTGGACGACCTCAAGATGATGCTCTCTTCCGGGAACATACCCGGGGTGATCGAGCTCCTCTCCGACATCAACGTAAAGCTTCAGGGCCCCGTCCGGGAGGGGCTTGCCAAAAGGTTAGAGACGCTCAATCAGGACTTGGAGGCCTTGACGAACGAGGAGGCCCGCAAACAGACCAGCGAGCGTATCGCTGAAGTCAAGACCCAGCCCGACTCTATCGACCAGTTCATCGCTTCGATGGATGCCCTGGTTCGGGTGGAGCGGGAGACCGCGGGCACCTTCGCCAACGAGGTCGGCAAGGCGATCGAGGACCTCGGTACCGGGGAGCAGAACCTTCGGGCCATGGACTATGACACCGCCGACCTAACCCGGGAGATAGGAGACATCCGGCAGATCATGGACACCGGCAACGTGCTCCGGGCCCTGCGTTCCGCGCAGGATTTGTCCAGCCGCGTCACCCAGCTGTCGATGTCCCGGGCGGAAGACGCCCTCGCCGGGGCCAAGCTCTCGATCGTGGAGATATCCAAAATGATCTCGGAGCCGCCGGATGTCCGGGAACTCCAGAACCAGGCCCGCGACCTGTTCCAGGCCGGTCGCTACCTCGAAGCGTACAGGACGGCGGTCCGGGCGAAGGAACAGGCCGTGGCCCTCCAACAACGCTCTCAGAAGATCGTGGAACGTATCGGGCAGATTGTGGCCCAGATCACCGCACTGCGCAAGAAGGGCTCCCCCGTGGAAGAGCTGCGTGCCGTCACCGCTCGCATCGCCGGTGTCAGGGAGTCCTACCAGAAGCTCGCGTTCGAAGAGGCGGAGGCTCAGCTCGCCAACATCCAATCGTCAATGGATGACCTTGTGGTGCGCACCGATGGCCGGATGTTGTTGGATGTCCTCCGAGGGGTGCTGGAGGGTCTCTCGCAGCTCGGGGTCCCTACCGTAGAATGGGAAGAGCGGATCGCCAGCCTCCAGGATCAACTTCCCGGAGCGAACCCCTCGAAGGTCAAGCTCCTCATCGAAGAGCTCATGGACCGCGTGCTGGACCGGGTACGGCCCGTCCTTCAGGACAACATAAAGTCCCTGCAGTCCGAGCTCAAGATCGCTAGCGACCAAGGCATCGATATCCGTGCCGCGGAAGGCCTCGTGCATGAGGCCGATGAGAAGCTCAAGTCCCCTGCCGCTCCGGTCGGTGTCGCAAAGATCCTTGCGCAGGTTCATCGGGACTTTTCCCAGAACCGAGCCCTCCAAGAGGCCGCGCAACGTGCACTCGCTTCGGCCAAGGAAATCGTTTCCCAGGCCGAGATGATGAACCTTAACGTCATCGCCTACCAAGCCCGGTTGGACGAGGTCGCCGCCAAGATCGCCGGGACCCAGTTCGCCGTCGCCCTCGACATTTCCCAAGATGTCCGAAATTCCGCGCTCGCCTTGGTCAAGGAGCATCTTAACACCCTGCTCAACAATCTCCAGAACGTCATCACGCGTGCCAAGATGGAGGGTACATTGACGATGACCGCCGAGAACTACCTGGCCCAGGCTCGGAACAAAGTGGCCACGAACAACACCCAGGACATCCTCCAGCTCGTGGGAAAGGCCGAGAGCGAACTGGAGCGGATCGAGCTCCAGCATTCCATCGCCGAGAATTCGCTCGGGATCCTTGAAGGGAAGGTGAACGAGGCGATCAAGGCCGGTCTGATCGCACCCAACCTTGCGGAGGAGATCACCGAAGTGCGGAAGATCTTTGAAGAGGGGCATTATGCTGAGGTCCTGGAGCAGGTGCTCCGCGTCAGCGAGCATCTCCAGTCGGCGGCGAAGTTCCAGGGACGGGCCGAATCGTCCATCCGCCGGGTCGAAGAGCTGGCTGAGACCGCTGCCGGACTCGGGGTCGATGTGGACCGGTCGTTGATCTCGAAGGCCCGGGCGGACATCACCCGGGGTGAGTACGGGGAGGCCGAGACCTTGGCGAAACAAGCCTGGGAACCGATGCGCCAGACCGTGAGCGAAGCCTTCACCCGCATGCTCACGGAGGCCTCTGGCTTCCTGGACCTTCTTCCTTCTGGGGAGGAAGCCCATGCTCGGCTGGCAACCGCTCTCGAGCAGGCCCACCAGGCCAAGACCCGGGAAGATTATCCGGCGATGGCGACGGCGATCGATCAGGCCTACCGTGAGGTCAACCGGGCCACGGTCGCATTCCTCCACGAACAGCAGGAGCGCCTCCAGAAGATCCCCGCCTCGTACGAACATTCCAAGCTGGAAGAGCTCCAAGTGCTTGCCGACGTCGTGATGGACAACCTACGCGAGAACCATCTCCTGGCCGTTGCCGAGACCTGGAAGAGCCTAGAGACCGAGATCAATCAGTTCTATACCCGGTATATCGACGCAGAGTCCGACCGGTTGGCCGAGCTGGGGATGCTTTGCGAACGGCTCGGTCTCGATTTCACTCCCATCATCGAGAAGATATCCGAGGCGAAGAACGCCCTGCAGGAGTCGAACCTGAACGGTGCCCTGGGAAAGACGCATGAGGCGTCCGTCCTCCTCGACTCGATGATCCGCGCCGCCGTGCCCGAGAAGCTCAAAGAGTTCCACAAGAAGTTGCAGCGGGCCCGGGACCAGCTGAACGTCTCGGTGGCGGGTCTCGAGGAGAAGACGAGCGAGGCCGAGTCCCTCCTCTCCGAGAACAACTTCGTGGCGGCCGCCCAGGCGATCATGGGAATCGAACAGGCGCTCAACCAGCGCAAGGCGTGGCAGACGGAACTCATCAACCTCCAAAGCCTCCTCGTCTCCCGGATCGAGCAGGCCGAGGCCGAGCGTGTCGACACGACCCAGATCACGGTCCTCATGGACGAGGCGGTGGGTCTCAAGAACCGGGGCGACTACCCTTCCGCCCTCGAGCGGCTCCGCACGGGGCTCGAGGAACTCAAGCGCGTCCTTCCCCCGGTGTGACATCTCCGGGGCCGGCATGCTTCTCCTCCGGGGTCTCTACCTCGCTCGTCTCCGGAGCGTCGGGGATTCCTAGGTTCCGGCCGAGCAGCTTCTTGAGCTTCGCCCGGTCCGTCGTGTCGAAGCCGAAGTACTCGGCGAACCGGGTGCTCGTGGTCAGTTCGAGCGTGTTGGATTTCTCGCTCGCCCGCACGAAGCCGAGATCGCGAAGCCGGGGAACATCGTCGTAGGCGGAGTCCCCCAGCATCCGCACCAGGCGACTTTGGAGGATCGGTTGATGATAAGCGATGAGGGCCAAGGTCTTGAGCAACTTCTTGGGAAGTTCCGGCGCCGCCACGGTGCGGGCGGTCGGTAGGTAGGCCTTGCGGACCTGGATGATCCATCCGTCCCCCGCCCGGGCCACCTCGAGCGAGGTGAGGCGCGACGCGTAGGCATGATGGAGCTTCTTCAAGGCGACCTGAACGGCTTTCCAGTCCTCCGTGCCGAGGGCACGCGAAAGCTCATGGACGGTCAGGGGCTTCCCGACCGCAAAGAGGAGCGCCTCTACCTTGAGCGGCAACTCGTCCCGGATGGGCGCTTCGTCCGCCATGCCTTCAGTTGGCCATACCCGATCGAGGCACCGCTGCGTCCGCTCCGATCAGGATCCGGGCCGGGTCCATTTGCTCCAGGGCTCGGATGACCTCCACCGGCCCTCCCCCGATCGACTTCTGCTGGAGGGTCACAGCGCCCCCGCGCACGAGGAAAAGGAGCGAGAGGAAGAGCGAGACCACCTTCTCCCGAGAGGTCACACCCTGCAGGACCTCTGCGAACGAAAAGGCCTCTCCCACGGGGTGACGCTCGACGACCGACCAGACGGTGTTCAGGTCACAAATGGGTACTTCCTCCCCATGGACGAGAACGGAGTGCGATAGCGCACCTTGCACGGCCCGGAGCTTCTCCCGGGCCGCCTCTTGCTCCAAGGCCCGGCGGGCCTCGATTTCGGCGTCCCGGAAGGCGTGCTCGAGCTCCATCAGGCTCACGGGTCGCGTCTCGAGGTGGCGCACCATGGATTCGAACGGCGGGGACTCCGAAGTCAAAATGGTCGACGTGGCATCAATATCTTCGGCCGTAGTCAGGTCGGAAAGATATCCTTCATCGATCCCCCCTCCATCCAGGGAGGTCTCCGGGGAGGGTTCGGGCTCACGATGGGACTCAAGCACCACCTTTGACTGGAGGAAGAGGATGTTCCAAGCCATGTAGAGGAGCCGGCCCGCAACTGGGAAATCCATCCCGATCGCCTGGATCCGTTCGAGGTAGAGCTCGGTGAACCGTACGAGGTCGATCGCCCAGGGATTGAACTCTTCGGATAGGACCAGTTCAAAGAGAAGGGCCGTGGCCTTCTCGTACGGATCCTCGATGACCACGTGGACCCCTTCCCGGAGCCCCTTCACCATTTCGAGGTACCGGTCGAGGCGCTGGGTAGTGGCGAGGTCCTCTCCGATGAGCGCCTTGTTCCAGGAAAGGTACTCGAGCACGTGCTGGGCGGCTTCGCGGGGAACCGGGATGGTGTTCAGCGCGATCTCCTTCGCCTCCTGCTCCGAAACGGTCATGCGAGCTCCGGCGCCCGGGGCGCCATCGCCTCGTGGGCGGCCACCTTCGACAGTTCCCGCTCGTCGACGTCCACGATGTCATCCAACCGCAATCCGACTACGTGGGAGATGCCATCGCCCCGCTGGGTGACCCCGAAGAGGTGTTCGGCCCACTTGAGGGTGACCTTCCGTAGGGAGATCACGATGAATTGGGCCTTGGTGGAGTTCCTCCTCAGCATCCGGCCGATGTTCTCGGCATTGATGCCATCCAGGCTCATGTCGACCTCGTCCAGCACATAGAGCGGGGAAGGATCATAACGCTGGAGGGCAAAGATGAAGGCCAGCGAGGCGAGGGACTTTTCCCCACCCGAGAGTTGTTCGAGCCGGGCGGCCTTCTTCCCCACGGGTCGGGCCCGGATGAGCAGGCCGCCCTTGAGCGGGTCCTCCGGGACCTCCATCTCAAGCTCCCCTTCTCCCCCACCGGAAAGTTCCGAATAGATCGTCCGGTAGCCTTCGCCAACCCCGGTGATCACATCCTTCAATCGGGCACGCTTCTTGTCCTCAAGCTGGGCCACGAGGGAAAGCAGGCCCTGCCGCTCATCCTTGAGTCGATGGACCTGCTCTTCGAACTCGTCCATGCGCTTCTTCTCTGCGTCGTATTGCTCCAAGGCCAATGTGTTGACGGCCCCGAGCGCCGTGATCTCACCGGAAAGCGATTCGATCCGCCGCCGGATCTCCTCGAAGGTCTTCCCTTTGAGGTCCTCCCCGGGCTCAGGGACATCCTGCGCAGCGGCCAAGGCATCCTCGACTGCCTTCCGGGCGGTCTCAAGGCGTATCCGGAAGTCCGCAAGGAGTCCCTCTTGGGTCTGCAGCTTCGTCGCGACCTTTCCCTCCTCGGTCGACACCTGGGTGAACTGTTGGGTGAAGCCATCCTTCTTGGTGTTCAGCGCGCGAGAGGCCGTGCTTTGCGCTTCGATGACCTTCTCGATCGCCTGGAGCTTCTCCTGTGCCGCGTGGAGGGCGGATTCGGTCTCTTTGGCCTCTTTGGTCTTCGCGGCGAGTACCGCAACCAGGGTTTCGTACTCCTTCTGACGCGCGTTCAACACCTCTTCGCCCGAGGTGAGCGCGGTCCGGGCTCCCTCGAGCTCCCGGTGCAACCGAAGACGTTCATTGCCCAGTTCTTCGCCCTCTTCCTGGAGCTTCTTGACCCGCGAAGATAGGGCGTTCGGGAGGTTCTCCAAGTATTCTTTCTCGAGCTGCTCGTGGGAGGCCTTGAGCTGGCTAAGTGCCTCGTTGATCTCTTTGGCCCGCTCTTCGGCCTCAACGGATTGCCGGGAGATCGTCTCGAACCGGGTCGCCAGCTGCTTCAACCGCTGGTCGGCCGCTTTGTGGGCCTCCCGGGCCTTCTCGAGCTCCTTGTTGAGCTCCTCCAGTGTCGATGCACTGCTGGAAGCCCGGACCGAGTGCCGGGCCAGCTCCTCGGAGACCACGCGGAGCCGTTCGGTCACCGTCTTCAGCTCGGCCTTCACCTGGGCTTCCTCTTCCGTCTTCTGTCCCAGGTTCTCCGAGATCGCGCGGAGCGTGGCCGGGTTGTCTTTGGGAGCCTTTCCTGATCCGGAGAGCGAACCTCCCGTCATGGCACCCGAAGCTTCGATGAGTTCTCCCCGAAGAGTGGCCAGGCGAACGCCCCCCATCACCTTCCGGGCATTCTCCAACGAGTCCATGATCAGTGTCTCGCCGAACACGAATGACATCACCGCATCCAGGCTCGCATCGAAGTGCACGAGATCGAGGGCAAAGCCCCGGCATCCGGGAGACTTCTGGACCACCAGTGACTTGCCTTTGGGACGCGCCGGGAGCATCTTGTTGAGCGGGAGGAGCGTGACCCGCCCCTTCCTTTCCTTGTTCAGGAGTTCGATGCAGGCCTGGGCCGTAGCATCGGTGTCCACCACCAACGCCTGTAGACGGTTCCCCCCCGCGACTGCCACTGCCGTGGCGAGGTCCGGCTCATAGGAGAGCAAATCCTCGACCTTTCCCTTGATACCCGAGATCTTTCCCAGGTTTCCCTGGGTCAGGAGGAAGTCAGTGGCCAGGGCCAAGGAACCCCCTTGGTTGCCCCGTTCCTTCAGCCGGGCATCCAGGGCCGAAAAGGCCCGGTTCAACTCAAGCAGTTCCGCGGCCAAGTTCTCTGCCCTTGCGGTCAGGGTCTTCTCCCGGGCGCGAAGTTGGTGGAGTTCCGGTGTGAGCGTGCCGACGGATTGCTCACTCCCCTTCCGGGAACTCGAGGCATTCTTGACACGGAATTCGAGGTCCTTGACCTCCGCTTGGCGGTGGGAGAAGTCCTCCTCGGCGAGAGCCTTCTCGCGCTCAAGGGAGGCCATCTCCGCCTTGCGCGCCTCGCCGGTCTTGAGGGCCGTTTCCCAGGCCGTCTGCTTCTCGCGCTGGTCCTGTTCATTGGACACGATGGACTTCTTGAGCTCAACGGCCTTCTGCGATATGCTTCGGGTCTCACTGGTGGTCGAGAGCGTCTCGGCATGAGCCTTGACCTTCTTCTCTATCTCCCGGACTTCCCCGTCCAAGGATTTGGCCTTGAGCTCGAGTTCCTTGAGGGCCTTCCGTTTCGAAGAGAGCTCCTTCTCGAACGCTCCTTTCTCTTGCGTGAGCGTGGACACGCTCTGCTGGACGTTCTCGAGGGCCATCTGGAGCCGACCCACATCAAGGGTCCGCTCGTCCTTCTCCTTCTTGATCCGGACCGCCTCTTCCCCGCCCCGCCGGGCGATCTCCGAGTCGATGGCGTTGATCTCCCCTTGGAGACGCCCCTTCTCGGCCCGGAGTTCCTCGAGCCGGGCCTTGAGCTTCTCCACCTCGGTGGAGATGTCGGCCATCTTCTTTTCGTTGCTCGAGACATCGGCCTTCAGCCGCGTGAGGTTCATGTGGGCAAGCGCCGCCTCACAGCGATGCTTCTGGTCGTTCAGGTCCTTGTAGCGGAGGGCCTGGGTACGCTGCCCGTCCAGCTCAGAAAGATGCCTTTCGACCTCTGTGAGGAGGGTGGCGATCTGGGCCATGTTGGCTTCGAGGCTTGCTTGCTTCTCGGCGGCCCGCGCAAGGTCGTCGTCGTACTGGGAGATGCCCGCGAGTTTTTCGAGCAGTCCCCGCCGTTCCAAGGGGCTCATAACGATGATACGATTGATCTCCCCTTGCTGGACAATGTTGTATCCATCGCCCGAGAGCCGGGCCTTCGAGAGCAAGGCATCCATCTCGCCTTGGGTGCTCCGCCGTCCGTTCACATAAAAGTAGGAATAATAACCCTCGGGGTTCCCGGGGGCCAGCTTCACGTACCGGGTGAACTCGACCTCATTGGAGTCGATGGCGAGGCTACGGTCCGAGTTGTCAAAGACGAGGGAGACCTCGCACTCCGTGGCGGGCTTCCCCTGCTTTCCCCCATCGAAGAAGAGCCGGGTGAGACGGTCAGCCCGGAGGGCCTTGGAGCTCGGCGGTCCCAAGACAAAAAGGATACCGTCAGAGATGTTGGACTTCCCCATCCCGTTCGGTCCCGCAACGCCGGTGAAGCCCGGGGAGAAGGGGATCTCTGAACTCCCGGCGAACGACTTGAAGTTGCGAACCCGCAGGCACTTCAGATACATTCTAGCGCCCTCCGACCGGCCTTGTCAGACAATCCGATGCCCTGCAAATGGTAAGCGTCCGACATTTGTCTGCTGCCCTGTCTAAGTATGGCATCCCTATTTAATCGTTTGGCTCGACTGGAAAGCCTTCCCGGCGGCAAAGCAAGATTTATGAATCTTTAAGGTCACTGGGCTCCGGGCCTATGGGCGTTGGGCAACAATCCGTCGGTCAGAGACACACCCACCGTCATCCCACTTTGTCAACGGTACTGCTCGCTTCACTCAAAGGAGCGGACCCGAGTTCGACGGGTTGATACCATGTGCAGATTGTTTGGTTGGTTGTCTCCGAATGAAACGCCTGCGGAGGACCTTCTGACCCAATCTGCCCATTCCCTTCTTCGGCTCTCGGATGTGAACCCGGAACATCTCCAGGATGACGGCTGGGGGATCGGTTGGTTCCACGCCGGCACCCCGGTCATACGAAAGGGGAGCTACGGTGCGTTCCGTCCCGCGGAACGCTCGCAGTTCCTTTCGGCCGCTCACGACGCTTCGGGCACCCTTGTGGTGGGCCACCTGCGCAAGGCAAGCAATCCCATGAACCTCCCGCTCGAACGCCTGCACGGGAGCGCCAACAGCCAACCGTTCTCGGAAGACGGATTGCTCTTCATCCATAACGGGATGATCCCCCTCCCTGCCGAGACCCGTTCCCGGCTCGGACCCTATTCCCAATCCCCTCGGGGATTGAACGATTCCGAGGTCCTCTTCTACCTCCTTCTACATAACCGGAGCCGTTCTTCCGACCTCCGGGAGGCCTACGAGCGCTCCGTCAAGGAGCTGACCGCCGTCTGGGAAGCCCAGGGGAGGCCAGGCAAAGGCCCGTACAGCGGGCTCAACCTCATCGTGGCTACCTCGCCGGTGGAATTGTGGGCTTTTTGCCTCTACCAAGGGGACCACGGGACATCACTGGCCGGTGGGAAACGCCCCTACTATGAGATGTGCTTCCGCGAACGGGCCGGGAATTTCGCAGTGGCGAGCGAACCCCTGGATGATGAACCCGGTTTGTGGATGCCGCTTCCTGCGGGAACGTATTTGCATGCCTGGATCGCGCACACCAAGATCATGAAGGAAACCGGAGGGATTCATGCGAAGCTCGGTAGCTGAACGGACCATCGCCCCGATATCGGAAGAGGGGGACTCCGCCGGCTCCCCGCCCCCGATCCTCGAGGAGGCCCTCCAACGCATTCCAGGCTCGACACACCACCGGTCTCGCTTCGGGCCGGAGCCTGCCCTCTGGCTCCACGGGAGAGAGATCGCCCATCTCCACAAGGACCGAAGCATCGACATCCGGTTGACACGGACCTTGGTTCGTCGACTGTATTCGGACCTCCGTACCGACCCGCGGATAAGTTTCCGGCAATCGACCGGGGCCGACTGGATCGAAGCCCGTTGCCAGACCTTCGAGGATGAGGACTTTTGCCTCCACCTCATCGAGCTCGCCGGTGAGGCGAACGAAGTTGGTGGGGCGATCCACCCCACGCGGTCCACCTCGACGCGCGGATAGCCTTGGTGCCGAAGGATCCCAACTTTCCAAAGCTCCCCACCGGATACGGCTCCCGATACCTTCGCCTTAAGTGCGGAGGCGTCGTCTCCTAAAGTTCGTGAGCCCTCCATCCGTCTCCCGTCTTCGCGAGCACCCGTTCGCACCCCCTCGGGCGCCCTGGGTCGGGTGGGCGGTGTTGGCGCTCGGGTTGCTCACGTTGGGTTCGCTCCTCGGGGCAATCGTTTCACCGGGGGCCACCACGCAACTCGAACCCGGGAACTGTACCTATGAACCCCTCACCGCCTCGTGGCTTTCGAGCCAAGAGCAGAAGTGGTCCCAACATCCTCCCGTGCCCTTGGTCTCGGGAGCCGTCCTCATGGCGGCGAGCTACGGGAATCCAGAATCCCCCGGGAGTTCGCTCAACGCCATCCTCGCGGACCTCGCGATGCTGAAGGAATCTGGGGCCCAGGTGATACGGATCGATCTCAACTTTCAGCCTTGGCTGGAACAGAACGCATCACTCATCGCAGAGCTCGATGCGGTAGTAGCCCAGATCCGGTCCGATGGGCTCGCGCTTATGATCGCAGATTCTGCCTCCGAAACGTATTGGCACCACCCGCTTTCCTGGTCGGACTTCGTGACCGCCGCGGTCCAACGGGAAACGACCCTGGCCAAGCTCTACCATCCCGATTATTATGTGCTCGTCAAGGAACCCGGCTGGTACTATCCGATGGTCCAGGGCTACCCATGGAACCCCTCGGTCGAATCCGTGACGAACTGGGTCGACCTCACGCAGCAACTGATATCGGTCGTTCGGGAGGTGTCCCCACAGACCGTCGTCGGTGTGGCCGTTGCAGCCTCCTCTCTGTACACCGGGGGCGCCAGCACGGAGTTGAGCTACCTCGAGGCGGCCCGGTCCATGCCGGGTCTTGATTTCCTCGGGTTCGATATCTATGGGGTCTGCGACTTCGAGAACACGCTCACGTTCCTAGCGAAGGAAGGGACGGGAGGCAAGCAGGTCTGGGTGCCGGAAGCTTGGAGCTCGGCGGGGAGTTCGGTCTTCGAACCCAGCATGATATCCCTCGATGTCCCCTGGGTCCAGACGGTCTATGCGTTCTTGAGCTACATCGGCGCCCAGGGGGTCGGAATGTTCTACACCGACCTGTTCGCCCAATCCGCCCCCCCACCCGGGAACCCGTCAGCTCTGCTCCAGTATTACTCCGGGAGGACGCCGGTATTCTACGCATTCCAGAATGCGACGAAGGGTAACCGGATGTTCGGATTCGCCCTGGGACTTTCATCCGTCCCCGACGCTTGTGGAGACCCTCATGTGACCTCGGCCGCTGGGGGACCGGCCTTGGTCTATACTGCCCCCGCAGGTTCCTACAGCATAGTTGCCACCCCATGTCCCGGTTACCGCTTCCAAGCCTGGAGCTACGAAGGGGACATCTCGGTGACAGCCACGACCGACCCAAACAGCTCCCTAATCGTGCTCGGACCGGGTAACGTCACCGCCGTGTATTCTCAAACCCCCTTCGTGGGGCTCGGAGTCGTCATCCTCCCCGTCTCCTGCTCAGGTACAGCCGTAGCCATGGGATCCTCGAAGGCTCTCGGTGGGGGATCTTTCGCACTTACGTCGGGTGATTTCAGTCTGGTCCCAGGGGGGTGCCCAGGAATGACCCTCGGCTCGCTTGAGGCCACAGGGAACCTGACGGTCTCCGGGGAGCAACTTTCCGTAAGGGGGCCTGGGACTCTGCTCTTGGTGTACGTTCCCGCTTCCCCTCCGGCCACTCTTTTTGGGCTCCCGAGCAACTTCGGATATCTTACCCTCGGCTTCCCGGTCCTGGCGATCATCGCTGTTCTCGCTACGGCCGCTTGGGGCTTCCGAAGGCGCAAGACCGGAGCGCCCGGGGAGGCGGGGCATCGGCAAGAAGCGAATCGAGTTCGCGCGTTACGGACCGCGGGGCGTTGGGCGCTCTTTGGGTTCGGCGTGCAGGTCCTCTCCTTCTTCGCGTTCACCCTCCTTGACCTGCGGTACCTTTGGATCACGGGCTACTCGGTGTCTCCCTCCGTGGGGTTCGGATGGATCTTGGCGGGAGAAGGATTCCTGTTGACTTTGGCGCTCTTGTTGTATCTTAGTTGGGCCCGGTCATTGTCTCAGATCCGGAGGGGAGAGGTAAGGTCGGCCCTGGTATCGTCCCGCAAGATAGCCTTGATCAACTTGCTCACCGGTTTCGTCCTCGGCGGCGTCCTGTATCTGCAAGCGGATCGGGTGCTTCGGCGGGCGCTTTGCGGGGAGGATTCAGTGTCAGGAAGCGAGACCCGCGTTCAATGATCGTAAAGCTTCTGCATCGACCCGACCCTTTCAGTTGGCGCTTTCGGGTCCGGCATGGCCCGCGCATCCATCGCTCCCACCGCCCCGCTCATCAACTTCTGGGCAATGCTCAAATAGGGCGCCCCCTCTATACCGGCTTCATGAGGCCGGGGGGAAGGTCGCGGGCCGGGAAACTCGTCTACGCTCCGCTATCTGCTCAGTGCCGCCCGGACTCTTGAAGGGAGAAACATGGACGATGTTGTCGTGAATGTCCTGACCAAAGTGGAATTGAACAAGCCGGTACTCATCGTGGGTCTGCCCGGGCTCGGCAATGTGGCGAAGCTGGCTGCGGACTACCTCAAGGATGCCATCTCCGCGACGAAGTACGCCACGATCTACTCGAAGTATTTTCCTCCCCAGGTGTACGTGGGGGATGACGGGGTCATCCGGATGGTATCGAACGACCTCTACTATTACAAGGCGAAGTCCCCGAAGCAGCGCGATCTCCTCATTCTTGTCGGCGACTACCAAGGCCTGAGTCCGGAAGGACAATACGAGCTCACAGACCGGATACTCCAGGTCGTATCGCAACTCGGAGTGAAGGAGGTGTACACGCTCGCTGGGTTCGCGCAGGGCCACATGGTCGAGAACCCTCGGGTCCTTGGCGCAGCCACCTCCCCGGCCCGTGTGGAGATGATGAAGAAACTCGGAGTGGTGTTCTCGAAGAACGAACCCGGGAGCGGGCTCATTGGTGCAAGCGGTCTTTTCCTCGGCATTGGTCAGCTCTATCAGATGGAGAGCGTGTGCCTCATGGGGGAGACCTCCGGGTACTTTGTAGACCCTCGAAGCGCCGAGGCGGTCCTCCGCATCCTCATGAGCGTCTTGAACCTCGTGTTCGACCTTTCCGACCTCGAGACCAAGGCCCACGAGATTGACCGGATCGCGTCGCGCCTGAGGGAGACGGAGGCAAAGCTTGCCCCGCCCCAGCCCGAGGCGTCCCAGCCCCGGGAAGATCTCGGATATATCGGCTGAACGCGCTCTTCCCTTCCTCCACCCAAGAAAGGGGCGAGCATGCGACTCTCCGACCGGCTCGACCGGATGATCGATAGCGCCGGAGGGCGGATCTCCTTCTCGGACTTCATGCGGACGGCCCTCTATGAGCGAACGGAGGGATACTATTCCCAGAACGTCGTGTTCGGCAAGAAGGGGGACTTCATGACCGCCCCACGTGTCCATTCGAGCTTTGGGCAGACCGTGGCCCGAGTCATCCTGGATGAGTGGGAGCGTTTGGGGAGACCGCGGGACTTTGCCGTGATCGAACTCGGCCCGGGGGAGGATTCGGTATCCCTCGCCGCATTCGGAGCCCCCGAGCTTCGGCCCGAGATCGTCGGTAGCTGGAAGCTGTACCTGTGCGAGCGGGGCCGACGGCGGATCGACACCAGGCACTCCCCCCCTCCGTGCGTCGTGGAGTGGATCGAGCCGGACGCAAGCATCGGGCCCCTACCCGGGATCGTACTGGCGAACGAGGTGCTGGACGCCCTTCCCTTCCGTCGCCTGATCCGTCGCGGAGAGGGCTGGAGAGAGCTCGGTGTGGCCCGGGGGCCGGAACCCGTACACTTCCTCTGGAAGGAAGGCCCGCTGCTCGCTCCTCTCCCTCCCTTTCCGATCCCCGAGGGTGTCGGGGAAGGGACGGTCTTTGAGGTTGCCGAAGGTCTCCCCGAGCTTTTGAGGTGGCTCGCGGGCGTGCTCCGATCGGGTTCGGTCTACTTCATCGACTATGGGGACTCCACAGAGAACCTTTTACGCCGTTTCCCACAGGGAAGTCTTGCGACGTACGAGGGCCACGTGATGGGGGAAGATCCCTTGTCCCATCCGGGCGAGCGCGATATCAGTGCCTGGGTGGATTTCTCCCGGGTCGCATCGGAGGCCGAACGAGCAGGCTTCCGTTCGGATGGGCTCGAGACCCAGGCGCAGTTCCTCCACGAGCACGGCCTGGAGGAGGTCGTGCGCCGGACCGAATCCCAGGACCCGGTCGAAGGGGTGCGGGCACGGTTGGCTCTGAAGGCGTTCTACTTCGGATACCCCGATCACCGGGTGCTCGCCTTGCGCAGGACCCGTCGTAGCCGGGCGGAACGCGCGAGCTCCTTGACCCGGTAACGCTCCTCCTTCGTCCCCTCCGAGAGGAGCGAGACCACTTGTCCCGCTTGGGTTCGCCCTGTGCGTCCCCGCCTTTGCGCGGTGCGGACCCCGCTCGACAGGATATCATATTCGACGACAAGGTCCACTTGGGGAATGTCGAGCCCCTCTTCCGCCACCTGGCTCGCCACCAACACCGGAAAGGCTCCGGAGCGGAAGGCGCCGAGCACGGCGAGCTGGGTATGTTGGTTCATTCCGGGGTCCCGTGTACCTCGGTGGGCCTGGCCGACAAACCGCTCTGCGGGGACCCCCGCCTTCCTCAGGGCATCGGCCACGCTGCGCACCGAATCGCGGTATTCGGTGAAAACGAGAATCTTCGCTGCCGGCTTGGCAGCGAGCGTGGCACGGACGAGCGATAGGAGTTCCTCTAGTTTCGGGTGGGAGGGCGATCCTCCCTCGGGTCCTTGGGCCAGCGCACGAGCCGCGCCCACGGCGGGGAGGGCCAGGAACGCTCGGTCGGCCGGTTTGAGCGGCGTCCGGACCGCCACCGTGTCGAGATAGGATACGAAGGGGGCCAACCCCTGGCGCTCGATCAACCCTACTGAGTGGAGCAGGTGCTGCGCGATCGCTAGGCGACGCAACGCCTGGAACCGCGCACCCATCGGAAGCGGAAGGGCGAAAAGTTGCTTTCGTGCATCCACGAGGTCCTTTACCCCCACCTGCGTCAACTTCCGGGTCCGCAGGAGCCCGATGCGTTGGAGCTTGAGCATCGTTTCGCGCGCGGCCTCTCGGAGATGACGCGTGGCATCCTTCTGTTCCTCGCTCAACGAGACCCGTCGGAGCGAGGTGTCGACCGTTTGGATGTAGGGGGCAACCTCGGGATCCTCCCGGGTCCGGGTGACCACCCCGGAGAGGTGAAGCGAGTCCCGGATCTCGGTCGGGTTCCCGGGAGAAGCGGTGAGCGCCAGCTGTCGCGCTCTTGGCGGCCCCTGGGTCTGATAGATCGCAGCGATCTTCGAATAGGCATATCGGCCCCGGGCGTGGTGCGCCTCATCGTAGATCACGAGGCCTACCTCGCGCAAGGAGTACCGCCCTTCAAGGAGGTCTTGGACCACAAGCTGTGGTGTCGCGAAGACCATCCGGGCGGTCGCCCATTGCTCTTCCCGGACGGGCCGATCCACTTCCCCGGTGAAGACGGCGTGGGGCAGGGACTCAAACCAAGCACTGAAGCTTCGGGCATGCTGGTGGACGAGGGGCTTGGTGGGTGCGAGCAGGAGCGACTTCGTGGTGCCCGCGGCAAATCGCCGCGCAGCGAGCAACGCGGCGATCACAGTCTTTCCCAGGCCCGTCGGAAGGACTACAAGGAGATCCTCGCTGTCCGCTTGGGACGCAAGGTCCAGTTGAAAGGGGTAAGCCCGTAAGACTTCCTTACGGAGCAGTGGATGCTGGATAAACCCCTCGGGTGAGATCGTGGGGAGCCCAGTCTCGGGAAGCGCTGACCCCTCGGGACGGAAATCATCCAGGGTGCGCTGCGCCGAACTCATGGCCAGCAGGAACCGCACGCAAGCTTAGCGCTTTTCGGGGACTACTCGACCTTGAGATAGCGGGATGCCAGTGCGGTGCCAAGGACGAGCATCACCAGCGCGAACACGGCGAGGTACCCGAGATACTGTAGATCCGAGGCCGAGAATTGACCGTAGGTCAAGACATCCCTTGCCAGCAGGGCCGAATACCCGACTGGGTTCACCTTGGCGATATCTTGCATCCAGGTGGGATAGATCGCCGTGGGGAACATCGCACCACTCGCGAACATGAGCGGCATGGTGAGGAAGTTCGATATCACTCCCGGCGTTTGCCAATCGGTGCTGGACGCCGTCACAGCCAAGAAGAGGGCCGAGAACCCCAGTCCGAGGAACGTGAGCCCGAGGATCCACGCAACCCAGGCTATGGGCGTCCCCTGGAGCCGGACCCCGAAAGCGAGGGCGGCCGCGACCATCACGGGGATCTGGACGAGGCCCCGCATCGCCGACCCGAGGGCTTTCGATAGGTACACGGTCGCCTTGCTGGTCGGCGTGATCAGGATGCGCTTCATGAAGCCGAACCGTTTGTCCTGGATCGTGCTCATCGCCCCGAACATTCCGATCGACATCATGCCGGTCGAGAGCACCCCCGGCAGGAGAAAGGAGAGGTAGCTCGTTCCCGCCGGAGCATGCAGCAGGAACTGATCCAGCTGGTCTGCCGGGAGTTCCGAGAGCATCCCTCCGAAGAAAGCCAACCACATGAACGGCTGGATGATGGTGATGGCGATCACCCAGGGGTTCCGGAAGGTCTTCACAAGCTCCCGGGCAAAAAGCCCCCAGAACTGAGAGAACCAGCCCAAATATCCGTCCCGGGACACCGTCGTCGACGTGGGCAATACCGCCGTCTTGACCGGGGCGCTCATCGGCGGGCCCTCCGCACATTGAGGTAGAACTTGCGGAAGTCTTGGACATCCGAGCCGGCTTGATCGATCCGGGTCCCGGTGATGTCGATGAAGACCGATTCCAGGCTCGGCTTCTCCACGTTGATCCGGCGTATCCCGTCGGTCTTCAGGGCATGGAAGAGATTGGGGAGGACCTCCTCTGCAGAAGCGACCCGGAGCCTCCAGGTCTTGCCTTCGCTCGACACTTGGCTGACCCCTGGGATGGAACTCAACTTCTCCGCGGTGACCGTCTCACTCGTATCGAGCTCGATGAAATCCTCCTTGACCCGGGATTTGAGCTCGGTGGGTGTACCGGACGCCACGAACTTGCCCTGGTTGATGATCGAAACCCGGTCGCACAACCGGTCCGCCTCCTCGATGTAATGGGACGTCAGGAGCACCGTGACACCGAACTCCCGGTTGACCCCCGTGATCAGGTCCCAGAGCATGCGACGGACGTTCGCATCGAGCCCGATGGTGGGCTCGTCCATGAAGATGACCTCGGGTTGGTGAAGGAGGGCCAGCGCGATCTCGAGCTTCTTCCGCATCCCGGTCGAATAGCCTCCGACCTTGTCCTTCTTCCGTTCAGAGAGGTCGAAGTACCGAAGGAGCTCCTCCGCCCGGTCCTTCCATTCCCCAAGACGCTGGAGACGGGCCTGGAGCCAGAGGTTCTCCCATGCCGAGAGATCATCGTCCAAGATGACCTCTGCCGCGACCCAGCCGACGCGCGACTTCACTGACATCGGGTCCTTGCGCACATCGAAACCGGCGACCCGCGCCTCCCCCTCGGTGATATCGCTGAGTCCGGTGAGCATCTTGATTATGGTCGTCTTTCCGGCACCGTTCGGACCGAGAAGCCCGAAGATCGAACCCGCGGGGATATCCATGTCGACATGGTCCACGGCGGTGATCTTCTTCTCGTAGACCTTGGTGAGCCCCCGGGCCACTATGGCATCGGTCATGCGGTCTTCCCCCTTCGGGACGATCGGTCCGGGATGTCCATGTGAGAGAGATGGTCCAGCGCTTGGGTCAGCTCGGCGGACACCCGGTCGCGTAGGCGTCGGCTTTCCTCGGCACTTCCCGGGAGGGACTCGATCATTTGCTCCAGGCTCTCCCATACATGCCGCAGGCGACGAAGCAGGTACTCGCCGGCATCTCGCTCCCCGAGGATCTCCGCCCACAGTACCGTACCGTCCCAACGGCCGTGCAGGAATCGCTCGCCCCGGTCACGGATGGTCCGTAGGACGCGTGTCCCTTCGGGAGTGATGGCGTACGTCCGTCGTCGTTGCTCGAACTTGGCGGACGCCAGGCCCGCCGCAACCAGTTTCTTGAGGGATGGATAGACAGACCCGGGCCCGGGTCGCCAAGCACCTTGCGTGCGCTCCGCGATGGCCTCGGAAAGGCGATAACCGTAGATCGGCCCTTCGCGCTCCATGAGGGTGAGGGCGTACAGTCCAACCAGGCGGTATCGGAACCGGCCGGCTCCAGGAGCGGGTGCGTGCATGGCATCCACATAGGTGTCGATATATTTTAATATATCGATATCGATTGTCATTCGAGCTTCAAAGACATCCCATGAGAGGGGGCCTCCGAGAGTGCCCAAGGTACCTCCACCGGGGATCTAAGAGCGCGGTCAGCCTACGAGCAAAAGGTCCGCAACCACATGGTCGCGGGAGGGCCCGTACGATTTCACCCGGCGGATGCGCATCGCCTGAAGACCTCGCCCGGCGCGCTGGACCCGCTCGGTGATGGATCGCACCAAGCGGTCCCCACACCGGGTCGATACCACGGTGTGGAGGTGGACCCACCCTCCCCCCGGGTGCAGGAGTTCCGCGGCCCGGTCGAGGAAAGGAAGGGCCGACGGGAGATAACCCATGAGGACCCGGTCAAAGCTTCCCCTTGGAAGATCGATCGCACGGTTGTCCCCCAGCCGGGCCGACACGCAGTTCTCCAACCGGTTCAGACGGATGTTCTCTTCAAGGAACGCAAAAGCGACCGGGTTCTTCTCTACCGCCACCACCGCCCGCGGGTGGCAGTATCGTGCGAGCGGTAGGGCAAAGTAGCCGATGCCGGCGAACAGATCGGCCACCACCTCCCCCGGCTGTGCGATCCGGGCCATGCGGTGCCGCTCTTCCATGTTGCCTTTGGAGAACATGAGGCGCGTGGGATCGGTCCTCCAGACGATCCCTCCATCCGTGACGTCAATGCTCGGGCGCGTACCCGCAATGACAAAGACCCCTGGGGCCCTCGACGCTCCCTTCTGGATACGGTCCTGACGGAGGACAAGATCGACCCCGAGAACCTTTCGGTACGACTCGCCTATCACACGTTCCCACGGGAGCAACCGCTCGGGGATCCGGACTAAGGCCGCTTGCCCGATCCTGTGGTATCCGCGGGGAAGTTCACGTGCAAGGCTCTCTCCCGCTTGCTCCGCGAGGGCTGACCGTACGCGGAGGTACGGGGAATCCTGCCGCCGAAGGGAAGACCCGGTCACGGACCGTTCTCAGCCGGGGTTCTACTTGGCGCTTTCCGAGGGGACCCTCCCACCCTCGAAACCCATTTAACCCGCCTTCGGTGGTGGGGTCCGTGGCCCCTAGCAAGAAATCGTCTATTGCCGTCTGGGACGCCCTGATGCTCGAGGGTGGCGGCGCCCTGGGAGCCTATGAATGGGGCGTCTGGGAGGCTCTGGAATCCCGGGGCCTAGACTTCTCCCTCATCACCGGGGTGTCGATCGGGGCCGTGAACGCTGCCATCGTCAGCTCCCGTGGGAAGGAGGCCTCCACCTACTTGGGCCGGTTCTGGGACGGGGTATCCGATCCGTTGGCCGACGTTCCTTTCTTGTCCCGTCCGCTCCAGCAACAGTACGCCGTTCTCAAATCTCTCATGTTCGGCAATCCGGCCATGTTCATGCCAGTCTGGTGGAGCGCACCGGGGCGATTGTTCCACGCCCACGGGTCGCTTGGTCTGTACGACCCGGCCCCGCTTCGCAAGCTCGTGGAGAAGATGGTGGATTTCCGGGCGCTCAAGGAAAGCTCCCGGAAGCTTGTCGTTTCCGCTGTGGATTTACAGACGGGAAAGCTTACCCTGTTCGACAGCCGCAGCCAACCGATCTTGATCGATCATGTCATGGCGAGCGGGGCGCTGCCTCCCGCGTTCCCCCCGGTCCGGATCGGGGATCGCTGGTACTGGGACGGGGGGCTCGTGACCAACTCGCCGATCCGACACATCATCGACTCTCTCTCCGCCACCGACCGAAAGCGGATCCTCTTGGTCGAGTTGTTCCCCAGGGAACACCCCCTCCCCAAGAACCTCGAGGAAGTGTTGAACATCCTAAAGGACCTCTCGTACATGAACCGGGTCGACCTGGCGCACGAACGGCACCAGCAGGCGGAGGAGATCCGGGATTTCCTTTCGAAGGCGGCTCCCATCGGGGACCGGCTGGTTCGCACACCGGAGTTTTCCGCGTTGGCGGAGCACTACGCCCACGCCGTCCAGTTGTTCACGGTGTCCCATTCGGCCCATGCGGAGGACCAGGGGATGCGGGATGCGGACTTCTCCCCCCGTTCCCTCCGGAAACGCAGGGAAGAGGGCCGGCACGCCACGCTCGAGGCGATCGCACGGTGGGAGAAGGAACCCGGCTGGGCCCCCTTCTGTTGCCTCCACTAGACCTTGGGGACCAACGGCTCTCCCGCCAAGACCTTCTCATAGATCTTTCGCAGGCGTTCGACATGTACTTCGGGCGTGAACTCCGTAAGCACCATGCTTCGCCCAGCTTGCGCCCTTGCCTCCGCCACCTTGGGCTGGCGCAGTGCCTCCAGGATCGCATCCGAGAGCGCAGACGGGTTGGAGGGCGGGACCAGCCACCCGGTGCTTCCGGGGCGTACGATGTCCTTCGCCCCACCGGCATCTGTCGCAACCACCGGAATGCCCCGCACCAGGGCTTCGAGCGCGACCAGTGGGAAGTTCTCGAACGGAAGTGAGGGGAAGACCACAAGGCGCTGCTTCCGGAACCACACCTCCTTGTCGACCCCCGTTCGCCACCCCGACCAAGTGATGCTGTCGGCTATGTCGAGGGCCTCGGCCATCGCTTGGAACTGAGCGGTTGCAGTGCCTTCCCCCGCCAGGTCGAGCAGCGCTTTCGGCTCGGCCTGCTTTACTCGGGCGAATGCCTCCAAGAGGAAGCGGATACCCTTGTTCTCCTCTATTCGACCCAGGAAGCCGATGCGCGGCACATTTAGCTCAGGACCCGACACTCCCGCTCGGCGGACCTCGGGGGGTATCATGGCAAAGGACGGCAGATGGAGGGCAGGACGGTACCCGTTGCTATCCAGATAGTCCCGCAGGGTCCGGCTCGGGCAGAGGTATCCGCGCACCCTGGGCGCCACCATCGTATCGAACACCCGGGTCTGCCATAGGTTCAGCGGGAGCCCCCGGCCCACATTGCACCCGGTCAGTCCGCAACGGATCCGGACCCCTCCTTCGCAGATCCGGCCATCCGGCAGCACGAGCGTCGATATCGGACAGACCAGTTCCGCGTCGTGTGCTGTGAAGAGGATCGGCTGGCGGACCTCGCGCAGGAAGTGCGCAATCGAGGAGAAACCCGCATCGAAGTGGTGAAGGTGGATGATGTCCGGCTCGAAATCCTGGGCCGCCCTCCGGAGCAGTGGCAGGAGCCCCGCGGTACCCATCGAATCACCGAGACCCCTCCGGAAACCCGCCCCCGGAACGACGAAATTGACCCCTTGAGACCCGAAAAAATCGGTCGGTCGGGAGGTGATCGCCACGATGCGCTGGGGATGGCCCTGCGCTTCAAGCATCTGGGAAACGGTTCGCACATAGTCCTCGCCCCCCCCTTCCACCGGGCCGTCCCAGCTGTGGATTCGCAGGACCTTCACTGCGGCAGACCCGGACTTAGATCAAGCGAAGGGTGTCGTGGTCTCCGTAGTTCGCTTTCCGTAGGTCGCCTAGGACCCGGAGCGGGCGGCGGAAAGGTATCGTTCGATCGTGCCGTTGAGGTCGATCGTGGGCTTCCACCCCCAATCGTTGCGGGCGGGAGTGTCATCCAAGGCCCGTGGCCAGGAGTCGACGATCGCCTGCATCTTGGGATCGGGGGCAAAGTTGATCTTGGCTCCTGGGATCTTGGCTCGGACCGCATCCGCCATTTCCCGGGCCGTGGGAGAGAATCCCTGGAGGTTGTACGAGCATCGGCTGAGCTTCGAGTCTGCCGCATCATGGATCGAGACAAGACCCTGCACCGCATCATCGACGTACAGGAGAGGGATGCGACTGCGCTCCTCGCACCAGACCTCCACCGGTTGGCCGTGCGCTGGCTTGTCGATGATGAACGTGGTGTACGCGCTCGCTCCCCCACCACCCCGGCCCGCACCGAGGATGGAGGGAAGTCGGACCGCGCGGAATCCTATACCGAGCTCCCGGTGGTAGTACTCGCCGAGCCGCTCCGTGAACACTTTGGAGACCCCGTAGATCGTCGATGGCTTCTGGTCCCACTCGTTGGGTACCGGGTCCGGGACACCGGGTCCGAAGGAGGCGATCGAGCTTGTGTAGACGACCCGCTTGACCCCGAATAGCCGGGCCGCTTCGAGCACGAAGAACGAGCCGTCAAAGTTGACGTGGTAGGCCGCTATCGGGCTGGCCTCAGCGCTCGCCGAAAGGAGGGCCCCTAGGTGGAAGATGCTCTCGGGTCGGGTCGCTTGCACAGCATCAAGCACATCCGTGAATATCGCGAGGTTCCCGGTCCTCGTCTTCACCTTGCCCAGGATGGAACCGGGACCCGGTTTGGGAAAAGCGATGTCCACCAAAGTGACATCGTCCCCGCGCTCGACCAGCCGTTTCGCCAACATCTGTCCGATGAATCCGCCGCCCCCCGTGATGAGTGCCTTCATTCCAATCCCTCAGCCGGCTTGAGAGCAGCAAAGTATTTTTGGTTTCCATCCTGCTCCAAGCGTCATGCAGATCGAAGAAGTCCGCAAGCTCGTCGCCATGCCGCCGGGAATGCCCTCGTACCCAAGGGGACCGTACCGGTTCCTCTCGAGAGAATATTTCATCACGACATTCCGCACGGACATGTCCGCACTGGAGAATCTCGTCCCAGAGCCACTCGAAGTCCTAGACCCGATTGCCAAGTTCGAGGTCATCCGCATGCCCGATTCCCAGGGGTTCGGCAATTATACCGAGTCCGGAATCGTCATTCCTGTACAATATCAGGGCCAGCCCGGAACATACTGCGCATACATGTTCCTCGACGACTTTTCCCCCATCGCGGCCGGGCGGGAGATCTGGGGTTTCCCGAAGAAGTATGCTCACCCGGAGCTTCGCATCGTGAAAGAGACCCTCACCGGGACCCTTTCTTACGAGGAGGAGACCGTGGCCTTGGCCACGATGGCCTACAAGTACGACCCTATCGACCCGGCCGCCGTCCTGGCCGACATGTCGCACGACAATTACAACCTGAAGATCATCCCTTCCGTCAACGGGGGCCTTGACGTGCTTCAGCTCATCCGATACCGGTTGGAGGACATCACCGTTCATTGGGCCTTCCGAGGTCCGGCCGCGCTCGAATTCCATGCTCATGCGATGGCCCCGCTCGCCAAGCTCCCGGTCCGCGAAGTGTTGTACGGGACGCACCTCATGTCCGACCTCACACTTCCCTACGGTTCGGTGACCGTTGATTATCTCAAACTCTGACCCTGGCTGGAACAGGGACGCGTCAGGGATTCGGTCCCTTTCCCGGATGGGACCCTACATCGCCTTCGAGAAAACCCGTGAACCTCCTGGCTTCGATGAAGGAGTGGCCTTTCTCGGTGTGTTTAGAGCCCAGGAAACGAAGCGAAGGGTTTTTACCCTGTCGTGTTATGCCTTGGTACCATATGGGGTGGTGTAGCAAGCCGGGAACGGCGAGTCCGGTGGCCCTTTTACTCCCCGCCCTCGCCCTTGCCTTCGTTGCTGTCATTGCCCCGGGCTTTGCGTCGATATCCCTGAGCTCTCCGTCAATCGTATCGGGACCTTCACACTCGATTACCCAAGGCATGGCGACCCATTCCGTGGCTGCGGCGAACAATTCGAGCGGGGGCGTTTCCTGCGGCCAGGCCTCACCGTCAGGGAACTATCCTCAGCTCGTACCCTCGATCTGCGTTTCACCCACCACCTTGTGCGAGCCGGGGGCCAATGCCTGCGGCCCGGGAATCCCGAGCACGGCGCAGGTCCATCTTTGGGTCAATGCTACAGGAAACTCTGTCGTTCACCCTCCCTATGTCCAAGTCGTGTTCGTAGTGGAAACGACTCTCTATGACGGGGTTTACGATCCCAGTGTCCGCGACTCGGGGTTGGACCCGTGCGGTGGACCGTGCTTTGAGTCCGACGGAGTTCCCTTCTTCGTTAAGAATGCAGGCCAGATCGCGAGCGACATCACCATGAAGAATGCCGGGGTGACGACTTCCCCGGCGGTGACCTTCGCAATGGTGGATTACTTCTCCACACAGGGTCAGGACCATGACGATGGGGACGGCTCAGAGTACAACGTCGATGTGTCGAATTTCCAGCCGGCGGCCCAGTTCGGTACCACCGTGGGCAACTTGGCTGCGAGCCCCGCCTTGTTCGGGTACAATTGGAATCCCGGTGCATGGACCTATGGTGATTCCGACTTCTCCGACAATTTCCTCTCCTCCTCCATGATCACCGCGATGTATGGCGCCCTGAAGGGCTCAGGGCTTGGGTGGTCCACAAACTCAAGCACATACCATGTGATTGTCTGGATTGGATCGACACTCCCCCGAGACCCTGGATTTGTTGGAAACTATGGTGTGACCTATAGTGACTATGGCGGTGGCAATTCTGCCACTTGTGAGCCCTCGTACACATACTCGTCTGGCCTTACTTCCCCGAATTGCGAAACGATGGCCCAGCTCGTGGCCTTGGCTCAATCGGAAAAAGTGATCATCGATACGATAGACCTTCCCGACGGAATGACCGAAGCCGGGTCGCAGGATTACAATCCCCCGAATAGCGCAGGCGCGGTCCAAGATGTGAAGGCCATTTTGAATGCCGGCTGCTACCTCGCCGAAAAGACTGGAGGTGATTGGGAGGGACCTACACCCTCCTCGAGCGGGGTCGGGTACACTTGCCCTGCAGCGACGACCGGTACAAGTGCCGGAAACCTGACTGATACGTCGCGAGGCTCCGGCTGGGCGTGGGGCAATAACCCGACCCTGGGCTGGGCCCTCACGAATATCCACTTCCCCAGCTTCGCCTCCAACGTCACGGCATACGGAGCACGTCAGGATACGTTCCAGTACATCCCGCCGGCTGGATTCGCCTTGGGTCCTGGTGGGACGATTTACAACTGCATCCACAATGGGACCAACATCGATGTACTTTGCCAGAACGCACCACAGTTTCCGGTGTCGAACGGTGTCGGATGGGGCTGGCCTTACCCGACGATGTACCTGCGCGACCAGTGGAGCACCATATTCAACGTGTCCGTCACTTCCTCCTTCCCGACGACCCAGTTGAACACCCTCGTTCCGATCGACGTCTGTACCCGGGCCGGGTGCCTGGGGGGAAATCCGTACACGGAGGTACGATACACGAATTATGCGTTCAGTGGGGTCAACGATTCATTCCTTCCTGCCTTCGTCAAGGTGATCGCACCCTCGCTCATCACTCCCCCGCCACCGCCTCCCCCACCGCCACCGCCGCCTCCCCCACCACCTCCTCCAATGCCGGTCATCAACCCGATCGGTGTCCAGAACCCTCTAGGGGTCAATGTGCCCGTGGGTAATCCCTTGAGCAATCCCGTGGTGACGAGCGTTACCCAACCGACCCTGGTCGGGAACATTGTTGCCACACCGGTCGCGCAGGGCCTCACCAGCGCCGGGTTCGTCGGCGTGTTCGCCTCGATGGGCATCGCCTCCAAGGTCAAGCAACGGAAGATGATCGGAATGCGGAACGTTGTGAAGTCGAAGGCCCCGGCGGGACAACCTTCGGCCGGTGACACCGGTTCCATCGGTGTGATGGAATAGTTCATCCCATCCGCGGCTTGGCTCCTTCGTTCCAGACGAAGGGCCTTATCCCGGCGTGCCATTGGCAGTATCCATGGCTCCTCCATACGTGAGTATCCTAATCTCGGCCCATTACCGGAGGGAATTCCTCCCTGCGGCCGTAGACTCCGCACTCTCCCAAACAGCGGACCGGAGTTCTTTCGAAGTGGTGGTGGTGAAGGGGTTCACTGACCCGGCACTTGACATAAGACTGCGAGCGCAGGGGGTGCAGGTCTACGATGTGCTTCAAGGTCATGTCGGGGCCCGGGTGCAGGCCATGCTCCCTCGACTTTCAGGCGATGTCGTGGCTCTCCTTGAAGACGACGACCTCTTCCTACCGACCAAAGTGACCGAGGTGGCAAGCCGCTTTCGGACCGATCCCGATCTGGATTACTACCATAACGGGGTCGAACCTGTTGACAGGTTGGGGGTTCCTATCCCATCCGACGATCCGGTGCTCTATCGCTTGAACGGACTTTTCCGACCATTGCGAGCCCCCTTCCAGGTAGACCCGAAGACCATGGGTCCCTCTCGGTTCAACGACCTCATGGAGCTGGGCGCCGGATTCAATCTGAGTTCCATCTCCGTGCGAAGGCGTGTCCTTGCGCACCGCCCTGACCTGCTCCCATCCGTCCGGATGTCCCTTCCTCTCTTCCTTCTCTTTCAAGTGTATGCTTCGGGGGGCCGCATTCTTTTGGACCCGGCTCGGACCACTCGATATCGGATATACCCTGGGAACAATTCCCCGGATGTCACCGGGAACCCGATCCGACGCTGGGAACGGATGATACGAGGGAGCGATGCGCGGCTTGCCGACCTAAGACTGATACGCTCCCTCGTGCAGGATCAGGCTCCGGGACTCGCCGAGCCCTTCCTCGAGACTTCGTTGCTCACCTACCATATCTTCAGCGCCATGGGGTCCAAGGGGATGCACCGGGCTCACATGGCGAAAAGCTTGGTTCGTCTCCTCCGCTTGAATGGTCTCCGGATCCTCGTGAACAGCCCTGCCCCTTTCGCCATCGGTGGCCTCCGATTGTTCTCAGACCATCTCTCGCGCGCTGCTTCCCGCTCCATACGGACGCTCGGGGCCATGGATTGATGAGGGCAGTATTCCTTCTGAACCGTGAGAACGCACCAGCGTTGGTCGCATTCCCTCGGGGGTGCTGTGAGAGGAGAGAGCCATGGACTTCAGGCTTCGACACACTACCTGAACGTTTGGGGAGCGGGGGCAAATGACGGATCCTTTGGCCAGCTACCAGGGATTCGACTTCCGTCGCATGTGGCAGGGTCGTGAAAAGACCATCCGTTTGGAGATCGCCATCGGGAAGGACGCGTTCCAAGGAGAAGCACGGAAACGGTTGCTCGACGCTGGCGCCGGATTCGGTCGCCTGCTCCTTCCCCTCAGTGGACTGTTCGCCGAGGTAGCGGGGGTCGACCTCAATCCCGAAGGCCTCGATATCATCGATAAAGCGGGGTCAAACTTGGACCCGTTGTTGCTGGCCACAGGGAACGTGTACCACCTCCCCTTCGCCGATGGCTCCTTCGATGCGGTGGTCTGTTCCCGTGTGCTCCACCATCTTTCGGACCCCGCCCGGGCCATCGAGGAGCTCCTGCGCGTCACGGCTCCCGGTGGGGCATTGCTCCTTTCTTACAATCCGAGGCCCAGCCTAGGTACGCTCCTTTCGGATCTGAATCCTGATCGAGGACATCGCCAAGCCTTGGATGTCTGGCCTTTGACCCGAACCTCCCCGGATTTCCTTCAGGTGGCCCACCGACCGTTCCCGGTGTACTCCTCGACCCAGGGGCATTTCGAAGGATTGCTTTCGGAACAGGGGGCGCAGGTGGAACGGAAGTATGCTTCGGGGCTCGAAGATCTCTTCCCGTTCCGCCTCGTCCCGTATCGGTTCTGGGAGACCATGGCCCTCGAATTCGAACCCTTCCCCGGGTTCCCCAGCGTTTTTGTCAAACTGCGTAAGGGTGGACAGTTGAGTTCCTTGCCCCGTTTAGACTCCATCCTACGTTGCCCCCTCTGTCGCCTTCCACTCGGGTTGGGCCTCCATCCTACGCCCTCGGTAGTGGGCGTGATCTGCCCGCATTGCGGGAACGTCGGGGAGCACCAAGGCAGGGTATACCGGCTCCGGATTTCGAAATAAGTGTCCCCTCTGGCCATGGAGGAGCATGCCTGTTAGGTCCGTTCCAAGGTGAGGAGGAAATGGTCGCCCAGATACTTCCACGGCCACCGGGGTCCCAGTCGGGCATCCCATCTCGATAACACGTCGAAGTTACGGGAAAGTTTCTCCGCGTACACCACGAGGTCCGATGGCGGCAGGATCACGGGGATCCCCTCGAGGCGCAGTGGACGGAACGTGCCCGAGAACAACCGGAGGAAGTCCATCGGGGTGTGGGCGTACACATCCACGCAGAACCGAGAAGTGCCAACCGGCACGGGGCGATTCCGCCGGCCGAACGCCCGTGCCCCCTGTAGAGTGAGGAGATAACCGAACGATTCGAAGAGGCACCATCGGTTGTACACGCCGGCCACGAAGTGGCCCCGGGGTCGGAGCAACTGGTGTAGGGTGCCCGGCAACCGTGATAGGTCCGGTTCGCAATTGAGCGCACCATACGTGGAGTACGCCCCATCCAAAGCTCCCTCGCCCAGGTCGGGCAGGACCTTCTCAAGGTCCGCCAGGGCCAGCTTCCGGGTGGCAAGACGCTCCGAGAGTCCTTCCACCCGCGCCTTCTCTTCGACGACGCGGAGCATTTGGCTCGAGATATCGACGCAGACCATTTCGTGGCCCTCGCGGAGGAGGTGCAAGGTCTCCATACCCGATCCACATCCGATCTCGAGCAGTCGGTGGGCACCGTGGAACGTGGACCGGAGTTCCGACAACGACCGGTCCCGGAGAAGTCGATTGATCCGATTTCCAGTGATGTGATGGTCATAGTCGTTGGCCACGTTGTCGAATTCGGCTTCGAGCCAGCGGTTGTACCGGTCGGGGTCCTCGGTGGATCCCAACTTCTCCGTCAGACGCACTTCGAGCACTCGGGCGGGCCGATCGTACCATTTCCGGTAGCGTTCCGGCCCATACTTCGTCCGGAAGAGTCCCAGGACCCACTCCTTCTCCGAGGCTTGCGACACGAGGCGGGTCTCTCCCGCCACTTGAGCCTGAGGGAGCTGAAGATGGGCCTTTCCAGCCCTCAGGATCGTGACCGGCCAGAGGGCGGAACGCTCGCGGGCGATGAGGAAGACCCGATCCCCTTCTTGGACGAAGCCAAGGGGTATCTCACCCTGTGGCAATTCAAGCCGCGCGGTCTCGGCCACGGGATGTTCTCGCAAGGACGTAATGGCCGGCATGGTAGGGGAAACCCCCCTTCTTCACCCGTAGCCGGAAGTGTTCCGTTGTTGCTCTTCGGATTCGTTCCAGTAGTAGTATCCCGTATTGCGTCGCTGGGATTCCGTGGAGTCGGACTGGACGGCCTTTTGGTACGAGCCGTACTTGTCTCGGATCTGCTCCTCGATCGGTACCGCCCGTCGGACCGCCTCGGCGATGTGCCTCGTCTCGATGAGCGATGAGTGTTCCACCGTTGCGAGGTCACCCGCCATGCGGAGGAGTCCCCCCATCTCCCGGAGCCGTAGGGTCAAAGCGTTCCGGGCGCCATCGATCTTCTCGGCCCGATGGCGCGCCTCTCGGATGACGGCTTCGAGGGCCCCGCGGTCCAGGTGCGGGATGCGTCCATCCGCGGCCACTTCCTGGGCACAGAATTGCGCCAGTCGAAAGCGGTTCCGTTCGTTGTCGGGCATGGTCGTGTCCAGGAGGACCTCGTACCCGCCACCCGAGATCCGGGAGCGCAACGGGGCGAGGAGTTGTGGAAGGTCGTTGATGTTACTGGCGGCCACCAGGATGAAATCGCAGGGAACGTCGTCCACTCGCACGGAGGCGCCAGCGCTCTGCGGGTTCCGGCCTGAGATTGGGAAGTGCTTCTCCTGCATGGCTGTGAGGATGTAACGCTGGAGGTGCCCTAGGTGGGTGATCTCATCGATGAAGAGCACACCCTCATGGGCTTCGTGGATCGCTCCCGGGATTACCCGGTCGTACGGGAGCGTGCCGAGCTGGGGGTGTCCACCATACGGGTCATGGCGTACGTCCCCGAGGAGTTCGGTCTCGCTCGAGCCCGTCGCCATGACAAAGGGGATACGGTCGAGCTTGACCAAGACCTTCCGCGGGCTCTCCTTCTGCTTCTTGCGCCGGTTCTCCATCGCGCGCTGGTCGAGGACCTTGATCATTTCGCCGGCCCGTTCATAAGCGACGACCTCCTCCACTCCGTTGGTGACCCGAGTGGTCCTTATGGTCGAATTGGGACCCTCGCTAGCGTTGACCGTCATCTCGAGGATCCCGCCGACCAAGTCCCGGAACGGGTTCCCCGTGGCGGAACTTCCTGCCGTGGTGGCGAGCTGCTTCATCGTGTTGCAACTGGGACAGTAGCGTTCCGAGGGTTGGGAATAGAAACCGCATTTGCCACAGCGGTATCCCAGACGCTCCGCGACGTTCACCGGGGCCTTTTCGGGGGGAATGAGTTCCCCCTCAAGGAAGGCCTCGGTCTCCCGTTCCTTGAGGACCTCTACTCGGGAGACGACTTCCACGGTGGGCCGCTCCGGCATCTCGGGGTTGTGGACGACCCGGATCTCCTGATTGGGCCGCTGTAGATGAAGTGCCAAGGCCTGGGCCGTCATCGACTTTCCGATACCGGGGGGTCCGACGAGCAATAGGTGCCGGCGTTGGAACGCGGCGATCCGACTGATCTCAACCGCGCGTTCTTGGCCGATGATCCGGTCGAGGGGGTCCGAGGGGATCGAGAGCTGGCTCGTGTCCTCGATCTCCTCGAGGGAGGTCGTCCCCATGCCCCGCTCGTGGGCCATCGAAGTGCCTTTCGCCTCTACGAGGCGGCTTCGATATCCGCGCGGGTGAAGACTTGGATGCCATCGGGGACCTTCCCGATGGCGCCTAGTCGGACACCGACGACCTCGCGGATCCCTTTTTCGTGGGCTACGTCCAAAAGGCGCTGGCTCACCACACCGTCAAAGACCAGCGCAGTGGCTGGCTTCTGCAAGGCTTGGATGCCCTCCACAACGTCTTTGGCCAGAACCTCCGCTTCGACAGCGTCCCCTTCACCCAAGATGCGGGCTCGGGAAGGATTGTCAAGTTCCTTTAGCATCCCGAACAAGTGCGCCATTCGAGGAGAAAGGCGCGCCTCAGGCGGAGGCGGAGGGGGAGGTGGGGGCGGGGGGGGAGCAGGATTGCCTTGGGGTGGGGGACCCTGGCGAACCGCACGGGCGCCCTCCGGCGGGGAGGATCGGGGACTGTTGGCCACCGATGGCGGAGCTCGCTCCGAGTCCATAGAGGGGGGTCGGGAGGCTCCTGTCGCCTCAAAGCCGCTGATCTCCAGGTACTGTTGGATTGGGAGCTTGTTCCGGAGACACTTTGTGATCTGCTTGGAGGTCAGTTCCTCCACCTCGGTACCCCGAGGGGCTCGGGCCACGAAATCGACATCCATTGTCTGGAGCATCTCCCGGAGGATGAGTTCGCCACCCCGATCCCCGTCAGTAAAGACGGTGATGGTCTTCCCTCGGGAGAGGTCCTTCACGGTCTGGGGCACGCTCGCTCCTTCGACGGCGATCACGTTCTTGATTCCAGCACGCAGGAGGTTGACTACATCGTTCCGGCCTTCGACCACGATGAGATTGTCCGCGTGTTCCACGTTGGGTCCGGCGGGGAGCCGTTCCTTCCCGTACGTGGTCACCTCTTCGATCTGGATGGTCTTGCGGAGTTCTTCGGCGAGGTCCATGCCCGTTTCCTTGCCTCCCTCTTGCATGCGAGAAAGCAGGCTCTTGGCCCGTTCGACGATCTTGGTGCGTTTCTCGATTCGGATATCCTCGACCGATACCACCTCGATCTTCGCGTGGCACGGGCCGACCCGGTCGACCGTCTCCAGGCTGCTCGCCAAGATGGCGGTCTCAACTTGGTCAAGGGAGCTCGGGATCTGGACCTCCCCCTCGCTCTTTCCCTTCTTCGAGTCGATGGCCACCTCGATTCGGCCGATCCGGCCACTCTTCTGGAGCTCGCGGAGATCCATCTCCTCGCCTAGGAGTCCTTCGGTCTGGCCGAAGACGGCACCGACCACGTCGGGCTTGTCCACGACGCCATCGGCATAAATTTTCGCTCGTATCATGTATTTCGCTGCGTTCGGGTCTAGGTTCATGTTCGTTCCTCTGTTTCTCTTTGGGCACACGCGGGGCGCAGGAAAGGCCTTAGATCGCTTCTAGCGGTGCCTGAGGGTACCGAAACGTTCGAATGGCTCGCGCGAATCGTGAGACTTGAACATCTCGGTATTCAGTGCAATGCTGGAATGACTTTCCAAACCGGCTGGGCGCATGCTAGACTCTTTGAAGTTATCCAGCTATATAAGCCTGACCCAGTTCTGGCATCTGCTTTACGGACATGAGAGTTTCTTCCCCTGAGAATCGTCCGTTAACCCGTCGTACTTGGAGGGTTGGGATGTATTCGGATTGCAGGAACGGTCCGTTTGACCTTTTCAGCAGGAATCTATAGAACCTTGCCTCTCGCGTCTTTTGCACATCACTTTCTACTTCGCTTGACGCCTTTGCCACGGAACTCCGTTGTTCACCGATGTAGAGATTTGTACGCAGCGTAGTGGTCGCATTAAGAGATGGCTCGGGTCAGCGCTTGTGGACGTCGGGTCACCCGAGGAGTTCCTCGGTACGTTCCGTTTCTTAGTAGGGGTGCTCAAGGCTTGGAGTGGGACGTAACGACTCTGCAAAGTATGCTTCTGGTCCCGCACCCCGTCCGGCGTGGATTAAGACTAATATAGCATGGGGAAATGGGGATTCTATGCAACAGATCCAGCGCCATTTCGGCGAACGAGCCCGAACCCGTCAAAACTTCTTTTCCAGGGACTTTCCAACCCTGGTGCTCTTCCTCTTAGCTGCCCTCATAGTAATGCCAGTTCAAGGCTTTGGTTCAGTATCGAGCCCTGTCTTGGAGCAGCCGAGCTCGCAGAAATCTCAGTCTCCTTATGTGGGGACTCCATCACATCAGCAGACGACTTCCGACCTGACCTCCCCGATAATAGAAGCTCCAAGGGTGTCCATACCCTCCACCGAAAATTCACCCGGAGTGCGAGGGGAGCCCACCCTTCCCTGGAGTCGCGTAGGGGCGGGTTTGGTAGGTCCCACGAGTTCCCTGAACCCTAACCTCCCATCTGGTTTTCAGCCATCACTGGCGGTAGCTACTAAGGCCCCAAACTCCGCCCAGCTACCTTCGGGAGAGTCCCCGGCTTTGACGGGATTTGTGAGCTCCCATACCATTACGCCAGTTCAACCGGGAATCTTCCAAACGAGCCCTCCGATATACGAGCCAGGGTCGACCGTGGCTACGGTAGATCTTCCCTCAGCAAGCACCCCCCAAGGGGTCGCATATGATCCCTTGAACGGAGATGTGTATGTGGCGGAGATCCAATCGAACAACGTGACCGTGATCTCCGGATCCACGATCGTCGCCAACATTCCTGTCGATTATGCTCCGGTGGGAGTGACTTACAATCCCCAGAATGGAGAGATTTACGTGGCGGTTAGTGCCTCAAACGAAGTTGCGGTGATTTCCGGGACCAAGATTGTATCAAACATCACGGTGGGTAGTAGCCCGTCGGGGCTCGTATATGATGGCCAGAATGGGGACATGTATGTGACCAATTCGGGTTCTAGCAGCGTCAGTGTCATTTCAGGAAATTCGGTCATCGCTAACATTGGGGTCGGTACCGCTCCCTTTGGTTTGGCGTACGACAGTGGGAACGGGTATGTCTACGTCGCAAACTATGCGAGCGCCTATTCCACCTCAAATACCGTCAGCGTGATCTCGGGAACGTCTCTCGTGACCACGATCACCGTCGGCAGCGCACCCTATGATGCCGCATATGACTCCGCCACCGGAATAGTGTACGTAACGAATGAGTTCTCCAACTCGGTCAGTTTGATCTCCGGTACGACCGTTACTGCCACCATAAACACCGGGCCGGCCCCCACTGCCGTCGCCTACGACAGCGGGAATGGTTACGTGTACGTGACGAACTCGGGCACATACTCGGACAATGTTGATGTCCTCTCGGGATCGTCCATACTGACATCCATAGTTGTCGGTTACAACCCTTTCAGTCTGGCCTATGATAGCAGGGACGGTGCTCTGTATGTCGCGAACTTTGCGTCGAACACGGTGAGCATTGTCTCCACGATCCTATCCCTCGGTTCCCTTGGAGGAAGTATCCAACGACTCTTCCCTACCCTCGCAGGCTCCGTAACCGTCCAATCCTCACCTATCGGTGTTACCTATGATGCCGGCAATGGATACACATACGCGACGGACTCTGCTGAAAACAATGTGAGCGTCCTCTCAGGCACCAATGTGGTCACGACGATCAGAGTCGGTACCAACCCACTGGGTGTCATCTATGATGGTGCCAACGGAAATGTCTATGTGTCTAATGTTGGCTCGGGCAATGTCAGTGTCATATCCGGCACCACTCTGGTGACCAGCGTTCGAGTAGGAGTGCTTCCGATAGGCCTCGGGGTTGATAGTGCGAACGGGGAGATTTACGTCTCCAACTTCGGATCGTCCAACGTGAGCGTGATCTCGGGGACTACGGTAGTGGCTTCGGTAGGGGTAGGGAACGGCCCGACCGCCGTGGCGTACGATGTTGCGAATGGATTCGTCTACGTCACCAATGGGAATTCAAACAACGTGAGTGTGATTTCAGGGACAACTGTCGTCGCAAACTTTGGTGTCGGTTCTTTCCCCTCTGCAGTAACCTACGATAGCGGTAATGGCCTCGTCTACGTAGCGAACGCGAATACGAATAACGTCAGTGTGATCTTTAACACGAGCGTGGTAGACAACATCCCTGTCGGCCTTTCCCCGTTCGGCCTCACCTATGATCTTGCCGATGGCCTCATCATTTCTGCGAACTTCGGTTCTGGGAATGTCACTTTCATTTCCAGTACGAGCGTAGTCGGAAGTGTAGCGGCCGGCCCCAACCCCCGAGACCTTGCGTATGATTCCGCCACAGGGCAGACGTACGTCACGGATCAAGGTGGAGATACCGTTCAGATCTTGGACACCCCGTGGCATGCCGTCGCCTCTCCCGGGCTCGAGATGGATGTGGGCCAGCCCGTGCTGCTCACGGCTCCTCTACTCTTCTCGAATCCTGGCATCGCTGGGCTTTCCGGAACCTCCTCGTCACCAGGCCTAAACTGTACGACGATCGGTTACACGATGTCCACCGCCAACATGATCTGCATCGCCAGTACCGCCGGGACATACACCGCTACGTTGGTAGCGACAGGGACGTGGGGGGGGAGCGTGTGGAGTGAGACGTCGCTGACAGTTTGGAGCGACCCCTTGGTATCTATTCCTCTCCCCACTCGGGGAACTGTGGATGTGGGGCAGCCCGTTATCTTCTCGACCACCGCCTCTTCCGGGCCAGGGACGTACGCACATTACACATGGAGTGCTCCATCAGCCTTGGGTTGCGCGGCGTCGACCTCGAACACTCTGAGTTGCCTGCCGGTCAAATCGGTAATCGGGGCGACAGTAACCGTGAACGTTACGGATACGAATAATTACACTTCGGCCAGCACTTCGACATCCTATACCATCTCGGCAGACCCGACCATCTCGGGTCCCATGGCTTCTCCAGCGAGCTTGGACGTGGGTCAGTCCACATCCTTCACTGTGAGTGCGACGAACGGGACGGGGCTTCCATCTACTTACACTTGGACTGGTCTTCCACCAGGGTGTACCCCCGCCAACGCCTTGGTCCTTTCCTGTGCGCCCACCAGTCCTGGTACGTATAGCATCTCGGTCTCGATGACCGACTCGAATGGCTTCACGGTATCCTCACCCACCCTCGGCCTCAGGGTTTCCCCTCGACTGGGGATTGCAGTTCTTTCCGCCACTCGGACCGCACTGGACGTGGGCCAGAGTGTGGGCCTGAGCGCATCAATTAGCGGTGGAACGCAGGCGTACGGGTATGCCTGGAAGGGGCTTCCGGCCGGTTGTGTTTCCTCGAACGCCGCCTCCTTGAGCTGTACTCCCTTCTCACCCGGTAGCTACGTGGTACAGGTGTGGGCGAACGACTCGAACGGGGCAAGTGCGAACGCCACGGTGACCGTGGTGGCGTCCGCCGATCCCACCATCGGAACTCCTGTAGCAAGCCGTGGGACGCTCGACGTAGGGGAGAACATCACTTTGACCCTGACAGCGACGAACGGGACGGGACTGGCCTCGACCATCACTTGGCAGGGGTTGCCCATTGGATGCACCAGTGCTAGTGTTCTCTCGCTCACTTGCGCACCGACCGGCACCGGGTCCTACATTATCTCAGCGAGCATCACCGACTCGAACGGGTACACCTCCAGTTCAGGAACCACGACAGTGACGGTCTCCGCTGCACTGTCCACTCCCACAGTGGTGGCATCGGTCACCACCCTGGACGTGGGACAATCCGTGACCCTCTCATCCTCTGTGGTCGGAGGATCCACTGGGTACACCTATGCGTGGTCGAAGCTGCCGGTGGGGTGCCTGTCCGGCAACACGGCCGTGCTCAACTGTGTTCCTACGGGCGTAGGGGCAGGAACCTTTGGCGTATCGGTCACGGTGACGGACTCGAACGGGGTCTCCCTCACGAGCTTGGCGGTGATGTTGACCGTGTCAACCGATCCCACGATCAGTGTACCCACCGCCTCCTCCACATCCCTTGATGTGGGACAGTCCGTGGACTTCACGAGCACGGCGACGAACGGGACGGGATTGGCTTCGACCATAGCCTGGCAGGGACTCCCCGCCGGGTGCACGAGTTCGGATGCTTTCACCTTGACGTGCACTCCGACGAACCCTGGGACCTACGCGGTCTCCGTGGCGATCACCGATTCGAACGGGATGACCGTTACCTCCGGGACCACGGCGCTGTACGTGTTCCGGACCTTGGGGACACCTACGTTGGACTCCTCGATATCTACCCTCGATGCCGGCCAGGCAGTGACCTTCTCGGTTTCGGTCAGTGGAGGGAGCACTCCCTTGACCTATGCCTGGAGCGGGCTTCCCACGGGATGCGTGACGGGGAACACCGCCGCGCTGACCTGCAACCCATTAGCGCTAGGTACCTTCACGGTGTCGGTGAACGTGACCGATGCGAATGGAGTCACGCATGTGAGCAACAGTGCAAAGTTGGTCGTTTCACAGCATCTATCTCCCGGGAGCCTCACGCTAACACCCGGCACCCTGGACCTTGGACTGGCGACAAACCTGACGGTAACGGTATCCGGGGGTTCGGGCGGACTGAGTTACCAGTGGATGGGGTTGCCTAGTGGGTGCAGCAGTGCGAACAAGCCCTCGATCGTGTGTACACCGACCGTTGTGGGGACGGCGTGGGTGAGCGTGGAAGTGACGGACAGCAACGGGGCCATAGTGACGGTGGGTCCGGTCTCGTTCGTTACATCCCCCGCATTAGGTACGCCCACGGTGGTGGCCAGTGTTTCCACGGTACAGGTAGGCGGGAGCGTAGCGTTCACGGCGAGCGTCAGTGGAGGGACGGGACCGCTCAGCTACAGTTGGAGCGGGCTTCCCGAGGGATGCGCCTCCATGAACGCGCCGGTGGTGATGTGTACGCCGACAACTACTGGGACATACACAGTGTCAGTCACGGTGAGCGATGCGGCGGGGGCCCACACGAACTCTGCTGGGGTCCCGGTCACAGTTACAAAAGCACCGACCCCAGCGACGACCGGCCTTTCGAACGGCTTGGACTGGGGGATCTTGGGGTTGGCGGTGGTGGCGCTCGTAATCGCAGCCCTTGGCGTCCTCCTGACACTGCGGAAAGGGCGCAAGGGGGAGGTCGGGATGGCCAACAAGGGTCAAGAACCGCCCTCCAGTTCTCCAGAACGCTCCACTTCCCAGACGGAGGCCGCTGAAGTCGAAACTGGTAGCGAATCCCGCACCGACTAGGTTGAACCAGACATCGAGGACGGTACCACATCGCAACAGGTGGCGATGGGACAGATCGTATTGGACCGCAACAGCCTGTCTCTACGGGTGGTGGTGACCCGCGGGGGAGCCCCTATGGTGGAGAATATGGTGGAGGGGGTTGTAATTGAGAACCGGTCGAGGTTCCCGTTGGTTGGTGGGGAGGGTTGCCCTTGGGCTCCTGAGCTGGGGAGGCGGGACGCGACCAATAGAGTCCTCCGCCCTGGGGCCCACCCAGGCGAACGTAAATAATCCCAAGAAGCAGTCCGGGCACGAGGCCGAAGAGCACTCCGAGCACGACCCACAGGAGCAAGGAGCGTTGCAGCTCCGCGTAATCTCCCTTCTGCGCTAACGTGGACCAATCGTCGAACCTTCCGAGGATCATCAAGTCGGTGAAACCCCAGAGGGCGGCGTAAACGAATCCCAGGATCGCTCCTCCAGGGAATGAGAGGTGTAAGAGGCTCACCACGAAAGAGAGGATCTCAATGAGCGCGACCACGGCTGCGATGAGGAGCCATACGAGAGTGACGATGCGGGTCACCCGGAGGAACTCACGAAGTTCCGGGTTCTCTTGCGATGTTGCCATGTCTGACCCGGCACCAAGAAGTATCAATATTTACGCCCTTTGCCTCTTGGGAGGACGATTTTGCGTCGTATATTCGCGCTCGAGCCTCGGATTGTTGACCGCGCGTTTTGCCCTGGGCTCGCCATTTGACGAACCCGTATTCGTCAGATGTCCCCAAGGTTTATTACCTCCCGAGGTAACGGTAGGATTGGAATGGTGGAACCCGAAAGGGCCCCCGCGTTGTCCGAGCTCATGGAGAAGATCGCCGGTCAAGTCGTCTTCTCTGCGCAACCCGGCCGCACCCTACGCAAGTGGCGAACGGATTTTGAGGTGACCCAGGTGGACCTCTCGCGCCATCTCAAGACCGTCCCATCCGTCGTGGCGGACTATGAGGCGGACCGCCGGGCGAGCCCTGGGGCCCACTTTATCCGCCGCTACATCGAGGCCCTGGTCGACATCGATCGTTCCCGCGACTTCCGGTTCATCCGACGCTTTGGTCCCGCGCCCCGTACCGAAGGGATCATTGGCATCCGGGAATTCTCTGTTTCTGTTCCTCTTCGCCAGTTCGTGGAGATCATCGGGGCCGAACCGGTCGGAGATGTGGACCTTCAGCGGGACATCCACGGGTACACCATCGTGGATGCGCCCAAGGCGATCCTTTCCATGGGCTCTCATGAGTTCGTCCAGATCTACGGCATGACCACACAACGGGCCATCATCTTTTCCGGGGTCAAGTACGGGCGGTCCCCTATGGTCGCCATCCGCGCCCACCCCCTGAAGCCCGCTGCCGTGATATTCTCCGGTACACGAAAAGTGGACCCTTTGGCCATTCGTCTTTCGAAGGTCGAGAACATCCCATTGCTCACGACCATGAAAGGCCCATCCGAGATCATGCAATGTCTGGAGGAAATGTGATGAAGGCAGAAGGAGTAGGGATCGTGAGCTACGGGACGTACGTACCAAGATACCGGATCACCCCGGATGAGATTGGGCGGGTCTGGGGCGTGGATGGGGTCGCCATGGGGAAGAACCTCAACATCCACTCGAAATCCGTTCCCTCCCCCGACGAGGACACGATCACCATATCCACGGAGGCCCTGCGCGTCGCCATGACCCGGGGCGGTATCGATCCGCGAGACATCGGGGCGGTCTATGTTGGTAGTGAGAGCCATCCGTATGCCGTCAAACCTACTGCGACCATCGTCGCCCAGGCGATCGGGGCCACTCCCAATCTTACCGCAGCGGACTTCGAGTTCGCCTGCAAGGCCGGGACCGCCGCGATCCAGGTGTGCATGGGGTTGGTCGCCAGTGGGATGATCAAGTACGGGGTTGCCATCGGTTCCGACACCTCCCAGGGCGCACCGGGCGACGCACTCGAGTACTCTGCAAGCGCGGGGGGCGGTGCGTTCATTCTCGGAAAGGATCCGATCATCGCCAAGATCAACGCCACCCAAAGCTACACGACCGATACCCCGGACTTCTGGCGCCGCGAGGGACAGCGGTATCCGAGCCACGGTGGGCGGTTCACTGGAGAGCCCGCATATTTCCGTCATGTGACCGAGTGCGGGAAGGGGATTATGGCGTCCGAAGGCACGACCCCCGCGGACTATCAGCACGTTGTCTTCCACCAGCCCAACGGGAAGTTTCCCCAAAGAGCCGGCAAGTTGCTCGGTTTCAACGAGGATCAGATGCGTTACGGGATGGTGACCCCCTGGATCGGCAACACCTACTCCGGCGCTGCCCTGATAGGGCTCGCGAACGTCCTCGACCATGCAAAACCTACCGAGCGGATCCTCGTGGTCGGATACGGGAGCGGGGCCGGGTCGGACGCCTTCGACCTGACCGTCACCGACAACATCACGAACTTCGACCGCCAGACCGGTACCCCGGTCCAGCAGGACCTCGACCATGGGATGACCATCAACTATTCCATCTATGCCAAGTTCCGAGGGAAGATCCGCTTGAGCGGGGAGTGAAGAAACATGCGAGAAGTAGCCATACTGGGGATAGGCCAAACGCAATTCGGGGAACTCTGGGACCGGTCCTTCCGGGAGATCGGCATCGAGGCCGGGTTCAAGGCCCTCGAGTCTTCAAAGCTCAGCTCCAAGGACCTCTCCGCCCTCTACATCGGCAACATGGCCAGCGGCGCCTTCATCGATCAGGAACATGTGGGGCCTCTCGTCCTCGATTACTCCGGGCTTGCCGGACACCACTTTCCGTCGGTCCGAGTGGAGGCCGGGGAAGCTTCGGGGGCCATGGCCCTTGCGCAAGCCTACCTTGCCGTGGCCAGCGGCGAACATGACTTCGTCGTGGTCGGAGGGGCGGAAAAGATGACCGACGTCCCCGACGACCGAGGGGCGGCGATCGCGTCCTCGACCATGGACCAGGAGTGGGAACGCGTGTTCGGAGCGTCCATGGCGTCCTTGTGGGCCCTTGCGGCCCGTCGGCACATGATTGACCATGGGACAAAGCGAGAGGACTTTGCCCGGATCAGCGTGCTCGACCATGAGAATGGGTCCAAGAATCCGCTCGCACATTTCCGCAACAAGATATCGCTCGATGCGGTCCTTGCGGCGAACCCTGTGGCCTCCCCGCTCGGCATGTTGGATTGCGCTCCCTTTTCCGATGGGGCGGCGGCACTGGTCCTGGGGCCGCTCGAGAGCGCCCGGAAGTACACCGATACCCCCATCCGGATCGCGGCAAGCCAGATCGCAACTGATTTTGTCGCTCTCATGCACCGGAAGGATGTCACGACGGTCGAATCCACGGTCGTCGCCGCACGACGGGCTTATCAGCGGGCCAAGATCGAACCATCAAAGATCCACTTGGCCGAAATCCATGATGCATATTCCATCGGGGGGCTCATGGCGCTTGAAGATCTCGGATTTTACCGGAAGGGGACGGCCGGGAAGGCCTTATCCGACGGTGAGATCGGCAACGGAGCCCGACTGACCATCAACTCCTCCGGGGGGCTCAAGGCCCAGGGCCAACCCTTCGGGGCCGTCGGGATCGCCCAAGTGGTCGAAATCGTACGACAACTTCGGGGAGAAGCCGGACCTCGCCAAGTGAGCGGCCAAGAGGTCGGCCTCACGCACAACCTCGGCGGCACCGGGGCCACTTCGATCGTCCATGTCCTCACGAGGGTGAACTGAACATGACAGTGGCAAGGTTCTGGCGAGAGACGCTACGACGGTACAATCTGGGGGCAAGCAAATGTCCCGAGTGTCAGGCGGTATTCTTTCCGCCTCGGTCCGTGTGCCCCAATTGCTCGGTGCATCGGAAATCCCTGACCAAGATGGAGGCGTGCCAGCTCTCGGGTCGTGGGGAGGTATACTCGTACACGACCGTCCACGAGGCGGCGGACGGGTTCGAGATGCAGGTCCCGTACGTCCTCGCCTTGGTGAAGATGGCCGAAGGCCCGATGCTCACCGGCCAGATCGTCGATGTGGATCCGAAGGACATCCGGGAGGGTCTTCCGGTCCGGGCCACCTTCCGCCGCCTGAGGGCCGATGGGGATGACGGGGTCATCCACTACGGTTACAAGTTCGCACTGGAAAACGGTGCCGCCGCCAAGAAGTGAGCGTCCGTGTCCTCGAACAGCGCCGCTGACAAGATGGGTCCCCGGGCCTCGACCGCCTCCCGGGAAGAACAGGACTACGTTCGGGGCTTCGAAGAGGGCACGCGCAGTGCCCTCATGGAGGTGCTTTCCTACATCTCCAAAGGGCATACGGCCTCTGAGATCCGTTTCATGGCCGAGACCCGGCTTGCCCACCTCCGGGGCGAATTGGAAGAGCGTCGGCAGGCGATCCTCCGGGTACCTCCCTCGCTCCCGAAGTCAACCCTCATGCCAGGAACGGGCCGCAGTTCTGAAAAGGGGGAACGAACGCTGCCGACCCCCATGGCAGGGTACAGCTATTTGTTCCTAGAAGAAAATCATACCCAGGCCCGTCACTTCATCGGTCAACTCTTGGATCAAGGGCTGCCGGTAGTGGCCATCACGCGTCAACCCCAGGACCTGCCAGAACCAAAGGACCCGCACCACCTTCTCACGCTGGTGGTCGATTCTCGAGGGAACGACGAGTGGAAGGGCGAAGAGCTCTCAGGGCGTCACTCCGTGGGGGCGGATTCATCCGCTATCACGGGTGTGATCAACCGTTTCCTCGAGGGGTCGGGCCCTCAGGTCGTCTGCTATTGGGAGTGTTTCGAGTACTTCGTCAACGAGCGCACCTACGAACAATCCCTTAAGCTCGTGCACTGGCTCAATTCGACAGTGCTTTCCAAGAAGGGAATTCTCGTCTTAAGCGTCGACCCAGAGACGATGAGCGCCACCCAATTGCGGAACCTCCGGGTCGACTTCAACCACTGCCTGGAGTAGGAAGGGTGCCCGCTTTGCGGTGACGGTGGAGCTCGAACACTGCGAGCCTCTCCCCGGGAACCTCTCGATGGGCTATGGGTTCCTGATCCCACGATTCGCCTAGGATGGACCTTGGGAACTCCGGAGGCACTTGAGGGGATCTGACTTGGGCGAAGATCACATACGCCCGTCCCTGAAGTTCGAGATGGTCCGGGAGGGCCCGTAGGAACCTGCGGAGCCATTCCTGACCGTCCGCACCCCCATTGAGGGCAAGCTCGTGCCAGCGGTCCGGGTCCTCTTCCCCGGGAACTGAAGGAAGGTAGGGGGGATTGCATAGCACAACGTCAAAGGTACCGAGCCCATCGAAGAGGTCGGTCCGCACACATTGCACTTCGAGCGCCATCGCGCTCGCTGCGGATGCCACCGCCCGCAATGCGAAGGGATTCAAGTCCGAGGCGGTCACGCGGGCTCCCGAGCGCGCCGCAGCCAAGGCAGCGAGCCCGGCTCCACATCCCAGCTCGAGCACCAGTTCCCTGGGGTCAACCCGGGCCGCCGAGCCGAGAAGATAGGAGTCCTCTCTCGGCGCATACACATGGTCCGTGGCCGGCAGGTGAAGGCCCGTCAGGTCCATAGGCTCCCGAAGGGTGTCCGGTGGTCCGACAGCCCGGCGAGGAATGCGGACCTAAAGGAACGACTCAAACTCTTTGGTGAGTTCGGGATACTTGTCCTTGACCAGCTTGAGGATGTTGAGCACGTTGAGCTTCTCCAACGAGTGACCCGCGATGGCATCGATGACCTTGTCGAAGACCGCATCTGGGAGGTCCACAAGCTTCTCCTTCGCAAGCCAGTTCCGGTACTGCTTTTCTTCGATCTTCGCGCGCCAGCCTCGTTCGTATTCCATAAGGCGGTCCTTGGAGACATTCCCCTCCTTGGCCGCATTGGCGGCGACCTCCCCAGCGATCTTTCCAGCGATGCAACCATTGGCAATGCCCCCTCCCGTGATCGGGTCGATCATGCGGGCCGCATCCCCAACGAGCATAATGCCGTCGGTCACGGCCTGCTTGATAGGCGGTGAAATGGAGACGGCCCCAGCTACCATGTCGATCTTCTTACCCTTGGCATAGCCCGGGTGCTTTTCGATCCAACGGTCGAGGTAGCCCTTGACATCCGCCGCGCTCTTGACCTTCGAGACCTGGACCCCTATACCGACATTGGCCAGGTGGTCTCCCTTCGGGAAGACCCACACGTACCCCCCGGGGGCAACTTCCCCGAGGTAGAAGTCACAGTAGCGAACATCCGAATCGACGTTCGTCATCCGGTACTGAAGGCAAGAATCCATGTCCTTAATCTGGAGGTTCGTCGGGAGCCCGGCCCACCGGCCGACCTGGCTCTCAAAGCCATCCGCACCGATCGTGACCTTCGCATGGATGTTGAACTCCTTGCCGTACTGCTTGGCTTTGACTCCCGTGACGGTCCCATTTTCCTTCGTTACCCCGATGGCGTGGGTCTTGAGCATGATCTCAGTGCCGGCGTTCGCTGCATCGATGGCGAGGGCCTTGTCGAAGGCATCCCGCTCAATGACATAGCCAACCTCGTTCCCAGCGTGTCTTTCGTTGACCTCGAAGACTCGCTCGGAGGGGGAGAAGATGCGCGCACCCTCGACCTCCACGTTGATCCAGCGGTTCGAGGGGGTGATGCCGACATCGGGTAGCCAAGCCTTGGAGATCCCTTCACCGCAGCGTACGGGAGACCCGATCTCCTGTCGCTTCTCGATCATGACGACATTTGCCCCATTCTTGGCAGCGAACTTTGCCGTCATGCTGCCGGAGGGACCCGCCCCGACCACCAGTACGTCACAATGGATGTCCGAGGGCATGGTTACCTCCCCGGGAAGTGAAGATCTGGGTGGTCGGCGTGCGTACAGGTCTCGGGACCGATGGAAATGGCACCGACGGGGCAGGCCCCGACACAAATGTTGCAGCGGGTACACTTGGCCTCGTCAAACTCGATCCGCCACTCGTTTAGGTATATTGCATCGAGCGGGCAAATGCCGACGCAAGCTCCACACGACAGGCAAACATCTCCCGTGGACACTATGTGCAGGTGCTTCTTGTTCATGGGGTCCAAGGTATGTGTGGTCGGCGGGGCATTTAACCTTTCGTAGCTTTGCGAGTGACACTAGGCGCAGGCTCCTCTCGGGCGATGCGGCCGGGAGAACCCACCGTGGTGATAAGACGGGTGAAGTAGCCGGTCAACGCCGCTGCCAAACGGGCGTACGCTAGGACCGACCGCTGGGTCTCCAGCATCCGACGGTAGCGGTAGTGCGCCCAAAGGTGCCCGTGCTTTTCCGTCAATTGCTTGCGGCCATAGCCGTTCCAAAAGGCCTGGAGCAAGAAGCGGAAGATGTTCGTTCGGGAGTTGTGGTAGACGACCGCTTCCGGGCGGTAAACGATCTTGGCCCCCTGGGTGACGGCGCGGAGATTGAGGTCGATGTCCTCCGCCGTCTCAAAGCGGCCGTCAAAGCCCGAGAGCTTCTCGAATAGGTCTCGGTTGTAGGCAAGGTTACAGGAGGGATAGGTGACATCCATCCCCCGGTGAAATAGCTCGACCCGTTCGAGCGACGCATATTTAGGTACGCCGATCGTCAAGGTCTTGCCTGCCACCACACCACCCTCGGAGAAACCCGCCTTGAGCGCCGCGAGCCAATGGCTATCGGCAACACAATCCCCATCGATGAAGTAGACCCGACTTCCCCTGGCCTTCTGGACTCCAAAGTTCCGACCGAACCCCCGCCGACCTCGAACTTGGTACACCCGCAGGATGTCCGGATGTTTCTTTGCAAAATCCTGGGCGATCTCGAACGTCCGGTCCGTGGAAAAGGCGTCCACAAGGATAATCTCGAGCGGGGGCTCTTGGGAGAGGAGGCTCTCGAGCAATTGCTCGAGATGCGCCTCTTCGTTCTTTACAGTGATGACGATGGAAGAGAGAGCTTCTGATCCTGCAATATCAGCGGTTGGCAAGTTCCATGACCACCACATCCTTTACGGAGTGCATGCTCTTAAAGGGGAGGACCAGCCGGCCGCTTGTGTCCGTCTGGAAGAGCCGCACCTCGATGTCTTCGGTGGGAGTGACCAGCACATGCTGAATGTTTCCGTTGGAGGTCTCAACGACGAAATTGTCGATCATGCCCAAGATCTGCCCGTCATCCGTCATTACCGTCTTACCTCGGAGTTCAGTGAGGAATTTCCTCATTCGGCCACCGAACCTCGAATATGGGGTGTGTAGATAAGTGTTTGCTTGAGAAGTCGCAGAGGGGAGAGACCCCATGAGCCTCTGGGTGCCCTTGAGGATAACCGAAGACAGTACGGCTCAACTGCGCTTTCCCCTAGAGCGTGCCGGGGGGGGAAAAGCGGGTCCCGCAGCGGAACGGGAGAGCTTGACAGGTGGAGCAGGAGGGTGTGGGCGGAGGGTGGAGCGAGCCAGAGGAGGTGCCTAAGGTCTTTTCCCCCGAGGTCGTAGCAGATGCCCACGGCGACGAGGTCGCCTGGAGGGATCTCCTGGCCCATCTCGTGGATGATGTCGATGACCTGGGCGGCGGTGAGGGAACCCATCATGATCTGAGTCGCTAGCAGACCAAAGGAAGGGGGATCCAACGGTAGGGTCACCGGGGTGGTTCTCCGGTCATAGACGGGGAAGACCGGACCGAGATGCTGGAGAACGTGAGTTCGGGAACGTTTGGTTTTCTTGTCCCAGAGGGGTTGGTCGAGCTGTCGGTACTGGCGGCCCCCTTTGGTCACGGTGGGGATATAGAATATGCACACCCAGAGTAGTGCGCATGTAGTGATTTGGTTTTCGGTGACACCAACTCAAGCGAGCTGCTTTTTTTGGGAGTCAGAGGATTTCCAAGGCTCAACTAGCGATATTGTTAATGAGTAATGTAACCCTTCACGGTAGGGCCCTCCACAGTCAGGACAGGCGTCCGATTCTGCCTCCCGTGTCTCGTCGACTTTCTCGGGAGGTAGTCGATGGTGCGCTTCGTGCCCCTTCTTCGCTCCACGCTTGTGCGAGCTCTCCCCACCCTCTTTCTTCACGTTGGGATTGACCCAAGAAGGGAGAGGGCTCCGCCTCCCTTCCTGGAGTTCGAGGAGATGGCGAAGTCGCGCGATCTCCCTGTCCTGCTCCTCAATGTGACGCTGAAGACGAGAGAGGAGTTCCTCGAGCTTCTTCTTGGAAATGATGAGGGTCTCCTCGGATGCCCCGTCTGCAAGAAGTCCTTCCACCGCCGGAGAAACCATACTTCCGGCAATAGAGGAAGACAATTCGCGCTTTAGTCCTTTCGGTAGTAGCTCCGGTGTGAAAGTGGGAGTTCAACCGAAGGTAAAAGCGCCTCGAGGGGCCCTACTGTGAAGGGTTACGTATTCACCCCATCCCTCAAGAATGAGGGAACGCAATTTGATGGACAGTGGTACCGTTTCACCAATCTCAAACCGAATCAATTCGTAGCGATCCTGACCCATCCCAACTTCAGGTATCCCATCAAGCCCGCCGTGGCCGAGAGCCTCGGGCTGGTGCCGACACCGGATGGGAGATACGTGAAGGCGCGGTGATCGTGTCTTTAGGCAGACCCTCTGGGTTTGCCATAAGTGATTGAGCGACTCTCTTCAGGGCTGGGTGACCCGCGTGGCCCCCTCTGCTGGATATCCAGCCCTTGATCCCGGGGTCACCGAGGGAAGAGCTCTAGGGAACAGAATTCGGGAGGTGATACCGTTCGGGTCGCTTTCGGGAGGTTCGCAGGGGCAGCGGATAGGTTTTGGTCGTGGAACAACGTCAGGGTTGTGATCGATCCTACGGTGGGGGTGGTGGTCCTGTTGGCGGGGACTGCTGCAATGCCTGGGGCCGGGAAGGCGTGGTCGACTGCGCCCCCTTCCGCTTGCGTATCAGCATCACTGCCACCACTGCGGCGACCACCGCCACGATGACCCCGATCAGGATGTATCCATAATACCCGGGCAGTCCGAGGAATCCGGTGGACTGGTTACCATTGCCCGGTGAGGTGGAATTCGTGAATGTGATGGGCTGGGAAACTGCCATCCCGTTCACCTTGATCCTCTCTGACGAGGGGTTCGCGGTGTACCCCGCCACCGCACCCACTGTGTACGAGTACGTGCCGTTCGCCTCGGCAAAGGAGATGGTGCTCCGGATGGATGTGTGGACTGTGGACTCCACCGTCACCGACCAGCTCGTGCCCGTGGGCAGGCCACTCTCGCTGAAGGTCACAGCATAGGTGGCTGAAGTGGATGGGGTGAAAGTGATGGAGACGGTCTTCGAGGCTCCACTCACGGTCACGCTACCGTAGGAAGGGGAGGCGGTGTACCCACTCACTGACCCTACGGTGTATGCATAGGTTCCGTTAGGGTTGCTGAACGAGATCGTACTGGTGGTCGTAAACAGTGTCTGGCCGTTCAGGGTCGCGGACCAGTTCGTCTCCGTCGGGAGGCCCGATTGGAAGATATTGACTGGAAAGGCGGAGGGGGCCGAGCCGGTGGTGATGATAGATATCGTCCCTTGGCCACTGTTACTGACGAACACCTCTCCCTTCCCGCTGTCATACGCCACGCCCACGGGGCCGGACCCGACCGAGATGGTGGCGACCACCGTGTCGCTCGCATCAGATATCACGCTCACATTGTCCGAGAGATAGGTGGTAACGAACACCTCCCCATTCCCGCCGTCATACGCCACGCCATAGGGGTAGTACCCGACCGGGATGCTGGCGACCACCTTGTTCGTCGCGTCAGATATCACGCTCACATTGTTCGAGAATAGATTGGTGACGAACACCTCCCCCTTCCCGCTGTCATACGCCACGCCCCTTGGATTCGACCCGACCGGGATGGTGGCGACCACCTTGTTCGTCGCATCCGAGATCACGGTCACATTGGCCGAGCCATAATTGGTGACGAACACCTCCCCCGTCCCGCTGTCATACTCTACGCCCAATGGCTGCGTCCCGACCGGGATGGTGGCGACCACGGTGTTCGTTGCGTCCGATATCACGCTCACATTGTCCGAGAGTAGATTGGTGACGAGAT
>JAJYXQ010000051.1 GCA_021796385.1 Thermoplasmata archaeon | reverse complement strand
CGTCGCTCCGGCCCAAGGTCCTCACCCGCTTGGCCGGGGAGATCCAAGCGGGGCTTTCCCGACCCGATGACCGGGTCATTGTCCTCCACGGGGCGGGTTCGTTCGGCCATCCCTTTGCCCGCAAGTGGAACCTTTCCGGGCCGCCCGCTCCAGCGGACCGGGACCGTGCCCGGGGAGCGGCCATCACATCCTACCATGTACGCGAGCTCCATCAGGGGGTCCTGAAGAGCCTTCTCGATGCCGGGCTCGATCCGTTCTCTCTCCCTCCCCAGTCCTTGGCAACGAACGATGGGGGGCGGCTCGTAGATTTCCCCCGATCTCGCTTCGAGCAGACGCTGGAATCGGGGAGCGTTCCCGTCTCCTTCGGGGATGTGGTCCAGGACCGCACCTGGGGGTTCTCGATCCTATCGGCCGACGATATCGCCCTGGAACTCGTCCGGAGCGGTCACATCGATCGGGTCGTGTTCGTGAGCGATGTACCCGGTATCCTTGACGGGGGCAAACCCCCGCGACCGGTGGCACAACTCACGCCACAGCTTGTCGAGACCCTCCGCCCCTCCCCGGGGGTACCGGACGTCACCCGGGGGATCCGTGGCAAGGCGGAGAAGATGCTGGCCATCGCCGCAACGGGAACTCCGTGCGTTCTTCTGAATGGGTTGTCCCAGGGTCGACTCACGATGGCCCTTCAGGGCGAGAAGGTGTATGGAACCTGGACCTGAGCCCCCCGGCACCGCGGCCCCCAACGTGGCCTCAACCCACCGTACCCAAGTCAAGGTGTCCCCCTCCATCACCCGTCCCCGCAAGCCGACCCGGAGCCTCTCGGGGGTCTCCGTGGTGGCGGTGATGACCTCCCCGTACCGATGCCCCCACGGACGTTGCACTTATTGCCCGGGGGGTCCGGAGTTCGGCTCGCCCCAGAGCTATACCGGCGAAGAGCCCTCGGCCTTGCGCGGGGCCCAGCTCGGCTACGATCCCTACCTCATCACCCAGCACCGCTTGCAGACGCTTTCGGAGATCGGCCACTCGACCAGCAAGGTCGAGATCATCCTCATGGGGGGCACGTTCACCTCCCGGCCCGTGGGCTGGCAGGAACGGACGATCCAGCAGTGTTTCGATGCGCTGAACGGGAACCGTTCCCCGGACATCCGTTCAGCCCACACCCGCAACGAGACCGCCGCCTCCCGCTGTGTCGGCCTCACAGTGGAGACCCGCCCGGACCAGGCCAGCGAGGAGTCCTTGCGGCGCCTCGTTGCCTGGGGCGTGACCAGGGTCGAGTTCGGTGTGGAGTCCCTCCGGGAAGAGGTCTTGGATCACGTGCATCGCGCCCACACGGTGGAGGCCGTGGTCTCCGCCACCCGGAGGGCCCGGGACCTGGGTCTCAAGGTGGCCTACCACATGATGCCGGGCCTTCCCGGGATGGACCCCACCAAGGACCGGGAGGACTTCGGGAAACTGTTCTCCGACCCGAGGTTCCGACCGGACATGCTGAAGGTCTACCCCTGCCTCGTGATGCGTGGAACCTCCCTCTATGACGAATGGAAGCGGGGCGAGTACGTTCCCTACGAGACCTCCACGGCCGCCGAACTCCTCGCCGATGTGAAGGAAGGGCTCCCACGCTACGTCCGGATACAACGGGTCCAGCGGGACATCCCGGCCCGCCTGATCGCCGCGGGTGTCCGCAAGAGCAACCTCCGCGAGATCGCGCTCAGGATACTCTCTGCCCGGGGAAAGAAGTGCCCGTGCCTGCGATGTCGGGAGGTCGGTCGTCGTGCGGTCCCGGCCGACCTCACATCGGTCGAGCTCCGTCGGACCACATACGAAGCGAGCGGTGGGACCGAAGTCATGTTCTCGCTCGAAGACCCTTCCACGGACGTTCTCGTCGGGTTCCTCCGGCTGCGTTTCCCGAGCGGGGAGGGGTCGGGTCCGAAGTATCCGATCATCCGCGAGCTCAAGGTGTTGGGAACCGAGGTCCCGGTGGGCGCACCGGCCCGGGACGTCGTTTCAGCACAGCACCGGGGTTTTGGCCAGCGGCTCTTGGCCGAGGCGACCGCCGAGGCATCCGCGGCCGGTCACCATCGGATCGCCGTGATCAGTGCCGTGGGCACCCGGGGATACTACTCCCGGTTCGGCTTTGAACCGGATGGGCCGTGGATGTCGCACAGCCTGTAGGCGCATGGGCAAAGTAGCTGGGGAAGGGAGCACCCTACCCAAAGCTTCAAGGCGCACGGGTCTTGGTAGTGGCTGATGCCGCTCCCGGCCCCGCTTCAGGACGCCTTGCATCTCTTCGGAGGGAGCCACATCCGGACGGAGACCCTCGGCCATCTTGAGAGCTATGCGCACTTTGTCCGGACGGAACTGGAACCCGTGGCCTACGAGGTGGACCGGCGGAACCGTCCCTACCTTCAAGCCCACAACCTCTTGGGTTCGGACATCGACACCGTGGTACTCGGCGAGGATCACCGCCGGATGTTGCGGACGATGTACCGTAGCGGGATCGCCACCGGGCCCGTGGAGGGCAAGCATCCGTGGTGGCACACCTTCGCCCTCGGGTATCTGACCACCGATGTCGGCTTCTTCTGCTCCGCGACGGTTACGATGGCCACGGTCTTTTCGGTGGCCAAGTACGCCGCCGACCCGATCCGCTCGCAGTTCCTCCCCTTGTTGTTGGAGGAGGGCGCGGTGCGGCAGGGGGCCACATGGGCCACCGAGGCCCAGGGAGGTTCGGACCTCGGGGCCAACATCACCCGGGCGACGCCGGGAAGTGGGGGGCGCTTCCACCTATCGGGGGAGAAGTACTTCTGCAGCAATGTGGGCGCCGAGTTCGCCGTCGTGACGGCGCGCACACCCGAAGCTCCCCGTGGGGCCCGCGGGATCCGTTTGTTCCTCGTTCCGGCCCGGCGGGGGGATGGCACCCCGAACTGGCGCATCCGCCGGCTCAAGGAGAAGCTGGGGACCACGTGCGTCCCGACGGGTGAGGTGTCGCTCTTGGAGAGCGAGGCATATCCCTTGGGGGAGGCATCGGCGGGGATCCACCCGACGATGGAGATGCTCAATCTCTCGCGCATCTGCAACTCGATCGGTAGTGCGGCGGCCATCGACCGGGCCAGCGAGATGGCGATGATCCACGCCCGGGATCGCAAAGCCTTCGGCCAACGGCTGATCGACCACCCCCTCATGGGTCAGGACCTGGCCCGGCTCGCGGCCTTCGCTGAAGCGGCCACACTCCTTGCCTTTGACGCCGCCTTCGCCTACGATGGGGTATGGAAGGAACAACCACCCTATTCTCCGGACTACTACCTCCTGCGCTTTTCCACCCACGCCGCCAAGATGCTCACGGCAGAGCAGGCGGTCCGCGAGTGCCCGCTCGCCATGGAGATATTGGGAGGCCCGGGATACCTCGAAGAGTACCCCATGTCGAAGCACGTGCGCGATGCGCTCGTCACCCCGGTATGGGAGGGTGGGGCGAATGTGCAGGCCCTCGATGCCTTGGAAGCGTGCGCCCGGTCTCACCCGGAGGATACCTGGCGTAAGGATGCGGAGTGGGCCCACAACCACTCCACGTCAGAAGCGGTCCGGAGAGCCATCGAGCGTCGTTTGCAATGGCTCAAGGCCGAACCGTCGGACGCCTTCCGTTCCGCCAAGCCCCGTCTGCGGAACTGGGGAGAGCTCCGGGAGTTGACTCTCATGACGCGACTTTGCGCCCACACCAAGGAAAAGGGTGGCACAGGCCTTGTGCGTGTCCAAGCCCTTACCGATATCCTAGCGCTGCTTATCGACAATGCCGCCCCCGAAGGGCTCGCCACGGCCTTGGTCCAGGATGCGCTGAGCACCGGGTGATACCCCTCCCTTAATGCTCGGAGCGGTGCGAGTGTGGTGAAAGAGACAGAGGCAGCCATCCGGCTTCCTATCCTTGGGAAGAGTGGAGGACTTGACGCTCGATAGATCCGGCATCCCGTGCCTTCCCACGATGCGATCCCCGTCGGAAGCCTGAGTCGCGGGACAGGGGACATACTGGAGTTGGGTCGTTTCCCGAGGGACTATGGGCGGATCATACCGGAAGACATTGAGCCTTCCAGCGAGTGCACTATCCAAGGGGTAAGTGGCGACGGATTTCCCTCAACTGAGCGGGGATCGATTGTGTGGCATCTATCGGGATACCCCATCCGAAACGCGTGGCTTTGCGGTACACTTCCCGGGCGGCGTCCGCTCCATGGACCAGTGCTCGATGGCTATCCCTCTCAATGCATACGGCCAAAGGTGCGTTCAGCGTGACCACCGTGTGTGCATGGTGCAATCGTCGTTCCAGATCGCGGATCTATCCCTTCCAATAGAAACACCCGTCAAAGATGACCGGGACCCCCTTGGCCAAGAGGGGGTGTGCCCGCTCCTCCGCCACGCGGTTTCCATTGAGATAAAGTCCCAGGGACCCACCGTCCAGTCAACATCCACGATCTCGTAGATCGAGACGACCTGTCCACCAATGGCTTGCGCGAGGGCGTGGGACACCGAGGTCTTTCCGACGCCCAGCGGTTTTCTCAGGATGACAAAGAATGGGGGAGGCCGTGAGGGCGGTCCTCCGTTCAAAGCTCAGACACGCACTGGTATAGGGTCCCGGAAACGCCTCAGCTCTTTCCCATCCGCCCTCCGATGGTCTCGGCCACCAAGTAGGTATCGTTCCAAGGGCGCAACTTGGGGTCGGACGTCCAAAGCGTGATCCCCATCGTGACAATGCGACGGGGTGGGTTAGCCTTCTCGTCCTTGATCGAGATCCCATCCATGGTGAGGAAGAGTCGGCTCCCCTGTGGTGTCGTGAGGATGCCCCGAAGCTTCGGCGTGAACCCTCCGTCCGGACGCTGGCGGGCCAGGTTCGTGGCGTGGAGCGTGCCGCGCAGCTCGCCCGCCTCGAACCGGCCGGTGAGGATGCCATAGACATGCCCTCCCTCAGCGAACGACCACTCCTCATCGATCTCGGTGTACACGAGCTCCAACTGTCCGATCCGATCCAGCCTCATGCGATCTCCCCAAATGGTAGGGACAGAGGGGGCCTTTACGATTGCCCTGGGGCTAAGGTCCGACGATGGCGCTTGCGCTTCCCTGTTCTAGCCAAGGTTCATCCCAGGAGGGCCGGAAGTTCCGCGAGCGAACGGATCACGGGAAGCCCCGGCACGGTGGGTTGGCTCCCGTCCCGGTCCACGAGCACTCCGAAGAGGCCGGCCTGCTGGGCCGCCAACGTATCGTTCACGAGGCTGTTCCCCACATGGCACGCGTGCGCGGGGGTCACCCCGAGGAGCTTGGTCGCCTGGCGGTAGAGCGCCGGGTCTGGCTTGTCGAATCCGGCGGACTCGCTGGTGAGCACGATACGAAAATAGTCCCCGATCCCCCGCTCGTCCAGTTCAGCCTTGAGGTCCGTCGAGGTGAACAGGTGTTGGCTGACCACGCCCATCGAAAAGCCGAGGGTCTTGAGCGCTTCGAGCGTGGGTTTCACGTCCGGGAAAAGGGCCGGATGTACCGTCCACTCGAACTTCTCCGCCACAATCCGCGCCAGGGCTTCATGGTCTCCCGGCACATCGAAATGGTCCAGCACGGCCCGGTTGCAGGCCGCCCGCACCGCAGGAGTCCAGCGTTCGCCTCTGGGAAGGTGGGCGAACTTGTCGGCCCAGGCCATCTGGAAGTACTCTGAACTGCCCTTGAGCCGTGTACGCTCGACGGAGACCCCTTCGCCCCGGAGTATCCGGTAGAACACGTCGTCCGGGTCCCCCGTCCAATCGGTCACGAGGGTACCCCCATGGTCGAGCAGAACGGCTTGGATGCGTGGGTGTGGGGTCATGTGATCCCTCACGGATAGGGAAGGCGGGAAAGAGTATTTCTTTTTTGGCGGCGGTTCGCTCGCCGAAGGTCCGAAGGCTCAAATCCTTCTGGGTAGTGCGCAGTCCCATGGCCGAGCTGAGCAACTTCAAGCTTTCCGTTGGGGATGCCGCACCGCGGTTCCGGTTGCCTGCGACCGATGGGAGGACCTACGGGCTCGACGACTTCCGGACATCGCCGCTCCTCCTCGTCGTCTTCTCCTGCAACCACTGTCCGTACGCACAGGCCTGGGAGGGGCGCCTCATCGAACTGGCGAAGGAATTCTCGCCCCGTGGATTGGCCACGGTGGTGATCAACCCGAACGACGCCGACAGTTACCCGGACGACAGTTTTGAGCGGATGCGGGAGCGGGCCGTGCAGAAAGCATACCCCTTCCCGTACCTTCGGGATGAAACGCAGGAGGTGGCCCATGCCTACGGGGCCCTCGTCACTCCCCACCCGTACCTCTTCGATCGTCAGCGAAAACTGGTCTACCAGGGCCGGATCGATGACGATTGGGAAGCGCCGCGCAAGGTCAAGCAGCGGTACCTCCGGGAAGCGATCCTGGCCGCCTTGGTGGAAAGGTCCCCGTCACCCTCCTCGACCTCGGTCTTGGGTTGCTCTGTGAAGTGGAAACCCGGGAGCTAAGGCTGGCCGGCTCCCCTTCGGCCCGGCGACGGGAACATCCGCAAATCGTTAAGTACCGACCGTAAGTGTCGCTTTCGAATGTCACCAAGCGATTCGGGAGGATCGGCCCACGAGCGGGGCGCTCAAGGAGGCCAAATGGACAAGGAAGAACTCGTGGAGGAGATCACCAAGCTGGCCGGCACCGGAGCCTCGTCGGCCCAGATCGGAGCGGTCCTCCGGGACACCCATGCGGTCACCCGGGTCCGCCTTCTCACAGGGCAGAGCATGATGTCGCTCCTCAAGGAACAGAACCTGGCCCCCCAGCTCCCCGAGGACCTCTCGAGCCTTCTGCGCCGGGTCGTGCACCTCCAGCAACACTTGGCGAAGCATCCATACGACTTGGCGAACAAGCGGGGACTGAACCTCATCGAATCCCGGATCCGGCGACTCGCCAAGTACTACAAGCAGAGGAAGATCCTCCCGGCCGATTGGCATTACAGCGCGGAGACCGCGGCCCTGCAAGTCGAATAGGCCCGGGGTAGCCATGGAGAGCTTCCTCCCGGCCTCGGGGTTGCGGGACCTCGAGCGGGGAAGGGACCTCTTCCTGTCCACCTCCCGAAGGTGGCGGATCATCTATCACAACGATGGTGATGGAGTGGCCGCCGCTTCTGTTCTCGCCCGGGCGATGCATCGCTTGGGCAAGAGCTTTCAGT
>JAJYXQ010000045.1 GCA_021796385.1 Thermoplasmata archaeon | reverse complement strand
AAACCGAGGAAAGAAAATGAAATCCATCGTGGCGGAAGCACTGGGAAAGCACCAACAGGCAAGGTCCATCGACGACCGGAAACCGACGGGTCCCGTAACCCCTATGGTTGCGAGCCCGGACGACGAGGAACTGGCAAAGCTGGCAGAGCAACTCAAGGTCAACATCAAAATCGTCGGATGTGGTGGAGGCGGCTCGAACACCATCAATCGCTGCACGGAGGAAGGCATCCAGGGTGCGGAGATGCTGGCCATCAACACGGATGCGAAGCACCTCATCACCATCCACTCTCCTCGGAAGATCCTGATCGGAAAGCGCGCCACGAAGGGTCTCGGAGCCGGTGCCCGCCCTGAGATCGGGGAGGAAGCGGCCCGCGAGAACGAAGAGGAACTCAAGAATTTCCTCAACGGCTCGAACATCGTGTTCGTCACCGCCGGGATGGGGGGAGGCACAGGGACGGGATCGGCCCCCGTGGTCGCCCGCATCGCACGTGAGATGAACGCTCTCGTTATGGGGGTCACCACGATCCCCTTCTCTGCCGAAGGTTCAGTCCGGATGGAAGAGGCGAAGGATGGACTCGAGCGGCTGCGCTCCATGTGTGACACCACCATCGTCATCCAGAACGACAAGCTTCTCGAGTTAGCTCCCCGGATGCCGCTCGATGCCGCGTTCAAGCTCGCGGACACGGTCCTCATGACCGCGATCAAGGGGATCACGGAGATCGTGACCAAACCCGGGCTCGTGAACTTGGACTACGCGGACCTGCTCACCGTGATGAAAGACGGTGGAGTGGCCCTCATCGGACTGGGAGAGAGCGAGGACACCACGGACCGGGTGACCCAGGCGGTCAATGAGGCCCTGACCTCCCCGCTCCTCGGTGATGTCGACCTGAAGGACGCCCACGGCGCCCTGGTCCGCGTGGTAGGAGGAACTTCGATGACCGTTTCGGAGGCCCAGAAGGCCGCCGAGATTGTGGGTTCGAGGATCTCAAAGCGCGCTCGGATCATCTGGGGCTGCACCATCGACCAATCCCCGGAGATGGAGAACTCCATCAAGGTGCTCCTCATCATCACGGGAGTCAAGGCGGCCAACCTCTTGGGTTCGAAGGGTGGCGGATACGCAACTGGCGAGTCCACCGACGCGATCGACCTCGTCCGCTGAACGCCGGTACCGCAAGCGGTATCTCGGCGTGACGATTGCCGGGGAGGCCACCTCCCCGGCCAACTTCTTCCAGATTCTCCGAGCCAGGATTCCCCGGGACATCTCGTTCCCGTTCCGGGTAGTGAAGTCCCGCCGTTCGGCGGGCCTCGTGGAGCTGTCCGCGGTGGCCCTACCGCAGGCCCGCCGGTGTTGGAACGCAACGGGCATCCATACGTATCGCACCTTTGGTACCCTACGCAAAGGGAAGGTCTGGCTCCGAGGCCGGGGCGGACCAAAGCCTGAGCCATAACTCTTATCTGTTACTCAGGAACTGACAAGCGGGTAACTGAAGTGGGAGAGCCGAGGTCCCTCAAACCGACCCGAGCCTTGTTGAGCTCGTTTGAAGGAGATGCGTTCTTGGGCCTCGCTCAGGAACTGAATCGCAACGGCACCGAACTCTGGGGGACGTCAGGCACGGCGACACGCCTTCGAGTCCATGGTCTGGATCTCCACACCACAGACGAATTGACTGGGATCAGTTCGTGGTTCGGAGGCCGGGTCAAGACACTTCACCCGGCCATTTTTGGAGGGATCCTGGCACCCAGAGACCCGGCCGGAACCCGGGAAATGGAAGAGCGGGGACTCCGTCCCTTCGACCTTGTGGCCGTGCAGCTCTACCCCTTCGAGAACGCCCTTCTGCGTAAGCCTTCCCCGACGGACGAAGAGTTAATCGAACTCATCGACATCGGAGGGGTCAGTCTCCTACGAGCGGCGGCGAAGAACTTCCCCTGGGTAGTACCGGTCCCGTCACCTCAGGAAGCGGAGCTTGTAATCCGTGAACTCCGGGAACATGGAGGAGCGATATCGACGGAGCTGGTCCGTCGATTGACCGCGTCCACATTCCAAAGGACGGCTACCTACGACGCCGAGATCTGTGCGTGGATTGGCCGCCGCTCGGACCCCGCGCGCCCCGCCCCATTGCTTTCGGTAACCCGAGTGGAATCCGAAACCCTCCGCTACGGTGAGAACCCACAGCAGGCGGCCTGGGTCTATGCCGGACACGAGCCCGACGCCGGTGGCCTACTCTGGCCGCTCGAAACCCTCAAAGGGGATGCCCTCTCCTACAACAACTATCTCGACATCGACAACTCGGTGGCGATCGTTGCTCGGTTTTCCACACCGGCGGCTGCTGTCGTCAAGCATGCCACCCCCTGTGGTGTGGCGGTGTCCGAGGACAGTGCCAGGGCACTAGCACGAGCGTTGGAGACGGACCCTGTGGCCCGGTATGGATGTGTGATCGCGCTCAATCGGGAAGTGACCGAGTCAGTGACGACGGCGTTGAAGGGCACGTTTGTCGACCTCATCATTGCCCCCGGGTACACTCCAGAGGCCCTAGAGAGCCTTCGCCGAAGATCCAAGGTCAAGGTCATCCTGTTCCGGGGGGATTTGCAGGAGGTTCTGGACCGGAAACGCCACGAGGTGCGGACGGCGGCCGGCCGAATGTTGTATCAGGAAAGCGACCAAAAGAGGCTCGACCTGACCGCGGTACGACAGGTTTCCCGCCGGTCGGCCACCCCGGCAGAGCTCTCCGACATGGCGTTCGCATGGGAAGTGGTACGTTTCGTACGATCGAATGCCATCGTGCTGGCCCGGAGTTCGACGACTACCGGGATCGGTGGAGGTCAGACCAGCCGGGTCGGGGCGGTCCGGGATGCGATCGCAGTGGCCGGTGAACGGGCGCGGGGGTCTGTCCTGGCTTCCGACGCCTTCTTTCCCTTCCGGGATGGCATCGATGTGGCCGCGGCCGCCGGGATCACGGCCGTCCTCCACCCCGGGGGTTCGATCCGGGACCCGGAGGTCATCACGGCCGCGGACGAGCACCAAATGGCTCTTTACACCACAGGCTGGCGGGTCTTCCGCCACTGAATCTCCCGGAGGGGATCACTGCGTTCCGAGATATTTCTGGAGGATCGACCGGAGCTCCGCTTCCGCCAGAAGCCCCACTTGACGGGCCCGTTCCTGCCCCTTGTCGATGAAAATGAAGGTGGGGATGGAATGCACTCCGAAGCTATCGGCGATCTTCTCGCACTCATCGACATCGACCCGAGCGAAGAATATCTTTCCTTCGAGCTCTTTAGAGATGGTCTGGAGGATCGTCTCTGCTTGCCGGCAGGGGCCGCACCAATCCGCGTAGAAATCGAGGACCACGGGGACCTCGGAACGCAGGATCCGTTCCTCGAAATCATCCTCTCCAACGGAACGGATCAGCTCTTCCCCGGGCATCAGGAACAAAGGAGCGAAACACCTTTTGAGCTTTTCTCCTAATGTGGTCGGCAAGATGAGCGGTTCCGGCGAGTTGCGTCCTTTGAAGAACCCAGCCCCGCCGATGAAAGGGGGGATGATCGACATTGTTTTCAACGGACGCCCGCGGCGGATCATCGGGGGCGTATCCCTGGCACAGGCCCTTTCGCAAGCGGGGACGCGGGTCTTTGCCCGGTCGCTCAAGTACCGTCGCCCTCGGGGACCGTTCTGTGGACAAGGACAGTGCGCGGGTTGCCATGTGCGCTTGAATGGCGTGCCCATGGTACGATCGTGCCTGGTCGAACCCCGGCCCGGCGACCGGGTCGTCACGGAGGCCGGATGGCCCTCCACCCGATACGATCTCTTCGCCGTGATGGACTGGATCTTTTCCGGAGGGATGGACACCATGAGGGGCTTCAACCGTCCCCTCGCCCTGCGGCCGGCCTACCTTTCGCTCGTCCGGAAGTTCAGCGGACTGGGCCATCTCCCTGACGCCGCACCGGCGGCCCTGCCCCCCCCCACGGCAGTGGCGGTGGACGTGCTCATCATTGGAGGAGGGACCGCCGGGACGGCCGCCGCCCAGCTGATCCGACGGCAGCGTCCATCGACCCGCCTCATGGTGGCCGACCGCTCCCGGGGAGAGGACAATGTCGTCTTCCTTTCACCGGGAGATGACGGACAGTTCCGGTCCATCGTGTCTTCCCCGCGACGCTCTGCCTTACTGGTCTCGGCCTCGAAGATCATCGTGGCAACCGGGACGTACGATGCCGGACTCCCTTTTCGTGGGAGTGACCTTCCGGGAGTCTTCACCGGGGACGGCCTCGTCCGTCTTCATTCGGATCCGTCAGTCCCTCTATTTCAGAGGCTGGCCATCTTTGGAGGGAATGCGCACACCCTCTCGCTCCTCGATGCATGGAAGGAGCGGATCTGCCTTCTCGCCTCACCTTGGGAACTGGCCCCGGAGGTCAGACGACGGGCTCAAACGCTCGGAATCCCGGTCCGGGAAGGGGTGGCCATCGCTTCCGCCGAGGGAAGGAATTGGATCCGGGCGGTTGCGTTGGTTCACCGGACGACAGGACAGACCGAGTCGTTCAGGCTGGATGGCCTCGTGCTCTCACATCGGGACCTTCCCCAGGTGGGACTTCTCTTTCAGGCAGGGGCCCGGATGCACTGGCGCAATGGCGCGGCGGCGTACTTTCCCGAGATCAACGAAAGGTGCGAGACATCGGTCCCGGGAGTGTTCGCCATCGGTGGGGTCGCCGGCTTTTGCACGGAAGCGGATTCGCGGGAGAGCGGAGAACGAGCCGCCTTGGCAATCCTGGAGGGAGACGGGACACTGGGTCTGCCAATAAGGGACCCACAATCGGGCCCCGCGTTGCTCGATCGACGCGTGCACCGGGAAGGCCCGTGTCCGATGCTCGACTACCAGACCGACTTCCTCCGTGTACTAGGGTCGAAGAAGGTCATCCTTTGTCCATGCGAAGATGTGACCCTCCAAGAGCTCGAGAGGGTGGTTTCCGACGGGTGGGAGACTTCACTTGAGGTTGCGAAGCGCTTGACGGGTGTCGGGATGGGTCTGTGCCAAGGGCGGTACTGCATGCCGGATGCCGTTCTTCTCTTGGCAGCGCTTTCCGGGCGTCCCCCGTCCGACATCGGATTCTTCACCCAGCGGCCGCCCGTTTGGCCGCTGCGCATCGGTGACCTCGCGGGAGGAAAATGACCAGCCCCCAGAGGTCCTCCTATGAGGTCGTGATCATCGGAGGAGGCGTCATCGGGCTTTTCACGGCGCACTTCCTATCACAGCATATGGACCCGGGGAAGATCCTCGTGGTCGATCGTGGCTTTGCAACGGGCGGTGCGTCCGGCCGGAACGGTGGAGGGGTACGACAGCAGTGGGAGACCCGGGCCACCATCCGCCTCGCCCGAGAATCTGTGGAATTCTACCGTCGTTTCGGCCGAGATTTCGGCTACAACCCCTGGTTCCGTCAGGGAGGGTATCTCTTCCTCGCCTTCACCGAGGAGGAGGTGATTACGCTACGCCGTATGGAGACCGGTGTCCGATCGGAAGGGCTACCGATCCGATACCTGGAGCCATCAAGCGTCTTGGATGTCGTGCCCGATCTGGATGTCCGTTCAGTCCGTGGGGCCACGTATCTCGCCTCGGATGGGGTCATCCTTCCCTTTCCCGTGGTCTGGGGGCTCCTTGCGTCCCTCAAGGAAAGGGGAGTGGAAGTCCTCTACCGTACCGCCGTCCGGGCGATCGATTCGGATGGTCATCAAGTTCGGGCCATTTCAACCGAGGGGGGCCGGATCAGTACCCCCAAGGTGGTCAACGCGGCCGGGGGATGGTCCCGTGAGATCAATCTTATGGCCGGGGTCCCGACAATAACACATCCCACACTGCATGAGATACTGGCCACGGAACCGCTGACCCCCTTTTTGGACCCGATGGTGGTCACCCTCTCCCGCGGCACATACTTCTCCCAGACGATGCGGGGCGAAGTGGTCGGCGGGCTGACGATGGACCACTCCCGCTCGACACGTACCGGTCTGTACTCGAGCCGCGAGTTCCTTGTCGAGATGTCGAAGGAACTGAACCGACTGGTCCCACGCCTTGCCGAGGCGCGGATTTTGAGAGCCTGGTCGGGCTACTACGACGATTCTCCCGACGGGCTTCCGCTGCTGGGTGAAGACCCCAAACTCGGAGGGTTCTTCCATGCGAACGGGTTTGGCGGCCATGGCTTCATGCTAGCCCCGAGCGCCACGCGACGTGTCGCCCAGATGGTGCTGGGACAGAAGACCGATCTTGACCCGGCCTGGATATCACCCGCCCGCTTTTCGAAGCCCGGTGAGGCGAGGACCGTGGAAGGCCTCTCCTTGGGTTGAAGAGACCCAGAAAGTCGGGGTCACGGACGGTAAATGGCGATGGGTGCGCACCCGGAGGGCCTGTTCAATTCGCTGAGAGGGTCTTCACCACACCGTACCCGATGAGGCGCCAAGCGTTGATCCGGCGTGAAATAGCAACCCGGGCTGAGGGGAGCACGGGGGCGGACCGCGTGAGCCGTATCTCGACCTCGTCCGGCCGGGCGCTCACCACTTTCCCTGCCACGATCATCGTACCGATCGTGAGCGTGAGGATCTCGCCGGTGTGTATCTTCTCTACCCGGACATCCTGCTGGGCTCCGACCACGCTCTTGAGCAGCACTGGCTTGAGCACCAACCGGCCCGAGAGGGCGGGCAGGTCCCCGGGTCGCCCGATCAAACGGCCGGTGAGCGCATCGGATTTGGTGATCGCAGGATCGAGCATCGTCCCGATGGCAGCGAGCCCCCCCGGTCGCAACTCCTCAAGATGTTGACCCCCGGAGTAGAGCGAGGTCACGCTCGTCGTGATGCTTGGAGCGACGACCTCTCCCACGGCGGGCCCGGGGCGGATCTCGATCTCATCCCCGACCTTGAGCCGACCCTGGATGAGGGAGCCGCCCACCACCCCCCCCATAAGGTCCGCAGGCCGTGTTCCCGGTTTGTTCACATCGAAGGACCGGGCGACGTACATGAAAGGAGGTTTTGAATCTTCGAACGTGGGCGTGGGGATGGCCTCCTGAATGGTCCCGATGAGAGCGTCCACGTTCACCCCATGGTTCGCTGAGATGGGCACCACCGGCGCCGCCTCAAAGCCCGAAGCTGCGAGGAACTTCGTGATCTCCTCATGGTTCGATTTGGCCGAAGCACGATCGGTGAGATCGATCTTGTTTTGAACCACCACGACGTGCTTGACCCCGATGATCTGGAGCGCGATGAGGTGCTCCCGGGTCTGCGGTTGGGGACACTTTTCGTTCGCTGCCACGAGCAGGATGGCCCCGTTCATTATGGCCGCCCCCGAGAGCATGGTCGCCATCAGGGTCTCGTGCCCTGGGGGGCCCACGAGGGAAACGG
>JAJYXQ010000066.1 GCA_021796385.1 Thermoplasmata archaeon | reverse complement strand
CGGATGCTGGTATGGCCTCGGCCACCCATCCATACTCATCCTGCGGCAGATGTACGGCGATCCTCTCATATTTTCCCACCTTCAAAAGCCGTCGAATCCCTTGGAGGACCCACTCGCGTTCCAGTTCGCTCCAGTCTCCGGTGACCGGTATGTCGTAGTTCCGGGCCGGGTAGAAGTCCTCGAGCTCGGATGGTACGACGCCAAGGGGCGATGTCACAGAGACGATATGGATACCTTGAGGCGACGAGGCGGCCCCGAGGGCTCGAGCGTACGATCGGTGAGTAGGGCTGTTCCGGTAAGGTTTGGTGTACGAACAGGGGACCAACACCAGCGTCCGCTTGGATGTGGGTGGAGTGTAGCGCTCCAGGAATCTCCGGCGAAAATACCGGAGTTCGGGGCGGCGGTGGGATTCGGCGATGACGTAGGGTCGGATCCCATCTCCCGTCACCGCTGCATGCGTTTCACTCATCTCCCCTCCGTACCGGTCGAACCAGCGAAGGGCTTCCCCGAGATAGGGATGGGAGATTATCCGAGATTCGACCAATTCCCTAAGCCTTCCGGTCAGGACAGCGTATCGTATCCTGCACTCCTCTTGGGCATACTGGTAGACGGCATGGACCGCATGGGCGCCATTCCCTACGGCCCGGGAATGTTCTGTTGTGGTCTCGGTTGGTGGATTGGTGCACGATTGACATTGGCAAATCGGAGGCCGAGGGGGCATCGGGCCCGAGGACTCAAAGTCCGGAAAGAGCCATGTCCCTCGACTCGCCCGGAACATCCCTTCGGTAGAGTCCACTAGGTCGATACCGAGAAGATGCAGAAATGCGAGATTCTCAGGAAGTGCTATCCGTGGCGCCCAAAGGATTGCCGAAGGTCCGATCGTGCTTCGGACGTCGAGACCTGCCTGCACGAACCGCTCCGAGGTCCGGAAGAGATGGCGCGCATTCGCCCAGATGGCGAGCGAGGGGCGCGCCGCAAGCAGGCGCTCCCGCACGGATTCGGAAAAAGGCCAAGTGAACACCCAGATGCCGCTCTCCGGTCCCACCTCAGCAACCCATCCTCCCTCCAAGTATTCCTCCCCTGCTCGAATCTCAAGGGGCAAAGGAAGTCGGTTCTCTCCCCGACCTAATTCAATGTTGTAGTGGAATGGGGCAGCGTTCCCCGTGCTCCGTAGCCAAAGCGCCGTCGAAGGGACCGCCGAGTTCGGTAGAGCCGGTGTCCCGGCCAAGGCGACTTCAGGAAGGTCAAAGTCAAGGTTACCGATCTTCCCGGTGGATAGCGCCGCCGTCCCGTCAAGCCGGACGGGGATACGCATCGAGGTTCTTACGACCGGCGGACTTTGTCGACCGACTTGCGGGCCCTTTCCGCGGCTTCCTTGGATCGAGCGAGGGCCATGTCGGCCATGTTGTTCGCTAAGTGCAGAGCCTTACGGCTCCACTTGATCGAGTCCATCATCACTTCCCGGGTGAACTGGCTGGCTTCTTCCCTCACTTCATCCCAGGTTGTGACTCGGGACTGTGGGTTGCTCTTTGCTGGCATCGAACCCTACAAGACAGGAGGGGGTTAAAGCATTGCGCACGTTTCTCATGCTTTGGATTCCCGGTGCCCGCAATCGGGTTCCCGGGTCGACCGGCCCGTCCGAGCGTACGCAAGACTTAATAGGGAATACGTTGTTGCCGCGCTTCCGCTATGGTTGCCGAGGAGAAAACCAATCCTCATCTCCGAGCTCTTATCCGGGAACTCCGGTCGCCACACGATGGCAAAAGAGCTCCCGCTTGGCGGGCCGTGGCCATTCGACTGGAACGCCCGCGGCACCAGCTCCGACCTGTCAACTTGGGCCATTTGGAACGCGTCGCTTCCGCTGGTGAACTCGTTGTGGTACCGACCAAGCTGCTCGCCAAGGGTGACCTCAAGAAGGCTCTGCATATCGCCGCCCTGGGATGGTCCGAGGAGGCCGGCCGTAAAGTGATCGCTGCCGGGGGACAGCTGAGTTCCCTCCAGGAAGCCTTCCAGTCCAATCCTCAGGGGAAGGGGGTGCACATCATTGGCTGAAGTTCGTGTGATTGATGTAAGCGGACTTGTGCTCGGCCGAGCCTCGACAGTGATTGCAAAGCGATTGCTCGCGGGGGAAACCCTGGCCATCGTTAATGCCGAGAAGGCGGTCGTGCTGGGAAAGCGGAGCGTGGTCCTGAGCCAGTATCGGGCGGCCGAGGCCCGAGGATCGGTGCGAAAAGGGCCCCACTTTCCACGGACTCCTGAACGAATCCTTCGGCGGTGCGTGCGGGGAATGCTCCCCTACAAGCGGTCGACCGGGCGGGAAGCATTCCGACGTCTCCGTACCTACATCGGTGTTCCAGAGGAGTTCACTTCCGCCAAGGCCGAGGTAATCGAGGTGGCGAAACCTCGCCCTGCTCTCACTCCGCCTCTCACCCTTCTTGAGATTTCCCGCCATCTAGGAGCCCGGGTTTGAGCATGGCCGAGACCCCTCAGATTCAAACCAGCGGAAAACGCAAGAGTGCCGTGGCGCGGGCCGTGGTGACCAAAGGTGCTGGGAGGGTCTGGGTGAACTCTCGTCCCCTAGAACTGTGGGAACCGTATGAGGCCCGACTCAAGATGCAGGAACCCATTCGTCTCAGCGCACCGCGTTCGGATGGTGTGGATATCACCGTTACCGTCACGGGTGGTGGCTTCATGGGACAAGCGTCCGCGGTCCGGACCGCGATCGCTCGCGGGCTCGTCGAAGCGTTCCAAGACCCCACGCTCGCGGGTTTGTTCAAACATCACGATCGCTCGCTCCTCGTCAATGACACTCGCCGGAAGCTCCCCAAGACCCCGCAGGGTCGTGGCGCCCGCAAGCGGAGGCAGAAGTCCTACCGTTGAAACCATGATGGTACCTGTTCGTTGTTTCACTTGCGGCAAGGTCATCGGTCAGTACTGGGATAGCTATCAGCAGCGGCTTGCCCGAGGAGAGAAGGCAAAGGAAGTCCTCGACAGCTTGGGTGTTGAACGGTACTGTTGCCGTCGGATGCTGATGACCCACGTGGACCTGGTCAACGACCTCGGCCCGTACGGATAACGCACTTAGGGCTTCTTCGGAGGCGCTGCCTTAGGAGGCGGCGGAGGGGGAGGGACCATGGCTTGCTTCGCGGCGGGCTCATCCCCGAGATCGTCAGGATCGGGTGCGCGTTTTCCGGTGATGACCGCCTCGCTCGCAGCGCTCTCGGCCTTGATCTCCTCCTCGATGGATTGGATCTCCGTGGTGAGCTCTGATTGTTTCGGGATTGGGCCTAGGATATCATCCATGGCTCCAATCTTCTTCTCCAGTTCGTCCAAACTGGAAAGGCCCCGCTCGGGCACCGTCCGCCCGACACCGAGGTACTCGGCCGCACCCTCCATCAATTTCGTGAACTCGAAGGGGAACAGGATCTTGGTGGACTGACCCTGCGCCATCTCTGACATGGTATCCAACGAAATTACCGTGAGGGCTTTTGCATCCAGGGGAGAGGCTCCCATCGCCAAGATCCGGAGCCGCTGGGCCTCTCCCTGGGCTTCGAGGATCGTAGCCATACGTGCGCCTTCGGCTTCAAGGATCTTCGACTGGCGGAGCCCCTCCGCCTGCAGGATCCGAGACCGCTTCTGGCCCTCGGCAACCAAGATCGCACTGCGCTTCTCCCCATCGGACCGCAGAACCGCCGCCCGGCGCTGCCGCTCCGCTGCGGTCTGCTCCTCCATGGCCGACTTGACGGGTCCTACCGGATCGACTTCCTTGATTTCGACTGCCTCCACCCGGACACCCCACTTGTCCGTCGCCTCATCGAGGATGTCCCGGAGACGGGTGTTGATCCGTTCCCGGTTGTACAGAATCTCGTCAAGTTCCATGTCACCAATGACGCTCCGGAGGGTGGTCTGCGCCAGCGCAACCGTGGCCACATGGTAATCTTGGACCCGGAATACGGCCGACATCCCGTCGACCACCTTGATGTAGATGATCGCATCCACATTGGTCGGGGAGTTGTCCTTCGTGATGACCTCCTGGCGCGGCACTTCGAGTACCTGAGTCCTCAAGTCGACCCGGACGACCCGGGCTACGGGTGTGACCATGTTGAAACCCGACTGGAGATACCCACGGTAAGATCCGAAGACGGTCACGAGTGCGGTCTCGTAGGGCTGGATCGAGTAGGTGGTGTGGGCCAGCAGGGCAAGGAAGATGATGATGCCCACCACGACGATCGCCACAGCGTATGCCGGGCCGGCCGCCCCACCAACCGAGTTCGCAACGATGGCCAAAGCGACGAAGGCGATGAAAACACCGAGGAAGAGAAGGATGACCGACTTTCCATTGTACGGTCCGATGGAAGGAATTGGTACGGTTCCTTTGGTAGAACTTGGACTCGCCATCCTCACTTCTCCTGCTTGGGGGGCAGACCCCGGACCTTCAAAATGATTCCCTCACCACCTATAATCTCCACATCCGAGCCCTCGGGGATGGTTCGATCAGCGGTTGCACTCCAGACCTCGCCCCGGACCCGAACCTTCCCCTTCATCGAGTTAGGTTCGACCGATGTAACGACCCGGGCCGTCAGACCGGTCAGGGTCTCGATCGTGCTGGCGAGCGGGGCATGGCGCGGAGCCAGCTTGGAATACACGGGTAGCGCGATCAAAGCCCCTCCTGCACCCGCTGCCATGATAACGAGGACTGCGGCCACGGTGTTCGTGTAGAAGACGTCGGGAGCGAGGAGCAACATGAGTCCGGCCGCCACTAGGACCGCCGCCGGGATAAGCAGGAAGAGCCCCGGGTGGGCGATATCTGCCAGAAGCATCACGAATCCGATCACGATGATCAGGGCGCCGACGAGGATCGAAACGTCTGACACGGCAGAGACTACGGATGGGACAAACGGATTTAACTTCCCCCCTGTGGGGAGAGGGTGTGAGCGACCCTGTGGAAGCCTTCCTTCGTCGCCGGCACAAGGAGGAGGACCGACGAAAGGAACGCTCCCACACCGACGCCATGGACGAGGTCTTCGACCGTCGGACACTCCTAGCGGTAGGACGGTTTATCACCCGTGGGCTCATGACGGAAGTGGACTTCTCCATCTCCACCGGCAAGGTAGCCAATGTCTTCCGAGTAAGTTCAAAGGACGGATACCGCGCGCTCAAAGTGTACCGAGTGGGCAATGCGGTCTTCCGTGGACTCCCCCCCTATCTTCTCCATGAGCTCCGGGAGGAGGTAGGATCGAATTCTTTTGCCCGGCTTGTGTTCGCTTGGGTGCGCCGGGAGTACATGGCGCTGAAGGCCTGCCGGGAAGCCGAAGTCCCCGTCCCCGAGCCCTACGATTATCATCGGAACGTGTTTCTTATGGAGTTCATGGGGGAGGGGGGACTTCCGTTCCCCCCGCTCTTCCGTTGCGAGGTGGAGGATCCCGAGCGCTTGTTGAATGATCTTACCCGCGCTGTCCGGAACATGGTGACGAGGGCGGGGCTTGTACATGGGGACCTCTCTCCGTACAACGTGCTCTACTTCGCGGGTCGGATTGCCTTGATCGATCTGGGGGAGGTGGTCGCTCGGGAACACCCGATGGCTCGAGAACTCCTCTTACGGGACGCCGAGAACTTCACCAAGTATTTTAACCGCCAAGGTGTAAAGTTAACCACCCAGGAGATGTTCGATCGAATGGGGGGAACCGAGCTATAGATGACCGATCTTTTCATACGGATACCGGAGGAACGGCTCGCCGTGCTCATCGGAGTTGGAGGGGTCGTGCGAAAGGCCATCGAAGAGATGAGCGGGGCCAGCCTCACCGTGGATTCCTCGGAGTCTTCGGTGGCCATCCATGCCCCACCGGAAGCCGACCCCTGGGGACCCATGAAGGCTCGAGATGTCGTTGCCGCGATCGGCCGCGGGTTCTCCCCCGAGCGCGCGTTCCGGCTCTTCAAAGGGGAGAATTACCTCAATGTTCTCAACCTGCGGGAGGTGACCGGGAAGCGGGACAAGAACGCCGTCCGCCGCATCCGGGCCCGGCTCATCGGAGAGCACGGGAAGGCTCGGGAACGCCTGGAGCAGCTCTCGGGGTGTTCGATCTCGGTTCAGGGATACCATGTGGCGATCATCGGTTCGGCTGAGGAGATTGAGCGAGGCACGCGGGCGCTCACTATGCTTCTGCGCGGAAGTGAACACTCCACCGTGTTCGGCTTTCTCGCCGGAGAAAGGCGCCGGCTCGGAGAGCCTCCGCTTGAGGATTGATCCGACGGCATGGGGAAGACTGCACTTCTGCAACCGCGGGACCTCGGGTTCGCCCGAGCGGAATTCGACCGGTACTACCGGCAAGCGGAGATCCCTGTCCCCTTCTCGATTGAAATGCGGGAGTTTGCCTTCGCCCAGTTCGGGACCGACGGTGCAGGCCCCTTCGTCCGCCATCGGGCCTTTTCCGATGTGGGATCGTTCCGTCAGGAGTTGGGCAGGCTCGTCCCCCGTCACCTCTACTACTCCACCTCCCTCTACGAGGACCCCGGTCACCTCAGCATGAAGCAAAAAAGGTGGACCGGTGCCGAGGTGATCTTCGACCTGGACGCCGACCACCTCCGGAATGCAGAGGGTCTCTCGTACCTTTCACAACTGCAACTCGCAAAGGAGCGCTTCCAGTACCTCCTGGAGGAATTCCTCTGGGGGGATTTCGGTCTCGATGAAGAGGACGTTGACATCGTCTTTTCTGGGGGACGCGGCTATCATGCCCATATCCATGCCGACGCCTATCTCCATCTCACGAGCATGGAACGCCGGGAGCTCGTGGACCACATCCAGGGCATCGGCTTTCAACCCGAGGAGGACGCCTTTGAAACGGTCACCGAGGCGCTTCCCAGGGTGCACGGGGGATCTCGGACCTACCGGAGGCTGGCGGCCCCAGATGCGGCCGGGTGGAAGGGAAGAATGAGCCGGGCGGTCCTCCGGTGGCTCGACGAACATCAGAAGGACACCGAAGAACAGATGACCGAAGAAGTGCTGGATCTCTTGTCCGAGGGACTTCCCGAAGCCCGGAAGGGGCTCCGGCAAAGGGCTCGGAGCATCGCCCATCATCTGGCCTCAGAAGAGACCCTGGCGGCCATCGCCGGCCGGCAGACCCTCGAAACGCTCGGCAATGACGAGAACCGGGACCTTTTCTTGAAAGCCCTCGCCCGTCGATTGGTCGTTCCGATCCAAGGTGAGACCGACGCCCCTGTGACCACGGATGTCCACCGGCTGATCCGGATGCCTGGATCCCTCCACGGTGGTACCGGATTCCGGGTCTTGCCTTTGACGCGCAAGGAATTGGGCCTGTTCGAACCGATGCGGGATGCCACTCTTCCGACTGGGTCGAACGAGGAACTCGACGTCACGTTGCTTCAGACGGTAGAGTACGAGGCGTCCCCGGCCCGAATGAAGGGCTCC
>JAJYXQ010000077.1 GCA_021796385.1 Thermoplasmata archaeon | reverse complement strand
GGGCGATCGTAGGGGTCATGCTACCCGCTCTGCAGGGGGTGTTCATCTGGATGATGATGATCATGTCGAACGAGGGTGCCCAATGATGTCCACGAAAGCGGGGGCGAAGCCATCCGCCAAGAGCGAAAGCAATTTCAAAGACATCTACGTGCTATTAATCGGCCTTGCAATCGGAGCCGTCTTCATGATCATCGGGTTCCTTTCATACTCGGGATCGATCGGTTTCGTGTTCCGGGCCGGAGAGAACGGTACAGTGGCCAACCCGGAACCCCTGAACATCCTGTTCGACTGGATGGTCCTGGCCGCTCTTGCGATCCTCGGACCCTATGGTTTTATCCGATCTCGCAAGCTCTCGCACACTGCAGGCATTGAAAAGCGCCTACCCGATTTTCTGCGGGATGTGGCCGAGGCGGGCCGCTTCGGCATGACTTTGCCCGAAGCCATCATTGTGGCGAGCAAGGGACGCTACGGACCGCTGACTGACGAGATCAAGCGGATGGCCAGCCAGCTCGAATGGGGGGTCCCGGTCACGGAAGCCCTCTTCCTCTTCCGGGACCGGATCAATACGCCCCTCACTCGGCGGGTGGTCTCCATCATCATCAAGGCGAACGAGGCGGGGGGGAACGTCGCGGATGTCCTCACCATGGTCTCGCACGATGCGAAGGAAGCCCAGCTCGGTGAGGAACAACGCCGCATTAGCATGTCGACGTACCTTGCGGTCATCTACATCTCATTCGGTGTGTTCCTCGTTACGATCTACATCATGGCGGCGACATTCCTTCCCGAGATGATCACCGCCGGGAGCCAGATCGCGGCCAGCACGGGAGCGGCGGCCAGCTCCGGGGCCGTGGCGATATCGGTGCAATACATCCCCATCATCTTTTTAGCGTTCTTCGTGGCGGTCGTGGTGCACGCGATCGGTGATGGTATCATGGCGGGCGTCATCGATCAGGGTAAGATCGAGGTGGGCATGATGCATGCGACCTTCATGCTGATCGCGGGCTGGATCTTCATGCGGTTCCTCGTGCCGGTGCTTAACGTTTAGGAGGCAAGAAAGGGAACATGGCGCAAGCAGCACATCCCACGGTAACCACGACCGAGGAGAAGAAACGCGGCTTTTTCCCCGCCCACCTGAAGATCGCCGCGGCCTTGGGCGGGAAGGGGAGCCCCCATGCCGTCCGGGTCGGGAAGATCGGCTCCGGAGCAGGGCTTCCAGAGGAAGGGGCTCCGACCGGCGGGGCAGTCACCCCGATCCCACCCATCACGGACCCCAATGTGGCCGAGGTCGACATGGCCCCGATCCTTGATCCCCTATCCTACGTTCGTATCACTTTTGACAATACGACGAACAGCTACCTCTACGAGGTCATCGAGCCCCCCATCGAGGAGGCGGAAAAGAACCTGATCGCGACCCTGCGCGCCATCCTCATCGACAGGTTCCGCCCGCTCCTCGAGGAATCCGACAAGGCAAAACGCAACGAGATGCGTCGACTGATCGATTCGGAGCTACGCGCCATGCAACTTTCCCCGAACCCTGTGGTCAAGGGACGGGTCGTGTACTATCTCGAACGGGACTTCATCGGGTACGGCCTCGCCGATGCCCCGATGCGGGACACCGAGGTGGAAGATATCTCGTGCGATGGCGTCGGGATCCCCATCTACATCTACCACCGGAAGTACGGGAGCATCCGGAGCAACCTCAAGTTTACTTCCTCCGAAGAGCTGGACAGGTATGTGGTCTGGATCGCCCAGAGGTCGGGACGCCACATCTCGGTTGCGAACCCCATGCTGGATGCCACCATGCCCGAGGGGAGCCGGCTGCAGGCGACCCTGGGGACGCACATCACAAAACGCGGAAGCTCCTTCACCATCCGGCGGTTCCGGGACAATCCGTTCACCCCGGTGGACATGATCAAGTTCCGCACGATGAGCGAAGAGATGATGGCGTACCTCTGGATGGCCATCGAGAACGGCCAGTCCATGATGGTCTGCGGAGGTACCGCCTCGGGCAAGACCACGACGCTCAATGCCGTGCTCCTTTTCATCCCGCCGCAGATGAAAATCGTCTCCATCGAGGACACGCGGGAGCTCAATCTGCCCCATGAGAACTGGATCCCGTCCCTGACCCGGGTCGGGTTCGGCGCCAAGAACATGATCACGGGCAAGGCACCCGGGGAGATCGACATGTTCGACCTCCTGGCGGCTGCATTGCGCCAGCGGCCCCAGTACCTGATGGTCGGAGAAGTGCGAGGGGCCGAGGCGTTCATCGTGTTCCAGGCAATGGCCACGGGAAAGACCTGCTACACCACGTTCCACGCTGAGAGCGTGAGTGCCATGGTCCACCGGATGGAGAACCCCCCCATCTCGCTCCCCCGGTCGCTGGTCGCCGCGCTCAACCTTGTCCTCCTGCAAAAGCAGGTGAAGGTGGGCACCAAGATGACCCGGCGGGTCCAGAGCTTGACCGAGATCGTGGGGATCGATCCCGAGACGAACGAGCTCATCACGAATGCCGTCTACAGCTGGAACCCCGCGGACGATTCGTTCCCGTACAGCGGCCACTCGTACATCTACGAGCGGATCGCGCAGGCCCGGAACTGGTCCATGCGAGAGATCGACCGTGAGGTGAAGCGCCGCACGGAGGTCCTCGAATACCTCAAATGGAAGGAGTCGCGCGCAACCCGGGACCACCCTTTCACCCACCGGGACGTCGGGAAGATCATCTCATTCTACTACAAGGATCCCCAGGGAGCCCTGACCGAGATCCGCGAAGATATCAACAAGGCCCGCGCCCACTAGAACCCTCGGGAAAGGCGACCGCAAGCTTTTCAAGGGTATCCCCTTCTCCCCCAGGGCCGAACCATGGTGCGAAAGCCAGCCCGGATGTACCGGAAAGTCGAAGGACAGATATACACCCGGAAGGAATACATGGGAGGCATTCCCCATTGCCGGGTGACCCAGTTCGACACGGGAAATGTGCACATGAACTACAAGTACCACTTCGACCTGTTGGCCGAGGAAGCCGCCCAGGTGCGGGACAATTCGCTCGAAGCCGCCCGGGTCGCGATGGTCCGGGTGATGGAACGCGTCGCTTCGAACAACTTCCACCTCAAGGTCCGGAAATACCCCCATCAGATACTGCGCGAGCACAAGATGGCGACAGGGGCCGGAGCCGACCGTATCTCGGACGGGATGCGGCTTGCCTTCGGAAAACCGGTCGCTCACGCTGTCCGAGCCAATATCGGTGACGTGCTCTTCACCCTGTCCTTCCGGACGGAGAACTTGGCGGATGCCAAGGAGGCGGTCCGCAAGGCGAACTGCAAACTTCCGATGCCCATTCTCAATGTCCTCACGGTCAAGCCGGACGTGATCGAGGGTGCCCGAGCGGCCCCCATCGTGGTCGCACCGGTCGAGACCAAGCCCGCCGAGGGCGCTGCTACCCCGGAGGCCGGTGCGGGAGGCGAAGCCACCCCGGCTGAGGGAGAGAAGAAGGAAGCGGCGGGGGCCAAGCCCGCTGCGGGAAAGCCCGCCGAGAAGGGGGCCAAGCCTGCTGACAAGAAGGAAGACAAGAAGAAGAAGTAGCTTTGAGTGGTCGGCTCCCTTCCTTAGCGACCGGTGTGCTCGAGCTTTCCACCCTTTTCGATGCGCCACTGACAGTAAGCATAGAGCGCGTCATAGAGCGGGAACTGAAGACGCTGGTTCTCGATATCGTCCCGGGCGATCTGGCGGAAGCCGGTGGCCGCCGCCTCCAACCCCGCAGCCTCGGGGCGGCTTCCTGAACCACCGTCCGCCACCCGTACTATCTCGGCAAGGTCAAGCAGGGCTGGGTCGCTCAGGCGGTACGCCCGTATCACCGCGTCGAAGGTCACATATTCCTGGCCGTCCTTCTCGAAATGCGTGAGCTCGGCTCCGGGTACATCGTACGGGGTAGCCCCCTCACGCCGGGCCACCTCTAGCACTTGGTCTCCAGGCACGTAAAGGAACTCGGCGTCTCGGTCAACGAACTTGCGGATGAGCCATGGACAGGCGATCCGGTCCACCCGTGCCTTCTCCCGTGTGATCCACTTCATGCGACGACTTCTGTGGTAACTCATGCAAATTGATAAGCCACGCGCGTTACGACCCATCACCGACCGAGCGAGGGACCCCTCGCACTTGGACCGGATTCACGGCCCTCGGGTGGGAAACAGAACGAGAACCTATGACAGAGACCTACCCGGACATCCCCTTGCTCCTCTTGGCCCGCGGGCTCAGGGCGGTCGGGGGTGGGGCCCTTTCGGTTGCGCTAGCGCTCGACCTTTCAAGGACCTACTCGAACCTTCTTGCCGGCCTTTTCCTAGGGATCGCAATGGGGGCAGGCTCGGCCTGGTCTCTGGCGGCGGGAACCCTAGAGCGACAGTTCGGGCGGCGATCCACCTTCTTGATCTCCTCCGGCGCATTCACGATCGGTGGCTTCCTCCTCTTCGGGTGGCAAGGGTCGATCTACGCGGTGCTGACCGCTCTCCTCCTAGGTGGCATCCTGGCAGGTTCCTCCGACATCGGTACCCTTCCTTCACTTGAGCAGGCGGCGATCGGGGCGGTCGCGACCGATGTCAACCGCACGCAGACCTTCAGCCAGTACAATCTGGTGGGTTATCTGGGGTCGGCCCTGGGTGCGCTTCTCGCCGCTCCCCTGACCGCCTTTGGGGGCGAGTTCCTACCGGCGAACAACGACCTTGTTCTGCTCCTCTATGGACTGCTGGGCATTTCCTTGATCCCGGTCTATGCACGGCTCTCCGGGGCCGCCGATTGGCGCCCCCGCACAAGCCCGGGGCGGGCACTTTCGGCCTCCACACGTCCGCGGATACTCCTCCTTTCGGGACTCTTCAGTGTCGACGCCTTCGGAGGGGGGCTCGTGGCAAACTTCCTTGTGACCCTGTGGCTGCACGCTCGCTTTTCTGCGAGCGGGTACGATATCGGAATCATCCTTGCTCTGGCCCTGGTCGGTGCCGCGGCTTCGCTTGTGCTGGCGGCGCCCTTGGCCCGGAGAATAGGACTGGTGAACACGATGGTGTTCACCCATCTGCCTTCCAGCGTCTTGCTCGTGTTGTTCGCCTTCGCCCCTACGTTCTCCTTGGCGGGGGCCCTGTGGGTCGCCCGCTCCCTTCTTTCCCAGATGGATGTACCGACCCGCCAGTCCCTCGTGCAAGGGATCGTCGCTCCCGAGGAGCGGACGGCAGCAGCTGGATACACCACGGCGGCCCGGTCCACTTCCGCCCTCGGAGGTCCGGTTACGGGAGCTTTCCTTGAATTCGGGGGGCCGTGGTTGGCGGCGCCTTTCGCACTGGCTGGGGCCACAAAGATCGTCTACGACCTCACGCTGTTTGCAAAGTTCCGAAAATTAAGGACAAGGGAAGAGGCCATGGTCTTGGACAATGGGCCACCCCGTCGAAAAGGATGAACCAGTCTACGGGTTCTCGGGCGCGCTCTTCTCGGCGGGCGATGCGTCCTTCTTGGGTGTTGCTGACTTCGGAGTGGACTTCGGAGCGGCCTTTGGAGGTGGTGTCCCCTTCGCTTGAGGCGTAGGCTTCGGAGCGGTCTTGGTTGGAGCGGTCTTCACTGCTCCTGCGGGCGGAGCCTTGGGCTTGTCGGCGGCGGTGGGTTTGGCCTCCTTGGATCCAGCGGTCGGGCGCGCCTTCTCCATCGCCTTGCGCGTGGCGTAGGCCCGGGTCCACTTCAGCCGATGCCCGACCCGGCCGAGACTGAGTTGGTCCTTCCGACAGACCGCGGAACAAAAGTAGAGCACCGCACCGTCCCGCCGGACGAACATCATCCCCGTTCCGGGCTCAATCTCACCGGCGCAGAACGAGCAGGAGCGACGTACCACCATTTTCTCTTACCGTACCGAGAGCTTGCGCGCCTCGCGAGCGGTCTCCCGGAGGATCACGACATCTCCAATCCGGATTGGGCCCATGACGTTCCGCGTGATGATCTTTCCGCGGTCCTGGCCGGAGAGCACTCGTACCTTGACCTGGGTCGCCTCTCCAGCCATGCCGGTCCGACCGACCAGTTCAACGACCTCGGCGGGTGCGCTCGTATCTTCGGGCACGGGCGTTCCTCGCTTACTTCTTCAGACCGGGGATGGACCGCACGATCTCTTCCAGGAGTGGTCCGTTTCCTTCCCCAGGTTCGACGATGGCGACGGATGCCGCTTGCTTGGAGAGCCCCACCGCTTGTCCCAGGCGTTGCTTCTTGGAAACGTAAAGATAAGGAATCCGCTTTTCCTCGCAGAGCATGGGGATATGAATGAGGATCTCCGGTGGGTCGACATCTTCGGCCATGATGACCAACTTCGCCTCAGCGCGCTCGGAGGACTTAGTGACCTCGTTCGTTCCGACCCGTAGTTTTCCCTTGAGGTGGGCCCCTTGGGCCAACTGCAAGGCCTTCTCGGCCAGGTCTTCAGGCGTCTCAAATCGTATGTACTGTGCTTTCGCCATCTCTCTCGTCCTCTTTACCTCACCCTTCGGTCCTTCCTCAAGGCCTTAGTTCACAGGCTTTAGATGGGTAGCCCCAGACCTATTTAAGCGGCATCCTTCGGACGATCCCACCGGGCCGTCCCCCCCGGTTACTGGGGGCGGGACGCTCCCATGACCGGGTCGGCCCACAGGTCCTTTCGCCCGTCCGTTCTCGGCGTGAAATGAAGCGCTCGTCAATCGTTAAATAGTCCCTTGATTCCTCGACGCTCGCCACCCTCTGGGATAATGCACGATGATAGGAAACCGGTCGCAGTCATCGGCGAGAGGGAACTCGCGATGGGGATGCGTCTCATCGGCTTCCAAGACACCTTCATCTCCACCGGGGTCCAAGGCGCTCGAGAACTCACACGACTTGCGGAGAGCGGGAAGTACAGCATGATCCTTTCAAGCCAGGAGATCCGGAGGCACCTGTCGGGCCAAGCCCGGGCCGCCCTGGAACGAACCTTGGAACCACTGGTCGTCTTCCTGCCCACCCCTGGGTCCGAGGAGGAAGGGGAGAGCGTCAACGCCCTCGCTAAGCGCGTCCTCGGGATTTCTATCGACAACTTGAGTTCCACCAGCATGGTGCACTGAGACAAACATGACAGGAACAGGGGCTTCGGGGAAGGATATGGACGGGAAGAGCGCGGGCCAGGTGGCAAAGGTCTCCGGTCCGGTCGTGATTGCGGAAGGGCTCGAAGGGGCCAAGATGTTCGATGTCGTCCGCGTCGGGGAACTCGGTCTCGTCGGTGAGATTATCCGGATCATCGGCGGTCAGGCCACGATCCAAGTCTACGAGGATACCACGGGCATGCGCCCTGGGGACCGCGTCGAGAACACCGGGGAAGCACTTTCTGTCGAGCTAGGCCCCGGTCTCCTTACCTCGATCTACGATGGTGTGCAACGCCCCCTCAATGTCCTCCAGAAGCAGGGTGGCGACTTCATCGCCCGAGGTTTCGTCGCGGCGCCGCTCGACGAGTCGAAGAAGTGGGGTTTCTCGCCTTCA
>JAJYXQ010000030.1 GCA_021796385.1 Thermoplasmata archaeon | reverse complement strand
GAACCGCACGCTACTCCCGTTGCGGTGCTCCCCCGCCAATTCCTTTAAGTTTCGCTCTTGCGAGCGTACTCCCCAAGCGGCAGACTTAACACCTTCGCTCCGGCACTGGGTATCCACGCAGGATCCCCAACACCAAGTCTGCAGCGTTTACACCCTAGACTACCGGGGTATCTAATCCCGTTTGCGCCCTAGGGCTTCGTCCCTCACTGTCGGATTCGTTCTAGGCGATCGCCTTCGCCACTGGTAGTCCCCCCCGGATTACAGGATTTTACCCCTACCCAGGGAGTACTATCGCCCTCTCCCGATCCCAAGCCAAGTAGTGTCCCTGGACTTCGGTCGATTGAGTCGCCCGATTTCCCCAAGGATTTACCCGGCCAGCTACGGACGCTTTAGGCTCAATAATAATGAGCACCACTCGGGCCGCGGGTATTACCGCGGCGGCTGGCACCCGTCTTACCCGGCCCTTACTTCTCGAGTTTTTTAGACTCGAGAACAGGAGGCACAAAAGTGCATCCACTTGGAGTTCCCCCATCGTGGTTTCCCACATTGTGGAGGTTTCGCGCCTGCTGCGCCCCGTAGGACCTGGGTTCGTGTCTCAGAACCCATCTCCGGGCGACATCTCCCAATGCCCGTACCCGTCGTAGGCTAGGGGGTCCGTGACACCCCCTACTACCTGATAGGCCGCAGACCCACCCTCAAGCGCCGGAGCTTTGGCCGCCCAAGCCTTCCATCATAGAGCGGCTATGGGGTATTATTCCCAGTTTCCCGGGATTATCCCCCACTTGAGGACAGGTTGTCCGCGTGTTACTGAGCAGTGCGCCGAGGGTCTAAACCCTCTCGACTCGCATGGCTTAAGCGGACTCCAATAGCGGTGCCCGCCGGCAGGATCAACCGGATTTACTTTGTTCCATTATTATTGGTATATGGAGTTACATTCTCGTTTCAAGAGCCTTTTCTTCTAGCATCTCTCACCGAATACTAGCCTTCCCAGCGTCAGCGACGAGAGGTCACCCGGGCCCTTGCGGTCCGGGGGTATCTCGGGCTCCATTCCCCCATGGGGTCATCTGTGGCACCAGCGTTGGAACTCCGGTTCATGGTGTCCCCGGATCGCCTTGCGGGTGCCGCGCAAAACGCCCTTGCGAGCGCTTCGCAAGAGGATACTACAGTGGGTCCTTATTTAACGTTGGCTGCAGCCTTCCGGCCTTTCGGGGGCGATCCGCTTCACGTTCGCTCGTATCTTGGATCGCCCGAAGCCCGGTGATCCCGTCACTTCAGAGTGTCGAACCGGGGTGGGCGCTTTGCTAGAAAGGCTCGGACCCCCTCCGGGAGCTCATCGCCCCGGGCGGCTTCGACCATTCCCCGGCGTTCTAGTTCCATTTGCCGTTGCAGGCTGCTATGGTAGGACTCGACCAAGAGTCGCTTCATCCAGGTGAAGGCGCGGATGGGTCCCTTCGAAAGCTCGTTGGCCCGTTCAAGGGCGTGCGCTTGGAGCTCCCGCGCGGGAACGAGCTCGTGGAACAAGGAAAGTTCCCGTCCTCTTTCCGCGCTCACTCGACCCGACCCGTAGAGCACCTCCTGGGCACCCCCGATCCCAAGGTAGTGCGGGAGGAAGAACGTCAACCCACCATCCGGTACACCTCCGAGGCTTGGGAAGGCGGGTACGAGGGACGCTTCGGGAGTGGCGATCCTCCAGTCACAAGCGAGGACGATCGACATTCCTCCACCGGCAGCGACCCCGGGTATGGCGGCGATGACAGGCTTGGCCATTTCCACGATCTCCTTGATCACGCCCTCTTGCTCGTCCACTAGCTCATGGAAGAGCCGCGGCAACACGCCTTTCTCAAGCCATTGGGCCATCTCGTGTACATCCCCTCCTGCCGAGAAGGCTTGTCCTGCTCCGGTTAAGATCACGGCCCGCACATCGGGGTCTTGTGCGACGTCCTGAAGTGCGCGGTGGAGCCCGCGCATCTCATCGGCCCCCAGAGCATTCTTCCGGTCGGGCCGGTTGAGGGTGATTCGGGCGATCGCATCCAGACGTTCCATGTTCAGGGTTGGCATCGGTCCGGTCATGGAGGGCCGCAAGCCATTCGCCTACAAGAACCGTGCGAAGGGGTCTATTCTGGGTGAGAATGTGCCCTATCCATGGCGAGACGACGTGCCTCCTTCTCGGCGAGCCCCAAGGCATGGGCCGCCCGGATGACCCCGATGTGGGTGAAGGCTTGGGGGTAGTTTCCCAAGGGTGTTCGTGTCCGTGGATCATATTCCTCGGAAAAGAGCCCCAGAGGGCTTCCCGCTGTCAAGAGCTCATCCCAATTTCTGCGCGCCCTCGCAATCTCCCCGCTTCGTGCCAGACACTCCACGAGCCAGAATGAGCACAAGAGGAACGCTCCCTCCGGGCCATCAATGCCATCATCGGCCCGATAACGATAGACGAACGCCCCGTCGCACAACCCTCGCTCGATGGCCCGTATGGTCCCGGTGACACGTTCGTCTGAGAAGGGGAGCAACCCGTAGAGCGGGATCTTGAGCGTGGCCGCATCGAGGACCCTTCGATCGAACGCCTGAACAAAGGCCCCCAAGGCGCTGTCGTATCCTTGTTCCAATATGGCATGACGAACACGGGCTGCCTCGGCTCCCCATCGGACCGCTTCTCCCGAAGTACCGAATCGACGCGCCAGCTGCGCACCCCGATCGAGGGCGACCCACGCCATCAGTTTGGAATGAACGTAATGCCTCGGGGGTCCCCGGATCTCCCAGATCCCTTGGTCCGGCTCCCTCCAGATGCGGAGCACATGTTCGACCAGTGTCCGGAAATGAGTCCACTCCTCGGCGATGTACCTTTCGTCAACATCTTTCATCGTGAAGGCCAGATTGAGAATCGTCCCGTAGATGTCAAGTTGGAACTGGGCACCGGCCCCATTACCTATCCGGACCGGTCGGGACCCAAGGAAACCCGAAAGTTCGGGGATCTCTTCCTCCGTTAGCGCTCCGGTTCCTTGCAGTCGGTAAACGACTTGGAGCGAGCCGTCGTGGGACTCTTGGGAGCATCGCACGGCCCAACGGAGGAATGCCTTCGCCTCATGCAGATGCCCGGACAGGATGAGGGCATTCGCCGAAAAGGCGGCATCTCGAATCCACGAATATCGGTAGTCCCAATTGCGCCCGCCTCCCGGCCACTCCGGGAGTGAGGTGGTGGCGGCTGCAACGAAGGCGCCGCTTTCACGGCTGGTGAGCGCCTTCAGGAGCAGATTCGAGCGTTCGACCGCCAAGCGAGTGTCGGGAGGGACAAACTCGGCCGGGACCTGCGTGCCTTCCGACCACGCCCTCCAGAATCGCACCGTGCGATCGAAGAGCTTCCTTGCGCTTTCGCGACATGGCCCTTCCTCCATCCAACTTATCTCAACCTCGGCGCTCGTATGGGGTTCGACCAGCACATCGGTCTCCAGCGCTGGTCCTCGCTCCTCTGTGGTTCCTTGGGATACCCGGTAGAACAGGGAGGATGGTTCATGGCGGGCGATGTGCCCGTCGGGCACCTTCAAGTAGGAGGCCGGGTGCCGCCCATACTCGAACCTCGGGTGGAACCTCACGTGGATGGGGACCGGACCGCCCTCCGCGGAAACGATGCGAAACAGGTGCGGGTGGGGCTTGCGGTCGACGCTCTCTACGAACGGCATGAAATCGATTACCTTGAGCGCACGCCCCCCCTCGAGGAGGAAGAGCGTTTCCAGCACGTTCGTCCCGGGAAGGTACCGCTGATGTGAACTCGAGGCTTCCCTGGGGCAGATAAGATGGGAGCCTCCGCGTTCCACATCCAGCAACCGAGCAAACACGGACGGGTAGGAGAAGTAGGGCATGCAAGCCCAGTCGATCGACCCGAACCTGGAGATCAATGCCGCCGTGTGCAGGTTGCTCACCAGACCGTAGTCAAAGAGACAGTTTGGGGTAGGAGCCTGCGGGGGCTCCGAGATCAGCGCGGTGGCGTCGCCTCCCTCCAAAGGGGCTCCCAAAGTGGCGAGAACCGAGCCCCTCATGGTCCAGACGGATGCTTATGGTCGCTTAATCCTTTGTCCGAACTCGATTCGGCTGGGGCTCACCCAACGTCTATTCCCAGACCAGGGGAGCCGAGTAGTTCAAGACCAGCGAAACCGAAGCCCCGGTCGTGGTGGCAACGCACAGCGCCATGGTCGACCCCCCAGCGGATGTGAATGTCCCCGATCCGCTCTCCGTCAAGTTAGCTTGGTTCCCCGGGTAAAGGGATGAGATGGGCGTATTCTGGTATGCGATCCCAGTCGGAATCTGGATCAATAGGAACCAGACCGGTGTTCCACTCCACCAGTGCAAGCTCACGCGCCCGATTGGTATCGTGACATTGTGTACGTACGGCCAAGGATTGCTTTCGATACTTTGGGCTGAGACCCAGAGGGCACAGTTCGAGACCATAGCGTCCGATGCCGCATACACGGGGAAGGCTTCAAGCAAGAGCACTACCACCGCAACCAGAGCGAACGTGGCGGCGAACGTGGTCCAGGGACGCACCGCTCGGCGGTAGGTTCCCTCCGCCAACGGCACTCGGGCCTTGATCGATTCGGCAACCTGTCGCGGGTGCGCGATTCCCCGCCACTCTATCCACGATGCACCCGTGTCCCCCTCCGAAGCCGGTCGGAACAGATCGGTATGGAATTGGACATGGCCGGTATCGAAGGGGCCGACGCTCTCGAAAACCGCCACGGAATGTACCCGCTGGAGGGCCATCGAGGACTGCCATCCTCCGGAACTCCCGGGGGCCCCCCTGACCTCTGTTGAAGTCAACTCATAGTGCAATCGAAAGCGCCAAAGAATCGCTGCTATCGCGGGGATCACAAGCCCCACGATCAGGATGAAGAGTAACATCAGCCGGTTCCCAGCCGCATCGAACCATGTGGCGACCATCACCAAGGGGACGACGATGACGACCGAGAGGATCATGCTGCCCCCCCAACGAGGGAACAGCCGGAACCAACGCAGGCTGCCGACCAGAATCAGGATGTACCCCGTCAAGTAGAGTGTCAGCGTTATGGCGATGAAACGGACAACGGGAATTTGGGACAGTATCACCTTGACGATATTGGTCGAGAGGTAGTAGTACCCACCGAAGAAGAGGGCTATTCCCGACAGAAGGAGGACCCAAGCGGGAACTTGCAGTGCATAGGCGAGCGAAGGGCGATACTCCATCGCGGAGGAGCCGGCTTGGGGTTCCATTCAGGGGACCTCTTTCCCCGGGACTTGAGATGCCTTAAGGGATATTTGGTTCACTCGACCGTCCGGGGTCATGGGCGAAAAAATGACTTTCGAAGGAAGTACAGCCAGATCACCCAAATATCAATGACCACGATGGCAAAGGCCTCAGTCTCAGCGACGGACCCGAACTTGACGCTGAATCCGATCACGATGGCACCGATCACGAGGGCAACGTTCGACCAGCCGATCGCTCGTTCTCCTTGCCATAGAGTTCCAATCCCCCAAATGAATATCCCGAACGCGGCCTGGATGAAGAACCAGGTGGACACGAAATCGTGGACCGACCCCGGGGTCGGGGGTCCCCCGTGATAGATGCCGACGAGGGCGAGGAAGATGCCGGATACCATTAGGAAGGAGCCCCCGGTCGCTTGGATCTTGTTCCGAGCGACCAGGATCAGCGCGGCAGAGAAAAGGAGGATCAACCCGGCGGTCGGGAAGATCACCACGTCGTTGTATATCCAGTAAAGCCCCGCCGCCGCCCCCGTAGCGTTGGGGCTTGGGTCACCGAGGGCGCTGAAGGAGCTTCCTGTGAAACGCCACCAAGAGGAGTTGAGATAGGCATCGATGGACACTGCCACCCAGAAGTAGATCACGGCGAATAGGCCCAATAGGAACCCGATCGGGGGGTATCTTTCGCGCATAAAGCGTCTCAAAAACAGCGTCAACCCCCGGTCGTTTTCGGGTGCCAACTCGTTAGATGCTGAATCGACCAAAATGCCCCGGACGCCGCATTGCGCTCTAGGGTGGCATCCTCTTAATCCTTTCGTTGACAGGCGCCGGTCTGGTGAGTCGGTAGCCCTCCTCTCCCTTTTTGACCAAAAGTAGGCGAGCGCATGTCTCGCCCTTTAGGACTGGGGTTCGCGAGCCGGGAGCATTATATGGTGGCCTCGTGTATTTGGGCGATGATGGAGTATTAGTCGAACCGGAACATCATTTCAGGTGCACCTACCGGGTGGTGTGGTGTCCCAAATACCGGCGTGGCGTTCTCACTGGACCAGTCGAGACACGCCTGAAGGAAATACTCCGCGTGGTTGCCGCGGGTCTACGAGTAGACATAGTGGTGATGAAGGTCATGCCAGACCTGTCCATCTCCGGATGAATGTGGACCCGAGCTTCGGAATACACCGTGTCGTGAAACGCATGAATGGGCGCAGTTCCCTCGACCTGCGCTCGGAGTTCCCCAACCTCAAGAGTCGCCTGCCAGGAGCGTTAGTCCAACGGTTCGACTGGATAGCGGTCGAGAGGAAGGACATCACAGAGATGGTAGCGAAGGGTCTCAGCCGGGGACTGCATCGGAGCATAGCGGGTGCCTCATGGCGGGACTTCCTGAATGCCCTTTCAAGCCAAGTGGAAGAGGCTAACTTGACCGTGGTGTTCGTGGAGGCGAAAGGAAGGGCCCGCGATTGCTCGGTGTGTGGTCAGAGCGTCCCAAAGGCACTGTGGGAACGGGAGCTTTCATGCTCCTGCGGCGCAGTCATGGACCTGGACGTGAACACCGCCGTGAACATACTGAATTGGGCTCGAACAGAGCTTCCGCTGAGGGAGCTGGATGCCGTCCCGATCGAACCGGGAAGCCCTCGGCTTTAGCCGTGGGAAGGATGTCACCAAAGGATTATTTACCCTGCGAACCTGAGACGTGCTATCCGATGGCAAGCAATCCGATCGCGATCATTGTGGTCTTGCTTGTCCTTATCGGTGGGTCCCCGATCGGACCTCTTCACCCCGCTCCGGGATACAAGGAATCCCGATCGCTCGGGACCGAGACTTTGGAACTCTCCCTTGCGAGCGATAGCCTCGCCGAAGGAAAGGGACCCGCCGGCGGGATTCCTCTCACTTGTTCTGCGGTCGGGACTTTCAGCATGGGGTGCATAGACCAAACCACCCGAGGATCCCCTCGAGCTTCAGATAGTGGATGGAGCCTGATCTGCGCCAAGGGGCATTGCCCCCCTCCGGTGCGTGGTGGGGCGGGAATGGCCTTTGACCCTATCACCGGATACGTGGTTTTGTTCGGTGGAATCAATAACCTGACGCTCTCGCCCAACACCACCTACGACGATACGTGGGTTTTTGCCAATGGAAACTGGACGCAGTTGCACATATCTGGCCCGAGCGCACGCCTCGGGGAGTACATGGCATACGACCCCGCGGACCACTACATCCTGTTGTTTGGGGGTGGACCGTATCTCACCCTGAATGGCTCTCTCTATTATGACGACACATGGGAGTTTCAGAACGGAACTTGGACGAAGCTCGACCTTTCTTTTCACCCATCGGCCCGAGGACTGGGCGGGATCGCATGGGACCCCATCGACGGGTACCTGCTGATGTATGGGGGGATGAGCAGCCAAACGGACATCCACTCTGACACTTGGACATTCGCCCATGGGCAGTGGAAAAATCTAAGCCTGTCGGAACATCCACCACCCTTGCTCGCTCCTTCTCTCGCCTTTGACCCCTCCTCGGCAAATGTACTCCTCTTTGGAGGGGCCACACCATCCCCCGGGGTGCAGTTCGGTCTCGATCTCGACCAAACGTGGTCCTACGCTCATGGCATCTGGACGAACCTGACCGGAAAGATCCGCGGGAGCATCCCGGATGGCCGTATGCTTGGGGCCATGGCGTATGACCCCGCCCAAGGTTTCATGGTGCTGTTCGGAGGGTGGAACACCACCGCCGATCTCATCTTCGGGGACACCTGGATCTACATCGATGGCTACTGGTCAGAGCTTTACTTGTCCCCCACTCCCGCCTCATCGATCATCGGCGCTAGTCTCATTTCGACCACCCCGACGTCTGGGCTCGTGCTCTTTGGTGGGCTTGTGGGGAATCTGAGTGCGTACAGTGCCACGAATGCGACGTGGGTCTTTGGGCCACCTCCGGCGAACACAACGATCACCAGCCAGCCTCCTCCCACCCCGTATGGAGTGTACTTTTCGGTGGCGCCTCGGAATTGCAACAGCATCAGTTTCAATGGAACGCACCTGTCTTCCGGATCGAGGGAGGACCTGACCCCGGGTAACTTCTATGTGGTGAGCGCTACCCCCTGTCCGGGATACGAGTTCAAGGGGTGGTACTTTAGCGGTGGCGTCAGTGTGGGAAGTCCCGAGAACGCCACAAGCGAACTTAACGTGGTCGGAAGTGGAACGGTGACCGCCTACTATGTGCAACCCTCCGGAACAAGTTACCAGTGGAGGGGGGCTTCGTTCGCCGAATCCCTGGCCGGCATCGCCATCGCGCTCGCGATTTTTGTTGTGGGCGTCACTCGGGTAAACCGACGGAAGGCTGCCCCGCTTCGTTAGTTTCGCAGTTCGCTCCTTGTCTCCCTTTTGCGAGCTCCGGGGCCTACCCTTCCGGAGTGTGCTCAGTCGCTCGATCCTTATCCTCGGGACTTCTACTCCCGGAGAAAGGTTCTCTTACCAACGGTTGGCTCCTCCAGTAGCGGTTCCTTCCTTCGCTACTGGGGTGGTGGGGTGTAGGGTGGCTGTTGAGGTGGATAGCCCGTGAAGTCCCTCCCAGTTGGCTCCTGGGACGGGGCGTTCTGTGAAGGCATTGTGCTCGGTCCTGAAGTCTTCTTACGTCGCATCAAGAGGACTCCGGCAACGATTGCCACCACGACGACCGCTACGATGGCGAGGATCACCCATGTGCTGAAGAAGCCGGAACCGGAGGCTGTGGAATTGTTCGGGGTGGTTCCGGAAGACGATAACACCGACACACTGGTCGTCTGGGTCACGGAATGCTTGGCAGAGTCGTTCACGTAGACTGTCACAGTGTAGTTGCCCACCGAGGTCGGAGTGCAGGTAAAGCTCGTGACGTCCGTCGAGAGGCACCCTGTCGGAAGTCCTACGTAGGCATAGGACAGCGTGCCGGTCCCCCCAGTAGCGCTCACGGTGACCGTTATCCTTGAACCCAGCGGGACGGGCGAAGGTGAGATCGTGAACGAAGCGATCACCGGCGCACTGCCTCCCGAAGGTTGGATCACCGTCAGGGTCGTAGATTTGGGGATCGCGGAATGCCCAGCCGAGTCGCTCACTTTTGCGGTCACGGTATAATTCCCGGCTTGGGTCGGTGTGCACGCAAGGCTCCCGGTGTCCTGCGAGGTGCAACCGGATGGCAACCCGGTGTAGGTATAGGACAATGGCGGCGTTCCCCCCAACGCCACCACTGTGAACACCGTCGACTGGGACACGTTTACGGCGGCCGGGGAGGCGGAGAACGAACTGATCACCGGGACAGGGGGTAAGTTGACGATCAATAGTGTCGACCCTGAAGCATTCGCTCCCGAAGCATCGGTCACGTTTGCAGTTACAAGGAACGTCCCATTGATCCCGGGGGTACATTGGATCTTGCTCAGGTTAGACGAGGTGCACCCCTGCGGAAGGTTGTGGTAGACAAAACCGTAAGGGGCGGTGCCACCGATCACGGTCACGTTGATGTAGGTCGTCTGGCCGACGTTTACCGCCGAAGGAGACGCCGTGACCCCAGATACCGACAACGGGGTGTTGACCTTCAGGGAGAGTGTCCGGGTCGCGTAATGCCCCGCGGAATCGGTCACGTTGACTGAGACATTGAAGGAGCCATAGTTCGTGGGCCGGCAAGAGAAGACCGAAGGTTCGATACCTGCCCCACAGCCTGCAGGCATCCCGCTAAAATTGTACGTGAGCAAGGGGATCCCACCGCTGGCCACCACCTTGAACGTGGTCGTGGTGTTTTCCGTCAATACGCTCGGGGTCGAGGTGAAGGAAACAACCGTCAGGTCCTTGTCTACCGTGAGGGGAGCGGTGGCCGAGCTTGAGTGGCCCGCGGTATCGTTCAAGTATACGGTCACAGAGTAATTCCCCGACGCCGTGGGTGCGCAGGTGAAGCTGGTGACATTCCCCCCTGTGCAGCCGGTAGGGAGCCCGGCATAGGCGTACGAAATCGGACGGGACCACGGTCCATGGGTGACGTTGAACGTAGTGTTCTCACCTACGGTTATCACGGGGGGAACCACCGTGAACGAGTTGATCGACGGGCCGCCCGTCTTTGTCACAGTGACGTTCGCGGTACTGTTGATGGCGGAGCAATTATAGGTCACATTTACCCACACCTTTCCGGAGATCGTGATGCCCGCTGCAGTGAAGTTCACCGATGCTCCCGAAGTGCCACTGAGGGCCCCCAGGGTCGACGGAGTGAACCCCCAATGGTAATGGGCTCCCAAAACGGTCGCCCCCGTGACTCCCAGCGCGGTGGCGTTGAACTGCTGGGTGGCGTTGTATGCAAGGGAAGCAAAGACAGGGCTCACCGAGCTGGTGTTGAGGATGATCTCCTTGTAGTTGCCCCAGGCCGGCAAGTATGCCCCGGGGTACGCCACACCGGCCGAGGTGGAGCCCACGACCAGAGAGTTGTACCCGATCGCAGCGTTCTGATCGTGCGCTTGGATCCCCATCGTGCCCAGGGTCGCATTGAACTGAGGAAGGATATTGGCGGAAAGGGGCACGTACTTGCCGCTCGAGGTAGTCACTCCGATGGCATAGGGCACGGAAGTCTTGGGGAACTGAGGGACCGCCGAACCTGAACCGTACGACAGAACGATGAAGGAGGGGCCGAGAAGGCCACCAAACTCACAGGCCGTCCCAGGGATCTTGGAGACTCCCAGATTGAGCGTTCCGTTCTCCCAGCTCTGGTTCCCAACGATTGGGTACGCCGTCCCCCCGGGGGACGCATACGTAAAGGTCCACCATGTTCCGGCCTTATGGGTAATGGCAAAGACGTAGGGGCTACCTTGACTAAGTCCGCCCAGACCCAAATTCGCCGTACCAGGCGCATTGTAGTAGTAGCCCACGGAACCCTTCGTGGTGGCATTCGGTAGGATGACAAGGGGAACCCCTTCAGTTATACCATATTGGGAACCCAACGCAGCACCAACCCCGACGATTTCTGAGCTGGAGATAGGCTCGGCCACTCCCATTCCAATGATCTGCCCTGTAGAGAGCGAGGTGCTGGGAACGTCGGTGGTCGTATTGACTCCGGTGTTGTTGGCAAACTTCGTGATGTTCGTGGTTCCGGTGATACCCGTACCTTCGGCATTTAGCCCAGCGATCGTGAAGGATGGATGGGCGTTATCCGCAGTGCAGGTCGGGGCGACCCTCGCCCAATCCTGTACGAATTGAGAAGGAATCGAGAATGGGGTCCCCGCACTTGCCACCCTCCCGAAGCCCGTTCCCGGTAGGAGGTACCCCGAAACGGCAATCAGACTTACAATAGCTACGACTACGGCGACCCGATAGAGCATGAGATAGTCACGCACGGACGTTACTAAAGGTTTTCCGCCGGTACTCCGGTGGTTCGGCTTAAGGATTCTGCTGGGCGCGGCCAGTCTTTGTCCGCAGTTTTGGGTGGAGTAAAACAATCCCAGTTCCGGGACATGCCCCAAAGGAGTTAATACACGAGTGTCATAGTGCTTCGCATGCGCGTGGCCCTCCTCGTGGCGCTTGCCGTGTTGGCGACTGTATCTTCGTCGATCGTGCTGCTGAACCCCGTGACCTTACAGGGTCCAGCGTTGACTTCGAAAGGGCCTTTTGACCTGCCCTCGAATGTACTCTCAGGCGCATATCCAACCGTTCCCTGTGATCACTCCGCGGTCCGCCCATCGAGTGGGTTGCTCAATCTGCCGGCCGCGGGGACTGGTGCCGCCGGAACATGGAACGTTGGAGACTTCGTTAACAATACCGGGGTCAACTCGACCATCACCGTCCCGAACGGTCTCAATCTCGGGAACAACCAGTTCTTAGTGCTCGGAGTAGCGGATCCCATCAAGTCGGCTCCCCCCGCCGGATCCTCAACTCCCCCTGTTGCGGCCGCCGGGATCGCCATGACCACGAATTCTACCTATGGGGTATCCAATGTCGCGGTTCCCGCAGCGTTCCTACCTAACGGGACGTTGATCGTGAATGAGAACATCTTTGGGATCAACGGCCCTGGCTGGACCACATTCAGCCAGGGTAGCACCCACAAGTTTGTCATCACCCACAAGGTCGGCGACTGGTGGACATTCACCTTCGACGGAAGCCCTATCGTGGGTGGCACGGTCAGTGGCGGAATCGCTTGGGAGAACGGGACGTACAATCTTGGCGTCGCTGCCGCGGCAGGTACGATCTGCGAGGAGGGAGCTAGTGTGGGGCCCAGTTTCTTGGCGGTCAGCTATGGGATGTCGGGGGCAGCCACGCCCAACATGCCCACGACGAACGTTCCCTATGCCGTCGGTGTCAAGAGCGGGGCAGGAAGCTGGTATACCCCTGCTGCCACGAACGCCATGCCCCAGTTCAACGCCTCAATGAAAGTGGTCGGAATCCAGGGGCATTTGCAGGTGAACACTCTTGGGATCGACCAGTTGACGGTCGGTACTTCCGTACCATTCCCAGGTGGTCTGGTGCCCTTGTGGGGTAACTTCAAGGTGATCCTCCTCAACAAGAGCAGCATCACCCCCGTTCAGGCAGCACTGGCGTATTCGGGTTCCCAAGTGTTCAATGCCACGGCAATCAACCAGAATGGCGTCACAATACCGAGTGCCCATTATTCTTGGCACTTCAGCCCGGCGTCCCTGGGAACCCTCAACGCAACCACTGGCCCGTCGGTCAAGTTCACTGCGAGCAGTACCACAGGAACAGGCCGGCTCTGGGCTAACGTGACTTACAATTGTTCCGCCATCAGTGACGAGGCGAACATCACGGTAACGAAGACCGGGGGGCCCTCGATCCTTTCTTTCAATGCGACACCCTCGAGCCTCTTGGCCAACCAATCGACCAAGTTCCAGGTGACCAATGGCAGTTGGCCAAACCCCATTCATTATGCATACGTTGGCCTCCCGGCTAACTGCACGACCCGGAATTCCACCTCCCTCAGCTGTTACCCCTCTGTACCAGGGACGTACAACGTGACGGTCTACCTGAACGACTCCCTGGGACACAGCAGCAGTGCGTCGACGACGGTGAACGTCTATGCCCACTTGTCCATCCCCTCTTTCACCATCTCCCCCAACGTGCTCGACACCAACACGACTATGACGCTCAGTGTGACCTCTTCCGGTGGCCTGCCTCCCGTGGTGTACAATTATTCGGGTCTCCCGGGAGGGAGTGGATGCACGAATGGGACACAGCCCGCTAGCTTCTCGTGCAAGCCGCTTGTCACGGGAAAGTTCACAATCTCCGTAGTGGCCATGGACTCGGCGGGAAACAAGGTGAGCCGAAACGCAAGCGTTACCGTGAACGCTCCGCTTGCGCTCACATCGTTCACGGCGTTGCCCTCCACGATCACCGCGGGACAGACCGTCTACTTGAACACCACGGTGACCCCGGGAACTGGAACCGCTCCCTACACCTACGTCTATTCCGGTCTTCCGTTGGGATGCAGCACCAGCAATGTGGTATCATTGATCTGCGCTACCAGCCTCTCCGCCACTCCCAGGACCTACCTCGTGAATGTGACGGTCACCGACGCTTCGGGGAAGAACATCACCGGTAGTTCCTCGTTCACCCTCAATGCCCCAGCGGCCACTGCACCCCGAGTCACATCCTTCATTGCCAACCCGAACCCGGTGAATGTCAATCAAGCCACAGTCTTGAGCGTCACCACTTCGGGCGGAACAGGAGCTTTGACATACTTCTATAGCGGTCTCCCGACGGGGTGCCTCACCCAGAACACATCGTCTCTGTCTTGCACGCCCACCGTCGGCGGCGGACCTTTCCACATTCAAGTCACAGTGACCGACACGAAGAAGTTGAGCGGAGTTGGCTCTCTCAATCTGACCGTCAATCAGCCTTCGGGAGCTCCCTCAATCTCGTCATTCACGATCACGCCGAGCACCGTGAGCGTTGGAACCCCCGTAATCATATCGGTCTCCGCCTCCGGGGGTACCCCGCCCTTGGCCTACGACTATACTGGTCTACCCTCAGGCTGCGCGACCACGGATAAGGCAAGTTTCTCATGCACTCCATCGATCTCGGGCAACTACACGGTTACGGTCTATGTGAACGATAGCGCTTCCCACAGCGCCTCGAGCAATACTTTGTTTCACGTTACACCGGCAAGCGGGGGTGCGGGCAGCCCGACCATCAGTTCCTTCGTCGCGAACCCTTCCTCAATGCCCCTCGGGAGCGTCACCCAACTCAAAGTGACGGCCAGCGGTGGGACTCAGGTCTTAAGCTACGCATACACCGGACTGCCTGCCGGATGCCTTTCCGAAGATGTCCCTACGCTCTCCTGCCAACCGACTTCCGCCGGGAATTACACGATCCGGGTATATGTGAACGATAGCTCGGGCTCTTCGAACGCTATCACCGAGTTGACGGTAACTTCGGGGTCCACGTCGGCACCTGCGTCTGGCATCAGCAGTTACCTGCTACCTATCATCCTGATCTTGGTCGCGGTAGGCATAGTGGGTGGGGTTGCCGGCCTACTGCTCCACCGGAAGAGGATGAAGGGAGGCGCGGGAGCCTCTCCCCCGACTTCTCCACCTTCCCCACCCTACGGGAGTTCCCCCCCTAACGGTCCGTAATTTGACTTCCCCCTCTGAAGGGGGACCCGGTGTGGGTCGGACCTAGTGAGAAGCCCTACGTTGGGAGCGGCCGCGTAAGAAGAGGAGAGCCGCCGAGGCTAGGACGATTGCCGTGATGGTCACTGTCAGGTCGACCGGGAGAAGCTGGTATCGATCGTTCGGTTGGTCCAGAGTGGGAGATTGTTGGTAGAACAGAGTAAGCGTGCCGTTTCCCACCACATTGACAGTGGTATCTGAGGCGGAGGCTGAGGCTGGCTCGATCCCTCCAGAGACGTACCAACTGCCGAAGTAGTAGCCAGGGCATGTGGGGGCCAACACACTGTAGGCTTCGGGGATCACCGAGAGCTGTCCCCCACTTTCGACCTGTGTTCCGTTGAAATAGACCGCATCGCAGGCCCTCGGAGCGATATCAAAGGTGACATCGAATGGGGTCGGAGGTGTTATCGTAACCGTGGCGTTCGCAGGCGGAGGGCCAAAGGACCATGTGGCGTTGGTGGCCCAATACGCCGAGTAGTTTCCGACTATCCCCCCGAAGAAAAAGAGGCCCGCCGTAGAGGTTGTCGAAATCGCGGATGCGCCGATGATGTGTTGGGAAGGCGTGGGTGAGGCAAAGTAGATCGCCCAGTGCCCGCCCGAGTAGAGCCAGGTGTCGCCATAGAGGGCTCCGGTGGATGTGTTCCAACCCCCGAAGAGGACAAGGAAGCCTTGGGCGGCGTCATATGCCATCGACGCAAGTATCCGACCGTCAGGGGGGGTTCCCGAAGTGGCGGAAACGTTCTTCCAAGCCCCGTGAGAGTATGTCCATGTCACGGAGAGGTCTTGTCCGAACTCGAACCCCGGTTCAGGTGTGGCCCCCCCGAATACGACCACCTCCGACGCGGGAGGATAGTACGACATGACTGGTGCGAGAAGGGGGGGAGGGGAAACGGAAAGACTGGAGGTGATGTTATCCCACGTCCCCCCAGAGTACGTCCAAGTGTCACTATGGATGTCGGTTTGACTGCTCATGCCACCGAACATGAGGAGATACCCGTCCGAAGCATCGTAGACCATCCCACCGAGCCCCCTGGCCGATGGGTAGCTCGCGGGGTGCAACTCCTTCCAGTGGCCTGATTGGAATTCCCAGGTGTCGTGATAATAGAGCGAACCATTCAGGGTCAGATAGGGACCGCCACCAAAGAGAAGGATGTAACCATCTTTGTAGTCATAGGCCATGTACTCCCCAAGGCGCGGGGAGGGACCCGATATGTTGAGGCGCTTCCACTCACCGTTCTGAAAGAGCCAGGTGTCGTTGAACGTGGTGCCAGCCGCTGCAGTAAGTCCCTTGATCCCACCAAAGAGTACGACGTACCCGGTCGCAGGATCGTAGGTCAATCCAGCCCCGCCGCGGGCCGGGGGCGGACAGGTGTCGAACGAACAAAGCTTTCCCCAACCGATGCCACCTCCCGACACAGCCGTTTTCGGAGACGCGATGGCGCATCCGGCGCTCAAAGTTCCGATGGAAGCGCAGGTGAGCGCATTGCCATTGGCCGGTCCTGCGCCGGCTGCGAGGGCGGACTCCGCTCGGGTCAAGACGTTCTCGGAAGGAGAAACTCCGGGTGATAGTGTAGACAAGTTCCAATTCGCCACGGGATAGAAGCTTCCCAGCACCATACCCAGTGCGATGGCCAGAACGACGGACCTGCGTACCATCCTTGAAGGACGGCATTCACTTCGGAAGATATAAGGTAGCACTCCTCACGCACCGTGCGATACCCGGATCACCGGTGGGAAGGAGCGAGCGGAACTGTTAAGTCTCGGAGTCGTTAAGCTCCCTCACCGGGAATGGATGGGCAGGTTAAGGCGACGGGCGAGTCTGGCGAGTCCTTCCCAGGACCTGCCGCGCTTTCCAGTGTTCGCTGGGCAAAGATATTGATCGCCTTCCCCAAGACCGCTTTCTGGCTCCGTCCCGTCTTGTCGGATTGTTGCTGGGAGTCGGACGCGTATGAGGGGTACTTCAACCAAGGTCACTGCATCTCCCTTGGGAATTCTTTCAGTGAACTCGGGGACCGCACCCGCCGGAACACGTCCAAGGCCACAGCCGCCCTTTACGGGTTGTGCAATGAGGTGGAGCACTTTCCAGCCGCAACTCAAGTCAAGTTCTTACCCCGGAATCCTGTTCCCTAACCTAAGACATGAGTGCATCGAGCGGAATGGCAAAAAGGGGCTACCTCATCGGGCCGATCGGCGCCATCTACGCCTGGGTGGTCATCTTGATCTGCGTCCATCTCAACCCCTGGTGGAACTGGACGGCGAGTTCGGGTGGAGCCCTGAGCTACATGGGGGATCCCACCCTGACCCCGTACGCGTGGGTCTATGATTACGTGGGCATGGTCCCGGCCGGCCTCATCATCGCCGCCTTCGCCGTCTACCTCTATCTGGTTTCAAGGAACCGATTCGAGAAGGCCGGCAGTCTCTCCTTCATCCTATCCGGTATCCTGCTCGTCCTCATTGGGGTCTTTCACCAGACCCCGGGTCAACTTGAGACCTTTCACGTGGTGTTCTCTCTCTGGTTCTTTCTCCAGTCCCTGATCAGCATCTTCTTGTGGGGGTTCGGTCTTTACCGGGAAGGGCGCCTCCCGCTTGGTCGGGGTATGGTAGCTCTGGCCATAGGCACATTGCTCTTTTACGCCCTGATCGCAGCGGCCTTCGGCCATCCCGTGTTGCCCTGGTACTGGGGAATGGTTCTGGTAGCATATGGTTTCTTTGTGGTTCTCAGCGGTACCCTTGCAAACTTCGTAGCCTCCCGGAGATTGTCGGGATGGATCGTCGCTCTTGTGGGACTGGCGATCGGTATTTTCTTGCTTCCGCTTTTTTCCGGTGTCATCGTTCCCTTGGGACTCTCTCGAGGATTGGCGCCCGTGGGGGTCATCGTAGGGATTGTCGCTCTCATCGCTGGCGTGTTGGCCTTCTTGGCCCATGCCCTGTCCCCCACCAGCCGGACCGGGGCAGGAGCGAGATTGGTTCTTGGCTCCTTGACCGTTATCACCGGGGTCCTGATCTTCTTTGCCGGTGTCACAGGCGGCCTCGGCAGCCCGCCCGGTGCGGTCGGGGAGGTCCTTGGCATCTTAGCGATCGATGCCTGGGTTGCCGTCCTCTATTTCGCAATAGTACCGTCTCCGCGGGCTTTCCGCAAGATATCGTCGCAACCATGGCTAGGAAGTGAGAAGATCCAAGTGTATGCACGCCCCTCCATCGTCCATATACTCCAACTGCGTGCACTCTTCTATGTTGGCCTAGGCCTGTTCTTGTTCGGGTTCTCCAACTACTACCTCACGATGCAATTCGCTGGTCTGATGCAGAATCTCACCCTGGGCAGCAAGGGTTCGATCCTGCAAGCATTGGAACTTACTCTTTTCGTTACGCTAGGCTCTGCCATCGCGGGGTATGTGTTCGTCCTCCTAGGGGCACGAAGATGGTGGAAGGTGTTGCCATCATGGCCGGGACACATCCTGCTCAGCTTGACAGTCATTGTACCCCCCGTCATGATCTTTGCATGGTTCTTCGGGAGCGGGAATTCCGTGATCCTTGAGTACTTGTTGGCCGTCGCCGTTTTGCTCCCGCTGGCCTTTTCCATCGCCTATGGGCTCCGGACGCAATATCTCCTCACCGACCGGCATGTGATCTCGACATTCCCCCGGGAGGGGAGGACCAATCAACTGCCGCTCGGTGAAGTTCGCTCAGTCGCTCTCCGACAGGGGTGGGTCGAAGGAATGGCGGACGTGGGCGATGTCGAGTTCATCCGGGACCCGTATTCTCATCCATCGACCAGTGGAACGCGCGATCAGGGGGTCTCATGGAAAGGTATCACGGCCCCCAGAAAGAGGGTATCCGAAGTGGCACAGGCACTGGGCCTCGCCGAAGTCCCGGTGCAGAGGACCGTTTCCCGTGCCGGGTCCCTCCTTGTCGTTTTTGTCCTGGTCCTCGGTATCGTACTCGCCACGACTCTGGTTCCCGTGGTCCAAACGACCTACACGATCGACATGAAATGTGCCCTCTACCTCAACGTCAATCAGATCGAGTCTGATCCCTGGCCCTTCCTGCACAATGTCTCCCTTCCTCTTGAGAAAGTGAATGTTCAGTGGTGGAGCGGGACCCCGGTATGGGTGGTGGTCCTGCAGTTACCTAAGGCGATCGCGTACCAGAACACCGCCATCACCTCACTCGTTCCTGGTTCCCAAGCCAATCTCACGACGAACGGTACCGTCTCCTTCCTTTCCTCTGGGGGCACGGCGATGATCGGATGTGTGGCCACCACGTCTGGTGGAGCGGTCAACATGGACCTCACCTACGATGCGCCGCTCGCTTGGGCATAATGACCACGGACGGGATAGGCCAACAGAGAGACAGTGAGGTCCGACCCCGCATTCGTCTCCAACGGACATGCCCGGACCCTGCAACGGCTGAGATCCTCGCGCGATCCATCCATTCCGATAACGCGGGGTTCGCTAAGACCACGCAAGCACGGGATCAGTTATCCATCACGCTAGACGCGAGGAACCTACCGGAACTACTGCGGAGTTTGGATGACCTACTCTCGTGTCTGGACACGGCAGAGCGTTCCCTGGCTACAGCATCCCGGACTCGAGACGGAACCCACAGCGCCCACAAACCCAAGCCCTAGGCTTCCCGCCGGTCCCATCTTGCACCCAAATGAGCGCCCCTCGGCAGTTCGGACAGGTCAATGCGGTGCGTACCCGGAAGACCCCATAGAGGCCCGGAAGGCCCGGGGGAATGCTGCCATCCAGTACCATCAGCGGTGTTGGCCCGGGTCCGTAAGCCCCGGCAGTCGACGGCCGAGCCCCTCCCGGACCTAGGGATGGTGGGTGGGGAAGACAGAACAGGGTCAAAGAGTAGTCGCCGGGCAGAAACGTCGTCGTGATGGCGTGCAACACATCGAAGACGTACCCTGGGGGGATGTCCATCGTTTCCCCTGAGAGTCGCATGCCTTGCATGTTGGGGTTCGTTAGGGACACGTAGTATGTGGCGGCAATGGGGGTGTTACTTGCATTGAGCACGAGGACTTGCATTTTCACCGGCTCTCCGGGCGGGAGGACGCTCAATGGGATGATCCGAGAAAAACGGAGACCCTTCCCGGCCTCGACCCAAGACTGTCTATCGTAGTATGCCTGACGCTCCGGGTACTGGAAAAGAGTGCGTGGGGCGGGTTCCACAGGTGACGGAAGTGGAGGTGTCAGTCGAGGAGCAGGACCCACGGTCACGGAGGGACCGGGTGACGGCGGAAGGGGTTGCCCCGCGGAAGGTGGGGTGGCTGGAAACTGAGCTGGCACGGGCATCGCGCTCGGTGGCGGGCTCGGTGCCGGCGCACTCTTGTGCTCCTCAATGAAGGGGGCATAGCCGCACTTTGGGCAATGCCAGCCCTTTACCCTGTCCTTCACCATGAGGCCATCCTTGCATTTGGGACATGGCGGAGAGATTGCGGACACTTTCCGACACATGTAGGTGAGCCCTATAATGCTGACTTCACCCGGGGTCCGACCTGAACGAGGGCTTAGGCTAGGGGGTGCACCTTAGACTTCCACGAACTCTTCCGAGTCGCTTACGCTTCCGAAGCCTTCTTTCTCTACGATGGACTTTTCTACCCCACCCCTATTCCCCGCCAGCATGCTGCTAGGTGCTCACATCGGCATCTCAGGTGGGATTGAGAAGGCCCCCGAGACTGCCCACCGGTTGGGTTGCGAGGTCATGCAAATATTCTCCAAGAACCAGAGGCAATGGAGAGCCCCCCCCCTGCTTCCGGAAGTGGCTCAAGCATTCCGAACAAGCAAGGAGAAATGCGCGATCAAGGCCGTCGGAGTGCATGCCTCTTACCTCATCAACCTCGGCTCGTCGGACCCGAAGCTCCAGCAAGCTTCCCGAGGCGCCTTGGTGGAAGAGTTGCAACGGGCCGAGATGCTCGATGCCGTAGGCGTCATCCTCCACCCGGGGGCGCACGTGGGGTCCGGGAAGGAACGGGGAATCGAGAACATAGTCGAGGGAGCCCAGCATGCCTTGGATGCGACGAAGTCCGCGAAGACCCACCTCATCTTGGAGATATCCGCCGGGGCGGGAAGCACGCTCGGTCAGACATTCGAAGAGCTCGCAGAGATCGGTCACCGAGTGGACTCGCCCGCAAGGGTCGGGTTTTGCGTTGACACATGCCACGTCTTTGCCTCGGGAATCGATTTTCGCTCCCAAGCGGGTTATGACCAATTGATGGAGCATATCGGGTCCACGATCGGTCTCGAGAAGGTGGAGTTCTTCCATCTGAACGATGCCCTCTTTCCCTTGGGGTCCCATAAAGACCGTCACGCCAACATCGGGCTCGGCCAAATTGGAAGTTCCCCGTTCCACCGATTCCTTACAGACCCCCACTTCCGCCGGGTCCCCGGAGTGCTCGAAACTCCTCTTGACGGGGACGCAGCGCATCCCTATGCTGCGTACGAGACCGACCTCAAGACCTTACGGGATCTCCTCAAGTCGAAGGTGAAAGCTTAATGTCTCTTTGTTTCTCAGACGCTTCAGGAAGTAGGTGATTCGGAGATGGCAAGCAGTTCCAGCGATCTAAGTCCTGTAGCCGAAAAGGTCCTCAAGTTCAGCATTGAGCGCGCCGGTGATGACGGTCTTCGATACGAGGATTACATGGAGGGCCTCGGTACGGTGCTTAGCGGTATCACCATCAGCCAGCTCTCGATCGCCCTACACCAGCTCGAGACCAAGGGTTTTCTACATCCCGATCCACACGGCACACCGAACCGAAAGATACGAGTCACCCCATTGGGTCGCCAGGCCATGGGCGAACCAGTGAAGGAGCCGGAACCAGCACGTGTCGAGTCCAGTCCTGCTCCCGCACCTCCTGTCAGCGCTCCTACACCGGCGCCTACGCCACCCGCTCCCAAGATCGAGACCGCCGCTCCTGTCGAAGAGGTAAAACCCGCCCCTGTCCAGGCGCCGGAACCGGCAAGGACATGGAAACCTGAACCATCCTCCCGCGGTGGAAGCGACTCCTCGGATGAGATCCGTCGCCGCCTTCGCGGCGTCATCGAGCGGGAGGACGCGGCCAAGTCTCTTGAAGAACGCCTCCGCGTAAAGGAGCGCGAACTGCTCGATGAGGAGGACCGCTTGGCTCAGCTTGAAAAGACCTTGGATTCCCGGCTCCAATCAGTTGACGAGAAGGAGCGACAACTCGTCACCTTAGAAGACCAGTTGCAGGAACACCTCAACAGTCTCAAGAACCACTTGTCCAGCATGACACAAGTGAATGAGAACGTTCAAAAGCTGCACGAGAAGGTATCTGCCACCCGCCAGAAGCGGCAGCACAGCTCCTAAAGCGGCGTGCACTACCGGGTAGCGCTCTCGTTCTGGGTCGCCTAGGTTTGGATCGCCTCCGGCGGTCCGCCCTAACCGAATGTGGACGTTCCGTGCCCTGATGACGTGGGTCCCTTGGCTTTTGGGACCCGAAGTCTTGGTTTCACAGTTGATTTCTGGAACTAACTCTGACACGAACCGCAACCCACCACTGTAGATTATCCACGGAAATGCGCGGAATGCAGACTCGGGTCCGCAAGCTTGTCTGGGACAAGAATCAGCAGGAATTTGAAAGAGTCTTCCAGTAAACAATAGCTATGCCTCTTGAGGCCAAAAGTGTGGGTAGGGTTCTTCGTTGGACCCTCGTTGCTCGCTTGAGATGGCCCCGCGCACCGGCGGGCTTTGATACGTGACCCGTAAAATTGGAAAGTGAAACCCTTATGGGCACGTCGGTCCTCCCCTCCTTGATGAAGCTGTTTCTCGACACTGCCAACGTCAGTGAGATCCGAACCGCCGCCGACTGGGGCATCCTCGATGGGGTCACCACAAACCCCTCCCTGGTCGCCAAGGAAGGGCGCGATTTTACGGAGGTGCTCCGGGAGATCTCGACCATCGTCAATGGTCCCATCTCTGCTGAGGTGGTCTCGACCACATCCCCCGAGATGGTCGCAGAAGGACGCAAACTGGCCAAGATCCACAAGAACATCTATGTGAAGATCCCCATGATCACCGAAGGGTTGAAAGCAACCAAAGCCCTCTCATCCGAGGGCATCCGCGTCAACATGACGCTCGTTTTCTCGTCCTTGCAAGCCTTGTTGGCGGCCAAGGTGGGGGCTGCCTTCGTGAGCCCATTCATCGGAAGGCTCGATGACATCGGGCAGACCGGGATGGAGATCATCGAGGAGATCAAGACGATATACGACAATTATTCCTTCAAGACTGAGATCTTGGTGGCCTCTGTGCGACATCCAATCCATGTCAAAGAAGCCGCCATGATCGGGGCTGACATTTGCACAGTCCCCTTCAACGTCATGGAAAAGCTGCCGCACCACAGTCTCACTGATGTGGGCCTCGAAAGATTCCTGAAGGACTGGGCCAAGCTTTCCAAGAAGGCCTAGAAGGGAGGCATGTCAGTACCCGGTGCTTCCCTTGAAGAGCGGTTACTAAAGTACCTCGAGATAACTCGCATCGCTCTCGAGAAGGTGAAGATCGTGCCCCCATCCCGCTCTTTTTTACAGGGAGGGGCTGAAGACATGCTGAAGATGGCACAGACATACTACGCCGACGCCTTGCACTTTCAGGGCCAGGGGGACGCACCTCGCGCGCTGGCCGCAGTAAGTTACGCCCACGGTTGGATCGATGCCGGGGTTCGGTTGGGATTGTTGTACGGAGGAGAGGATGACCAGATCTTTACCCAATTCCGTTAAGCGGTCCCACGGCCTTGTGTCGGAATCGATCCGGAGCTCCCTCGAACTCGAGTTACGGGAACTCGTGAATACCCGCGACCGCGTCCAGGACCTCTCACGGGAACTGCGCCAGGCGAGTCAACAGATGATGCGGAGGATACATGCGGGAGAGACACCGGCTGTCCAGGCAAATCAGATCGCGCAGACCCGGAGGCGTTTGGTGGAAGAGGCCGAGCGGGCCGGAATGTTGGCCGATGAGGTGGTGGAGGTGGCGCTTCAGGAGTCCGTGGAGGCAGCGTTGCTCTGGGCGCTCGTTAGTGGAAGTACTTTTCCCTCGCCTAGATCGCTCAGGGTCGGGCCTGTGGCGTATCTGTTGGGACTTTCCGATCTGGTCGGAGAGATGCGCCGGCTGGCCGTCACCTCACTCTCCCGGGGTCAACCCAAAGTCGCCGAGTCCTACCTTGGGAAAATGGATGAGGTACTTTCCGTTCTTATGCACTTCGACGCTCCCCGAGCGGTCATGGCCCTCAAACACAAGCAGGATAGCGCCCGGAACCTGATCGAGCGGACCCGAGGGGAGGTGGCCATGGCGCTGTACCTGGAGACGCTGGTACGAGAGGGGACCAACTCGGGAGGTAAGGTTTGAAGATGAAAGCGCAGGCAACGAACCGCGCCACTTTCAAAGAAGGGCCCGTGGTCGGTATCATCGGTGGCAGCGGTCTCTATGAATCCGGACTGTTCACCTCGCGGAAGGAGCATAAGATGTCTACCCCGTGGGGCTCCCCCTCGGGATTCATCGAAGAAGGGGAAATAGACGGCGTACGTTCTTTCTTCTTGTCTCGCCATGGGAAGGGCCACACCATTCCTGCGCATCGGGTCAACTATCGGGCGAACATCGATGCGCTCAAGTCGTTGGGCGTGGATGCGATCATCACTGTGAACTCCGTGGGTTCCCTCCGCGAAGAGCTGCCTCCGGGGACCTTCGTGTTACCCGAACAATTCATTGATTTCACCAAGAATCGTCCCACGACATTCTACGATGGTGGAAAGACGTACCACATCTCTATGGCAGACCCATTCTGTCCCATTTTGTCAAGGACCGCCGTCGATTCGGGGAAAGCGGCCCGCATCCCCATGGTAACTTCCAAGACGTACGTCTGCGTGGAAGGGCCCCGGTTCTCCACGCGGGCCGAGAGCCGGTTCTTCCGTACGCTCGCCGATGTGATCGGAATGACGTTATGTCCGGAGGCGCAGCTTGCCCGGGAGCGAGAGATATGCTATCTTCCGATTTGCATGGTGACCGACTTCGATGTCTGGGCCGACCGGCCGGTCGAGGCCACAGATATTGCCGCCGTGTTATCGAGCAACGTGACTCGGGTTCGGAAGCTCATCCAAGATCTTGTCCCCAACATCCCTTCACGCAGCGACCGCGCTTGCCATTGCCAGGACTCTCTTTCGCAGGCTGGCCTCTGAGCCGGCTACGTCCATCGAAACTTTTACCCGGGCCAGAATCTCACGCCGCCCCTAGGACTGTCTAGTTGGGGGGGGTCAGTTTCTTATGAACTACCGTGATTGGAATGACGCCGCTCTCGTACTCCATCTCGGCGATGATCAGCGGATCGATCACTTCAGGAGGAGCATCCACAAGGATTGGGGCCCCTAACGAAATCTGAAGGGCCCTTGCTCCTAGAATCCGCGCCTGCTCGAATCTCGTGAAGTCCTGTCTTGTTTTCGGTTTCTCCGATTTCTTTACCACGATTACCCGCTCCCTCCGGTAAAGAGAAGTTTCTCTCAACTGCAGGGCGACTTCGGAAGGCATCTCAATATTTGAGATTGTTCTACTGGTTGGCGCCCTTACGCGAGCGGGTCGTTGCGGGCTTGGTCGGGAAGATGTTCTGCCACGCCCCTACCAAGGCCTCCCGGCGCTCTGCTCCGATGTCCTTACGACCCTTCTTGCCCACAAGCGGGTCTCGGGTGTCACGGACGGATCTAAGGAATGCCTCTGGATCCTTTGTCGCCTGTTCGAAACCATAGAGCATGAATTCCCTAAGGATGCTCGAGCGGCCGCGCCAGCCGATGCGCCTGCGGGCATTAGGATTCAGGCTCCGCTTGGCTAGTCTCCAAACTGTAGTGGTGGTTTTGTAGTCCTTCACCGACATTGCAATCATTACTTGCGGCATCTTCTATGTTCCTCGGGTCGGAGGAGACTCTACTGTGTATATAATGACCAGTACAACTTGAGATGAAAAGTTAGGGTTCTCTGGAGGTCATTGGCTACAACTCACAATGCGTCCTTTAGGCAAAACTTAGTCAATTAATGGTGTGGGCATTGAATATTATTGGCTATGCGGTAAAACTCTATGGTTAACAGCCCTGCATAACGTTTTCTTACAATGCCAATAGTGGAGTCAACAGTGGTTATGTATCTCTTATTAAGTTTGTCAATTGTAACTTGCGTTTGTTGAACTGTATTGGTGCTCGCACGAGGGTATATAAATGGTTGACCAAATCCGGTGATTCGTCTCAGCTCAGTAAAGCTCTTCGAGCGGTGTCCGTCGGCGGGGCAGCTGTTGCCGCAAGGTGTGTCGCGAGGTTTTCGGCGGATAGAGTAGCCCTTTGCGTGCCCGGGACTCGATCTGTTTCTTGCTTGGGACTTTCTTGACGGAGGTCCCCGGCCACAGGTCCACCGTGATCAAAGAGCCATGGTAGTCGATGATCCAAGCGGGGACCTTTCGGGCACCCAGCTTCCGAAGGACCTCCAGTCGATGGTGGCCATTCAGGACCACGAGTGAACCATCGGCCACCAGGATCGGCTCGAGGACAGCTCCTTCGGCTCGAATCTCTTGCTCGACGGAGGCAACGGTGTTGGAATCTACCTTCTCGTGAGGAAGGAGGTCGGAGACGGGGACGAGCTCGAACCGGGCGGGAAGCAACTTGGCCTTGGACGCCCCTCTCGGCATGCAGTCCGCCGTACGCACCAGTATTAAATATCCTTGCGCATCTTCGATTCGGTTTTCGATGACGGACGCATGGGAAGTTCCCGCTCAGGATTTGATTCCTAAGGTGGCAGAGCAATTGAAAGGCAAGATTGGACATCCCGTATGGATGCCCTATGTACGTACGGGTGTTCACACCGAGCGGGCACCCGCCCAAGCGGACTGGTGGTACTTGCGCTGCGCTTCGGTGATGCGCAAGCTCCATCACTTGGGGCCGATCGGAGTTTCCCGTCTCGCTGCCGAATATGGGGGAAAGAAGGACAATGGAAGTGCTCCCTATCATGCCGCAAAGGGAAGCCGATCCGTGATCCAAGAGGCCCTTCACGAGTTAGAGAAGGCGGGCCTGGTAACCAAGCGTTCGTCCAAGGGTCGAGTACTATCTCCGAAGGGACAAAGCCTTCTGCAAAAGGCTGCCAAGGACGTAATGTCCTCGTTGGTCGCTCGGAATCCGGCCCTGCAGAAGTATCTGTGAATGGATCGGACACATGAGCTCCGGGGGGGATGCCGATCTTGAGGAACTTCGTCGCCGTCGACTCCAGCAAGTCCAAGCACAGAATGTGGTCGCCGCCCAGGAGAATGCCATGCTGGGGGCGCAGCAGGATGAAATGGCCCGGAGAGCGGCCGAGCAGCGCGAGGTTCTACGTCGAATCCTCACCCCTGAGGCACGGGAGCGCTTGGGTAGAATCCGTCTCGCCAAGCCAGACGCCGCGGCCGCAGTCGAGCAACAGCTCCTTTCGTTGGCGATGTCGGGGCGGCTCTCCCGGCAGATCGATGATGCCACCCTCAAGGCCATTCTTGAAAAGATCCTCCCGGAAAAGCGTGAGATCAAGATCACCCGGAGGTAGGTAGGAAAATGTCAAGCAAGAGGAAGTCATTGGCCAGAAAGATGCGATTGTTGAAACGAGTCAAATCGAACCGAAGGGTGCCATCCTGGGTCGTAGAGCGGACCGACAAGCACATGATGCGCCATCCCCACGAACGATCATGGCGTCGCGGCCACCTTCATGTGTGAGGCTTAGGAGAGATAACCATGGCGAAGGAAGAAGGTAAGCACTTGGAAGAGAAAGAAATGGAATACACCATCCCGCTGCGACCCAGCAAGCACATTCCCCCTCGAACCCGGCGCGCAAGCCACGCGATCGGGACCATCCGGGCGTTCACCGCCCGGCACATGAAAGGGAATCCAGAGGACATCTGGATCGATCCCCGCCTGAACGAATACATCTGGGAACGGTCCATTGAAACCATTCCTTCGAAGGTCCGGGTCCGGGCCATTCGTTTCGAGGATGGCCTCATCGAAGTTGATCTTGCGGACAAGACGACGTAGCCGGAAAGGGAGGTCGCTTCGTCTTGCCGATTGGAAAGGCATCGTTCTTGGGCAGTCCCTACGTAGGAGTCTACGTCAAAGCGAGCGATCGTCTTGTCATCGTTCCGGCCACGTTTTCTTCCCACGAGAAAACACACGTGGCACGGTGGCTGAACGCCCCGGTCGTACCGGCGACTATCGGTAGCGGGGACCTCGCAGGGGCACTTGCCGCGATGAACAGTCATGGGATAATCGTCACGGACGAGATAGAAGACCGCGATGTCGAGCAGCTCCGAAGATACACCCCTGTCGTGGTTATGCCCACGCGGCTCAATGCTTTGGGGAACAACATCCTATCCAACGATTTCGGGGCGGTCGTTCACCCGGGTTACTCTTCGTCGGAGATCGAACAGATAGAGTCTGCGCTCGGCGTGAAGGCCACTTCTGCCACGATTGCCGGCGAGGGTACCGTGGCGAAGACAGCGGTCGCGACGAACAAGGGCGTGCTCGTTCACCCGGCGAGCACTTCGCATGAGATCGAGGTGCTCCGCAATGCCCTTCAAGTACCGGTGCATAAGACCACGGCGAACTTTGGCAATCCCTTGGTCGGGGCGTGCGTCGTTGCCAATAGCCAAGGGATTATAGCCGGAAATCGCACGACCCCGGTGGAGCTCATCCACATCGAGGACGGGCTTTCGGTCTATGACTGAATGATCGCGGTATCCGCGATCTTGCGTTGCTGAGTGCGATGGTATCTCGTGACGTAACCGGCTACTCGGTTCACGAGCTTCTTGTAGAGGATCTTCTTCTTTCCATCCCCAGTATCCATGGCGAGATCGGTCAACTCGAGCACCTTGACCCTGTTCGCAGCGAAGTCGGCGCTGAAGGCCTCCGGGTGGTTCTGAACGAGTTCGACCGCGACGCGTTTGATGTAGGTTTGCCGGATGTTCCCCATGACGCCCGGGCGAGAGTCCAAAACTATATTAAGGGCTACTATGTAGCCGCGCCGCCTCATCGGGTGAAAAGAAATGAATCGGACGACGCAGCTGAGTCCCCTGATTGCGCTGACTGCTCTGCTCCTTGTAAGTGTCCTACCTAGTGTCGCTGCGACGAGTTCGACAAGCTACTCGTTGACGGTGCAGGTCCAGATGACGACACCGGGCACGCCTCCAAACTGGCTCAATTTCACGCTCACAAATTCCGCGACGGGACAGTCTTGCCAGGCCCCGACCAACGGTGGGTCTGTCGTATTTGATACCGCAAACTGTCCGGTTCTCGGTGCGGGATGGTGGCAGGTCTACATGCCGCCCCAACAGCTGACGATCACTCCGAGCAGCATTTGGTACGCCACTCCCTCGAACTCCACTGGTATCTCGGTCAGCTTGGGTCAGCCCTCGGGCGCGACGGTGTACGCAAGTTATCCTGGAATCAGTGTAGTTCAGTCCACCTCGACGCTCACGGGTACCCTTAACGGGGTCGTTCCTGGTGCAAGTTATCGGGTATCTCTGATCAACCCAGCCTTTCCCAACAATCCGATTGCCACCACAGCCGTTACAGCGCCTGGACTCTTCGTTAACCCTATCTCCCAAGTTCCCGTCTCAAGTCCCTCGGGAGCAAACCCCTTGGGGACAACGTACAACATCACGGTGAACACGTCCCCCACAAGCTGCTCGATCACCTTCAATGGCGCACAGTACCTCAATGGTCAGACCATCAAGAACGTGACGGCGGGCACCTATCCGATCGTGGCGAATGCCTGTACCGGCGCTACGTTCAGCACTTGGTCGAGCACAGCAGGTCCTGTATCCACACCTACACTGGCGAACACGACCATCTCGGTTTCCAGTTCCGGCGCGTTGACCGCAACCTACACTACCACCACGGCCACGTACACTTTGAAGAATGTCCCGATGGGAACTTGGACATTGTTCACTACGGGGCTTGGCTCGAACAGTTTTAACCTGCCTCGCTACAATTACACTTCGGTAGACATCAACAGCGCGAGCGTGACGCGGAACATCACCATCTCTGATTACCTCCTGTGGGGGAACTTCATGACCCCGACCGGCGTTCTCAACGGGACCGGATCGAACATCACAATTTGGGATGCCACCACGCACCAAGTCTACAGTTCGTTCTGGCCCTCTACCGGGAGCACATACTACCAATCGGGGCTTTACTCCGCAGGACTTGGCACGAAGGGAGGTAACCAGACGTTCGTTGCCTTCCTATCCCCCCGGGGGTACAATTCCTCCTTCCATAGTTTGACAGTGAGCCCGACCAAGCCTACCGTAGAGTTCAATCCATCGTCTGTTCCTGGGCCTTCGGAGAAATATTCGACGACCCTTGATTTTGGTTCTAACTTTTCCAAGGTCACGGTCTCCAGCTCTGCGATCCTGAACTCGAGTGGAGTGTTCTCTCAACTTCCCAATGCAAGCATTGGGAACCTCTGGGCTCAACTGGGATTGGATTTCAACAACAGTGAACTTACTTTCTCAACGGCCAATTATGCCGCGTTCTCTCAGTGGCTGACAAACAACGGCCCAATCTTCCCTGCTGAATCCTACGGCCTCTCTGTGAACGGCACACCCTTCCTTGACAACAAGGCCTACACATCGACCCACTCGAATCCTGCTGCCTCTGGTCCTCTCTCCTATACCAGCTCGAACGGATACTCATACTCGACCGCGGCGACGTATAACCTGTCCAAGGCGCTGAAGGCCAACTACTCTTCCTACACTCTGAGCATGGGATTCAGTTACCCCTCTGACAGCCAGTCGATGAACTACACTGTGAATTTACCTCAGGGATATGTCCTGAAGAACAATACCGCTGCCCCACCGAACTCAAATCTCACCGCAGCCGGGCCTAAGGGTACTCTCGGGCGACTTTGGACCAGCTTTTCCTTGACCACCCACCCGTACGCCCATTCGATCGGCTATGCGAACTTCACCATCTACAAGATCGAGAATGTCTCGGCCATTGTGAATGTCTCAAGCACGAACTTCGCATTCTCGGAAAAGAACATCCTCAACAAGACCCTCAACAACTATACGGTAGTGGTGGGGAGCGCGAAGAGCATCACCTTGACCGCCTCCCACTCCCGCGTTCCTCCCACAATGAACATCACGGCCTACCTCTGGAACCTTACCGGGCCGAGCGGCTCGTTCAATATTAACACCCGTAACGCCACCACGAACTACACCTTCGCAACTGGGGGAGAATATCATGGTCGACTAACGATCGTGGCGAGCGGCGGGAACAAGAACACGACCAACTTCACGATCTACGTGTCAAGCGAGAATCCGACTGCCAAGATTAGCCTGAACGACACGCACGTGCAATCTGCCAATGGGATTCCGTACGTTTATGTCAACTGGAGCCGGGTCTTGCAGTTCAATGCAACAGGCAGCAACGATACGATTGCACCCACCGTTCCTCCGAGCCAACTTCCCGGAAACATATCAGTCGCCGCCTGGAACATTTCATCCTACAAGGCCTACAAAGTCGTAAACTATACGGTCGGGCAGAACGCGAATGTCTTCAGCAACTTCTCGTTCCAGTTCAATGGAGCGGGCCATTACTATTCCAACAACGTCACCATCGGCGGAGTCGCACTTCACTTGGTGGGATGGGTGTACACGATCTCGCTCGTGGTCTGGGATGCTGGAGGAAACCGGGCGAACACGACGCTTTACGTTCTCGTGAACGACACCGAGAAACCTGTTGCGATTGGAAGCGTCCAGAACTCCGCTGGTAAGAACATCACCGGCGGTCTTGTAGAGAACAAGAATGGGACTGTCATGGTCAAGCTCCTTGACAAGTACAGCTACGATCCTCACAATGGTTCGCTGAATTTCTATAGCTGGCGCGTGGTCAATACAGCCGGCGCCAATGTGTCCAGTTGTCACATGAATGCGACGAAGGCCTGCTACTGGAACGCAACCTCGGCTCAAGTTGTGGGTCTTTACCTCCCTTCCTCCACAGCCACGTACAATTTCACCCTTAACGTGACAGACTTGGCCGGTAACAAGGCCAATTCCACGTACCCTGTCACCGTGGCTCAGAACTTGACCGTGCGCCCCATCCTCACCGTCGGGAACCTCACAGCGCCCTCCACGATGACCGAAGGGACTTCTTATACCATCTGGGTGAATGTGAACAACACGGGGTACAAGACCTCAACCGCGAACAATGTCACCATGGCATTCTATCTTACGAACCCGGAGGGAACGAACCGGGTTAACATCGGAGGCTCTCCGGCCTCGGTCAAATGGTTCGGTTACACCAAGGGTGTCGTAAATTCGAGCGCTACCTACACGGGCACTGTACCATCAATAAAGGCTAACCAGACGTGGAGGGCTGAGATAACCTACACTCCAAGTGGACCTACGGGGTCACTGGAGCTCTGGGCGAATGCAAGCGCTTCAAATGAGTTCTCGGGACAGTACAGCAACAAGGCAAACGTGGCCCACACCCTGATCACAATCAACCAGAACCCCCTGACCTTCTACCTTGAGGTCGCTGCGATCGTCGTGGCTGTGGTCGTGATCTTGGCCATCGTCATCCTGGTCTACCGGCGCCGCAAGATGGGCGGTACTTCCCCTAAGAAGGAATCGAAGGGAAAGGCGACCAAGGAAGACTCCGGCAAGGAGAAGTCCAAGCCGGCTGAAGAAAAAGACGACGACGAAGAGTAAACCAAAGAACTTGCCCCTTCCCAGAGAGGAAGGGGGCAACTACTTCTTCGAAGGCTTGGAGGCAGAAAGCCGCTGGGCAAACTTCTTGTAGATTTCAGAGGCACGCATCACTGCCTCGATCTTGACATACTCGTTCGTTTGGTGGGCCAGTTCCTCTGAGCCTGCTCCAAAGATCACTACGTGCGGGTTGACCGGAAGGTAATGCACGGCTTCCGAGGCATGCGCAAGGACGGTGCGTTCTGTCCCCGCCACATCGACCATCGCCCGGATATGTTCGGAGTTAGGGTCGATGTGCAAAGCAGGCATGCTCACGATCTGTCTTAGGGTGTACGGTGTCTTGATCCGATGCAGGTGTTCGTCGAGCTCCCGGGTCAAGGACTCCGGTGTGTAAGGCGGGGGAAAGCGGACGTCGACCTCCGTGGTGCAGCGTGAAGGGACGACATTGACCCGAGTTCCACCAGAAATGACCGCGGGGTTCAATGTGACCCGGCCCATTTCGGAGTGTTCGACCCGCCCCTTGAAGCTCTCAAGGGCCTTCAAGAGTCGCATCATCTTGGTGATGGCGTTATCCCCAAGCTGAGGCATCGCCCCGTGGGCCGCCTTGCCCTTCGTCTCGATTGCAACATCGAGCACCCCTTTCTCTGAGTAGCCGACCCGAAGGGCTGTAGGTTCTCCGATTACGATCGCGCGCGCACGACGGACGGTGAGCGTCTTGGCAAGGCTAGTCGCACCTGCCATCGTAGTCTCCTCATCGGTGGTGAAGGCGAGCGCAACGGGGATCTTGCGGTGGACCAGGTCCTGGGCCGCTTGGAGCATCGCAACGATGCTCCCCTTCATATCCGATGCTCCGCGACCGTACATTCGGCCAGAAGCGATCTGTCCCTGAGAGAAGTTCCAGAAATCGCCGATCGGAGGGGTATCGAGATGACCGGAAAAGAGCACGCCTCGCTCCCCATACTCGGCCAAAATGGCCGGGGCAGCGGAACTCCCGTGGGTCGAAGTGGTCATCCGCAATCGGTCCGCGAAGTACTGCACGTAATCGATGATCTCCCGCTTGTTGGAGGAGACGTCTGAAGCAATCCCTATCAGCTCGGTGAGCATGTCGACCGTCTGACGCTTGACCAAGGTTTGTTCCTCTCCTCGCAGGGTTAGGACTTCCGGGTATTAAGGGATTCCACGAGCGATTTTCCCCACTCGGCGGGCGCCAATTCAGCGATTGCCTGTTTTGGTCCCCCCGTGGCAGGTCCGCTTGGCCGCCTTAACGGTCGGTCCCTCCGTTTCAGGGTCCACCCGTAACTCCGGAACTCCACCCGAAAGGATATAGGCGAAGCCCTCTATTCCCATAGGGAAGTGCAGGCCTATTCGCGGCAGCCCGCTTATCATGACCCGGACGAGGACATGCCGGTGTTTGTGGCCATCCTCGCGATACTGATGGGAATCATCGGGGCGGCTGCGCTGGCGCTCGGGCTCATCTATATCTTCTCACCTTGGATAGGTTCCCTTGCCCAATCATCGCTCGTCCAGTTCCTGAACCAGTACGTGATCCATGCCGGGCCGCTCACGGGAGTCATCCTTGCCATTGGTGGTGCCGCCATCGTGTCTATCGCGATGGGGCTTTGGCACCAGGAGGCCTGGTCCCTTTGGGTCTGCATCGCAGCGATCACTCTGGGAGAGGTCTATCTCTTCTTCTTCAAGGTTCCGTTCAGCTACATCTTCCTTTCGCTCCTTGTTCTCTACGTCTATTTGCTGGCGGTACGGCAGCACTTCCGGTAATGCGGCTGGCGCTAGCAGAAGTGAAACCCCGCCCACGCCGGGTTGCAGAGAACCTCTGCGCACTCGAAGGGGTCGTCAGCCAGGTTCCGACCGCCGACCTCGTGGCCTTCCCGGAACTCTTCCTCACCGGATACTCACTTGGGGATTCGCTTCATCGTCTGGCCCTTCGCCAGGGAAGCAAGGAGCTCTCCACATTGGCGGAGATCGCTCGACGGCAGGACAAGTGGATTCTTGCCGGCGCCCCATTCGAGAGCCCCGCACGGAAGGGTGAGATATGGAACGCCGCGATACTTGTGGGACCTACCGGAGAGGTACAAGTCAGCGGGAAGCGATACCTTCCCAACTTCGGCCCGTTCGAGGAGGGTCTCCAGTTCACTCCCGCCGACTCAGCACAAGTATTGAAGACCCCCTTTGGCCGGATTGGAGCGCTCATCTGCTACGAAGTCTTCTTTCCCGAAGTGGCCCGGAAGCTTGCCCTACAGGGTGCAGAGCTGCTCTTGGCCATTTCGGCTTCCCCTGTGACGTCCCGCTCTCTGTTCGCAAAGCTGATCCCGGCCCGAGCGATCGAGAACGCTACCGGGTTCGCTTACGTCAACCGGGTCGGAGTTGAGGACTCAATGGTGTTCGATGGGGGGTCCACGTTCTGTGATCCCCGGGGAGAACCGCTCGATCCTGCCGTACATCCTCTCCCGGAGGGGCAGAGAATACTCGAGTACGAGCTGCCCCTTGAGGAGTACTCCCGCTATCGACCCTCGCGCCCGGTCTTACGCGACATTAGCCTTCTCGCTTGAGAGCTTCTTGCCCAGTGCGTAAGGAAGCACTCCACCATACCGGGCGTACTCGAGTTCGACCGCGCTATTGAGGCGCAAACGGACCGGGAATCGCTTTTCGGGCCCGTTTCCAGTGGCCAGCACTTGGACTTCCGCCCCCACTGTCAGATGGTCTTGGGACAAGCGAAGGGTAAAGCGCTCTGTCCCTGTGAGACCCAAGGATTTCCAACTTTGGCCATCCACGAACTGGAACGGGAGGATCCCCATGCCGGCGAGATTGCTTCTATGGATCCGTTCATAGCTCTCTGCAATGACGGCACGGACGCCTAAGAGGAGTGGTCCCTTGGCGGCCCAATCGCGGGAACTGCCCTGACCATATCGTTTCCCAGCGAGGACGATGAGTGGCGTGCCCTCCCGGAGGTACTTTTGGGAGACATCGAAGATGCTCTCGACCGGACCCTCGGGCAAGTGGCGGGACCATCCTCCGTCTTTCCCCTCCACAAGGTAGTTCCGGAGCCGAGTGTTCGCAAATGTGCCCCGGACCATCACCTCAAAGTTGCCCCGCCGTGCTCCGTAGGTGTTGAACTCCGTAAACGGGACGCCGTGATCGGTCAGGTACCTTCCGGCCGGACTGTCCTTCGGGATTTCACCTGCGGGTGAGATATGATCGGTCGAGACGTTGTCTCCTAAAAGTGCGAGGGCACGGGCATTGTCAAACAATGTACCGCCTGCGGCCACCTCGATGGGACGTGGACGCGAGAAGAAGGGAACCTCCTGCAGATACGTTGAATCCGGCTTCCACGGGTAGGTTGGCCCCTCCGGGAGATGGAGGTTTTCCCACAAGGCTCCGCCCGAATACGACTCTACATAGGTCTTGGCGAACATATCCGTGGTCATTGCTCCTTCGAGGTGCGTTCGGATGTCTTCGTCCTTGGGCCAGATGTCCCTGAGGAAGACGGGCTTGCCCTCGCTCCCTATCCCGATCGGATCCCGGGACAGGTCAATGTCAATCCGGCCAGCAAGCGCCGCTGCGACAACGAGTGGTGGAGAAGCCAAGTAGTTGGCCCGGACCTGATTGTGCACCCTGGCCTCGAAGTTCCGGTTTCCGCTAAGCACGGCGACCAGGTAGGCATCCTGTTGCTCGACAGCCTGGGCAGCGTGGGGAGACAATGGGCCACTGTTGCCAATGCAGGTGGTGCAACCGTATCCTACTACGGCGAAGCCCAGCCGGGCCAGGGGCTCGAGCAGCTTCGCTCGTTCGAGGTATGCTGTGACGACCTTGGAGCCCGGCGCCAAGGACGTTTTGACGAAGGGGTCCACCCGCAGCCCGAGCTCCAACGCCCGTCGGGCAAGAAGACCGGCTGCCACCATGACCGATGGATTCGATGTGTTGGTGCAACTCGTGATTGCAGCAATGGCGATCCGACCGTCGGACGACCGTTCGTGCCCTCCTCCACCATTGGACGGGTGATCTTTCCGATAAGCGGCGAGTGCTTCCCTGAAGGAAGCGGGTATCTCGGGAAGTGATCGGGCCTCCTCCGGATTCCGGGGACCTGCCATCACAGGTTCTATTTCATCCAAACGCACCACGACCTCTTGGTCGAACTCGGGAGATGGAGTACTCGCGTCCCGCCACATTCCGAGCCGACGAGCATAGTCTTCGACCAGACGGACATGGTTGGCGCTGCGCCCCGTGGCGAGGAGGTAGGAAATGGTGCGCTCATCGACGGGGAAAAAGCTGGCCGTAGCCCCGTACTCCGGGCACATGTTCGATACCGTGGCCCGATCCGGAACCGACAGACCGGCAAGTCCCGGCCCATAGAACTCGACGAAGCGGTTCACGACGCCGATCTTCCGCAATAGACGGGTGACCGTGAGGACGATATCGGTGGCCGTTACACCGGGCCGGGGCGTCCCCTCCAAACGAACTCCCACCACTTCTGGGAAGTCGACGCTGTACGGTTCGCCCAGCATGACGGCCTCCGCCTCGATCCCGCCCACTCCCCATCCGAGGACACCGAGCCCGTTCACCATGGTGGTGTGGGAATCCGTCCCAATGAGCGTGTCCGGGTACGCCACTCCATCTTCCGTGGTCACGACCGACGCAAGGTACTCGAGATTTACCTGGTGACAGATCCCATTCCCTGGGGGCATGACCCGCAACCGGGGAAAGGCCTTCTGGGCCCACTTGAGGAAGGCATAACGCTCGGTATTCCGCTCGTACTCCCTTTCGACATTCCGTTGCAAGGAATCCGTATGTCCGTAACTATCCACCTGAACCGAATGGTCGATGATCAGGTCCATTCGGACCGAGGAATCGATCTGGTGGGGGTCGCGGTTTGCCCGCACCGCCGCATCCCGCATAGAAGTCAGGTCCACGATCACCGGCACTCCGGTGAAGTCCTGAAGAAGCACCCGAGAAGGATAGAAGGGAAGGCTCTCCTTGGGTCCGCTCCGGTTGCCGTTGGCAAGGTTCAGGATCGACTCCCACTCGGGAGACCCCGGCGTCGTATGACGAAGCAGGTTCTCAAGGAGGATTTTCTGAACCATGGGTCTGCGAGCCAAGCGTTCAGGGTCCACTCCTTCCACAAGTCCGGCATCATAGATCAGGTATTTTTGGCCCCTTGACTGCCACTGGCTCACCGCAGGTCCTTGGTTCGCGCCGCTCATGGCCCGGGGAGAGCAAGAGGGGATTTAGCCTTCTACCACCCAGGCGGAGGGGGTGGGGCCGGTCCATACCCGGGATTCGGTGGTTGAGGGGGGTAACCCGTCGGGGACCCGGCCCAGTTCTGTTGCTGTGGTATCGAGGGAGGTGGAGCCCAGGGTTGGGGCGAGGGAGGGGGAACGGTGCCCTTTCGTCCCTTCTGGCGCAACACAACGGCCACTATTGCCACTACGACCGCGACGATCACCAAGATCACGACCCAATCGAACGGACTGAGCCCTAAGATGGTCTGGCTCGAGTTTCCGGAAGATTGGCTGTTGATCGATTGTACGGACAGAGGCACTCCCGTGGAATTTGCTCTGTGTCCGGCCGCGTCCGTCACTTCAACGCTTATGGTGAACTGACCCACCTGGGTTGGGTTGCAAGAGAATCTATAGAGATTCTCAGAAGTACATCCATTCGGCAAGCCCGAGTAGATGTAACTGTACGGGCTGACCCCGCCACTCTCGGACGTTGTGAGTGTTATCTGGCTCCCCGCGATCACGCTGGCCGATGAGATCGTCAAGATGGGTATGGCCAGTGGTATCCCCGCCGGGATGACCGTAAGGGCACCGGATGCCGTATAGCTCGCTCCGTTGGTATCTGTCACATCGACATAGATGGCAAAACTCCCGGTTGCCGTGGGAGTGCAGGTGAACGTAGGGGATGTCGACTGGCATCCGGACGGTAGCCCGGTGAACGAGTACGTATAGGGGGGCACTCCTCCGGAAACAGTGGTGGTGAAGACCGTAGAACCGCCTAGCGTGATCCGTGCCGGGGATATCGTGAAGGCAGTGATTGTCGGGCCGCCGGTGGATTGAGGTTGCACCGTCAATGTTGCATTGCCTTGGACCTGCGCGCCCTTCGCGTCCGTAACCGTCGCCGTCACCTGGAAGACCCCGGCGGTGGTGGGCGTGCACGAGAGACTGCTGAGGTCCGCCGAGGTGCATCCCCCGGGTAGTCCAAGGTAGCTGTAGGCATACGGTGTATACCCGCCGGAAGCCCCCACGGTGAACGTTGCCGTGGTACCCACGCTGATCGTCGATGGCGTAACGGTATAGGCTGCGAGCGAGAGCGGGCTCGAACCGGGAGCGCTCACGACGAGCGAAATGTTCGCGTACGCGTGCTTACCGACACTGTCGGTCACGACGAGTGAAACCGGGAACGTGCCACTCGTCTGGGGTGTACACGACAGCAAACTGGCATTCGATGAGGTGCAACCGGTAGGAAGACCGGAGTAAGCGTAGGAGTAGGGTGGAGTTCCCCCCGTCACCGTGGCCGATATCGTGGTGGTCGCCCCCTGAGTATCCGGATTCGGACTGGCTGCGAATGACGTGACGGTCGGATTGCCCGATGCGGAGGGGTTGACCTTAAACTGCAGCACCTTGCTTGCCGAATTATGGGCCGCGTCCGTGACCGTGGCGGTAACATTCCAAGTGCCTAGGGAAGTGGGCGTGCAGGTGAGACTGGATGCATTCTGTGTGGTACAGCCTGGCGGCAAAACGGAGTACGCATAAGTGAAGGGTGTCGTGCCCCCAGAGGCACTCACTGCAAAAGTGACCGATGACCCGACGGTGCCCGGATTCGGTGTCGCCGTAAAGGAGGTGATCAAGATACCGGAACCCCCTGAAATCGATTTTGCAACGACGATGGTAACCGAGTTCGACGTCGCACTGGTCGCGCCTGATGTCACATTGACCGAGGCGTGATAGACTCCGGGAGATGCGTACACATGGCTCGTGAAGTAGGTCGTGGACGGACTCGTTGTCCCGTCGCCAAAGTTCCAAATGTAGCTATATCCTGAAAGGCTTGATGTACCACCCGCCGTATCGGCACCGAAGCTCACAGAAAGGCTCGCTGGGCCGTAGGTTACGTTCGTGCTCATCACCACGGTGAGGGGAGCGTACGGTTTGGTATTGCCGTTCTCTTTGGCCAGAAGTTGGGCCAACTGACTTACGTTGAAACTTCCGAGACCGGTAACTGGGTCCCAGCCGGGTTGGGTGGTATACCCGGCACCGGAGACAAGGTTGTTGCCGACCTGAATGTCAAAGAAGCCCGTATGGTAGCTTGACCCTTTCGCAATGGCATACAATCCGTAATTGGCCATCCCGTTCGCTTTGTTGGCCGTCCCGTTGTACTGGTACATCACGTCCAGCATGGCGGCCGTGGAAGGGCAAGCGAGGGAGGTGCCCGCACTCAACACCCACGAGCCATTGTCAACAAGTTCAACCCAGGTTCCACCGATGGCGGATATGTCCGGGACACCCCGGCAGGTGACCGATGTGCATCCCGATGGGTCCTGGAGCCCAAAGCCTTGCATCCCTTGCTGGTAGGCCGGGGCAGGGTAGGCAGTCGTGTATCCACCGGTAGAGCCCTCATCATTCGCACAACCGTTCGGATCCGTGGTCCCATTCCAAGCGTACTCCGTCCCAAAGACGCCGCTCGCCATGGGATAGACCTGAGTACCACCAACGCCGACCCCCGTCGGAATGTCGGCAGGGTATGATGTCGAAAGGCCCGCCGAGCCACAATCTCCGGAGGCCGTCAGGTAGGATTGTCCTTGTGATGCCGCCTGGTTCCAGGTCGTGTCATAGCCTGAGGTCGCCCCTCCCCAGCTGTTGGATGCGATGAAAACGCCATTCGAGGTGGTAAGCCAGGTCGCATCACCTTCCCCAGGGTCCGAGTTCGCCAGGTCGACCTCCAAGGTGGCATTCGGTGCAAAAACGTGGGCCCACTCGATATCGAGCATCGTCTCACCGGACCAACCCGCCTGACCCCCCGAACAAGTTGATGCCCCCGAGCCCATCAGCACGAGGGTCGTCGTAGTGAACAGCGGGAGCCCGAACATGCGGGAGAATTTGTTGGCATCCGCCATATATTGGCTGTTCGCAAAAGAGGGGTCGCACTCTTCCCCAAGGCCGATCTTGGTTCCCGCTCCAGAGTCCCCCAGTTTGAAAAGAGGTTTCAAGTCATAGTACAGCTGGCCGGTCATCGGAGAAAAGCCGGTGAACACCCCGACGGTCATAGTCCCGGAATCTCCTGCCTTATCCGTTACGGATACGGTGAGGTTCCAGCACGCGACGCTGTTGCAATAATCCGCTTGGGCCGGGATATAGTACATATGATTGGCGAACACGTGGGCGCTCGAAGCCGTGAGCACCTCCCGCGAACCATCTCCCCAGTTCCACGTAATGGTGTAAGGGGCAGCGCCCCCGGTGATGTTGAGCTCATATGTGCCGTTCATGTTCGTGGGGGGATTGACATAATCCGCCGTTCCGGTGTACAGGAAGAACCCCCCGTTGGTCATCGACATATTTAGGGAGAGCGTGGCGCCGGGCCGGTTTAGACTCCCTCGGGCTCCCGTCGGCGGGTGCCATCGAAGCAGGTTGGCGGGGTGAGGTGCAACGAAGGACTGGAAACCGGATTGGATCTCGACCCCCAGGGCGCGATACTCTACAGGGAGTTCTAGTGGGTGCGACGGAAAGAAGCCTTCCTTCCCGGAAAGCCTCGCGTGATGGAAACTCGTGCCGAAGGCGGCACCTAGCGAAGAAGCCGTTCCCGCTATGTTCCAAAAGAAAGGGTTCACCACAGAGACATTGGCACCATGCGCAACTAGGTAACTTCGAAGGGAATCTTGCAAAGAAAGTGAAGGGGCAAACATCTGATCGAATTCTTCTCCGGTCATGAAATGATGGTATAGCGGAGAGGTTGGGTCATTCACGGATTGGGCAATCTGCGCTTGCAGCGTTGGGTCTTGACCGGGGAACACGAGGGTTCCCGTCACTATGGTCGAACTGCTCAAAGGGGCTCCCAGCACTAGTTGACCCTGCACCGGACCCAGTCCGGGCACTCCGTAGGTGGCTGTTGATGCGGGGCTGAGACTCTCCTGTGAGATCGCTCCGAAGAGAGCCCCCGGAAGTTGGAGAAGCCCGACCAGCACCAGAGCGCTAATCACAACAACATTAAACCGCCGACGTTCGCATAGGGCCATGAGTTGCCACCGCATGGGATGGTGGAGGAGGGGAATGGTTAAAAGCTTGCAGCACAGTTGCGACCCAGGTGTTCAACAGATGTCAGTTAAACAAAAGAGCTTGGTCGTGAGCATCGAGGGTGAAGTCGACCGTGGTATCGGGCAGGCCCCGTGGAAGTTGTCCCTCTCATCCCATCTCGAACCCGAAGGAGGAGGTCCTCCGTCACCGGAAGAGATATCCGAGGTCACCAGTTCCTTGCGACGTTTATTCGAGGACATGTTCTCGCGATACGAAAGGGAGTCGTCCGGACCAGTGGAACCGGCCGACATACCCGGCTTCCAGAGTGCTGCCCCTCGTACTCTCGAGGTGTTGCTCCAAATCTATACCCCTCGCTCAATCGAACACATAGACGATCTCCTGTGGGAGAAACAGATCACCAAAGCCGAACACGATATGCTGATCAAGCAATTCGGTCGGGGGGGGGAGGGTAGCCGGACCTATCCCTCTGCCGCTCCAGCGACATCGAGCACATTGCGACCGATCGAGGAGCTCATTCGAGAATTCGAGCTCCGGGATCTCCGGGATGTGAACCGGGCTCGAGGGAAGGAATTGATCTCCTTCGAGGAGTGGTCCCAGCTCAAGAAACACTTCACGAAGGCCTGAAAAGATTCCACTGGAGCAGTTCACTTTAAGTACGGCTTGGGCCGTTATGCTGTCAGACGAATGTCAGACAGGTCCGACCAGCCCCCTGAACCTCCCCGCAGCCACGGCGGTCATGGCAACCACTGGTCCATCCGCAAGATCGTGGAGGATGTTACCGGAAAGAAGATCGAGGAGTTCCAAGATCCCCGGGATACCACCGTCCGAGTGGACCATCGGGCCGCCCGGCGCATGGAAGAGGAATCTGCGACCGCCGAAACCGACGTCGCGGCTTCCGAGCCCCTGACGTCCTTCCTCCCTCAACCGAAGAAGGCCCCGCTCTTTTCGACTCTTCCACCTGAACTTCTCGAGAACGTTCCCTTCCCTCCCGGGGGAAACGCCAGCCGGAAGAGTACCAACGGTAAGCAGCTCGAGCGGCTCTACCTCGCCTACCTCATGCTCCATATGGGTGGCCTCACCGACCCGGCGCTTCGCTATCTGCGCGACGCGGTGGAGGACGAATGCCGGGACCGCGGTCTGCTAGAGTAAAGTATATATAGAAGAACTAATTCACTCGCGCCGAGGTACGACACAATGCTGCAAGGCACTCCAATCTTGGTGCTGAGGGAAGGGACCGAACGTGAGAAGGGCAAGGGCGCGGTGAGCAACAACATCGCCGCAGCCAAGGCCATTTCCGACGCCGTGCGAACCACCCTCGGACCACGCGGCATGGACAAAATGCTGGTCGATGGGATGGGGGACATCACGATTACGAACGACGGTGTCACGATCCTTAAGGAAATAGACGTCGATCACCCCGCTGCCAAGATGCTGGTCGAGGTTGCGAAGACCCAAGACCAGCAGTGCGGGGACGGGACGACCTCCGCCGTGGTCCTGGCCGGTGAGTTACTCAAGAGGGCCGAGGACCTCTTGGAGCAGAACGTGCATCCCACGGTACTGTCCAAAGGCTTTTCCGTCGCGATGAAGGAGGCCGAACGGATTCTCCAAGATGAGATCGGGGTGAAGGTCACTCCGGACGACGTCGCAACCCTTACGATCGTGGCCCATACCGCCATGAACTCGAAGGGCGTCGATGGCCGTGACGAACTCGCCGCCCTGGCCGTCAAGGCGGTGCGGGACATCGTGGAAAAGCGGGAGGGAAAGAACCTCGCCGACGTCAGTTTGATCCAGGTGGAGAAAAAGGCGGGAGGAACGATCACCGACACTCAACTTATCGACGGGCTCGTCTTAGATAAGGAGCGGGGTCATCCTCGGATGCCCAAGGAGATCAAGAACGCGAAGATCGTGCTCCTCAACAGCGCCCTCGAGATCAAGAAGACCGAATTCGAGAGTAAGATCAACATCAAGTCCCCCACCCAGATCCAGGGCTTCCTCGACGAGGAGGAGAAGACTCTTCGCGACATGGCTACGAAGGTCAAGGAAGTCGGAGCGAACGTGGTCATCTGCCAGAAAGGCATCGACGATCTGGTGTTGCACTTCCTTGCGAAATCCGGTATCTTCGCGGTCAAGCAGGTCAAGGAATCCGACATGAGCAAACTGGCACGGGCTACGGGCGGCCGGGTGGTCGTGGGGATCAAGGAACTCACCCCTAAGGACCTGGGAAGCGCTGCCAAGGTCGAAGAACGCAAGATCGGCGACTCAAACATGACCTTTGTCACGGGGTGCAACAACCCTCGGAGCGTATCGATCCTCATCCGGGGCGGCACGGAGCATGTGGTTCAAGAGATTGAGCGGTCGCTTCACGACGCACTCAAGGTCGTCTCGGCCACGGTCGAAGACGGTTACGTCTGCCCTGGCGGGGGAGCGACCGAAATGGCGCTGGCGGTTCGACTGCGCAAGTTCGCTCCCACGGTTGGAGGGCGAGAGCAATTGGCCGTGGAAGCCTTTGCCCAGGCCTTGGAAGTGATTCCTTGGTCGTTGGCGGAGAACGCCGGTTATGATGCCATCAATACGATCATCGAACTCCGGCAGCAGCACGAAGCGCAGAACAAGAACGCTGGCGTGAACATCGAGAACGGCAAGTGGTTGAACGCCATCGAGCGCAAGATCATCGAACCCCTCCGGGTCAAGCAACAGGCCATCTCATCCGCAACGGAAGTGGCGAACATGGTCCTCCGGATCGATGATGTGATTGCCTCCAAGAAACCCGCCGGGGGCCCCTCCCCTGGTGGGGATCACGGCCACTGAGCGGAACCAAGGTCTCCCACCCGTCGGGCTGGGAGACCGAACCCACCGGTTCGGAAGTCAGGGCGTAGCAACGTTGAAGGTTCGTTCGTGCGATCTCGACGATCACGCTGGTTGCCGGATAGACCCCACCACCGCTCTACGGCTACCAGATTTCGCAACGCTTGCTTTCGGGAAGTCGCATGCGGGCTCCTTCCGGGATATGGAACGCCTCCCAGAAAGGAGGGAAGTTCGACAACGGTCCGATCGCTCGGAAAGCCCCGGGGGAATGGGGATCGGTGGTGAGCAGTCTTTGAAGTAACTCGGGTCGGATGTTCTCTCGCCAAGTCTGGGCATAGGCAATAAAGAACCTTTGGCGCGGTGTGAACCCATCCCGGGTGACATCGGCGGTTCGTCCGTCATTCAGGCGCCGTTCCAAAGCCTCGTAGGCAAGGCTGACCCCTCCCAAATCGGCTATGTTCTCCCCCTGCGTCAGCTTTCCATTGATTGTGTAGCCCGGAAGGGGATGGTAGCTGCGGAACTGTTCGATGATCCGTAAGGCTCGGGCATTGAACTCCGCCGCATCCGTTTCTCCCCACCAGTCCCGGAGATTCCCCCGGGCGTCAAATTTTCGTCCCTGGTCGTCATAGCCATGGGTGATCTCGTGGCCGATCACGACCCCAATGGAGCCATAGTTCACGGCATCATCCATGTCCTTGTCGAAGAACGGAGGTTGGAGTATGCCCGCCGGGAACACGATCTCGTTCATGGACGGCTGGAAATAGGCGTTCACTGTGGGGGACGACATTTGCCATTCCGTGGGGTCCACCCGTTTTCCAACTCTTCTCAACCGACGGCGCATCTCAAATTGGGCCGACCGCGTGACGTTGCCGTGAAAGTCTTCCCGAGCGATGCGCAGTCCCGCATAGCTCCTAAAGCGCTTCGGGTGACCGATCTTCGTCCGAAATCGTTCGAACTTGCGGAGCGCCTCCTTCCGGGTAGAAGCACGCATCCATGGGACGTTCCGGAGGCGGTCCCGGAATACCGTCTTGATATCTTCGACCAACTCCTCGATGCGCTTCCGTGCTTCTGGTGGGAAATGGCGCTCGACGTAAAGCTTTCCTAAAGACTCCCCGATGAAACGATCGATCGTCCGAGCTGCCTCGCGCCAAGAAGGTTCGGGAGTTCGCTGACCGAGCAGTTTTCGATGGAAGAAATCGAAATCCTCCGCCACCCGTTTCTGATCTAGAAAGGGAGCCGAACCGTGGAGCAATCGCCATGCAAGGTACGACTTCCACTCGGAAAGGGCGCGTTGGTGGATCATACGATTCACGCCTTCGAAGAACTCGGGCTGCCCCACTATGACGGGTTGTCTTACTGTGATGCCGAGTTCCTCGAAATACGTGTCCCAGTCGAGATTATCGAAGGTTTCGGATAGGCGTGACCGGGAGAACGCGTGGTAGTTCGTGAGGGGGTCCCTGAGGTCCTCGCGTTTTCGGCTTGCCCTCGCAAGTTCCGTTTCGATGCTCAACACGATCTTCGCCTGCCGACGTGCTTCCCCTGAGGGGGTCCCGCTTAGGGATTCCAAGCGCGCGATATGATTCAAGAACGAAGCTCGCACCGGAGCGAAGTGGGTCGCTAGGTAATACTCCCTATCGGGAAGGGACAAACCTCCCTGCAAAAGATACAGGGCATACCGCTCGCTGTGCTTCCAATCAGGAGCCGAACGGACCGTGAATCCGGTCGGATCGGCATTCCGATGGAACCGAGCCAAGGCCACGGCAACTTGCGGGGCCGAGGATATCCCTCGGATCGCTTCGAGGTCTGCCAAGATGGGACGCAATCCCAGCCGGTTCCTCCGGTCCCAATCCATCGCTGCCGTATAGAAGTCCCCCACCCTTCGCTGCTCTGAGGACGAGTGTTTTGGGTCGACGGTCGAGGCCTCCTGCATTATCTTCCTCAGGAGGCTGTAGTTTTGTTCGACAAGCTCGTCAAAGCCCGCCCATCGAGCCTTGTTGGCTGGTACGGGATTCCTTTGGAGCCACTTCCCGGTGGCGTACCGATAGAAGTCTTCCTGTGGATAGACCTCCGGCAACATGTGGGCCACGGAAAACCGGAGCGGCACAATTCTTCGAGATTCCCGACTTTGATGGGATCGATGGCTCGAGCCCCTTCTCAGCGACGGATTCTTCCGAAGTTTACCCGACATTGAGATTCCCAAAGTAGAGTGGCCTGGGTCTCGCCTCAACTCCGATGGAAGTCGGCCCCATGCCGTGCCATGAAATCCAAGATGGCTTGATTGAACTCTTCCGGACGCTCGACATTGAGCATGTGACCGGTGTCCGGCATCAGCTTTACCTCGGCGCCGACTACGGCTTGCCGTACCCTTCGGGCATATGCGGGGTCCACAACCCGGTCGTTGAGACCGTGGATGGCGAGCACTGGCAATTTCATCTTCACGAGCTCGTGGCGCACATCGAACCCGATGTTCCCGCGCCCGGAAGGGGCTATGGCCTTGAAGTCCAAGTGTTTTTGGGTCTCAATGAAGCGATCTACGACATCTTGGTGGGCCAAGTAGAAATCCAAGGTAAAGATGTCCTTGACCACCCTGTCGAGGTACGCATCTTTTCCCCCCTTGAGGTATACCTCCATCCACTTCTGTCCCACGGCCACGATGTCCTTATCGACATATGGCGAAGTGGCGGCGAGGATGATGCCCTTCACTCGCTCGGGATGTCGCAGCGCGATGGCCTGCGTTACGAAGCCCCCCGCACTGAGTCCCACGAACCAAGCCTTTTCAACCTTGAGGAAGTCCAGGAGTGCCACAACATCCTCCGCATGATTGAAGGGTGTGTAGGATTCCGCATTGGGCGGTTCGGACCGGCCATGGCCCCGGAGGTCGGGGGCAATGACACGCATCATTGGGGAAAAGAACTCAATCTGCCCCTCCCAGGCCCGGCCATTGCCCCCGAGGCCGTGAAGCAACACGAGGTTCTCCCCTTTGCCGGTATCGGTGTAGTTCATCTTGAACCCATTCACCATCGATTCGGGCATGAGGGGTCTTCACCTTTCGAGCTATAATAGATTTACACAAACCGAAGGGTTCTTTCGGCGAAGGGGTAGGTCACAGGCGGCATCCGGGACAGACCAGGGCGTACGGGACCTCCTTATGAGCCCTCAGGCATGAGACCCGAATGCCGTGGGAGCGGGTGAAGGACGACCCGAGTGGTGGCGATGGGGAGACGGTACGGCGGCGCTGTCCGCTGCCCGGACCGACCGCGTTCTTACCTATTTGCAAAAGGAGCTCGGGCTTACTCGGTTCGAACGAGTCCCGGTAGCAGTTCCCATCCGGGCCCCTCCCTCCCGTCTTCGTCCTGCAGAAGTCGGGGGCCTTGGATTCGTTCGGATGGAGGATGACATTCGTGTCTCCCATTCGTTCGGCCGATCGTATGTAGATGTCCTCTCAGCCCGTAGGGGAGACGCGAAATGGGTCACGGATGCTGTGGCCTACCCGACCTCGGTGGAAGAGGTCCGGAAGGTGCTGGACTTGGCCATGCAGCAGGACCTCGCGGTGATTCCCTGGGGAGGAGGAACTTCGGTGGTGGGAGGTGTGACCCCAGAGACAGATAACCACCGGGGCGTGGTCACGCTCTCCCTTGAGCGGATGAACCGGACCTTGAAGATCAGCCCGAGGGATCAACTCGGAAGTTTTGAATGTGGTATCTTTGGACCCGACCTTGAGCAGAGGTTGCAGGCCAGGGGTCTCACTCTCGGTCATTTTCCACAATCCTTCGAGTTTTCCACCCTTGGGGGTTGGATCGCCACTAGGTCCTCAGGTCAAGCTTCGTCATTGTATGGGGACATCAGCCATCGGGTCATGGGCCTGACCGTGCAAACCCCTGGCGGGGAGGTGCGCTGGGAACGTCCGATCGAAGAGGCGACCGGCCCATCGGTCGATTCACTCTTCATAGGCTCTGAGGGAACGTTGGGAATCCTTACGGATGCCACCCTTTCCCTCTCCCCAAGACCCGAGAGCGCGACCTACCGTGCCCTGTTATTGAAAGATTGGAAGGATGCCCTTGTTTTCCTCCAGGAAGTGGCGGCCGGGCCAGTTGTACCCGCCGTAATTCGCCTGTCCGATCCGGCGGAGACCCGGCTGACCCTTGCCGGACGTGAGGCACCGCTCGGGCTCAAAGGAGTCCTCGAAAGGACCTATCTAGGATACCACGGTGTGGCCCAGGGGGGAACGTGCCTAGGGATCTTGGGTTTCGAGGGAGACCGCTCGGCAGTGGACGCTGGCTGGAAGCGAGCCGTCCCACTGCTTGCCCGGGCGGGGGGCATCGACGTCGGCCGAGGCGCGGGTGAATCGTGGCGAAAGGAGCGGTTCTCTCTGCCTTATCTTAGAGACCTCCTCATGGATCACGGCCTCTTCGTTGAGACGCTGGAAACCGGTACTGCCTGGAGCACTTTGCAGGGACTGTACGATGCCTTGCACAGCCGACTCCAAGAAGCGGCGAGGAGCCTGAGACTCCCCCTCTTCATTGGTACTCATTTATCTCACGCCACTTCGCATGGAGCCTGCCTGTATCTCACTCTGATCACTCAGCAGAGCCCAGAAGGTGTCGACGAACCTTTCACCACGTTGAAGAGGGCGGCGATGGGGGCAATCACCTCCCACCATGGCTCCTTAAGCCACCACCACGGAATCGGGAGCATGCACAGACCTTGGGTGAGCCCCCTCTGGGAGGGTGTGGCCCGAGACGTGCTCTGGAGCATGAAATCGAAGCTCGACCCCAAGGGACTGTTGAATCCAGGCAAAACCCTTCCGTTGCGACCCCAACCATGATTGCTCGGCGGGAGGTCCTCCAGAGGCTATCTTCAGAGGCCTTCGACATCGTGATCGTCGGTGCTGGCATCACGGGCGCGGCGATTGCCTCCCGCGCCGCCCGCAGCGGACTTACCACGCTTTTGATCGAAAAGAATGACTTCGGATCCGGCACATCGAGCGCTTCTTCCAAGATGTTGCACGGGGGGCTCCGCTACCTCGAGCAGGGTCACATCTCCCTGGTGAAGGAAGCACTGAGAGAGCGAGGAAGGTTGGTGCGCCGGTTGGGAACGCGGCGCGCCCGTGTCGTCCCCTTTCTGTTACCGATTCGAGGTTCGGCTATGGATGGATTCAAGCTTCGGTTCGGGACTTGGATGTACCAACGATTGTCAGGGAAGTTAGCCCTGGGTCCACGTCGCGTGCTCTCCGCAGACGAGGTCCGGAAGCGAGTTCCCTCGCTTCGGACGGACCGACTTCGCGGGGGAGTGTTGTACTATGAAGGGGTGGTCGACGATGTCCTACTGGTGCTGGATCTGGTCCGGACCACGATCCGCCATGGCGGTGTCGCATTGAACCATGCCCGGGTCACGCGTCTTATTCAAGAAGAGGGAAAAGTCATTGGAGTGGAATTCCGGGACGCCATTGGGGGCACCGTGGGACGGGTTCGAGCCCGGGGAGTGGTCAACGCTGCCGGTGTGTGGTCTGGCCAGTGGGCGGGAGCATCGAAAACTCCCGCACTACGGCCTTCAAAAGGGGTCCACCTCGTGTTTCCCCACGACCGATTCCCCGTGAACGATGCGGTCGTACTGGAAGCCCCGGACCACCGCTGGGTTTTTGCGCTTCCCTACGGCAGGCTTACGATCGTCGGGACGACCGACACAGACTATTCCGGAGACCTGGATGCCGTTGTGCCCGAGAAGAAGGATGTGTCGTATCTCCTCGACACTATCCATCGGGAATTCCCGAACCTCAAGGTCGGAGTGATGGATATCGTAGATGCCTATGCCGGACTTCGCCCCCTTCTTGCGGGCGTCGGACAAACGCCCGGAGAGCTTTCCCGGGAGGATGTGGTACAGAGCGATCCGAGCGGGCTTGTCACAACGGTAGGCGGCAAGCTTACGACCCATGCAGCCATGGCCGAGAGAACCTTGAAGCTGTTCTCTGAAGTGACAGGCATCCGAGCTCCAAGGATCCCGGTGGAGAACGACCACCCCGACCAGGAGGATCGCCCTTGGCCGGGAACCGACTGGGTCCATCCCCCCCTTACTCCATCGAGCGGCCTGGCGAGCTGGGACCACATCGTGGAATCCGAGGCGGGTGACTTGTTGGCCGCAACCCTCGAAGACGTCGTGGATCGGCGACTACATTACCTAGAGCGTTTGGACCCGCACTTCGTGTCCATGCTTACGGAACTCTCTAAGGTGGTAGGCCGGACCTTGTCTTGGTCAGAAACCGATCGCGAGGAGATGCTGAGGACCTATCAAACCCACCTTGCGGAATTGCACCGTGCCATTTACGATTTGCAAGGTGATGGGAGGAAAGGCTCGTGAAGACATCGATCATCATCAATCCCAAGGCGGGAAGGGGACTCTCACCGGAGGGCCAGTCTAGCCTCAAGGAGACGCTTCGAGAGCACTTTCCGGAGGCTCGCTTATTGGAAACTCAATGTGCCGGGGATGAAGTTCGACTCGGGAGGGAGTGCTCAACGGACGGGACCGAGCTCCTGCTTTCCGTGGGTGGTGATGGAACGCTCAATGGTGTTGTGAATGGACTTATGAACAGTGGAAGGACCGCAACAGAGCTTCCGATCTTGGTCCCGATCCCCCGGGGCACCGGAGGGGACTTTGCGAGGGGCCTTGGCTATCCGGCCCAGACGGATGCTGTATTGGGGATGTTGCCGCGCTACGATCCCATGCCCGTCGATATCGGAGTGCTGGACTTTGAGGAGTCTCCGCGGCGATACTGGATAAATCAATCTTACGTTGGCCTCGGTGCACGCGTGGTGGAGCGGGTGAACCGGTCCCAACGCCGATCTGGAAGGAGAGCGTACACTATGGCCTCGTTGGCGGAGGCGATGCATGTCCGCTGCATTTCCGCTACGCTCGATCTCCCGTTCCGGAAGGAGCCGGTCGAGTTCGTGAACATCCTGTTGGCCAACGGGACACACTCTGGGGGGGGGATGCATACCGCCCCGGGCGCCCAACTAGACGACGGTCTCTTCGAGCTTATCGTGGTCTCACGGGAAGCCATACGCGGGGCATTTCCCCGCATCAAGATCTTGAAGAACCTGTCCCGGTTCAAGGACGGCAGCTACATCCGGTTACCGGGCGTCCATAGGGAACGAACCCAGAGTCTAAACATCCGCGGTGCCCGGGGGGATATCGTGGAAGCTGATGGGGAGATCGTGGGTCATCTCCCCGTTCGGTACAGCCTACTTCCAAGGGGGCTTCGGGTCCTTCGTCCGAATTCGACACCCACGACGAGATGAGCTGTTCGGAGTCACTATTATATTGTAGAGAAGGTATGTATTTTTGAGGTTGAAGAGGCGGACATGGATTCGATGGAAGCCATTCTCGGGGAAGGCACCAAGGTAAACATCTTGAATCAGCTCCTTCAAGGCGCCCGAACCGCGAGGGAACTCTCCAGCCGGCTGAAGATACGGGAGAGTGCCATCCGCATGCACCTCGAGAAGATGGTAGAGATGGGCCTCCTCTCCTCTAAGTTCCTACGGGAGGGGGTCGGACGCCCGAAGAAGAAGTTCATGCTCACGAGCGCCGGACATGAGTTGTTCACCAAGCGGTATGATCTTCTCGCCGATGCACTCATCACGACGGTCTCGGAAAAGGAGGGGGAGAAGTACCTCCGGGACCTCTTTGTCCGCATGGGCCAGAAACTGGGGGATGCGGCTGCCATGGATATGAAGCGCCCATCGGAGAACACGGATACGGTGGACCGTCCCGCTGCGCTCGTGAATCTGATGAACCAGATGGGGGAGCGGGCCGAGCTCATCCGAACCTCCAAGGGGGTTGCGATAGTCAACCACAACTGCATCTTCCGCTCGAATGCGATGAAGCACCCCAACTTGTTCTGCGAAGCCTACCACAAGACGTTCATGGAACGCCTGGTGTACCCGTATAAGGTGTCTTGTCGGGAGACGATGGCTCGTGGTGCCACGAGCTGCGTCTTCACGCTCGAAGAGTCGGGAAAGTCCTAGTCGCATTCCCTCCATCGTCCCAAGGCGCAGACCGGGACCTTATCGCGACCAGAGGGAATAGCGAAATCGCGTGCTTAAATATCCCGTGGTAGTGAATCAAGATCGAATGGCACACTCGGCAAGCGAGATTGCAAAGGAACTATCTGCCTTGGCGGCCGTAGAGTTGGTGAATGAGGGAGCCACTATTGCTATCGGAAGTGGTTCCACGGTGGACAAGGCCATCCGGGCCCTGGGTCGCAAGTTCGAAGGTTCTACACGCAAACCCTCCATCGTAGCGGCATCGAAACACAGCGAGCAACTGGTCGAGGAGGCCCGGCTCCCCTTGCGGAACCTGGATCAGGTCTCTGACTTTTCCCTCATGTTGGATGGTGCCGATGAGGTTGCCCCGGACCTCACCCTCATCAAGGGTGGCGGCGGAGCCCTTACCCGGGAAAAGTTGCTGGCAACGATGGCAGAGCGGCTGATCATCATGGTCGATTTCACCAAGATCGTGCACCGGATCGGGGAGCACAGCTTATTGCCCGTGGAGGTGATCCCTTTCGCGGCCCCCTATGTCGGCCGTCGTTTGCGAGAACTCAAGCTTGAACCGACACTTCGGCTCTCCCCGGGAGGGGCCATCGTACCCTACTTGACCGACAATCATTGTGAGATTCTGGATTGCCGAATACCTGACAGGACCATCGATCCCGCGGAACTGGAAGCCGGGATCCGCAGTATCCGAGGGGTCGTGGAGTCGGGCCTCTTTGTCCGAATGACCAACCGGGTATACGTTGGAACCCGGGACGGCCGGGTCGAGGAGTTGCGCCCGGCAACGGAACCAGGTTTGCCTCGAGTACCGGCGGATCTACGAGATGCCTTGCTCCAGAGGATCGAGGATGCTCGAAGGTCAGTGCAACCATCCTCGCGGACTCCTCCCCTAAAGAAGCGAAGCCAGGCGAAATCCATTCGCCGCACTTCACATCGTACGCAACGGCGGTGATCTCCCGCGGTTCATGCCCCCGGTGTCGGTGAACTGCCTTCCATATCGGGCGCGACCGGTATGCTCTCTTTGCATCTCACGGTAATGGCATTCCCCACTTTCAGGGTCTCGAAGATGGGGTCCCTCGGATCAAGGTCGATCCGGATCAACGCTCCCGACCCATCCAACTGGACGTCGATGAGATTCCCTTGGAGAGAGCGCCCGAACATGCGGACAATCCCTAGATAGGTTGGTCCGGGAATGGAGAGGTCCAATGTGAAGGAGGACGGAAAAGCCGCCAGCGTACTCTCTCCGTCCTTCCAGACATTGAATCCCAAGAATCGGGCCACCCGTTCGCTCCGTGGATGCCGAAGGACATCTGGGGTCGGTCCGAACTGGGCCATCTGCCCCGCCCATAGAACCGCCATTTCATCCGAGAGAAAGCTCCCTTCATCGATATCGTGGGTCACATGAAGCACCGTCACATGGTCCTCCGTCAAGCGAAGTTTGAGGTCCGCAAGGAAGTTCCGACGATTCTCTGGGTCGACAGAGCTGAGCGGTTCATCCAAGAGAAGAAGGCTAGGTCGGGGCGCTAGCGCCCGTGCAACAGCAACCCGTTGACGTTCTCCCCCGGAGAGCTCGCCCGGTCGTTTCCGGAGGAGGTGTGCTAGGCCAAAGTCCCTGGCCAGGGAGGCCACTCGTTCCGCTCGTTCGCGATCCGACCACTTCTGGACCCACAACCCGTAATCGATGTTCTCTTCGACGGTCATGTGGGGGAAGAGCGCGAGGTCTTGGAACACAAACCCCAAACCTCTCCGTTCCACAGGAACGTTCCTTGCGGACGAACCTCGGAGCCGGACGTCCCCGGAAGTAGCTGGTTCCAATCCCGCAACGATCCTCAATAGGGTGGTCTTTCCTGAGCCGTTCGGGCCTACGATCGAAAGAATCTTCCCTTGTTCCAAGGTGAATGAGATAGGGCCAAGGGTGAATCCTGGGATACGGAACGTAAGTTCTTTGAGTTCGAGTACGTCGGTCATCGGTCCATCTCCAAGAGGATCGTCTTTCTTTCTTGAGAAAGGGAATAGATGATGAAGAGGGCGGTACTGAGAAGGGCCAGGAGTGCGGCTGCGGCGAAGGAGGCCCCCAGGTGTCGGGTCTCTTGGAGAACATACATCTCGACAGTAAGGGTAGTGTAGCGGGGGACGTAAAGGAAGTTGGTCGCTGCGAACTCCCCAAGGCCGATTGCCAATGTCAGGAGTACCGCGGAGCGCACACCCGTCCGGCCCAAGGGGAGTTTTACATCCGCAAAAGCCCTAAGTGGAGAGGCGCCAAGGCACCGGGCGCTGGCCGTTAAATCAGTGGACTGATGTCGGAATGAAAGTCCCATCCCCTGCAAGGAGAACGGCAAACCGATGTTCACTTGGCTGAAGACGATCAAAAGCCAAACCAACGCCGGAGTGCCGAGAATGCCCCCCCACGCAAGTTCCAATCCCAAAGCCAGAATCACTGGCGAAAGGAGCAGTGGGAGAAATGTCAAGAGTTCCCAAGTCCTCGGAAATGAACTGTTCGGGATAAAGAGGGGTAGGCAAATACAGAAGACGATCGCGGCAGCGACCAATGCGAAGAAGACGGTGTTGAAGAGAACCTCCAACAGGGGGGCTTGCACTATAGATCCTATCTGGTTCGAGCTGAGTGTCGCCCAGTTTTGCCAACCTTTCGTTCCGTCTGGTTGGGTGAAGGAGAGGATGAACACGGAGGCCATGAGCATGACTTCCATGCCGATCAGGGCCCAGGCCAGCATCGCAAGCATCTTCGAAGCAAGGGTTGGACGGTGGTTCCGACTCTGGAGGGAGTTCTCTCTTGATTCCCTTGAGCCCAGGGCATTCGAACCCCGAAGTAGCCAGAGGTAGGCCACGATCGGGAGGGACAGCAAGACCAATGCCCACACGGCCAATCCCGCGGCCAGGGAGGGTCCCTGAAGACCGAAATTCCTATCCAGCGAGTAGATCCAATCCTCCAACGTGTAGTACGAGGGCCCCCCTACAAGGAGCGGGGGGGCAAAGCTAAGGAACGATAGGATGAACGTCAGAAGTCCCCCGAGAGAGGCCCCCGCGATGACCGGTCGTAGCCAAACGGTAGTGAATACCTGAAATCGTGATGCCCCGAGTACCCGAGCGGACTCCTCGAGGTGACGCGGCACTCCATCGAGTGCAGTCGCCGTATAGAGCGCAACCAACGGCCCGTTAAACATGACGTTGATGAAGACGATGCCGGCCAATCCCTCCGATAGAAAGCGCACGGACGGGATCACCGAGCCTATCACTCCTCCGGCGCCGAACAAGGTGAAGGTGCCGAAGATCATGACGAGAGACGGCAGCAAGAACGGGAGCATCAGCATCCCGCGGATCTTCTGCCGGGTCTGTGAGGGGTGCAACGCCAGAAAGGCCCCTACGGGTAACCCCCATAGGATGGCGAATCCCGCGCTCAAGGTGCCCTGTTCGAAGGAGTTCCAAAGAGCCCTTCGTGCTACGGTTGCTGGTAGGCGACTTCCCCATAGGAGTTCCCATACCCCGGCGAAACCTCCCAAGTGGGTGGCGGAATAGTCCACCACCACCAAGAGTGGTAACAAGGAAAAGAGGAAAAGGAACGTGAAAAGAGGGGCCATGGAGAGCGCAGTCCACGTCCGATTGGGACGCACGGGACTCATCCGGCCACTCGATCCCCTTCCCCCGCCACAGTTTAGGCTAGGCTCTGCCAGGTGACAAGAAGGCCTGTGAGGTTCGCTGCGATTGCTCGCGGGGTGGTAAAACTGTTCAGCGGTACGACATGGTCGACCGAGGGATTCACCGAGAACACCGGAGGGAGGGGAATGGTCTGGTTGGCAGGATACATCCACTCATTCAATGGGATGAGACCTTGCACAGTGGGAGAGAGAAGCCAGTTGACAAACTTCTCATCGAGGGCCAGATTGTGTACGCCACCCTTCACAATGGCCGCTCCGTAGATGGTCTCCCACGCGTAGTCGACTCCGTCGTAGAGTGAGAACGATGTGTTCATCGATATGTTGTTGGGATATGTTGCGAAGTAAGCGGGATCGGTACCGAAGCTGACGAAGAGTGGGTAACCGGTCCCAAACTCCCCAATTCCCGTGGACCAATCCGTTACCGGTGTCGGAAGATTGGGGTTCGCCACCTTCCAAAATGAGGTCCAATTCTGATGAAGCACGCTGGTGTAGAACTGGTATTGCCACAGAAGGAACTCCTTCCCTACCGGATCCGTGGTCGGATTTTCATAGAGGAACCCTTTGGCAAGAGAAGTATTCGAAAGCAAGGGTTGAAAAACATCTCCCTTGGAGAATGCGTGGCCGGAACTGTTGTCGATGGTCCTGAGGTAATCGACTCCAAGGTACTGCCATTCGTACGGGGTGGCGAAGTGTTCCGGACTTATCTCGTTGACGAGCGAAGAGTTAACGCTTGCAAGCCCGGGCGGGGCATAAGGGACGAGCAGACCTTCGATCCCCAATTGCTCGGCCGTTACTTCAGTGAGGCCAATGGCCACGTCTGGGAGTTGAGAACTGGGAGAGCTCGCAATGACGTTGGCGACATCCGTTTGTAGGTAGTTCACGGTCAGACAGCTTCCCGTGGCTTTCTCGAAGCCATTGAAGACGGTGGCTCGTGAGGCGTTCGGGTTGTTTCCCGAGCCCATGAAACTATCGTACACGTCAACCACGATTGTGTTCGACGTGGGACACCTAGGTCCCGACTGTTCATAGTTGTAAACACCATACGCACCCGCGACCACGAGGACTCCGGCGACGAAGATCACCCATAATGGCACGCGGGAACGATGGGGTGGAGCCTTCGGGCAGACTGATTCACCGTCTTTCGTCTCGTATGGGTGCGCTTGCGCTTCCATCGGTTCCTTGTTCGCCAAGGGAACCGCGGAGCAAGCGGACTTCGGTTGCGTTCCCTGCGCCGGCATTATCCGGGTCAGGTTCCAAGGGTCGACGAGGGGTACCTCGTCCTCTCAGCGCGTAGCTCCCCTAGCTGACGGTTTCGATGATGGTGTGGTATATAAAGAGGTTGAGAGGGCGCTTCCCAATCGAGTTCGACTATCTCTCGTCGTCCTCGCAGAACGGGCCAGTGGCTCATTTCCAAGGGTACTTACTGAACCTCGGCGAGCCTTGTGACGTCTGGTTCGGCGTCCGGTCAGCAACGATTAGCTTAAGTTAGCCCCGCGAATCTCTCGTGCCATGGAGCGGCAGAGAATCGACACTGAGCCTAGACCCAAACGAGTTCCTGAAGGCTGGATCCGGAGTCTCGGCTTTCACAATACGATCGGATTCGAGATCGACATGGCAGGAACCAAGGTTGGACAATGCACGGTCCGGGGCAAGGTCGAAGAGCATCACCTCAACATCAATAACGTAGTTCATGGCGGAGTCTATGCTACAGCACTGGACACTGCGATGGGTGGTGCGGTCGTCACGACCCTGCATGTAGACGAGGTGACGGCGACCACGAGCATCTATGTCGAATTCATCCGCTCGGCCCGACTAGGACAAGAGTTGATCGCCAAGGGCGTGGTCTCCCGCCGGGGTCATCATGTGGCGTTTTGCGACGGGACACTGACCGATGAGAATGGAACCCTGATGGGCAGCGCTCGTGGAACGTGGTACATCTGGGAGACGGGGACCAAGAAGTCCTAAAGTCCCGAGAACGCTCGTTTTGGAAAACCCGTGCGCTCGCCATGAAGCCGCGTAAGCTCTACCGGGCCGCCAGAATCTCAGGATGGACGGCCATCATCTTGGGATTCGGCCTGTTGGGATTCGTGGCGTCTATTGCAGTCTCAGCTGGTCAGATCACCTACGAGGGAACGCTTCCCACCTCCAGTCGCAGTGCGGGCCCCAATGAGATGGTTATCTCGGCGGTCACGACCATCTCGAACCCCGGGATCTATTCTTTGCAGGGATTCCGTGTGAATCTCCACCTCCTCACCTCAAATGGAACCCTTGTTGCCTACGGGTCCTCTAATACGACCGTGTTGGGGGCACGTTCGACATCTCAAGTGCCCATTGAGGTCCTAGCCGATCTGAGCTCGCCCGCAGCCGGACTGCTCATCACGACGAACGCAACCCTCGTCGTCCAAGCTTGGGTGAATGCTACATACGCCGGACTGTTCCCGGTTGCCCTGCAACTCCACGAGGACTATCCTTGGGGTGCTCCCTTTGTCCAGCCTCAGTACGCCTTTGGGGTGGCAACGCAGGAGGCGAACGGTTCGGTCTCGCTCCCCATCAGCATGTCATACCAGAACTGGTTCCCCGTCCCCGAATACGGCACCTTCGACTTGGGAGTTCTCTCCGTCAATGGTTCGAACTGTGGAGGCGGCAAGATCTCCACCCCGTTTCCTGTCGCCCAGGGGCAGGCCTTTTCCGGATCGACCGACCTCACCTTGAGGAGCGGATGCGATTTCCATGGCGGGAAGCTCCAAGTCCATTATAGTGGTCTTCTCTTGTCCCTCGAGCTTCCCTCGGTGGTAGTTCCATGAGGGTCTCTGACCAAGCGGCCGGTTCGACCGCAGCTCAGCTCAAGGAACATCCTTGGCGAGCGATCCTTGGCGCCGCTCTACTTCTGGTACTTTTCGGTGTGATACCGACGGCGATCGTTCTCTACAAATCCACCCAGGGGCTTTCCCTCGGATTCAATCCCTGGGTGATATTCTCCTTGGGCGCCCTTGTCTCAGTCTTGACGATCCTCGTTTGGGTATCACGGCCGACATCGGCCTATGGTCCCCTCAAGATTGTCAGCTCAATCTCCAAGATAGGCATCGTTCTTCTCCTCGGAGCGATTTTTTCCGTGAGCTACACGTTCACCTCAGGCAATGCCACGGTGACCGCAACGGTGGGCAGTGGACCCATCTTTGTGCTGCTCTTGGCGGCCCCGTTGGTCGGGCTTCTTTCGGGGGGGCTTTTCACAGTCTTGGACCATAGGTTCCCCGAGTTCCGTCGTGGGCAGGAACGGGCAAGGCAATGATCTTGCTCGTAGGAGTAGCCCATGTAATCGACCTGCGAGAGGCTCTGAAGAAGGTCCTTCAAGACTTCGCACCGACAGCAGTGGCCGTTGAACTTGATCCGGACCGATTCCAAGCCCTGGTCGATCGGGAAAAGGACCGGGCGGCTGGGCGTCCCCCGGTCCGAAAGAGCGGCGCTCCCATGCTTCTTCGCGTCTGGTCTTCAGTTCAGGACCGACTGGCCGCCGACCTTGGGGACGTCCCGGGTTCCGAGATGCTGATCGCCTACTCCACTGCGCAGGAGATGAGCGTGCCGCTGTTCCTCGTGGATGACCCGATCCGTCAAGTGGCCCCTCGTCTCATGAACTCGCTCTCGGTCAAGGAGCGAGTTGGATTGATGCTTTCGAGCGTGATCGCCCTCGTTACGCCAAGCCAGGTGGTCCAGAAAGGGCTTGCCCAGTATACGCAGGATCGAGAAAGCTACGTCCAGGCAATGCGAGAACAATTCCCCAGCGTTGCGAGGGTTCTGATCGACGAACGGAACCTTCACATGGCGCAACGTCTCGAGGCGCTCTCGGTTCAGTTCTCCAAGGTGGCGGCCGTGGTGGGTGATGCCCACATTTCAGGACTCGAGGGACTGCTTAAGGGTCGGACCGAGGTTTCGATCCGTCACCTCGTCGGGTCGGGATAGGTTCCCGGGAGGCGCACAGACGCTGCTGGCCACAAGGAAAGAGAACGCCAACAGAATGCTCTTCCAGTCGGCTTCTCAGTTCCCGGTCCAAGGTGACCACCCACCCATCCAGCTCTCGCCCGAGGGTCTCCATGGCAGCATCTCCATCGAGATCGGTGTCGAAAATCCGATAACGCGCCGCGAAGCGAATGGCCGCCCGGGCGGACTTTAGTCCTTTCCGTTCGAGTCGTTTGAGCTCTCTGGACACGCTGCTGGGCACCAGTACGTCCACCTGACCCAGGATCCGGGCGATCTCAGTGTCCAGTGGGAACCGGGTCTCGACAGCTAGGATCAGGATATTTGCATCGAGGATCACCGAGGGCAGGGGATTTCGGGACGTTCGGACGGGTACTAGTGGGTAGGTGCTCAAAATGACCCCCCGCTCCCTAACCCGTTAGTCTCACCGGATGCAGAATAGCCACACTCACGACATCGCTCTTCGACAAGTAAGGTTCCGCAGCTAGAGCACGCTCTCTCTGAGGGTAACGACTGTGGTTCGTCAGGTTCGTCTAAGCCTGATCCATCGGAAACAGATCCAAAGGTGCCATCGTCTTGGCGAACCCTTGGGGGGCCATAGTCGCCTGACATGGTCAACTTTTCTGGTAAAGAAGCGTGAGAGTCAGAAGTGGGCAACGGGTCTATCGGAGGGCTCAGCTCTTCCGCGGATCCTACGTCCCCCGGAGATTGCACATCGCCATTACGCCCCGTCGTACCACCCCTTTGCGCTTGGTTCGTCCGGTCCCTCCTTCGAAGTAGGAAGACCCAAACACCTAGGAGGGCAAGGGTCACAGGCACGACCACAGCGAGCGTCAACAAGACACTGTTGGAGGGCGTGGCAAAGGTCACATGGATAGTTGCGCCGGCGCCGTTCACTCGGATCGAGCCGGTATCTGGCGTAGGTGTGGAATCCGACGATGTAACTTGGTATGTGTACGTTCCATTGGAGGCGAAAAAGGTGAAGGAGGTGTTGGTTCCAGACATGCTTACGTTTCCGAAGTGAACGGACCAAGTTGATCCGCTGGGAAGTCCTGTTTCGACGAAGACGACGGCGAAATTGGGTAGTCGTGGCGATTGATTCTTTGTGAAGGTCAGGTTCAAGAATGCCGGTCTTCCTTGAATAAGTATAACGCCTGAAGCCGGAACGGCGGTAAACCCTGTCCCACCCCCAACGTTGAATGAATACGACCCATTTGACAAAAGCAAACTGAGATTCGTTCCGGCAGATGTGGCGACATGTCCGGAGATATTGATTCTCCATGGTATGCCGGTGGGAAGACCTACTTGGGTTACCGTAAGGGTAAATTGCGCTGGAGAAACTAGGGCGAACGTGACCAGTTGGGTGCGAGGCGTGCCTGTCACAATGATGGATCCAGAACCTGGAAAGGCTGTGAATCCAGGGGGTGCTGCAACACGAAAGGGTATGGTCCCGTTAAGGACTTCAAAAGTCAGGGAAGAGGTGTTGGTGGTTCGCTGCGTCCCCTCAACAGTAACGGACCACGGAACGGTAGAGGGAAGACCCGATTCGTAGAAGGTGACAGGAGAGAGAACGGGGAGGCGAAATGGGACCACTATCGAGAGCGTACCCGAACCGTAGTTGCCCACCACGAGGGTGTCCGTGTTGGAGGAAAACCCGATCGCTTCCGGGGCCAAGCCCACGGGTATGGATCCGATGAGGGTCTTGGAACTGACATTGTAGGCAAGTAGGACATTGCCCGGGGCGGAGGTTGCATAAAGTGCACCCGTCTCCGGGTCGGCCTGTAGGGCCGAGAGTCCCATGGATACGTTCCAAGTGGAAACCACTGAACTCGCACCTGCGGCAATCGCGGTTATCTGATGGGATCCCTGATCCGATACATAGACCATAGAACCGAGGGGATCATACGCCATTGCATTGGGCCCATCCCCGACGGGGACCGTTGCCAGGAGGGTGCCGTTGGCTCCCGAAAGCACAGAAACGTTGCCGGAACCCTGGTTTGCAACGTAGATCCGCCCGTCAGCCGGGCTCCAGCTAAGGGCCACGGGATGCAGGCCCACAGAAACCGAGGAAATGGATCTCAGGGTACTCGTGGAGATCACACTAACATTGTCCGAGTCGTACTCGGCGACAAAGGCTCTTCCCGTGTCCGGGTCCACGACGACGGCGTCGGGGCCCCCATTCCCCAGATTGATGCTGGTTAAGGGAGAACCTAATGTAGGATCGAGCACGGTCACGTTCCCCGAGGCGTTGTTGGCCACATAGACCAATCCCCGGGTTGGATCGATACCGACCGCCGAGGGGTTCGAACCCACAGCGACGGAACGAAGAGGTGGGTTCGATAGGGAGGAGAAGGCTCCCAATGCATTCTGTGTGGACTCAGCTGTCAAGACCTCCCCCGTTGCGTTGTCCACAGTCAATGCATCGGGCGCCGTTCCCACGGGTACGGAACGGCTTACGTTATCCGTCAAATTCAGCAGGGTCAACGAGTCTGAAAGGCTGTTCGCCGTCACCACCGATTGGGCTACAGGATCGAAGGAAATTCCCTCTGGCTGAAAACCCGTGGAGAAATTGCCCAAGATAGAAAGGGAAAGGATATCGATCACTCCGATCTGGTTTCCTCCCCCTTCTGCGACGTAAAGACGCTCGCGCGAGGAGTCCAATACGGAGAACGTTGGATAGGTCCCAGCTGGGCCGAGATTTAGATTTCCTATGGGAGTACCGTTTCCGGACAAGACAGAAACATTGTTCGACACCTCGTCATTCACATAGATGAATCCCGAATTAGGATCCACCGAGATCCCGAGTGGTGTCAAGCCGACAGTCGTGCTTCGAGTGAACAGGTTCGTGGTTGCATTGATGAGGGTTACATTGTTCGAGCCTCCGTTCGCAACGACCATCATCCTCGATACCGGATCGTAGACGACCTCCTCTGGGTCCCGACCCGTGGCCAATTGTTTGATCTTCTGGTAGTTGGACCCGTTTAGGATGGTCACCATTCCCCCCGAGCTGTCCGTAACGAAGAGCTCCCCATTCGTGGGATCGACTGAGATCGCGGATGGCCCCGATCCGACATTGGTGAGGTTGACCATAAGCGAAAGGGACGAGGCATTCAAGACTCCGACAACGTTGGCCGAGGCTTCGGGAGCGTATACACGCTTCGCATTCGTGTCTACGGTTATGGTGGGGGCACCGCCGCTTAATGCTACGGCGGAAAGAAGTGCGCCAGAAGTCGCATTCACGGATACTATGTTCGAAGACTCATACCCCGAGAGAAGGAGGCGCTGTCCGATTGGATCGTAGGACGCGGCATACGGTTCAATGAGTTCCGGGAACCGATGATTCTTTGGCCATACCGACCCATTGAGGAGGGAAACCGTAGAATTGACTACCCCTCCGACTAGCGCCGAACTTTTACCGACCGTCGATCGCACTCGCTCCCTCAAAGGGGAGTGTTCGATAACACCGAGCGAGGGGAACTGGACGAACGGGGTGAGGTACCCTGTCACAAGGCCGGTGAGCACGATGCAAAGAAGGATAATCGGTGGGTCAAGGCGGTTCCCAAGCCTCCGGTGCACGTTCGGTCAAGTACGCGGAACTATATGGGTAATGCACCCCTGATGGACTACTTCTTCGAATTCGGGGTCCCCCCCTCCGACTTCGTTACTGCTGTGGAGGATACCCTGGAGCGCCGCTTCCGGACGGGGGTGGCGGTGGTGGTGCATATCCTGGTGTGGCCCCCGCCGTGGGGGGCGGAGATTGGGCCGGGACCTTCGGCTTCCGCATCTTGAGCACGAGCACGAGACCAATGACAGCGGCCGCGGCAACCACCCCAACGACTACGACCCAAATGAGCCATCCATTGCCACCGCTACTTCCATTGCCTGTGTTCTGCCCGCTCCCAGATGTGACCGTGACGATCGTACTGCCGCTCACGGAGTGGGACTTTGAATCCGTGACGGTGACCTTCACGTTGAAGGTACCGGTAGCGGTGGGGACGCAGGTGACCTGTGCACTGTTCGTGGTGCTGCAGCCCGGTGGGAGGTTCGCGTAGGCATAGGAATAGGGCGGACTTCCTCCGGTCACGGTGACGGTCAGCGTGGTCGAATTCCCCACTCCCACGCTTGAAGGCGTCGCCTTGAAAGACGAGATCGTGGGGTAACCTGCAGGAGAGGTTACAGTAAAGCTCACGGGGGAGCTCGTGACGCTCTTCGATGCACTATCGGTCACGGTAACAGAGACGCTGTACGTTCCCGGGCTGGTGGGAGAGCAAGGTAACGATGGAGTAGAGATGTCCCCACAGCCGATTGGTAGCCCTTGGTAGGCGTAAGAATACGGTGAGGTGCCACCGGAGACCGACACGTTCAGATAGGTGGAGCCCCCCAGTGGAATCGTGGTAGGGGACGCAGTGAATGAAGAGATGGTAGGATTACCTCCGCTTGTGGCAGAGGGGTTGATTACATAGACCGTTCCCTGTCCCCCATTCCCATTGCTGACCTCATAGACATCACCGTTAGAACTGTCCCAACCGATGCCCATAGGGGTGGCTCCCACGGGAATCGAACCAAGGAGCTGGTTGGTCGCCCCGTTGATAACTGAGACCGCATTACTTGAGTCGCTGGTATACAGGTAGCCATTCTGGCTGTCGAACGTGATGCCCGTGGGAGCGGTGCCCGATGGGAAAGTGACGTTCGTCAGGAAAGCATTCGTCACAGCGTTGAACACGGAGACCGTTCCGCCTCCGGCGACATAGATGTCCTTGTTGGAACTGTCGTAGACGCAACCTCCACTACCGCTTGCGGTTGAAAAGTTGGTGACAAAGGTATTCCCAGGGGTGCTATCAACGACAATGTCTGATGGGACGCTTGATCCGAAACTGCTCGTTTGGACGACATAGAGTTCCCCCGAGGCAGGATCAAAGCAAGCGGAGTAGGGTACCGAGCCACTGGAAAGGGGCTCGGGATAGAACTGGGTAGCGACTGCGTTCGAGGCCGTGTTAAAGGTAAACATGCTCTGATTGTCGTAACTCACGATGTACAGTGTCCCATCCGAGGTATCGAGCGCCAAGCCTCCCAGGTTTCCAGCGGTCTTCGTCATATCGACGAACGAGACATTCGCGTTCGTAGCCCCATTAATGACCGAGATGTGAAAGTTATTCCCATCACCGACATAGAGGTTACCGTTGGCGTTGTCAAAGACCAAGGAATCGGGTCCTGCTCCTCCATACGAAGGTATGATGGGAAGAGGGATCCAAGCGGTGATCTTGTTGGAGGTCCCATCGACCACCGTTAGGTTTCCGGGGTCCGCCGTCGTGCTTTTACCATAATTGGCGACAAAGACCTTTCCGTTGGCACTATCGAATGCCACATCCCAGGGATCTGAGCCCACAGGAATCGTTGCGACGACTGAGCCCACGCCGGACGGAGTGGCTTCCACATTCGTCCGGGCTTCGGCGAACAGAGGGTGGGCACCCGTACCTTCCAAAGCCCGAAGCCCCACTGCGACTGGCAGCACGGATGGGGCTAAGGAGAGGAGGAGGGCTATCAGGAGCAGACCGATGACCCTCGTGATGCTTTCCCCTTGACGACCGTCGTTACTCATGTCCGAATATTGATTCATTTGCGCTTCTACCTCTGTTCGACCCGCTTCGTATCTCACGATTCAGGACTCCCAGCGTCGGCGCAAAACCGGGGCGCTTTATATACTCTCGCTTGATATTCAACGGTATTCAGCCAATTTCGGGGACCGAGACCGCGCAATCGACGGTGGCTCGGTGGAGGACGAAACACAACGTCACCACTTCAATCGAAGGTTCCGATGCAACAGGGTTCCGCTCCCCGTCCCTTCCACCGGAAGATTTGGTCTTGTTGCTGCTAGGTATGGACAACCGCTTCCCGGAGGGCGCAACCCAACGCGCCATCGCCAGGGTGACATTCCTCTCTCAGCCCACGGTCTCACGCGTCCTGAAGAACTTGAGAGCCCAAGGTCACATTCGGTCCTTTCTTCCAGGGCCCTGGGAACGACGAAACCCTGAGAAGACCTATGAACCATCCACGCTGGGGCTGCTCCGGCTCCGCAACATCTGGATGGGACTCAAGAGGGTTCCTTCCTCTCACCCCGTTCTGCGTGCCGTGGACGTCATCGACCTACATCCGAATCTTCCGGCCACAGATCTGCTCATCCTATGCCTCCGCAAGGTCCCGTTTGATGTGGAACACCCTGAAGCGGCGCTGAAGGAGCTGGAGGGGCTGCGAAGTAACGCAGGCTACTCACCCCTACCGCCGCCTTCCATCCCCTCTGAGCCCGAGGATGGGAATCCATCGGTCAGATCCTTGATTGGTCGTGTCAAACAGGCGGGAACCATCCTTGCCGCCCTGAGCAGGGCATCCGGATCCGAACCTCATCCCTCGTGCATCGCCTTCCTCGGTCCCGCTGGGATTGGCAAGTCGAGCCTCTTGCAGTACGCCCAACAAGTAGCCGAACGGCGAGGTTTCGCCGTTCGAAGAGCGCGCGCAGTTGAGATGGAGCGATTTCCTTTCTACCTTTTTGACGAGCTTCAACTGGGAAGCCGGAACAGTGGAACTTCGAACGACTCGGGGATGCCACGATCCCATCGCACTTTGTCAGTTTCCGAGCGGATGCTTTCCATCTTCCGAAGATTGGAATCCGATGCGAGGAACCGACCCTTGCTCTTGGTCGTCGACGAGGCACATCAAATGACGCTCTCGGGACTTGCGATGCTCGAATTCTTGATCTTCAACATGGCCGATGCTCGACTTCCTATAGTGACACTTCTGGCTGCACGATCTGAGCGTAATATGAACGACCGTTCGCATCGTGTGCTCACGCGGATCTTAGCACTTGGACGACGGCAAACCGGACAGGTACGCATCGAGGAAGTTCCGCCTCTGGGTCCGGAAGAAGCGCAACAACTGGTCGATCGCGTGAACGCTCAACGAGAAGTCTCACATACTTCGCAGCGCATCTTTTCCCGGGTCTTGCTCAAATCGAAGGGGAATCCGTTGTATCTCATTGAGTGGTTACACGACCTCCATGAGCGCGGGGTCCTTTCCGGCGAAGGTCTGGCGGCTCTTAGTCCCGAAGAACTTCCTGTGCCGGCAAGCCTGGAACGGCTCTTCGAGAGTCGTCTAAGCCGACTTCCCCGCCGGGACCAGACATTGCTCGAGATGGCCTCGGTCGTGGGGGAAGCCTTTGATCTCAGCCCGATCATTGCAATGGCCGAAGGGGTGGGTTGGGGGTCCGCGGCGGACGTCTGCCAGGCCTTGGAGGGCGTAGTTCATTCTACCGACTATCTCCACCACGAATCTCCCCATCGTTATGCCTTCACCCACCCGTTGATCCCCGAAGTTCTGAGCCATCGCAATCCGAACCATCTCCAGTGGTACTCTTTCCTCGCACACTGGTGGTCAACCCATCATCCCGAGGACGTAGAGCGCGTAGCGAAGCTCTTTTACAGGGCCGGCGACGGCCCGAATGGTTTCGTCTGGATCCGTAAGGCTATCGCGCGTGCTGTCCGCCAAGAGGCATGGGAGATCGCCGAGGAGTATCTAGATTGGCTGCATGAGCTTGAAAAGGGAGGAGCACACGGACTCGATATACGTCCCCTCTACGAGCTTGAGATCGCTCGTGAGATGCGTTGGGGTGGAGCCCTTGCTCCAGCTGAAAGGATCCTTCGCCATCTCTCGCAAACTGACTTGGAAGTCAATATGCGATGGGAGGTAGAGGAGAACTTGCTGGCCTGTCTTGCGATCACAGACCCAGGTGCAGCTGAGGCACATCAACGTTCGTTGCTGTCTAAGGGCGGGATGCGGATTCCTGAAGCTTGGCGCGGTCCCATCCTTGTCCAATCCTCATGGGTGGCACTCCGCCGCGGAGACCCCCAGAAGGGATTACGGCTGGCAGAACAGGCCCTTCGAATTGCGGACACGATGAAAGGACAGCCTGCGTGGTCAGGGCAAGGTTGGATCGCTCTTGCGACAGCCCATTTCTTGCTCGGCCGCTACGATCGAGCCCTTACATCGATGGTGCGGAAGTACAGAAACTTTCCGTTTCGTATCCGAGCCAGCCTCAGGATTCAACGAACCAACTTGGAAGGGAGGATATGGTTGGCTCTGGGCCGCCCTTACCAAGCTCGGCGCGTATTGGTTAAGGGCTGGGAGATTACCGAGGAGACCGGCAGAGTGACCGCACATTCGTTGCTGTTGACCAATCTCGCGCTTGCGGAGATCGACCTCGAACTTTTGGATAAGGCGGAGGAGACGATAGAGCGCTGCCTCCGATTAACGCGACAATTCGGTCTGAAGATTCCCCATGCCTGGGCCTTGGTCCAACGTGGACACTTGCGTCTCCACCAGCACAACTTGGGTGCTCTGACGGACTTCAAAGATGCGGCACGCACTTTCGAGAGTGTTCATATGGAAGGGGCCGTCTTGTTGTGCCGGATCTACGAGGACTTTATCGAGGGGTTGACGGGCGATGCACGGGAGGGAATACGGCGGCTGACACGTTGGCAAGGCATGCTGTTCAAGGTTCCCGTGGAAGAACGGCCCCCGGTCGACCTCTTTTTGGCTGGCCTATGGGAGCGCTTAGACGATGCTACCACTGCCCGAGAGATGATCGAGCGCGCTCTCCGGGATGCCCGACGCACACGAAGGGCCCTCCATGTTGCACATGCCTTGGCGTGCCTTTCCCGTTGGCATCAGTTGCACGGGAACGCCCCGGATGCTCGCCGTGAGCTGCTGCGAGCCCGTACCCTCTACCGTAAGCTGGGAATCCGGGATGTCCCTGGCGGGGAGCGATATCTTGGTCTGATCGGCTGACAAACCGCAAGCCTGAATCGTCGCCGACCGGCCCTCCGTCGGCCGCGAACGACCCTTGAGTCTCCCAATCAGCGCAAGGTTGGATTGGCTAGGTCCCGCAGTCTGAACCAAGACCGTTCGAGATGCATTTCACCCGTTCGGGCATCCAGATCCACTCGGATCCCCGGGGCCCTTCCGAACACAGTGAACTCGATGGAAAACCAATGCACCCGGAACCCATTGGCTGAGCTATTCACCGTGGCATAACGATACGTGGAGGCTAGCCAGCGAGAGCGTTGCATGGCCGGTCTGTAGCTCAACTGGATGGCCTCATTGGCCGTGGTGACGGGGAGCGTTGCAGGAGGAGGCGCTTCAACACCGATCGCCTTTTGTGGCGAACGAATCCCACGGCCTATCGTGTACTGCGCAAATCGGGTACTCCATGAGCCCGATGCCTCGTGCTCCTCCACGAGCAACCAGTGGAAGGGATTTGCGGTAGGTATCACCGCGGTGTACCCCTCCTTTTTCATTTCCTTTCCCACGATGTAGCGTGCCACCCCTCGTAGGACGAGGTAGCCGAGATAGGTGACGAGGAGCAGCCAGCCCGTGATGAGCCAGTCCGCCAAAGGGACCGTGTTCCGCTCATAAACCAAGAGAAAGAACGAGGTCAGGCTCATGGCGAGCGTGACACCGTTGACCGCCCGATCGGCATCGAGGTGGAGTTCCACGTTTGAGAACGGGGCAAAGGGAGGTACGGCAAAGTGGGTGAAACCATCGAGCAAGATATGGACGAGGCCCCCAATCTCCATAAAGAGAAGCAGGAGCCAGGCGTTGGCGCCCGGGACCACCATCGGGCCAAGGATGGCTCCTCCTACCGCAAAAATGGTCACCCCGAGGATCGAGTGAGTGATCCCGTGGTGACGAAGCAGAGGAAAACGACGGGCCAAAGGCATGAGAAGGATGTCCGAATCGGGAAGCCCACCTGCCAAGGATCCCGCGGCGATGTAGACCGGGCTCTTCCCGAGCGTAAGTCCAAAACTGATAAGGTACGCTATGATTACGTGGGTAAAAAGGTCCATCTGGGATCAGATCAGGCTCGTGTCAATCACTTCGACACTTTCCACATTGGGCACCTTCTTGAGGGCCTCCTCTACCTGATCCGATACGCCTCCGACATCCTCTACTTGGATCGCCAAGATGAGGGCTTTGAGGCCATAGGCGATGTCCTGGATTTGGAGACCGCGGAGCTTCGCCACAGGGGGCAGAGCGGCCCGGGCGCCCTCCGAAAGCGCTTTCATGTCGACCTCAACACCCGTAGGCATCAACCGAAACACAATGCCAACTTGTCCCATCGGATTCTCCAGGCTCAAGGCCCCACAAAGCCGCACGCAGTGCACTTGTACTCCACCGACTGGTCGCGGCAGCGCGTGCAACGCCCGATCGGCGTGTTGCCACACTGAGGGCAAGGGAATGAAGTAACTCCTCTCCCGATGAGCGGTGTGCCGCAGGAGGTGCAGGTCTTTGGTTCCGTTGCGTTCATTTGCTGCGTTTGCGTCTCGGCCCCCCCACCACGAAGAGCGATATAAAGATGGCCAAAACGACCAGGCTCAAACCGATGAGGTAGTAGTAGGTGTAATCCGGTGCTGGCGGGGTCACATAGAAACTGGCGGAGAGGGCGTTCGAGCCATCACTGAATCTCACGAGACCATAGGCTCCCTCCAAGGTGAGCGTGAAGGTGTGCGTACCCGAAGCGAGCCCTGTGGTGGTATAGTTGTACTCGAAACTATACGACCCGTTCGCAGCGATCGAAGGCAGAGTGACCACGGCAACTTGGGTCCCGTCCAGGCTGACCTGCACTTCGACGCCCCGTACCGTGTAAGAGTTGTGATTATCAATGCTGGCGGAGACAACGTAGGGGACCACGACCACGAACGCCTCTCCCGCCGAGATGTTGGTGCTGTTCGCTCCATGGGTGCTCGTAACCTTAACAGACAGGGTGTATGTGCCCGTGTTGTTCGGCGCGGTCAAGTTGACCACATAGACACCATTGTGGAGGGTCCCGGTACTTGGGGTCACGGCTCCCCCCGTAGTGTTTGCTCCGATGATCGACGCGTTGTAGGTGTAATTGCCGATGAATGTTCCGTTCGCAAGTTGGGCGGGTCCTCCGGAGGCGGAGATCGTGTACTGGATCTTCTCGCCGACTCCCACCACCGCGGGTCCCGTCACATTCGCCTTGATGGGGGGGTAGCTTGTGGCCATGGGATAGGTCGCACCAGCCGAACCCAAGGGAGCAGACATGGCTAAGAGGACCAGGATAAGCCCTCCTGCGACCCATTCGGTCTTCATCGACGTACCCACCTCCGGGTCTTCCACCACCGTCGACCCAGGGTATAGGCTACGATCGCCACCGCAGGAGCCACAGTGGCGAGGATCGTCAGATAGGTCATGTAATCCGGGGTGGGAGTGCCGATGTTCGGGCCGGTCACTAGAAGTGGTCCAGGTACGGTCAGCGTGGCGACGGGAACACTGATCGTGAGGGTCTTCGTGAGGCCGGGTGCAGACTTGTCTATGGCGAGGAGGGTGATCGAGTTTGGAGGAGATGCTCCTGCAAGGAACGAAGTTAGGACAACGGTTCCTGTCGTGGCAGGATTGTCAGGAGTGAGTCCAGTGAAGCCGCCATTGACTACCCATGCCCATCCGCTCTGGTTGAGCTCGGCCCCGTTCAGCACAGAAACGGTTACGTCCTCCACGCTGTTTCCGGACGCCGCCACTGAGAACGAGATCTGGACGGTGTGGTTCCCAACGATGCTAGATGAGGGAGTTGACTTGAGAGTTATCGCGTGGACCGGGGCGATGTTGATAGTCACCGACGCGGATGCCGAAGCTTTGACGCTGTTGGGAAGCAAGGCCTCCAATGTGGCGGAGTTGGTGGTCACGAGCGTCCCATTCGTGATATGGATAAGCGAATCCACGCTTGCAGAGGCTCCTGGCAAGAGGGAGACGTTGGCCGGATAGAAGCTGTAGTTCCACGTGACGGGGGCCCCTTGGAAGTGGAGGACCTCTAGGCTGTTCCCTGTATTCTTCACGACAAAGGAAACAGAAACATTCCCGTTCTCTTGTGTGTTGACCGTTTGGCTCCCGGTTATGGTCATCGAGGTCGAAAGTACCCATTGAGGGGCCAAGTTCAGAGAGAACGCAGAGTTCGACCCTTCACCAATGATCGTTGCATTCGCCTGGAGCGTGACGTTCGACCCATGGAACTGGCTCGTTGTCGATGCTACGAGGTGCCAGTCTCCCGAGGGAAGATAGAGAGCATACGGCGATGTCGTGGGGATGTCCGCGAAGTAGACCCCTTGGGAGGTACCGTTTCGTGTCACATTGAGTACGACGCTCGAAGGAACTGTGACACCCCCGGGCAGGACGAAGGAAACCGTGTTTTGCCAGCCCGGCTCAAGCTGCAGGGAAAGAACATTCCCATTGGCCTCATAGGGCAAGACAACCGTACTAAAGTTCACATCCCAGAAGCCGCCCACGTTCTCCTCTGCGTAGACAGTATACGTACCGGGCAAAAGGGCGGCAAAAAAGTGGCCATTTGCAATCGGCACCGTTGTGGTCTGCGTAGCATTGCCTCCCACCGGTTCGAAGAAAACCCTTCCCGAGGCTAAAGATAACTGACTCCCGAGGTACATTGAGCCCGAGACAGTGGTGAAGGAACTGATCGTGTGCAAGGATACGGAACAGGTGGTGAGCGTGGCATTCACAGTGCAGTACGTGGGGTTCGGTTGGGTGACAAATGTGGTGTAATGGAGCACCCCAGAGACATTGACAAGGTCGGTGGAGTTCACTGAGATGGCGTACGTCCCGTTGGGCAGGATCACATTGGTCGCACCCGCTGAGGTCGCCGAGACAGGGATCGTGGCTCCATAGGCCGACGAACTTGTGTCGCGGAGCAGGGCCGTAACGGGGACGTTCTGCGTATGCCCGTAGGTCGAGCTGAAGGTTAGCGTCACGTTACGGGCCGGTTGAAGATGGAGTGTCGGGAGAGCACCCCCACTTTGTCCAAGAGTAACGTTACCCAAAAAGGCGTAGACTTTGGAACCGTTGTAAGCGACGACCCACGCTGTGTAACTACCGGGCGGGGCGTGGAACGGAGAAGAGGCATTCGTGAAATTCTTGCCTGCGAGCGAGAAGTTGCCGATTCCTGGTGAGTAGAAATTTACTTGCGCAGAGGCCGCCAGCGTGGTGTTGACCGTGGTAATCGGGAACTTGAGCGAACCGTTGTAGGTCTGCTGCTGGAACAAGGTGATGGAGGGTAATGTGAGCGGTCCCGCCCCGACCGGTACGTAGGCCGCCACGGTTCCAACCTGGGCCCAGTAACTACCACTGCCCTGCGTGACAGCAGAGACCGTGTACGGCCCCGGAGAAAGCTGTCCTCGGACCTCGTACGTGCCATTCACGAGCGTAGCGGTGATTTGAGTACTGTTCGCCGGGGGAGCGACCGCAGTAAAGTTCACAACGGGGGCGACCGAACACCCGCTACAGCTAACATCCATTGTTACCGAGATCGGAACCGCCTTCAAACTGAGCTTCATAGCCGCCAGCAATGCGTTTTCCGAGGCGTAGGTGAGCGTCGTACCAAGACTGAAGCCATAGTGTGTCGCGCTCACTGAGAAAGCGGAGGAGACCTGGGGTAGGATGATCTTCGCATATCCGGTGGCGTTCGACACGCCCATAAGGGTGTTCCCCCCGAAACCGACGGTCACTACGGAATCAGGAAGCGGAACAAAGTCCCCGGATGCCGTGGGATACCCAATAAGGGGACTATAGGAGACGGCATTTGAGAGGGTTAGGTCCAATGTGGCCGGGGTACCGAGCCCGATGGTCCCTGCCGCAGCATAGGTGGGGGATGTTCCTGAGGCGGTGTACGTGGCAAGAACGGTGTAGGTGTCCGGGGGCAGGAAGAGACGGTACTCCCCGGACGCATTCGAGGCAGCATCCAACACCGCCCCGTTCGAGGCACGCAGCGAGAGGAAGACCCCGTTCTGAGGGGCACCGGTAGTGGAAGACGATATCGTTCCGCTAAGCGAAACTGCCTGTTTGAGGTCGAAGCTTTCCACGAGGGAGCTGGTCCCATTGATGATATCCAAGTTTGATAGGGAACTGACGTACGTCCCATTGAGGGCGCCCAAGGCATAGATCCCCCAGATGCCCGGTTCGAGGCGGGCGGTTGCGACCCCATTCGCTGCAGTGTAAACAAGGACGGTGGTGTTGCCCTGGGTACCAAGAGGAGTAAACCGCACGGGTAGGTTTGGCACAGGAAGGTGATTGTATAGGAATGTGAACGAGGCGATCGTCGGGTTTCCCACCGTAAAGTTTAGGGACACGTTTTTGCCCTCAGTAAGTAGTGATACAGTGCTTGGCCCTGACGTGGCTCCATCTGCCGCCGATGCGCGAGCCGTGTAATTGCCAGGGAGGAGCATTGTAAAGTTGTATGTTCCTGTGAAGCTAGAATTTGTGGTCTGGGTGGGGTAAGAAGGAGACGAGAGCGTGATGACCGCGTTAGACAGGACACCCCCCTTGTCCGAATACACGGTCCCGTGGATCTTGCTAACGGCGATTGGGATCTCCTGGGTCTTCACCTCCCCATTGGAGAGCGTGAAACTTGGGGCGGAGAACTCTGAGTGGGCTGCAATGGAGACAGATACCGTGTATGATCCGGGTGGCAGATTGCTGGCCAGATAGGTCCCGGTGGCATCGGTCGTGACATTAACTTGGTAACCCGTGGAGTCTACCAAGCTCACCGTGGCTCCGGGAATGACCACGTCCCTTGGGTTGAACGAGGTCGAGTTGGCGACATTCCAAAAGACTCGTCCACTGACCGAGCCAGGATGGATCTTGATGGGGACGAAGAGCCCAGGTGAGCCGTACACAAGCGCAAGACCGGGGGAGACCGTCACATTCATGGTGTCGATGACGGTCCCGGTCTGCTGGAGGCCGGACGCGGTTCCGTAGCTCACTACAAGCGAATCATTGCCGGGGGGGGCTATAAGATTAAAGGCGCCGTACTGGTTCGTCTCAGCCACCATGTGGGGAATCCCCCACTGGTCCATGACGGTGATATTGACACCACGTAGGGGTTGACCATTGGGGAGCGCGACGTAGCCCGATACGTTCGCTCCGGGGTAGTACCGGAGAATCGTTTCCCCACCACTGGACATGTATACACTACCGTCCCCACTAGAGCCCGTTGGGGTGTATGCCGTTCCTGTTCCCGCCTTTTGGTAAGCGAGGGCCTGGGGGTAATTGACCGGGTTGAAACAACCGCTGGTCACATTCTTGGAGGGGCAGTAGTACGATGTCTCGTACTCCATCATGAAATGCTGCATCATCCAACCGGGGTCGAGCGGGGATGATTGGCCGGTGGAGCCTCCTCCCGGGCTCCCAACTCCTGGGATGAATTGGGAGGAACCGATCTGGGTCCCATTGTACCCGGCAATGATATGATAGATCATCGAACGATAGAAAGCCGCGTTGTACGTGATGGAGGCACTGACCGCTTGTACCCCCGGCGGCACACTACCCAATGGGTAGGTGTTCCCATCGGACCCCGTGACATTGACGGTGAAGTAATAGGAAGGGATCCCTCCCGCGCTGATCTCCCCGTCCGTCAGGTCCACTGGGGCGTAGTAGATCCCCGTGTTGCTACCTGAGGTTGGGAACAAGCGAATATCGGACATGGCGTAGCCGATCGACCAGCCGGTATACGACTGAATGTCCTGGTAGACCTTGACCACACCGTTCTCATTCAACGCGCTCGAGATGTATTGGGCGACCGTGAAGAAGAGGGCATTCTCGGCCCCTCCGGTCCCTTCGATGTTGGTGGTGTCGACGGGCCCGTAGAGCTGGGGGTTGTTGATGACCGTTTGGATATCTTGCGTGGTATTCACGAGGTAATTGTGCAACACGCTCAAGTTCAGACCATCTGCCTTGAGCAAGGCGTTTAGGGACGCAGGAAGGTATGGTTGCCGAGTTTCTTGCTGTTCTGCGTAGAGCAGGGTAGTCGCCAATACGGCAATGGCCTGCGATTCGTTCTGGGCGAGAAGGAAATGACCCGATGGGACGATGCCGTCTTGGAAATTGTCGGCCACGGTCGGGTGACGCCCCTCATCCAGTGCCTGGAACCCGTAATCCCACCAACTGACAAATGCTGGCCTATTTTGAGGGATCAAATTGGTATCTTGGGTGGCGAGCCAGTTGTAACCGTTCTCATCGTATTGGGTCGGGGTATCCGTATCGATTCCCGCGGCTCCAAGATATGCCTGGGGACCCAGGCTCGAGCGGAACTCCGCTGGGAGTGTGTTATAGATTTGGCTCTCGTAGTTCGACTTCACATTGCCCGGGATCCCGGCATCGACCGCGTACCAGACATTCGGGAAGATTACGCCGAAGGCGATGACCAGAATAAGGAGGTGGCGCACCTTGAACGACTTCTTGAAAGCAAACCACGTGCCGCCGCTCCCGGAAAGCGAGGCCATGGTATGGCGCATCTCCGAATATCCCATGCGGTCGAGCGCAACCAGAAGGACCTCTGCAGAGAGGAGGGCGAAGAGCGGCGTTCCGATGAGGAAGAACTTGGCGGCCGAAACCGGGAGATAAATACCCACCAATCCAAGGATCACCATGAAGGTGTGTTCCCTCCGGAATTTGAACCGGTACAGGTGGAGGATGAAGATGGCCAGCCCGATGAACGCGATGAAGAACGTGATCACCCCGTATGATACGATGAGGCTGTCGAAGCTGGGGGCTTGCGCCTCTGCGACGGTTGAGTAAATGAGGGTCTTGACGAAGTACCCCTGGCCCGTAATGACCGACTGGAAGTCCGCTTTGCTATAGAGGTAAAGACCACCCGCCGCACCCCCAATCGAGGCGATCATGACGAGGAGTGACGTGAGCCACGGGGTGTCGCGCAGCATCATGAACGGAAGGAGCGCAAGCAACGCGCCGAAGAAGATGATCATCGGGAGACCGAACCATGTGATGAAGTCCCCTTGAGCGTAGTAGTAAGGCATTGCCATGAGGAAACCGATCGTGCCGACGATGAACGTCACCACGTAGGCCCCGAACGTATCATGCCGGCGAATCCGCTCTACGAGAAGGGTGACCGTCAGGAAGACCACGATGATGGCCACGACGTAGGTGTAACCCTGCCATGCCAACATTGTGGCCCCGAACGCAACCCCGGAGAAGATCGCCCAGTGGAAGCTATCCCGCTCAACGCGGATAAAGTTCTTGGCGCCGTTCCAGATAGAGCGGGGAGAAGCATAGTTCTCCACCCACCGGCGAGTACCGGAGAGTTTGATGGCATGGATGTAGACGGCGAGCGTGAGGAAAACGAAGAAGGAATAGAAGGACAGGTAGTTCGCATAGGTCGCCACCGTGCTTTCGATACTTCCCACGAAGAGGGGATAGATGAGGGCTGCAATGAGCCCCATCCGGCGTGAACTGACCTCCTTGCCGATCATGTAGACCGGGAACACCCCCATCGCTGCCCAGAAGGGAGGTTGCATCTCCAGGAACCACATTCCGGCCAAGACGGCATCCCCGCCGAACAAGGGGGCGAAGATCATGCCGAGGATCGCGTTCATCCAGTCGAAGAGCGGTTCACGGGGGTTCACCGACCCGAACGGATAGTTGAGCAGAGGATCGTGAACGAGGTTCGTGTGGTTCTGGATGATCCAAGTGGTAACCCGGGAGTGATAGAACGAATCCGACCCTCCCGCGAAGCAGTAGGAAATGTTGCACTGCCCGATCAGTTGGTACGCGTACAACGTCCGGATGAGGAACGCAACCAGGGCGGCCACCGATAGCAAAAAGACCGTGGTCCCGTGGCGTTGCCACCAGCCGTACGGCTCCCGCCCCGCCATAATGTTCGCCACGGAGAAAGCGCAGGCTATTTATACTTTAAACTTGAAGCGGTAGAAGACGCGTCCGTCGTCGATGTCGAACGTTTCCAGTTCGACCGCGTCACCGATATGGATTTCCTCGTACTTCCTGCCGGTAATTCGGGAAAAGATTTTGATGTGGGTATCCCCCAGTTCAACGAGTCCGACCACCGCCCCGGCATCTTGCTCCATCCCAAGGGGAAGTCCCAGGTAGAGGGCGCTGAAGGCGTAGAGTCTTCCCGACCGTGGAAGATCGACCCAAGCGAGCTGGGTGCCATGGCAGTTTGGACAGGCAACGCGGGGAGGCCAGTGGACCGAACCATCCCGCTCGCACTTGGTGGTCGTAAGCCGTCCGGCTCTCAGGTGAATGAAGAACGGTGCGATCCGGGTGTACTTCTCATCCTCAAGTGGATAGAAGTCCAGCAGGTACGGGCGAGTGGCAGAGCTCAATTTGCCCTCCGATAGAGCGTCAAGGTATGCACATTGGCGCTCCCTGATAAGTTGTGCGTTAGAGCCTGGGTCGCTCCTTTCACCAGTCGAGAGCCCGCGACGGTCGATTGGAATTGGCCGAGCACCTCGACCGCCTGGCCGACACCTGTCGCCCCTAGAGGATGCCCGCACCCCAGTAATCCCCCGCGCGGATTCACGACCACTTGGCCTCCCAGGTCGCTCTGTCCATCGGAAACAAACCGCCCGCCCTCCCCCTTGGGACAGAATCCGAGGCCCTCGTATTCTACGATCTCAGATATCGTAAAGCAATCATGGACTTCTGCGAGCGATATCTGGGTGGGTTCTGTTCGTCCCCGGGCATAAAGGTCATGGGCAGCCTTTCGCAGACCGACCCAGTCGGTGAGGGACGGCATATTAGCAAGATTGTGGAAATCACTGTACTGCGAGGTTGCCACCACCCAGGCGGGCGTGTCCGTATAGTTCTTGGCCAACTCTTCTCCGACCAGCAACACGGCTCCGGCCCCGTCGGTCATCGATGAGCAATCTCCGATGCGCAAGGGGGGGGAAACGAACGGGCCGGAGAGCAACTTCTCCTTGGAGAACGTCTTTGAGTAGAACTGCGCGGTAGGATTCGAGTTCGCGAATCGATGGTTCTTCACAGATACGGCAGCCATCTGCTCCGCGGTGGTCCCGTACTCAAGCATGTGACGCTGTGCGACCATCGCAAAGAACGGCGGGGCAGTACCCCCATGGACTCCATCCCAGGCGCGATCAAGGACGTTGGCCATGGCCGTCGTGGCCTCCGGCATCGACGGCAGGTTCATCTTCTCGATCCCTACCACAAGAGCGACATCCGAAAGGCCAGACGCGATTGCGGCGTAGGCATCATGGATCGCGGTCTGCCCAGACGCACAGGCGAGTTCGACCCTCCGGATAAACCGGCTGGGCTTTACTCCCAGGAGTTCAGCGACCATGGGCGCGACGTGAGATTGGAAAGCCAAACGTTCCGGTTGCGCAGCTCCGACAAAGAGGCTGTCGATGCTCTTTGCGTCCAAGTTGCGTGTGGTGGCGAAAAGTTGGGACCCGGCTTCTTGGACAAGTTCCCCCCAAGTTGCGGAGCGGACACCCCAGGTGGAAAGGCCACCCCCTACCAAGGCCACTTTCCGCACGTTCGGACCTCTGCCCGCCCGGACCACGTCTGGGTAATTAGGCTTTGCTCGAACTTAAGTAGGAAACGGCGAAGCCGACAACATCAGGCCGTGTGGCGGATCGCTCCCGCCACCACGTCTCCTGCGCCGGATGTGCTCACCGTCCCCCCCTGATCGTAAGTGCGGGCTTTACCAGAAACCAAAACATCGGCTACAGCGCGTTCCAAACGTCGTGCGTCCTCCAAAAGTCCGGAATCGTCGAACCGTTCGCCCAGCCACTCGAGCATCATCCGTGTGGCTTCAAAGGTCGCGAAGGGATTGACCTCATTCTTCCCGGCATGCTTCGGCGCTGAACCATGGACCGGCTCGAACATCGCGTGCCGATCTCCCACGTTTCCACCAGCGGCAAACCCCATTCCTCCTTGAATCACAGAGGCGAGATCGGTAACGATATCACCGAACATGTTGGTTGTCACAACCACATTGAAGTGTTCCGGAGTGCGCACCACCCACTGACCGAAAGCATCCACGTAGGCAAAGTCGGTCTCCAACTCTGGGAACTCCTTGGCAATGCGTAGGAAGGTTTCGCGGAAGAACTGGCAGCCCCGGAGAACATTGGACTTGTCCACGCAAGTCACCCTACGGACCCCATCCTCAGGCGCCCCGCGCGGGCGCTTTCTGGCGAATTCCATCGCCCGGCGGATGATCCGTTCGGCGCCCTTCTGCGTGATGATGCGCGTGTCGAGCGCGACCTCGGTTTGGCCGCCACGCGTAAGTTCCCCATGCGCAGGCGCGTAGAGGCCTTCCGTGTTCTCACGGAAGATGACCATGTTCACGTTCCCTGGTTTCCAGACTTCTTTGAACTCCCGGCCGATCTTGTGGACCACTCCGGGATAGAGCTTGCAGGGACGGATGTTGGCATAAAGGTCGAGACCAAAACGTAGACCGAGTACCAGTTCGTACCCTGCGATGTTACCATCGGGGCGGACGATACCCGGCCAGCCGACTGCCCCTAAGAGGATAGCATCTGCTCGCTCGACCCTTTCCCGACCTCCCGGCTCGAACTCTACCCCGTGACCCTGATAGTACTGGGCCCCACCGTTGACGGTCGAAAGGGAGAGTTTGGACGAGGAACTCTCCTGCAATGCGTGGAGTACCTTCTCGGCCTCGCGAATCACCTCGGGGCCGGTCCCGTCCCCGGGAAGGAGCACCACATCGTAGCTTGACTTGGTCATAACGCACCTGTGGTCAAGCTTACGCAGCAGGCCATATATTCTCTCGCCGGGGGTATCGTTTACTGGAGAGTCGCTCTGGGACAGCGTCCCACCGGGAAGTCGTGTCTTTCGCAGAACTCCTGCACCATCCCCATCGATACATCAGGAACCGGTGGCTGAAACCCCTCTCCCGAGATGACTTGAGTCTCGGCGAGGTACCCCGGACCATCGGGGCGCAGGCCGATGAGCGTCAGCGGAACGCCAAGCACCCATGAGAACACTCGGGTCTGGGCCCGCGCGTACTCGTTCAAGGGATAAAGCTTGAATTCAAAATAGTGGAGAACGGCTCCCTCGGTGGGTCCCCACTCGAGATCGGGTTGGGCGGCAATGTACACCCCGTCACGAAGCTCGCGGAATAAGGTCCTGGGTTTATGTCCCTTGGCCCCTGCCTTCAATAAACAAGTATACATCTCGCTGGCGGAACGTACCCGATCCTTCGTGTAAAGCCCTTCTCGTTTGAGGTGCACGGAGAAAGAGTCGACAAATCGTTGCCGAAGTTCCCGAGGAAGTGACCCCCGTTCCCGGAGATACGTGGCCATCGTGAATTCTTCTTCGAAGACCTTGCCGAAGGTACGACTCTCCTCGTTCCCGACCGGTTCTAGTGCCAGCAGGCGCGCAATTTCAGAGGAAGTGACCACCTGCACGGGACGTGGGTCGCCGCCGCACCACGTGGCGCATCGAACCTTGCCGACGAGCGCATGGGTTCCAATGGGTCCCTCTTTGACTTTTGCCGTACCCGGAGGATCATCGAACTTCGTCAAGTACGGGCGCAGCGGTCTAAGCTATCCGGGGGAAGACGCGAGCTCTCTCCTGACTTTCTCGACCAGTCCGCCCGCATCGAGGATATCGAGAATGTGTGCAGGGAGCGGAGCGAAGCGCTGTTCTTTGCCCAGTGTGAGATTCCTCAAGACACCCTCGGTCAAGTGGATCTCGGCCGTATCGCCGGTTCGGAAAAGCTTGTCCACTTGGGGTGCCTCGATGGCGGCGAGGCCCAAATTGATGCTGTTGCGGAAAAATATCCTGGCGAAGGAGTCCGCAACGACAGCTCCCAGTCCGATGGCTTTCAACGCAGCGGGGGCGTGCTCACGAGACGATCCGCACCCGAAGTTCTCTCCCGCAATTAGAATGTCCCCTGCTTGCGCTTGTTTGGAGAATTCTGGAAGAAGGTCCTCCATAACGTGCTTTCTAAGCTCGTTCGGGTCGATAATGGTCAGGTACTTGCCCGCGATCAATTGATCCGTATCGACCTGATCCCCAACACGCCAGACCTTGCCGGTGATGATCGCCTTCACAAGACCTCCCTAGGGTCCGATATCTCCCCTCGGATCGCCGAAAGCGCCACCGCCGCCGGGGACATAAGATAGACGCGCGCCTTCGAGGCACCCATCCTGCCGGGGAAATTCCGGTTCGAGCTTGATGCGCAGACTTCCTCTGGGGCCAAGATGCCCATGTTCCCGCCGAAACACGCCGAGCAGCTCGAATTGGTGAACACAGCCCCCCCTTCGGTGAAGACTTCAATGAGCCCTTCCTCCAAGCATTTCGCATAGATCTTGGTCGAGGCAGGGGAGACAATGAACCGGACACCGGGAGCGACGCGGTTCCCCTTGAAGACCCGTGCCGCCTCACGAATGTCGTCCATCCGGGCGTTGGTACAGGAGCCAAGAAAGGCCTGGTCGATCTTCACGTGCTCTTTCACAACATCGGATATCGGTCGCACATTGTCCGGGGAATGCGGGCAGGCCACCTGCGGTTCCATCCCCTCGACATCAATGTGAAGCTCCCGTTCGTAATGGGCGTCTGAGTCCGGTTCAAGCGGGTGAGACGTGTGCTTTGCGATCCCTTTGAGGTACTCCAAAGTCGTCCCGTCCGGGAGGAACATTCCTGCCTTCGCACCCATCTCGGTAGTCATGTTGGATATCGTGAAGCGTTCGGACATGGAAAGTCGGGCGGAGGTGGTGCCGTGGAACTCTATCGCCTTATAGCGTGCGCCATCGGTTCTGATCTCCGAGAGCACCTTGAGAACCACGTCTTTGGCGTAGACCCCCTTACCCAGTTGGCCGTCGATGGAAATGCGAACGCTCGGAGGAACCTTGAGCCAGATCTTGCCCGTCGCGAGGACGGCGGCGTATTCGGTCGGGCCGATCCCAATGGCGAAGGCCCCCATTGCACCCAACATGTTGGTATGGGAATCCGTGCCAACGGCAAGGTCGCCGGGAACCACCCATCCATCTTCGGCGAGCACTTGGTGACAAATGCCGTGGTTTCCGACATCATAAAAGTGAGGAAGTTTGTAATCCCGTGCAAAGACCCGGAGCATATGGTGGAGCTTGGCCGCTCCCTCGGTCGATGCCGGAACCCAATGATCGATGGCGATCACGACCCGTTCAGGATCCCATACCCGCGTTGCTCCCATCTGCAGGAACGGGGCGATCGCCTGGGCACCCTGTTCGTGGGCCATAGCAAGGTCAACCTTTCCCACGACGATCTCCCCCGGGTGGGGGGTCGCGTGACCGGAGGCCCGCTCGAGGATCTTCTCAGCCAGAGTTTGTCCGCTCATGCCGGCTTCCCGCGTTCGATGCCGACCTGGTGGGCCAACTCCCAGAATTCAGCATCCTTGAGCCCCGGTTGCTCGAATTCGATATGATACCGGCGCAAAAGGTCGTTACGGAGGTCCTTCCCCCGACGTTCCTCCGTTGTCTTGACGAGCTCGGTCAGGCGAGCGAGTTGGTCATCTGAATGGGACGCCCCTCCTTCTCGAAGCTTCTCTTGAATGGCGGCTCGCCCGGTGTGCTTGCCCAGGATGAACCGCCGCTTTCGGCCCAGTAGCTCGGGTTGGAGTGGTTCATAGGTGAGCGAGTTACGGAGGACCCCGTGTGTGTGTATCCCGGCCTCATGCGAGAAGGCATTGTATCCGACAAGTGCTTTGTTCGGTGGCAGGGGAACTCCGGAATATTTCTCCACCATTGTGGAGAGCTCGTAGAGCTGTTCGGTCTTGATCCCGGTTCGACACTTGTAGAGGGACTCAAGCGTCATGACGACCTCCTCAAAGGAGGTATTTCCTGCGCGCTCTCCAAGGCCATTGACGCACGTGTGGGGTGCATTGACCCCTTCTTCGATGGCGGCAACGGTGTTTGCGGTCGCCATGCCGAAGTCGTTGTGACAATGTACGGACCAATCTTTGGGATGTACCCGGGCAGAGAACTCCCGGAGGAACCATCGGAAGGTCATCGGGGTCATGACGCCCACGGTATCGCTCACGACCAGCCGATCGGCCCCTGCCTCCAGGACGCTCAGGTACAGCCGCTCCACAAAATCCATGGGTGCTCGGGTGGTGTCTTCTGTGACGAATGCGACATGCAAGCCTGCCTCGTGGGCGCGCTTTACGGACTCTACGGCCGCTTTCACCACTTCGTCTTGCGACATCCGGAGTTTGTATCTCAGATGGACATCCGACGCGGCGACAAAAATGGCGGCATGCGTGACACCGCTTCGAATGATCGCGTCCACATCCCCGGGCATGGTACGGCCCGCAGCCAGAATGTTGGCCTTGATCCCGGCGTGGGCAATGCGGGAGACCATGGCTTCCTCATCCTTGCTGACGACCGGGATACCGGCATTGATGACCTCTACTCCCACCGCAGCGAGCTTCTCGGCAATGGCGAGCTTCTCTTCGGAGGAGAAGTGGACCCCGGGCATCTGTTCGCCGTCACGGAGCGTCTCGTCCCAGAAGGTGATGTGCGCCGGTATATGCCGGCGGGTCGCTGTCTGCGCATGGTAATCTTCGGTCAATGGAGAATCTGGCATTACTCGCCCTGACGCTGACTGAGGGCGCATGGTAAAAAAAGGTTCCCTCCTCTTGTACCGTTCCGAAGGTGTTCGAGCGGGTGGTCGTCTCCAAGCGCTCTGCGCTTGCGTACCATATTGAGGACCGAGCCCACCCTGGTGTACGGTCTTATATGTGAAGTCCAGTACGACCTCCGTCCATGGATGGCTCGGAGAATCTTGGGGATGATGTCCGGACTGCTCCTGGTTACCAGGCCGCAGGGCGTCATTCTGCCGTCAAGGTCTGCCGCTGGACCGCGGACGCCCTCACCGGGGGAAAGGGATGCTACAAGTCGACCTTCTATGGGATCCAAAGCCACCGATGCCTCCAAATGAGCCCGGCAGCAGACGCATGCAACCTCCACTGCCGTTTCTGCTGGCGGGACCAGAGCTGGGAGTACGATGATTCTCCTCCCGATTTTGATGCCCCTGAGTCGGTGTTAGAAAGATCGGTCGACGCCCAGCGCCGACTGTTGAGTGGATATGGAGGGGACTCTCGTGTGAAGGTCACTCGACTTCAAGAGGCGCTGGAGCCCCGTCATGTCGCCATCTCCCTGACGGGGGAGCCGACGCTCTACCCGAAGCTTTCAGAGTACTTGCAACTTTGTCATGAGCGAGGCATGACCACCTTTCTCGTAACGAACGGGACGCATCCTGAGGCGGTACGGGCCCTTGACCCTCTTCCGACTCAACTCTACGTATCTGTCACTGCTCCCAATCGAGAGGTGTTCCAACGCTTGACGCACCCGAGCGGCGAGGATGCTTGGGACCGCCTCAAGGAGACACTCGGTATTGTCCGGACATTGGACACACGTCGAGTATTACGCCATACGCTCGTCAAGGGGTGGAACATGGGATGGGAGGACCAGTATGCCCGATTGGACTCCATCGCACTACCGGATTTCATTGAGGTGAAAGGGTACGCCTTTATGGGACGGTCACGACATCGACTTAGTCGCGAGAACGTCCCCTCTTTGGTCGAGGTTCGCGCCTTTGCTCACCGCCTGGCAAAGTTGCTCGGATTCGAGGAAGCTGAAACGTCCGAGGAGGCTTCTGTTGTTCTGCTTGCTCGGGGCTCTCGACCGCGCTTTCTTGACGGGTTTGGGCCTGACGCCAAAGAGAGCGGATGTTAGCTACGCCGTCGGGTTGGTTGGATGCGGATGCCGAACCTGTGGCGAAGAGGGTGTTCTCCCTCCCAGAGCCACTTTGCCCAGAGTGTTCGGGTCGCTTCTTTGGGAAACTGGGTCACGGATTGAGCAATGTGCAACGCTGGCAGCGGGTCCTCGAAAGAGTTTCCGAATCCGAGGTTCCAGCACCTGTTACGACCGGATGCTCGCTTTGCGGAGGGGCGTTCCAACGAATGGACCAGTGGGTTCGGCGTGTCCTTGACCGGGTCGCTGGTTATGAGTGGCACACGTTCCTATGTGGATCTCGCTGGGGGCCCGAGGTATTGGCGCTCGAGGAAAGCCTCTGGACGCAGGTCGGGTCTCGTTGGGGAGAAAGTATCCGCACGGCCTTCAACCGGGAGTTTGGGAAGGCGCTAGCCGTTGCGACCGGGGGTGTCGCCCAGCAGGAATCCCAGGACATCGTCTTTCTGGCCGATGTACCCGCAGGGCAGATCGAGTTGACGATCGCCTCCCTATACTTTCGAGGACGCTACCGGAAGCTGGACCGAACGATCCCACAGACCCGCTGGCCCTGCCGTGAGTGCCGGGGGCGAGGGTGCCGACGTTGCAGTGGTACGGGTAAGATGTATGCGACCAGTGTGGAAGAGTTGATAGCGGGACCTCTCAACACCCTCGCCCAAGGTCAAGGCCATCGCTTCCACGGCATGGGGCGGGAGGACATCGACGCGCGGATGCTGGGCCGGGGCCGACCCTTTGTGGCCGAAGTACTGTCGCCGCGGATCCGAACGCTCGACTTGCCAACCGCGGTAGCGGAGATCACTCGGGGCGCCTCTGGCCGCGTTGAGGTGCTTGGATTGACCCCCTGCTCTGCCCTCGACGTGCGCAAGGTCAAGGAAGAAAAGCATGACAAGAGCTATCGCGTGCTCGTACGCGGGAACGTAGGGGAGGAAAAGATTATAGAGGCGGTGAACTTCCTCTCCGGCTGCGAACTCGTGCAACGGACCCCGGTACGCGTAGCTCACCGGCGGGCCGACCTGAAGCGACGCCGCAGCATCAAGGAAATGCGAATGACCGAAAAGGGAGAGGGAATGTTCACCCTTGAGATCCGTGCCGAAGCGGGCACGTACATCAAGGAGCTGATCACGGGCGATGGGGGCAGGACACAACCCAGTTTTTCCGATATCGTGGGAGCACCGCTCGAAGTCGTCTCTCTCGACGTGCTCGACATTCACGATGAGGAGGAAGAGTCATGGTAAAGAGTTCGAAGGGGTTCAATAGCCGAACACGCGGCATCCTGACGAAGAAGGTACGGGAAAAGGGATCCCCTCCTCCGAGCCACTTCATCCGAGAATTTGCGGAGGGAAGCAAGGTCATCCTTCGTCTCGAAGCCTCGCATCAGAAGGGGATGCCCCATCCGCGGTACCAAGGGAAAGTGGGTGTCGTGATCGGGCGTCGGGGCCGAGCCTATGAGATCGAGTTCTACGACGGTGGCAAGCGGAAATTGGTGTTATCCGATCCCGTCCATCTCGTTCCGACCCAAGGAGAAGAATGACCGACCCCGTCCCGCTCTTCAAGGTCAAGGAGATGCTCACGGAGGTCTCCAAGGAGCGTACACTTCAGCGCGAGGGGGTGTCCGCGCTGCAGCATGCCGAGGGAGCGCAGAAGATCGAGCCCACGACCTCCCAGTCTCTCTTAGAGGAGCTCCGGGCTTTCCCCTTCCTGAATGACAATCTGACGGCCAAGATTCTTGATATCCTACCGGAGACCACGGAAGAGGTCTGGCTACTTTTTCCAAAAGATAGCCTTCCCCTGGATGAGACCCAAGTACGAACGGTGCTGGACACGATTGCAAAACATCGGTGATGGTGTGGAACCGGAGGTTAGCAGATGGAAAAACGCGCCTTCGTGCTCGACTTTCTCCCCTCGGGTTGGCCGGCGGATAGGAATTTCAGCCGGGAGCCCATAGCGATCGCGCTTGGTGAAGAAGAGTTCAAGATTCTCGAAATCCTTCTTAAGCCTGGGGCCAAGGTGAACCCAGGCGACCGATTGACCCTACCTCCTAACGAAGCGCCTTCAGAGGCGGTGGACCACGTGAAGCGCCGCTTGGCATTTACCGACATCACCACGGCGGCGAGATCGGAACTCGTCCCGGCCATTGAAGCCATCGTTTCTTCGAACCCGGCGAAGTTCCTCCGGTTCTTCAATGAGGCCCAGGCGATCACGCGCCGATTTCACATGCTGGAGTTGCTCCCCGGGGTCGGTAAGAAGTCGATGGATGCCATCGTCCGGGAACGGGTCAAGGCCCCCTTCTCGAGTTTCGAGGATCTGGAAAACCGTGTGAGCATCCGTCATCCCCAGAAGCTGATCGCGGCACGGATCGAGTTGGAAATTTCGGGTGAAGAAGAGAAATACCGGGTCTTCGTCCCTCGATAGACGTACCCATTCTCATCGGTCCACCGACCTCTCCGCCTCGGTCAAGGCGGCGTTGCAGGCCATGGATTTCACTCCATCTCGCCACAGGGGACAAAACTTCCTCATAGATGCCACGGTGGCTAGGAATGAGGTTGCCCTCGTGGACTTGCCCCCGGGAAGCGCCGTGGTGGAGATCGGAGGCGGACTCGGGATGCTGTCCACTGCACTGTTGGAACGTGGGTTCCGCCCTCTCACCATTTTAGAGGTCGATGAACGTCTTGCGAGCGTGCTCGAAGCCAATTTTACGGGCCGGGCCACGGTGCTCCGGGTCGACGCACTGGAATCTCCTCTTCCGCCTGCTGACGCGTACGTAGGAAACCTTCCCTTCTCTATCGCCACGCCACTATTGCTTCGCCTTCTCGAGATGGGCATACCCCACGGGGTGTTCCTAGTGCAACGGGAGGTGGCCGAGCGACTCTCCGCTGCGCATGGGAACCGGGATTATGGCCCCCTGACAATCCAGGCCCGCCTGTATGGGGAGTTCGTGACCGCCGGTATCGTCCCTCGGACCGCCTTCTTCCCTCTCCCTCGGGTGGATGGGGCCCTTGTGGTGTATCGTGCGGCTCCGCTCATGCCGGCGCCCCGGGACCGGGAGCTGTTGATGCAGCTCGTGCGACGTACGTTCTCCTGGCGGAGAAAGCAGCTTCACCACACACTTCCGTTCGTGCTTCACGAATTCGGCGTTCCAGAGACCGCCACCTCTTCCCTTCTCGAAGCCGTCGCTCTTCCCTCGGAGTGGGGTTCGCTCCGACCCGAAGACCTCTCACCGGAGTGCTATGTGAAACTGAGCCTTGCCCTGTCTGACCTTCAGCCGTAATCGCTGGATTTTCCCGGCGGACTGTGGTGTCCCTTGGCAAGGTTATAATCCTCCGGTGTTTGGGGTCGGCCGGAGGAAAATCGTGCCCGAAGGACTCGTGTACGTCGATGGCGAATTCGTCAAGCCGAACGAGGCCAAGATCTCGGTCTTCGACCACGGCCTGCTCTACGGGGATGGTGTGTTCGAGGGGATCCGCTTTTACAATGGACGGATATTCAAGCTCGGGGAACATGTCGACCGATTGTTCGCCTCTGCCGAGAAGATCGGTCTTCCTATCCCCATGACGAAGGAGGAGTTCGCCACAGCCGTGCTTCGCACGACATCCAAGAGCGGCCTCAAGGACGGATATCTCCGACCGTTGGTCACTCGCGGGGCCGGTGACTTAGGTCTCGATCCCAGAAAATCAAAGAGGTCCTCGGTCGTGATCATCTGTTCCACCATCAATCTTTACGGTAACAAGCACGAGCTCGGTCTCAAGGCTATTGTCGCAAGCGTACGCAGGACGCCCCCTTCGTCTCTCAACCCGAACATCAAATCCTTGAATTACCTGAACAACATTTTGGCCAAGAGCGAGGCGAATCTCAAAGGGGCGGACGAAGCCATCATCCTCGACATCGACGGTTATGTTGCCGAGGCTTCTGCGGACAACATCTTTGCGGTCAAGGGCGGGGTCGTTTACACCCCTCCTACGACCACCAACTTGGTTGGAATCACCCGGGGAACCATCCTGGAACTTGCCAAGGGCCACTACGAGACGCGTGTCGAACGGTTCCGAGTAGACTTCCTGCTCAAGGCCGACGAAGTGTTCATCACAGGGACCGGCGGTGAAGTGGCCCCAGTGGTCGAGCTTGACGACCAAAAGATAGGCACGGGAGTCCCCGGTCCGATAACGAAAGATCTTCAAAAGCGGTATTTCGAACTGGTCCGAAGCACGGGGGTTCCCATTCCCCCATCAGGGAACAACGGACACTGACCCCGATCCAACTTGGGGACATAGGCAACCGAGGGAGAAACCACCCCGATTGCCCTCGAAGACGGATCCCTAACGAGCGTGATCCGAAGAACATGCCTCCCGATCGTCAAAGTTGCACACCGCAAAAGTCTTGGCAGCTACTGGGAAAAAGTATAGGCTTGCAAAAATTCATCCATGGGGCATCGAGTGCCGAGGCGAGGACCAAGCTTGGTGCGATGACTAAGCGTGAAGTCCACGCCCGACGGGGAATGGTACGATGTGGGTATCCGGTTACGCGACTCGGGCGTACAACCAACGAACCAGTCGGGTCCTGTGATCTTACGCATCCCAGGATGAGGCTCGCCGCCACTTAGGCGGAGAGGATAAACGCATGAGGAGGAACGAGATCCATGCTAGCATCGGCAGGTGCAGTCCATTGAATCAGGAACCCAGCGTCATCGGTGCTTGTCACCTAGGTCTATGTTGGGAGAACGGTTGGCACCTTCAGGGAGGCAAGTTGAAGCGCCATGAGCAGTGAAGCACAAAGTGCAGGCTTAGGGAAGTCCAGGCCTTCATCGCCAAAAGTTCCTGACACTGCCCCTCCCGCAATTCCTGTCCAGCTTTCCGTCGTCGCGATCGAGTGGCGCTCCCGGGGCCTTCTAAAACACGCCATCACCTCGGTGATCAGCCAAGGCCATCCGGCTGAGATCGTCGTGGTGAAGAACAAGGCGGATCCTGAGTTGGACTCGTGGCTGACGTCCCACGGAGTTCTCGTTTTGCACACAAAGGACGAGTCCATCGGGGGAAAGTACGCCTTGGGATTCCAACGAGCGACGGGTGAGGTCATCCTGCCGTTGGAGGATGACGACGTCTTCTTATCCGACAAGCTTCGCTTTCTTTCCGAGCTCTTTGGGAAGGACCCCGAACTCGATCTGGTACACCATGGTCATGTTCGACGCAACCCCAGTTCGGGTGCCCTCACACCGGGCCCATTTATCCCCGATTTCAACTGCTCAAGTATGGCACTGCGCCGGTCCGTGGCACTCCTCCTGATCCCAAGCCTGCTCCGCGAAAGTGGCACCCCGGACACCCTGATCTACTATGGAACTGAGGCCTTGGGTAAACAGACCCTGCAAATTCCTGAACGATTCACCGAAGTGCGCCTTGACCCTTTGGCTCCCTCGCACGGTCCGTTGTTGTCCGCATATCTGAGAACGGCTCGGGAGGTTCAACTTCTTGGGAGAGGAAGATCCCGAAGAAAAGCCCTCTCTACCGTGACCGCCACGTACTTTTCCTATCTGATGCGGAGCCGGCTGCCAGAAGGCCAAGGGCGGGCGGCCTGGGCCCTTGTATCTTTGCTCAAGGACATCGATATCCGAAGCATGCTACCAAACCTCCGAGAGGTCGTCTGCGGCGCGATATACCCGTTTGCCCCGCCCCTATCGAGATTGGCGTACCGGATGGCTCGGCAAGGTCAGATCGATTGGGTGGATTCGAGTGATGGCCGTAGCTGAACCAAGGGTGTTCCAGGTTCTGCCCGAAATCAGGAGATGAAGGGGCGATGCACTTCCCGGCCAAGTCACGCCGCAGCTCGCGCAGTCTCGGATGAGATACAAGCTAGAAGAGGAGCATTGGTTTCTTCACATGTCCGGCTTTCTCCGTGCCGCTCGCGAGCAATTCGGGTGTTTTCTAACGGGCTCGCATATCGAGGACTGGGTTAGTGGAGCGCGGCGGACGTAAATAGACCCGCGAACTTTGTCCCTTCATGGATAAGGAGGCCATCCTCTACGAGCCGTTGACTGGAGGAAAGGTCCGGTGCACAGCCTGTGCGCGATATTGCATTGTGCCTGATGGATCGCATGGCTTCTGCTACGTACGTGAGAACAAGGGTGGGAAATTGTATCTTTCCGTTTACGGTCTCGCTGCCGCCGTCCAAGTAGACCCTATTGAGAAGAAGCCGCTGCTTCACTTCATGCCCGGTCGCAGGGTTTTCGGAATCGGCACGGTCGGTTGCAATTGGCGCTGCCAGTACTGCCAGAATTTCGAGGTAAGCCAGCAGCGGGAGGCCTGGGGTAGGGAACTCTCCCCCGCTCAAGCGGTCGCATGGGCCGAGCGGGAACATTGTCAAGGAGTGACGTTCACATATAACGAGCCAACGATCTTCATCGAGTACGCCCGGGATATCATCGAAGCGGCCCATGAAAAGGGACTCTTTGCGAACTTTGTCACCAACGGCTATATGACCCCTGAGGCCACCTCTTTCCTCAGAGGAAAGTTAGATGCCGTTTCGGTTGACTTCAAAGGAAGCGGAGAGGCTGGGTTCATGCGAAAGTACATTTCTGCAAAGGGCAGGGCCCCGATCTTGAGGACCATGAAAGAGCTTGCCGAAGGGGGAACTCATGTGGAAGTGACCAACCTCATTGTCCCGGAGGTGGGGGATCACGAGGAACCCCTCCGCACTTTGGCTCGTACCATCCGGGAAAGCCTAGGCCCCGAAACCCCGTTTCATCTCCTTCGGTGGCACCCTGACTACCATATGATGGACCTTCCGGAGACTCCCGTCTCCAGGCTCGAGCACTTGCATGCGATTGCCAAAGGGGAAGGGCTCCGCTACGTCTATCTCGGCAACGTTTGGGGACACCCTCTCGAGAACACGTATTGTCCAGAGTGCGGGACTCGGCTCATCAAGCGCAATGGTTTCTACATTGAGGAATGGAATCTCTTGCCCGGGAACCGGTGTCCAGAGTGCAGCAATCCGATCCCGATTATCGGAGAGCTTCCGCGGAACTACAAACCCACTTGTGTCACCGCGCTCTAGCCCGGGAGGGATGTGTGGCTTGGGTCATAGAAATCCTGGCGACCGGCCCAACCCCGGTACGCTAGGTCGCGCGCAAGCATGATCCGCCGCAAATCCTGCGTCCGAAGGGGTCGGCTCGAAATCATGATTCTCACACCGGAGGTCACCGCTTTGCGCACGAGAGAGCTTTCACAGGTCACCCGATCATCCATGACGCCGACTTCCAGTCCAAGGGAGGCTTGCGACATCAGATCCCACCGGATCTTACTTGGCGAAGGACGGAGTTCCTCAAGGTGCACAATAAAGGCGGGCACTCGGTGTTCCGAAATGGCCGTCGAGTCGAGCACCTCTAAGTCCAACGCCCCGGAGGCGTCGGGCCTGAGTAATAGATAGTCGATCTCAGTCCAGGGGATCTCTCGAGAGGACTGGATGGATGCCTCCACTTCCCAACCTCGAAGGGCGTGGATCGGTGTGCCGTTCGATCGTGAAACACGCGCACCCCCAAGGTCGGGCGCTCCCGGAGTAAGAACGAACCCCAGCGTATCCAATCCCACATTTCGTCCGGCCTCGAGCCATGGCTCGAGGGCACCTGACGTGTGAATATGTAGCTCCGCCGAAGGGAGAAAGGAATCTGGTTGGTCCGGTAACTCGCCAGAATGGGCCGCCTCGATCTCGCCCGAATTCTCCCGGAGCTCGGGACGGATGTAAGGCAAGTCAAGCACCGAGTAGACCTCGGCCTCCTCCTTTGCCCTAACCAGCGTGCCATGACGGGTGATCCCGTATTCGTTGATGCTCAGATTCCGTTCAAGCGCCATGGTCCGGATCTGGATGTTATGGTCCTTGGAGCCGGTAAAGTACTGAAGGGCGGCCCCGAACGACTCGGGCGCTACGACCCGAAGATCAACCTGCAACCCGGATTTGAGGAGAACGGTGGCCTTAGTGTCCCCACTCATCTTCACGCTTTCGACCGATGGCAACTTCACGAAAGCGTCGATAAGGGCCGCAGGCTTGGGGGATGTGGCCAACAGGTCAAGGTCACCGACCGTTTCCCTTCGCCGCCGTAGGCTGCCGGCATACGTTAGTCGGTCATATGACACACCCGTGTCTGCCAAGTCCTTCAGGAGCTGATCCGCTACGGCCTGCGCAACCGGGAGACCGATACGCTCGCGGTTCGGCCCTTTGATGGCGGCTTCACGAAACTGCGCTATCCGCTTGGTCCCGAACCCCTTCACTCCCGAAAGGCGTCCTTCGTCAATGGCATGAATGAGCTCAGTAGGGCTGGCCACTCCTAACTCCAGCCAGAGCCGTCGGGCCGTCTTCGGTCCTAGCCCTTCCAGCCGCATCAACTTCACAACTCCGCTCGGATGGGCTGTTCGTAACTTATCGAGGTATCCAATCTTCCCCGTGTCGAGGTACTCTTCGATCTTCTTCGTTAACGCTTCACCGATTCCGGGGATCGAACCCAGCCGATGCTCCCGTCTGATCAATTCGAGATCCTCGACTGTCTGTTCCAGGACACGGGCTGCCCGACGATAGGCCTCGGGTTTGAATCGCTCCCCGTCGAGGTCGAGGAGGTCGGCGATTTCGTACAACTTGCTGGCCAATTCCTCGTTCACCATCGTACGACATCAGTTCGGATTCGCACATTATCCTGCCGGGAAGGGGGTGACAAGGTCTGGAGGAAGAGGTTTCAACTATGGGCCTACATTCTGGGGGACACATGTCGCTTAGGCGTTTAGATCTCTGGCCCATCAATGTTGAATACGCCCAGGCTATGGTAGGAATGGTTAGCGCCATGGGGCATCTCACCTTCAGATTCCGGGCCCATCTCCTCCGTGACCAATTTCCCATTCTCGACCAATGGCTCTCCGACCTTACTTCCCTCTGGAACCATGCCGGAGAAGTGCGCCCGCACGCATGGAAAAAGGAACAACGCCGCCTGTCCTTCACCAACTCCGGGCGCATGCTCTTGGATTGGCCGGCATGGGAGAAGAAGAACCACTCCAATGGACTGAGCGAGATGCTGATCCACATGGATCGGGACTAGATGGCACGTCTCGACCTCGCCTACAAGATATTTTGTCGTCGGTGGAAGGAAGGAATCCACGGGAAGAAGACATGGTATGCCCAGCTCCACCCGGAGACGAACAACTTCTCTTTTGTCCCACGGATTTTAGGAGTCTTGGGAACCCCGGTCCGATGTGTCCCACTGGGCCAAGATGCCCGGGCTCTGATCCATCCCGAAGGAGTATCACCGGAACGCGCCTGCGGAGGAACCCAAGTTCTTCACAGTTCAGTGCCGGCGCCACAAATGCGCGGGGAGAGTTTGCCAAAACTGGAGCGGGTGGGTCGAAGGGCCCACCACTGTCAGCGAGCTGACTCGCAGAATCGCAAGTCAGGGACGGGCCTGTACGCCATTGGGCTAACCACCAACGGCGAAGGGCCAAAGAGCTGAGTTTTTGCCATGCCACAGGAGTTTCGTGAAGGATATCTGACCTCAGATGGTTATTCGATCTATCATCGGGAAGTGGGGGATGGCGCCCTAGGGACGATCCTTTGTGTCCATGGCGGACCGGGGATGACGCACGACTACCTCCTTCCGTTGGCTGACCTCGCTAAAGTTGGCTATCGTGTTGTATTCTATGACGCTCTCGGTTGTGGGCATTCGGAATTGCCTCAAGGAGTGGAGCACTTCACGTTGGAGCACGACCTCAAAGTACTGGATGATGTTCGACAACAACTTTGCCAGGGCCCGGTGCACCTGATGGGGTCTAGCTATGGCGGTCTCCTAGTTCTCAAATATGCGACGTTCCACCACAAGGAGTTGCGGAGTGTCATCAGCACGGGCGGGTTGAGCGATGTTCCCTTCACCATCGCCGAGATGAATCGACTCAAACAGGGCCTCCCTCAGCGGGTTCGTGATGTGCTGGAATCGCATGCAGCTTCAGGGGACTTTGGGAGTGCGGAGTATCTAGAGGCTGTACAATTCTTCTATCGGCGTCATCTTTGCCGGATGAACCCCTGGCCCGCCGAGATGACGTACTCTCTAGAGCATGTGAGCTTGCCTGTCTACCTGACGATGAATGGTCCCAATGAGTTCACCATCGTCGGAAATATCAAGGACATTGAATTCACCGCTGAACTCTCTAAGATCACAGTTCCCACGCTCCTTGTCCACGGCAAGTACGATGAGGTGACTCCTCGGGTAGGTGAGCGTATTCGAGACCATCTCCCAGGCTCCCGGCTCGTCGTTCTTCCCCGAAGTTCACATGTCGGATTCTGGGAAGAGCGCCCCAAATACATGGCGCTCGTGCGCACGTTCCTCCAAAGTGTCGATCAGGGTAGAAGTTCTGATCTGGCCCCTCTGCATCAATAGGAACTGTGACCGAGCACCTCCCTATACTACTACGAATGGATGTTCTGCTCCATCAATTTTGCGTGAACGGGATGATTCCACCCACCCAAGTATAATGAGCATGCTCGGTGGAACACTCGTAGGAGCAACTGCACGGCATAGCCCCGAGCGGATTCGAACCGCTGTCACAGGCTCCAAAGGCCCGTATGCTTGGCCACTACACCACGGGGCTGCGGCACAGGCTTAAATCCACGGAGTTTATAGCGTGGCACCGTGGAGATGAATGACCATGTCACTCAGGCAACCCATCGTCTCGGTCATGGGTCATGTCGATCATGGCAAGACTTCTCTCCTTGACTTCATCACCACGTCGAAGAAGGCCGCACGAGAAGCGGGGGGTATCACTCAGCAGATTCAGGCCATCGAAGTTTCGGCTTCCAACCTGGAAAAGCTCTGCAAGGGTCTCATCAAACCGGGTCAACTGACGGTCCCCGGGCTCCTTTTCATCGATACTCCCGGACACCGCGCGTTCATCTCGATGCGCCGTCGAGGAGGGTCCCTAGCGGATGTCGCCGTACTGGTGGTGGCCATCAATGAGGGTTTCATGCCCCAGACCCGGGAGGTGCTTCAGATCCTCCGCCACGAAAAAACCCCCTTCGTGGTAGCCGTCAACAAGCTAGACCTCGTACCGGGTTACCGACCGTTACCGAAGGGCCAACCGCTTGCGAATGCCCTAGCGAGCCTACCGCCCGATTCCCAGAAGTACGTTGACGAACGCATCTACGCCATCGCAGAAGAGCTCTACAAACTCGGTTTCTCTGCCGACCGTTTTGACAAGGTGATTGATTATGCCCACAATATCGCCCTTGTTCCGGTCAGTGCCAAGACCGGAGCAGGAGTCCCTGACCTTCTGGCACTCATCATTGGGCTCAGTCAGAAGTTCTTGGCTGGAGAGCTCAAGGCACATGAGGTGCACGGTGAGGCCACGATCCTCGAGTGCAGCGAAGAGAAGGGGCTCGGAAGTATCGTCAACGCGATCCTCTATAACGGCACTATGTCGGCCGGTGATACGATCGCTGTGACCGGACAGGAGGGACCATTCCTATCCAAGATCCGAGCACTTTACCGGCATCGACGCCCCGGTAGTGGGACACTCCAGGAGACGCAGACAGCCAAGGCCGCCGCCGGCCTCGTGGTCTCGGCACCAGGAATGGAGCGGGCATTGCCCGGTGGCATTCTGCGAGTGGTGCCCGAAGGTGTGGACCCGGAACGTGTGCGGGAGGAACTGGGGCTTGAGACGAACCCCGCCCGATCCGTCACAGAGAACGGGGTATGGCTCAAGTCTGACACTCTGGGTAGTTTGGACGCTCTCTTCTTCGAATGTCAGGAAGCCCGCATTGCGGTTAAGGGTCTAGAGGTGGGTTCGGTCACCAAGAGGGAGGTGACCATCATGAGCGCGGTCCGGGATCCCAGTTGCCGCGCCATTCTTGTTTTTAACAACGCGATCACACCCGAAGCATCCATGGCCGCCGGGAGCTCGGGCGTCCAGATCTTCTCAGACGAGGTCATCTTTCGCCTCATCGACAAGTACCGGGAGTGGCGGGAAGTGGTTAAACTGCAGACGGACCGCGAACGACGCAAAGAGATACCCCATCCCGCTAAGGTGCAGGTCCTCCCCGGTCATGTATACAGATCTTCCAAACCCGCCATTGTGGGCATTCGTGTAATGACCGGTATCGTTCGCCCCCAAACTCGCTTGGTTAGTGCTTCGGGTGCAGAGGTCGGATTGCTCAAGGGCATTCAAGAGAGCAACCACTCGGTGCCTGAAGCCGTGGAAGGCGCTGAAGTGGCCGCCGCTATCGACGGGGCCGTGGTGGGGCGAACTCTCGCGGAGGGTGACATCCTTTATGTCAGCTTGAGCGAAAGCACGGTTCGGGAGCTGAAGGCGATCGAGCTTACCAATTCTGAAAAGAAGGTACTTGAGGAATACATCAGTATCCAGAAAACGAAGACCGGGAACCGCTTCTGGGGTCTATAGGTCCTTCGGCCCTGCTGGGTCCTCAATATTGGGTGGAGGTGGTGCATACGGGTTCCCTCGAAGGAAGATCGCAAGAAAGATGGCCAAGGACCCTCCTACTAGCATGACAATTGCCCCTGCGAGGATCACCAACTCTTCCCAAGTCGAAAGACCTTCCATAGTGTGCGAGGTGAGGACCGCGGACATCGAGACGGTCGCGGAGGCGTTGCCTGGCACATGGATGACCACCACGTAGGGAAGACGCGGACTTGACAGGTCCACGTATGGGTCGATCGAGGGTGTGGTGTTCTGCGTGATCGCGCATGGAGGGGGCATCTTTCCCGTGAATGGGCAAGTGCTTACCCAGTAGACGATCGAACTCGTTGCGTGAAGGTGGATGACCAACGAGGTGTAGGTTCCCTGCACTCCGCTAACATTGGTTATCGTGAAGGAGCCGGAGGCCCCGCTCGGAATGGATATTGAACTGGACTCGGAGGTTTCAACGGTAACCGCTGCGGGATAGTTGAGGACCCCCAAGACCGTAAGCGACGCACCTAAGGCGGCCAAGCCGGCGCCGAGCAGAAAGAGCCCCCACTTCATCGCGGGGCTACTATTCCACCACCGGAGATAAGGTTAGTCGAACGAAAGGAGACCCTTCAACCGCAACCGCAGCCGCCGCTGCCACATCCGCCGCTTCCGCAGGAGTCTCCCCCTTCAATAGACTTGGGCATGTTGGGGGAATCGATCTTGAAACCAGACTCTTCCCCCTCCTTGACGTATTGGATGTTGGCCCCGTTAAGGTACTCGAGAGAGTAAGGGTCGACCAGAAGACTGATTCCATCGACAGAGTAGGTCTTGTCTCCGTTCTTCGGAGTGTCGAGCGCCATTCCGAACTGAGCACCGCCACCGCCGCAGCAACCACCGCCGCCTCCCAACTGGACAAACACACGGACGGACAAGCCGGGACGCTGCCCCTTGAGTATCTCCTTGAGCTGACCCTGAGCTTCCGTGGACACCTCGATCTTGAACGGGCTCTCTTCGACCTTCTGGGTTTCTGCTGCTATTGCCATGTTCTCACCGTGACTTATTCAATCCCCCTATATATCTTCTTAGCCGAAGCTCTTGCCACAAGAACAAACTTCCTTGGCATTCGGATTGCGAATCTTGAAGCCCGATTCCTCGAGCGATAAGGCGAAATCGACCACCGCGTGATTAAGCAAGGGTGCGCTGATCGGGTCGATGACGACCGTGAGACCGTTCCGTTGGGCGGCCACGATGTCGCCTTGTTTCACTACATCGAAATCCATCTTGTAGGTGAAACCGGAGCACCCCCCTCCCTGGACGCCGATGCGAAACGCTCGGTCCTGCAATCCGCTCTGGTCTCGGATCTTCAGGATCTGCTCGGCTGCGCGGTCTGTGACGTCCAATCGAATCTCCTCCGCTGCCGGAGGAGGGGACGAGAGCTTGACGATTCCGCTGGACATGGTTCCTCGATAGGTCTATCGGTAGGGACCTATATAAACTATATGTGGCGGCTATTTTGGCTGAAGCTCCTCGTTTCAATGAACCGGGCCATCGGGGATGGGATGCATAACCTCGCTCAAGAGGGCCCCTTGAGCGCTCCCGAACTCGACCTCCTTCATCTGAGAGACATCCCGGTATTCGAGGGTAGAGTACCAGGGTGGGGTGTCGGGAAGCTGCGGGATTGCAACCTCAAAAAGGAAGACATAGTCCCAATGCATCTCTCCGGGATAGCGGCGGCTCGGTCCGTAGTAGTTCCTAAGCATATGGGTCTTCATCTCATATTGTGGGACGCTAAGCTGGTCTTGCATCACCCGTTGCAAAGTCTCTTTCGGTGCCTCACCGGCGGAAATGTAGGAGCTCGGGAACCGCCACCGTCTATACTCTTCGGAGAGGCTTATGGGATCGTAGATCGACCAGTTCGGGGCCCACTCTTGAACCCATCGAGGATGGTGTTGAGGCTTGCCTAAGAGCACCTTCTCTCCATCTCGAACGATGGCAAAGACGGATATGCAAAACCCTCCACGCATGACGGAGTGATGCTCGCTCGGACCGAAGAACGTGAACGCCTTGGCCATGCTTCCCCAAGTCACCAGGGGTACTTATCGATAGGGCCGGCGTATGAGGGGCACCTGGCACGCGGGGAGGGGGATTTGAACCCCCGAGGTGCAAGCACCACAGGATTAGCAATCCTGCGCCTTACCAGGCTGGGCCATCCCCGCATCGAGGGCCCGGGAAGAGAAGGGCGTGCTTAAAAGTTCTTTCCAAACGATATATACGACTCCCACTATCGGAGGCGGGGGAATGATGAGCACCTGTCTCACTGAACCGGTGAAGAGACCATACGACCTTCTGACCCCTAAACGGGGCTGACCTGCATGGCGGAGCCGAAGGTATCCCCCTGGCCGGTGGTCATCATCTCGATCCTCGTGATCGCGGCGGGCATCGCCGCCGGTGTCTTCGTTTACGAGGTCTTCAACAAGCCGTTGCCTGGGCCCTCCCAGCAGGTGGTCGTAGAAGGGGACAATGTCACGGTGAACTACATCGGGAGCTTTGGCAGTGGTTTCGATCAGGGAAAGGTGTTCGATACTTCGTACCTTTCGGTGGCGACTGACAACGCGACGTACCCGAAGGCGATCAGTTTTCAGTTCCGCGGGGCGTCCGGATATACCCCCCTCAAGGCTCATGTGGGGCCCAACACCGAGGGTGCCTACACTTCCCTCATCACCGGATTCTGGAAGGGAATGCTCGGATTGGCACCGAACCAGACGACCACCGTAGTTATTCCCCCATCCCAGGGGTACGGGGCGGCGAACCCGGCCAACCTTCTGACCTTGCCGCTGACCCAACAGGTCCCCATGGTCACGACGTACTCCGCATCCGAGTTCGGGAAGAATTTCTCAGGGATAGCCGCACAGAACGGGGCGGTGTTCACCGATCCGCACTACGGATGGCAGGATACCGTGATAAACCAGAACGCAACGAGCGTCACTGTCGAATCCTTGCCTTATGTGGGGGAGATCGTCAAACCCTATGGGTGGTCCGAACTGGTGACCCAGGTGAGCTCGACCACGTCCCCCCAAGGTCAGATCACGCTTGTGAATGAGCTCACCCCGCAGGACGTGGGGCAGTACAAGGGCACATATCTCCCGAATGGGAAGACCTTCTTCCTCAGCAATGTGGATCTGAACGCGAGCACGTACACCCTTGATTTCAACCAAGAGGTCCAGGGGAACGTACTTGTCTTTGTGATATCGGTCTACAGTATCGTCTCAACTCCGCCGACGGCGTGAGTCTTTTTCATCTCCCGATGAGGCCGTCGCGGAGGACTCCTCAACCTCACCAAGGCCGAACTCGACCTTTCCGTTCTTGAGAAGGGCAGAGAGCAAGTCGTTCGCGGCCTTGTCCCGGGCACCATCGTTGAAGAGGTTCCGGTGGGAGGCCCCGTGCTGGGAGACCGCGGCCCGTGCCTCGGTCACTCGCTTCCGGGATTCCCGCTGGAGGTCAAGCACGGTGCGACCCATCTCGTGCATTTGATCAGCGATGGTCCGGGCCTTTTCGAGGGCCTCGGTCCGTATCCTGCCCTTGGAACGGATTTCGTTGAGCACGTGACCAATCTCACCCAAGGAATTCTGGATTTTGGCCATGGCCGCGTCCCGGTCGACGTGGAGCGTGTCCAGGCGCTTGTTCGCCTCCTGGAGCTTACCCCTAAGAGACTCGATCTCCTCCTTTACCGTGGAGGCGGCTGATTCGGTCTTCATCCATTCGGCCTCCACCTTCTCCCGTTCAGCCAACTGGCTCCGAAGGTGACGTATCTTGTCGATGAGGGTGTTCTCTTCTTTGAGGGTCATCACCGTAGTCTGCTGTTCCCGCTCTAGGCGAGCGATCTCCGAGGCCACACTTCTGGCGGTGGGTCCCTTTTCCCGTGTGTTCTCTCCTTTGGTCTTCCGGAGAGACTGGGTCAGGTCTTCTAGCTGTTCGAAGAGGCGTTTCCGTTCCTCCCGGGCCTTCTTCTGCTCATCGCCAAAGTTCCGGAACGTATCATGCGCACGCTGTACCTCATCATTGAGTTCTTGCCGGCGTTTCTGGAGAGCGAGGATCTCATCCGACAAGCGGTCGACAAGGTCCAAAGTTTCGTTACGCTGGCGGCGAAGTGAGACAAATTTGTCTTCCGCCGCCATACGCTTCTCCCGAGTCTCCTTCTCGGCCTGAAGGTCGTCGTCAGAGAGCCAGTTGTCCACTCGAGGCATTTCCCGCATTGAGCCATAGTGAGGGGGCCTACTAAAGGTCTTTGCCCAACAGTGGATGTGGACTAGGGGGGTTCAACTCAGAGCCGCCCGCGTCTTCTCTCACTGTGTTGTCTCCGGTGGACAAGCCACCCTAAGGGACGCCTTGGAAGCGGGGCGACCCCCCTAAGGGTGCCCGAGGGACTCCGATCGGGCCCGGAGCGAGTACGAACACCAAACCGGTTTATACTCAGGGTCCGTGGGCTATATCCGTGGGTGAACGGCCATGTTAACCGAAGGAAAGAGTGCCCCTGAGTTCTCGGGAGTTGACCAAAAAGGGACGACCATCCGGCTCGGAGACCTGCGTGGAAAGTGGGTCGCGCTCTACTTTTATCCCAAGGATGACACACCGGGGTGTACGGCCGAAGCGTGTTCTTTTCGCGACAACATGGCATCTCTTACGGCCCTTGGCCTCGAGGTTGTGGGAGTCTCGACGCAGGATGTCAGATCTCATGAAAAATTCTCCAAGAAGTATGACCTATCCTTCCGACTGGTCGCGGACCCAGACAAGAAGATTACCGAGGCCTACGATGTCTCCGGCATGTTCGGGATGGCAAAGCGAGTGACCTACCTCATTGACCCGGAAGGTACCATCCGAGACGTCTACCAATCGGGCACACGTCCCTCAAGCCATGTGACGCACGTCCAAGAAGTCGTGGCAAAACTCCGTGGGAAGTAGCGAAACCCCAAGTACCGGTTCAAAGTAGCGGAGTGGAGTACTGCAGCAGGACCGTCACTACGACCGGTGGGGAATTGGTGGTCAGGCAACTCATACCAAACGTTCCACCATGGCTCGAGAAAGTCCCTGAGCCCGAAGTTGCATTGATGACGTAGGCGCCATTAGCGTAAGCAACGGTTCGTCCTGAACTGATGACCAGCCAGATGGGGCCGGTCGAGTTCCACTGGACCTGGATGGTTGCACTCGGTAGACTGATGTTCTCTACGGGCACGACCTCGCCAGTCCTTGCACACAATTGCGTGTAGGTTTGGGAGTGTGGCTCGATGGGAAGGAAGAGCAACAACACGAGAAAGAAGGAGATGATCACTACAATCCCTACAGTCAACCAAGCGCCCTTCAAGCGTTTCCTTCCCCTTCAGTCACCGGTGGACCTCCGCTCGAGGCCCTGCGCTTTCGGATCACGAGGAGAGAGACCACTCCTACGAGCACAATGGCCGAGACCCCTCCCACAACGAGGTACGTGACCCACGAAAGGGATCCATTCGACGTCGCCGGGCTGGCATTCGCTTTAAAGGTGATGACCTCTTGAACGGGTGTGCCTTTCACCGAGATGTTGAAGGTCCGGGGTACAACGGAATACCCAGTCACGTTTGGGACGACGCCTTGGTAGGTCCCGTTGGGAACTGTAAAGGTGAGGGTCGAAGCGGAAGATTGGCTCGTCGTGCCATTCAGGACGACCGCCCAGCCCGTCCCCGACGGAAGTCCTGTCTCAGAGAAGGAAACGACAAAGACTCCTACGTAACGGGCCGTCTCGTTGAGAGGTCCCCTCACGTGGAGCACGGTGAAGTTTTGCGGACCCGTAAAACTGCCCAGACCAGATCCCTGCCAACCCTCGAACCGGTGCCCCGCGACAGGATACGCAGATAGGTTCACAATGGTCCCATTCCGGTACCAGCCTCCCACGGGAGAGACGCTGTGCGTTCCTGCCCCAATCACTTTGATCGATAGAAGGAACTCGGTTTCAAATGCGACCGTTACGTTGACTGTTGCGTTCTTCACGGTCAAGTTACCTTGGGTTGGGGTCGGGAGGAATCGCTCCCCTGGGATTGTCCCATTCACAGTGGGGACAGTGTAGGTGTAATTTCCGACGGGCTCGATGAACTGAAGCTGGGTCGAGTACGATTCCTGGAGGATGCCATTCAGAGTGACGGACCAGAGTGTTCCCGATGGTAACCCGAGTGCCAAGAATGTGAGGGCGAAGGTGAGCGGAGAGAACTTTACGGTCACATTAGTTCCGGCACCATTGAGGTGCACCGTACCGGTGGAGGGGCTGGGACCGTACCCCAGCACGGGGTGGACGGAATATGTGATCGAACCATTGGGGCTCAAGAAGTGAAGTGAACTCCCGTTCGTGGATTGGGTTGTGCCCCCAAGTGTGACCAACCAAGTACTGCCAGTCGGCAAGCCAGTCTCAGTAAAGTTGACCGGGTAACGGGTGGGCAACGGCGGTGAGAGGATAGTGAGGGTACCCGATCCTGCGTTGGTGACATAAACAGTGCCCGTGACATCGTTCACGGCAACGTCTGTGGGACCAACACCTACCGGGATCGTACCGATGACCTGGTTGGTCGACCCGTCGATCACCGAGACATTGTTCGAACCGTCGTTCGCTACATAGACATACCCGTTGAATGGATCCGCGGCAATCCCCTCCGGAGAGGTGCCTACCGGGATAGATCCCACGACAGACTCAGTACTGCCGTTCACCACCGTCACGTTGTCCGACCCTGAATTGGTGATGTAGACCATTCCGTTCTGGGGGTCGATAGCCACCCCGGATGGGATTCCCCCGACTTGAATCCCGGCGTAGAAGGTATTGGAGCTTCCATCAATGACCGTGGTAGAATTGGAGTTCCAGTTGGTGACGTACACCCGGTCGGTCAGGTTATCGATAGCGACGTCGCTTGGTCCGAATCCGGTGGGAATGGACGCAACGACCTGGCCGGTTCGAGGGCTGTAGACGCTAAGATTGTTCGAACCTGAGTCGGCCACGTACAGGTCGCCGTTCACCGGATTGTAAGCGACGCTGCGGGGCCCGAGGCCCTGTGGGACCGAACCGACCACGACGTGGGTGGTTCCATTGACCTCGATGAGGTTGTCACCGCTGGTCAACACCCCGTAGTGCGTGGCGTAAATGTTGCCGTTACCCGGGTCGTAGGCAATCCCATAAGGTTGAGCGCCCACGGGATTCCAACCCAAGAAGATACTGGAGGCGAGCAAGTCCGTCGAAGCGTTGACGACGGCCAGACTGTCGGAGTCTGTCTCTGAAACGAACACTGTTCCTGTAATCATATCCACAGCAAGGCCATAGGGCTGCACCCCGACCATTATCGAAAATCGCACCGAATTGGTCTGGTCGTCGATGACGCTCACGTTGTCGGAGGCAAAGTTGGTGACAAAGACTTCCCCATCCTTCGGGTCATAAGCGGCATCCTGTGGAAATTGGCCTACGGTGATCGTGCGCATGATGGCATTCGAGGTCCCGTTGATCACAGTGACGTTGACGAGCCCGACGTTCGTTACGTAGACCTCCTGATTCCCTGAATCGTAGACAATCCCTGTGGGATATGCGTTGAGACCGAAGCCGATCACTAGGGTGGAAACAAGGCGGTTGGTGACACCGCTGATGATGCTCACGGTGTTGTTGTAATTGTCGGTGACGAAAAGCTCCTGTTTTGCGGAGTCGTAGGCGATGTCGTAGGGGTATGTTGCGAGACCTATGTGGACAGAAGTCACATTGACACCCGTAACCGCGTTGACCACCGTGATGTTACCAAGATAGAGCTCCGAAATGTAGAGGTACCCGTTCGCAGGATCGAAGCAGATGGCGTACGGGTCCTGGAATCCCGAAAGCGACCCGAAGGTCTTGTCGGTGGACCCATTGATCTCGGTGATATTCCCTGAGTACCAATTCGTCACAAAGAGCGTTCCCGTCCGGTTGTCGAGGGCCATCGCACTCGGAAGATTCCCGACCGTGATGTTGGCGACCACGGAATCGAGCGTGTCATTGATGACATTCAGCTCGTTCAAGGATGGGACCGCGACGTAGACCTGAGAGTTCAGGGGGTCGTAGAAGACCGTTCCCGGAGTTCCCTTCAAGGAAATGACACCGACCAGTTGCGCGGTGGTGGCATCAATGACGCTGACCAGATCGCCCCCTCCTTCCGCGACGTATATCTTGCCGTTCCCAGAATCATAAGCTACGGCATCTGGCTTGAGTCCGTTCGCAGGCTGAGCATTTCCCGAGACGAGCGATCCGTTCCGCAGATTGAGCGTTTTTTCCGGAGTTCTTGCGCTGGGGCCCGGGCTGGGGACCTCTCGGAGGGGTGAAAGGTCATGAGCAGACGTTCTCACGACAGGAAGTACCGCGCCGTCAACAATCGATGGGTTTACCTTTAGGGTAGAAAGGACCGGAAAGGTTGCCGCAGAGCTGAGGATGGTCAATCCAAGGACTGCGAACGTGAAGAGCGCCGGCAAGGCGCTATTGTGAAGCATACTTTTGGCCACGCCCTACTCCCGAATTCTCTACCTTCCGGCGGACCATAAGCGTTGTGGTGGTTGGAGCATTTCGGAACGAGTCTTGGGGCAAGTGATACGGCGCATGAAGAACGGGCTTTCGAAGAGGTACTCAGGGACGGCTCGAGAGCGCTCAAAGACTCTTTCCCTTGATATTGGGTTTCCGGAATCACTATCTACTTTAGTCATCGGATTCGTCCCCCCTGGGTGCGTGGTCCAAGCAGGAAGGAAGGTAGGCCTACGAGCACCGTAGAGATAACCGCCGTCCCGGTCCCAACCCCCATCCTCGCCAGCTATCCTACCCCCTCTTAGGGAGGCCCGGAGAAGGGTTGGCACAAATGTCTCCTCGTGCCCATTCCAAAACGCGGTGCGCGAGGGCTCTCCCCTGAAAGATCCCCCACACTCGAAGCTCTAGGTTATCGGTTCGGGAAACCCCTCTCCCATCAAAAGAGAGGGTCCTACTTGGTCTTCCCGGACTTCTCCTTGGACTTTACCCTTAGACCCGAGTAACCACACTTTCGACAGTGGGTGGCTCGGATGGAATTGCGCGCGGAGCAATTCATGCAGATCTTCTTGACGAGCAACCGGTTGGTGGCCTCGGGGAAAGGCATAGCGGGCGAACTGTTACCAAAGAGCTATTTTACTGTTTGTCTAGCCCCCCGCATGGATACTGACACTCTGATGGCGTCCTTCCTGCGAAGGGGGGTCCTCTGGCCGACCGCTGAGATATACGGTGGGCTCCAGGGCTTCTACGATTACGGGGACGCAGGCTCCTCCGTAAAGCGAAACCTGGAAACGGCTTGGGAGCGGTGGTTCGTCGGTCTCTCTCCAGGGTACTACCGGATTGACCCGGCGCTCGTCCTCCCGGAGTCCGTTCTAAGGGCATCGGGTCATCTCGACAACTTTTCGGATCCCCTGGTGGCCTGCGATGCGTGTGGGGAACGGTTCCGAGCCGATTCACTGCTTGAGGAATGGGGCATCAAGGATGTGGAGGGGCTCAAGGTGGAGGAGATCCAGGCGCAGTTCTCCCAATCCGAGCGGAAGTGCCCCAAGTGCGGCAAGGGCCGGCTCACGCCACCCAAGGCGTTCAACCTCATGTTCGGCCTCGACATTGGACCCGAGGGACGTGAGCGGGGGTATCTTCGCCCTGAGACCGCTCAATCGAGCTACCTTGCGTTTTCGCGACTTTGGAACGTGATGCGGAAGAAGCTTCCTCTCGGGGTCGCGGTGGTCGGCAGGGTCTACCGCAACGAGATCGCACCCCGGCAGGTCCTCTTTCGACTGCGCGAGTTCACCCAGGCCGAACTGCAGATATTCTTCGACCCAGAGGCACCGTCTCCCTCATGGCAAGTTCCACCGGATGCACGGGTACCCGCGCTCACGGCACGCAATCGTGCCCAGGGGGCAAACCGCGCAGAGCCAGTAGCGCTCCGACAGTTGGTCGAATCCGGCGAAATGCCGGGATTCTATGCCTATCACTTGTTCATGGCCTATCGGTTCTACCGGGACGTCCTGGGTTATCCAGAAGGCCAGATCCGCTTGTTCGAGAAGAACGAAAGGGAGCGAGCATTCTACAACCGCATACAGTACGACATCGAGCTGAACCTTGAGTCTTTGGGCGGGTTCAAGGAGATGGGGGCCGTGCACTACCGGGGAGACTACGACCTTTCCCGACATTCGGAGGGTTCCAAGTCGGATCTTGGGGTCACTTTGGACGGTGGGAAGCATTTGATCCCTCATGTTTTGGAACTCACTTTCGGGGTAGACCGGAATGTTTGGGGCTTGGGCGATGTTCACCTACACAACGAGAAGGACCGGATCGTCTGGTCCTTGCCTCCCTACCTTGCCCCCGCGGTTGCCGGGGTGCTCCCCCTCATTCCCAAGGAACACGGCCCTATGGCGACGATGCTCTACCACACCCTACGCACCGAGGGATTCCGGGTTACCATGGACGAGTCGGGATCGATAGGTCGTCGCTATGCCCGTCTCGACGAGATAGGCGTCCCTTTTGCGATCACCGTGGACCGGGAAAGCCTCAGCGCGCAGACATACACCATCCGGAACCGGGATGGCAAGGATCAGGTACGGGGATCCATATCCGACATCTTCTCGATCCTGCGGAAGGCAGTCGTGTCTCCCTTATCGATAGGAAACCCACTGTAGTACGTCCGTTCGATCGCCTTAGCCGGCAATACCCAACCTTAACCAGCCATTTGGCGGACTCGCATCCTCGTTGAAAATCTTCAATCGTAAAGCTTCAGGGCGGATGCATGATCTCCCGAAGCAGTCTCTTGGGGGACAGACCGAACCACTCCAATCCACGATCCCAGATCATTCATATTGTGGTTCCAAGCGGTCCGGGCTTGACGGTTGTTCCCGAAAAGCCCTAGGGCCAAAGCGCATCGTCATGAATTCGATTTGACGACTTCCTTTGGAGGTCGCCTAGCCTCTTGTAAAAATGACGAAAGAGTGGAGGATCCCTCCGTGGCATGTCTTTTTCCCTTGCCCAATCTACCAAGATCGCTTGGTCATGCGTTAACCCAAGGTCGTGTTGGAGTCGGATCCAAGGCGTAGGGAATCCGGCGCTCCCATGAGTTGCTGCCTTCCGGACTAGACGGGCGCGCCGGATTGCTATCCTGAGACGGTGGAGCGACTTCACCGTGGGCCTCTTTCGCGCCTTTAAAAGTGCCTCGATGACTTCGAGGTCTGCCTGGGATACCAATTTCAATAGGCGGTGGCGAAATGCCTTGGCCGGGAGCTCAGATACTCCCCCCAGAGCGGCCTGTTCGATGTGCCTGAGCGAAGCCGTCGCAAGACGTTGAAGGTCAGCCCTCAATCGAGCTCGCTCACTACGAATTTCGTTCGCCCAATCCTTGATTCGCCCTTGCGTCTCTTTCGAAGAACCTTGAAGCCTGTTTGTCAGGAGGCGGTTGATCACATCGAGATCGCGAAGGGCCCCCAAAGCATTCGAGAGTCGACCCAACCACTTGCCAACGCTCCGTACTTCACCCTCCTGAACATCGGGGGTCAATCGGCGTAACATGCGGACTTCCACACGGAACGCCCGAACCTCCTTGTGGAGCGTGTGGATACGATTCTCGGCCGGCCTTACCCCCTCAGAAATGGTCGTGAGTGCCTCTTGAAGGCAAAGTCGCTTTTGGATGAGTGCCTTCGAGAAGCTTCGGGGGGTGACTCTTCGGGCGGCCGACGAAAGATCAGACGCGAGCGTGTCGACCCGGGATGGCCTCTTCCTCAACGGAACGATTCCAGCCGTATCCCGTCAAAGAGTCCCTGCACGGAAGACCTGACATCCCGGTGCACCTCTTCCGGCGAGCGGTTGGCGTTGATCCGGACGAAGTGATATTCCTCGGCCATCCAGTCGAACTGTTCCTTCAGGAGCTTCTGATACTTGTCGAAGCTTTCGAAGCGATCGGTGGAGATGCCCATGTCCATACCGGATTCCCAGTAGTCAAGCGATTGGTATCGGCTGAAGGCACGGTGCATCAGGATGTCGGTCCGCGTGTCCAGAAAGAGTGTCAGGTTCGGGCGCAAAGCGAACTCGTAAAGCTTCATGGCCCATGCCTTTTCGGCTCCACGCACGATCGCGCGGGCCATCAACGTGAAGATGTACCGATCGGCCAGCACTACATAACCCGCAGAAAGGGCCGGGATGATCTTGTTCTCGAGTTGATCGGCGAAGTCCACGGCATAGATTAGCGCCATCGTCGTGGCGCCCAACAGATTTCCCTTCTTCGCCTGGTCGATTTGCTCAGAGACAAGGCTCGAACGGCGCAGCCCGGTCTCGAGGACGGCGCGCCCTTGCACCTCAAGGTATTCTCGTAACAGGTCGCACTCCGTGGTTCGGCCGGACCCGTCCGCACCTTCTATGACGATCAACGTTCCTTTAAGGGACTCGACTGGACTGCCAGGCAAGTGGGTGCCGTAGGTCGAGAATGGAACCCGGGTCGAAACTCCACGATTCCGCAGTCGCGCCCTACCCTCGGTCGGACGACTTTTACTCCCCATGGATGAGCACCTCCTCTTTTGGGAAGCCTTCTAGAAGCGGGCGGATCGAACTTCGGACCTGCCTTTGCAATCCCTCGATGTCGATCTCCGCATCCAGCACTGAAAATCCCTCGGTTCGGGCGAGCAGGTCATACTGGCGCTTCATCATCGTTTGGAAGCGGATGTAGCTTTCCGTTATGTCGCTCGCTAATCCCAGGTCCATACCGGCCTCATAATGCTTGATCTTGAGCCGGGAGACCTCCTTCCTCCGGAGGGCAGTTTCCACCTGTACGCGGAAATAGAAGGTTTTGTCTGGAGCCACGGCGAAGGAGTAGAGGTTTTTTACCCAGGCGGGGTCACAACCCCGCGCGATGTCCCGCGCGTAGGCCGTATACACGTACCGGTCACATATCACGATGTACCCGGCACGAAGTGGGGGCAAGATGTGCCGTTCGAACCGGTCTGCGAAATCGGTGGCGTGAAGCAAGGAGAAAGTGGTGGGGGTCAACAGGTTCTTGCGCTTCCCCCGTCGAATAATCCCGGAGACCAGCTCCGAGGAGTTCCACTCCGTAAAGAAGACCCGGTAACCTCGGGCCGAGAGGTACTTGAGGAGGAGCCGGGCCTGGGTCGACTTTCCACTCCCATCAAGTCCTTCGAAGACCAGAAGCTTCCCCGGATACGGGATTCTCCGGAGTCCCGTGCTGGACCGGGTATCCTTGGCCGGACTAGGATTCAACACGGACCTTCACCTCAAGGTGTTTGCGCATCCACCGGCACGATCGTTCGAAGAGGCGTGGATCGAAGGCCGAGTTCGGCGAAAATGAGACAAAGACCCTCTTGCCTTTCCTTCGAAGGCGAGGACGGGGTTGCACATCGCCGAGCGACTCCGCAAGCGCAAGCAAGGTGCCTAAGGTACGCGCCACCTTCAAGTCCTCCTCTTCCAACACCAAGGGATACCGTCGTACGGTATCCGATGGAACATCATTTCCCTCATGCATGCTCACGATGAGCGAGGAGAGCAGAAAACCTCTATGGGAAAGCCCATACAGGGGGCGGCTACGAAGGATATAGGCCGAGTGGGCGGCGTGGGACGGATAGGAAAGGGTCGCCCCGATGTCGTGCATGAGCGCCGCGACTTCAAGGACGAGGCGCTCCTCCGACCCCAAGCGATGCAGCGATCGTGTCAGGTCGAACAGCGCAAGGGAAAGCCCCCAGACCCGACGTGCGTGGGCTCCATCGGAACCTGATGCCCATAACGAGGCTAAGGCACTGCTTTGGGCCATCTCCTCGACCGAGGCGGGAAGAGGGCGTCCTAGGATGTCTTGGGCTAGGCCTTCCCGAATCCCGCACCCCGAGACCAGGAGCGAGTTCCCTCGACGACGGTGTAGAATCCCCAGGACCGTAGCAAGTCCAGCCACGATGATGTCGGACCGGTCGGCGGAGACCCCTGGGACCTCTCTGCGGACCGATATTGCGCTCTCGGAAAGGATGTCATAAAGCCGTTCGAGATCGCGGGTCCGGAGTTCGTAGCCATGCACCCGCGCAAGAGGGTACCCCCGGATGGCCTGCATCGCATGGGCGAGGGACCGAATGGTACCACCCACTCCGATGATCCGCTCGTCGGAGGAGAGCTTGAACCTGTCGATGGCGCGAAGTTCCTCATCCACATGGTCTTCGAGTGCTCGAAGCTCACGGGGCTTGGGTGGATCGTGATCCAGGTAGCGTCGGTGAAGGCGTAAAGCGCCCAGTGGCAGAGAAAGGGAGCGCGACAATTCCGAATTTCGGGTTTGTATGGCCTGAAGGGACCCACCGCCGAGATCAACGATGAGATCGTTGTGGAGAAAAATGGCGCTTGCCACACCGAGGTAGGCATATTGGCCCTCTGCCTCCGCGGAAAGAACCTGAAGCGGGATCCGGTACCTTCTCCGAACATCGGCCACAAACGCCGCGCCGTTGGGTGCCTCTCGTACCGCACTGGTGGCGACGGCTCGGATATCAATTACACCGTTCGTGTCAAGGATCCGGCGGAACCGCTGCAGGGTGGCCAAGCCTCGGCGTATAGCCGCCTTGCTAAGACCTCCGTCCGGGCCGATATCCTCGACAAGCCTCGGATACTCCTTGCACTCATGAACGCTCCAGGCTGGACCTAGCGGTGCACTCCGGTAAATGACCAGCCGGGCAGAGTTCGATCCCAGATCGATCACGGCAAAAGGTCGATTTTTCCATGGCCGAGAGTACGTCGCGCGGGACCACCCCAGGGGGGTACGCCCTGAGGCAACCCGCTGACTTAAAGTTCGGGAGGGAACCGATACCGGTTCTTCACCGACGTTCGACATTGAGAGGGACGGGGGTCGTTTCCGCACATTGTCGGGAACCCTGAGGCGCTCATAAACCGAACGGCATCCTAGGCACATAGAGACTCCACCAACAGCTTCGAGGCGGACATAGGTCAAGTCTTTCTGCTCGATGGGAACGTTGGCCCGCGTTGAGGTCCATCCACCGGTTGGGTCTACCAAGGCATCGCATCGATACATTGAAGGGATCGTGCGACCAAAGCCGAGGGTTTTAGCAGCTAGTGGGGAAAAGTGTAGGCATGTATCATCCGTGCTTGTCACCCATGTCTAGGTGTGGGAGAACGGGAACGTCACAGCATATTGAGTGGAAGAATCCGAATTCAGGACGGGGGCTCCGGAAGAGGTAAAGCCCATTTCATGGCGGGGTACCTGATGGTATGGGGTCTAAGGCGTCCCGCGTCGGAACACGATTACCCGAATTGACGAAAGGGTTGCCAGGAGGAGCGTTCCATTGGTTGGGGTGAAAAACACGCTAACGACAGACTACCGGGCCACCCTAAGAAGGGCGTGAAGAGGACCGTTTTGAATTCGCATTTGACAGGCGAGCAAGCTGCTTCCGGGTCAGGGCCCATTCCAATTGCCCGCCGCTTGGGGTGACCTTCTCCGGGAAGTTGATGGAGACGGCGCCCCCTTTGGAGAATTTGAGAACGGAGACCTCGGTTCCGGTGAGACAGTATCCCACAAGGCGTGAAAGAAGCGGTTCGTGCCCCACCAATACCGTGTCTCCTCTTCTAGTCAATTTCCGAGCTCGTTCGAAGAGGTCCCCAACATTGGCATCCGGAACAAGCTCGTCCCAAAACAAGACCGGCCATTGAGGTCCCAAGGCATGCGAGACCAGAAGTGCGGTTTCCCGGGCCCGGAAAAAAGGGCTGCTTGCGATACACCCGGGATCCCTCAGGAGTGTTGAGAGTCCAAGCGCAGACTGCCGGAATTCCTTTCTTCCCGAGGCCCGCAGGGGGCGTTCCCGGTCGTCCGGCCAGCGCGAAAAGTCCCGTGGTGATGCGGGCGCATGTCGGACCAACACCCACCGATTCAAGTCCATCTCCGTAGTGAGGCACACACCCCACGGTTGTCAAGGTCCCTCACTATTTGAGCGCCCAGTCCGGGCGGAGGCGAATGCATTTGGGCACGATGTTTCAGAAGAAAGGGTTCCCTCATCGTTTTGCGCGGTCCACCATCACGTTTTTAAAGTGGGGGGCATAGAGACGCTAACATGAGTGGACAACCACCACCGCCTGGAATGGGAACATCGGGGGGTCTACCGGAGACCCGGTTGCGTTTCTTCAGCCAAGAGTACGCTGACATTCAGAAGCTTAGGGAGCGCGCTCAGAAGAATGCCCACATCGCGATGAAGCTCCGGCACAAGGCGTCCAAGTACATGACCTCCATGGAACGCTACAAACACAAAGCAACCATCATGCGTGAGAAGTCCGCTCTCGTAACGGGGAAGATCCCCGTGTTTCAAGAACAGATGAAGGAGCTTCAAGATGAGCTCAAGGTTGGAGCCCAAGCGGTGGGCACGGGCGGTGTTCGTCCCCGAGACCAGAGCAAGATCCATCTTCGGATCCGGAAGCTCCAAGAGAAGGTCGTCAAGTACCAGAGAAAGGCCGCCTATTATGATTCCAAAGCTTCGCACTACATGGCCATCTCCTCCGTCAAGAAGGTCAATGCCGACATTCACGAGGAAAAGGCAAAGGCCTACGATATCGAGGCGCACAATGACAACATGCGCGCGGACCGACTCCAACAGGCGACCGAGGCCGACGTTTCTGAAGCAGGCACTCACAAGATCGAGACCGGACGCGCATGAAGCTGGTCGTGACCGTGGGAATGCCCGGGTCAGGCAAGGACGAGATTGTCTCGGTAGCCAAGGACTTGGGCTTTCATGTGATTAAGATGGGCGACCTCGTTCGCGCCGAAACTCAGCGACGCCGACTTCCCCTGAATGATCAGAACATCGGACGCATCGCCAACGAAGAGCGAGAGAAACATGGTCATTCGATATGGGCAAAGAGGGTGATCCCTCTTGTCACCGAAACGAAGACCCTGATCGATGGTTGCCGAGGGGATGACGAACTTTCCCTTTTCCGACATAACTTTGGAGACCTTGTATTGATTGGGGTCCATTCGTCTCCGGACACCCGGTACGAACGGCTGTTGAAGCGAGGACGGGGGGACGATGCCATGAGCCACGAAGCTTTCTATGAGCGAGACCGGCGGGAACTCAAGTTCGGTATCGGAAATGCGCTGGCGTTGGCCGACCACATGCTCGTAAACGAGGGAACGGTGCAAGAGCTCCGTCACTCGGCAGAAGAAGTATTGCGAACCGTCCTAGAGTGAAGGCATCGCCGCAGCACACTGCGCCGGAGATTTGGACTGCAGCCGAACCATGGAGATCCCGTATCTCATCCATTTAGGACGAAAGGTCCTCCTGACGGGGCCGGACCTGAAAGAGAAGGGTTCCTGGGCTCTGCCCAGTGGGGAGTCCCTTTTGGATATGGTTCGCTCCGAAGAGGCTCCCGAGCCGCTCGTCATTTGGGTCCGAAGGGAATTTCACGGATCCCTTCCGACGCAACTCGCAGCGAGTGATCCCCTCTCACAATCCGTCGCACGATCCTTGCGGATCCGCACCGTTCCGATCCCCGATGCGAAGTTGCGTAAGCTACGGGAAAGGTATTTTGCCCCGTTGCCTCCCGCATCCCTGCTCCCGCTCTCTCGGCTATCGCTCCAAAGAAGGCTCGAGAGCCCGGAAGAACAGATAGCCCTCCTTTCTGAGGAATGCGATCGGCTGGAGCGCTTGGCAGGGAGAGAGGAGGAGTATGCAACTCGTCTTGAACGCTCGGCGACCGCAGGCACGCCTACCGCCAGCCAGCACCGACGTTCTGTTCGACTTCAAGACGATATCCGCCAGGCCCTTGGAGATACGGAGCACGACCTCGAGCGGGAAACACAAAAGCTGCTTCCCTGCACTTGCGCCCTGATCGGGTTCCGGACAACGGCTCGACTGCTGTCCGAGTCGGGAAGTTTGTCCTCGCTGCGTGGCTTGAATGCTTCACGTGTCCAGTTGATCGGGTCGCGCCGTAGGTCCCCGGGCCGCCCCCCGAAACATGGTGTGCTGTACCGCGCACTGGGCATGGAGCGATTGCCCTCTTCTGCCCGCGGTGCTTTTGCACGGAGCCTCGCCTCGTTGACCGTTCCAGCCCTTCGTGCCGACCTCGTCTCGCATGAGGACCGAACGGCGTGGTTGATCGTCAGGAAGGAACGTCGTATCCGCGAGCTCTTGCGTAAGCATGGAGGCTCCGGCAGTGCGTAACTCTCTGGAGGATTGGTCGGGTCCGCTGGCCCGGGAGACCCTAGGCGGCCGACCGACCCTGTGGACGCGCACGAGTGCACGATCTCCCCTTTCACCGCGGGAGCGGTTCCGTTTCCGGAATGGATGTTCTTGGAGGTCGTTCGAGCCTGCCCGGTCGAAACTGGCTGCAGCGCTCGTGGGAAAGGCCCCACCCCGCCCTCCCCAACCCAATGACATGGTGCTCTATCTAGGGGCGGCCACGGGAACCACGGCGAGTCATATCGCCGACCTCGTGGGTCCCCGGGGTATCGTGTATGCCGTCGAGAAGAGCCCGCGGGCCTTTGCCCAGTTGCTTGGCACCGCCACCCTCTGGCCCAACATCGTTCCCCTCCTAAAGGACGTCAGGGAAAGTGGGTCGTATCTCGGTTGGGTACCCCCGGTCGACATCATCTACATGGACATCCCACAACCGGACCAGGTACGTATCGCCACCGAGCATGTGACCCGTTTCCTACGAACGGGTGGTCGTCTCATGATGGTGTTAAAGCTCGCGAGCTTGGGACGCGAGAGAAGCGCCCAAGAACACTTGCATCAGTGCCTCGCGGAGCTGCAGCGGACTCTCCGCGTCGGAGAGCCGAGTCCTTTGGACCCTTACTATAGGAGGCACGCCTTTATAGTGGCCGAACTTCGAGAACCTCAGCCGTAATGCAGAAGTACCGTAAGGGCCAGCTCCTTGCCATCAAGCTCGAAGGGGGGGAGGACCTCATGAGTTCGCTTGCTCAGATCGCCAAGGAGGAGAAGGTCCTTGCAGGGTTCGTGACCTCGGGCGTTGGCATGCTCCGGGGAAGCCGCGTCGGGTATTTCATTGGCGACCGCTACGACGAACGCACGTACGAAGGCCCCCACGAACTGGTCTCGCTCCAAGGGAGCATTGCGAACCGTAATGGCGAGCCGCATTTCCATCTCCATGCCGCTCTCGCAAACCGTTCCCACGATGTCGTGGGAGGACACCTTTTCGAGGCCACCGTCCATGTTGTCGCCGAGATCCTAGTCACCCTCTTCGAAGAAAAGACATTCAAACGCACAGATTCGGGTCCGGTGCTGAAGGTCCTCGATCTCATGCCGGAATCCGGGTAGACGGGTTTCGACCCCGCACGGGAAGGATTGTGACGACGTCTTGGTCTTCGAGCTTGTGCTCGCGCGATACGCGTTGTCCAGGGAATTTGGCGCTCCTTCCCCAAACCAGCGCGGCACTGAAGGACCCGGACAAGCTCGCGGGTACATGCTGCAGGAGATCTCGCACGGTGGCGCCCCTCCGAAGGATCAACGGTTCGTCTCGGTCCGCCGGCTTTCCTTGCGGCTTCATGTAGATCCGGATAAAGGCAAGGGCATGACCGATGGCATCCTTGAGCTCCTCCACTCCCTCCCCTGTGGTCGCCGAGATGAAGTGCACCCGAAGTTGCGGTAGCCGCTCCAGGATCTTGCGCCGGGTGTTCGCATCCAATAGGTCCGCCTTGTTGACCACCCAAACGGAAGGGATGTAGACTCGATTCCCCGCAAGCGCATCGATGACCTCGTCGATCGTCACATCCTGACGCAGCACGATGAGGGCGTTGTGAATCCCGAACTCCCGGGCTATGTCGGTGACCAGTTTCGGGGTCACGCGCGTCAATTTTACCGTCGTCTCGACTTGGACACCCCCTCGCTCTGCCTTCGTAATGGAAAGGTTTGGAGGGGAACGGTCCACGCGGATCGCCGCGTTCTCCAGTTCCCGGATCAATCCCCGAGGTTCTAGGTGCTGTCCGTCGATGACAAACAGGAGGAGGTCGGACGAGCGTGCGACCGAGATTACTTCCCGGCCCCGACCCCGGCCTTGCGCGGCCCCCGCCACTAATCCCGGCATGTCGAGGATCTGTATGTTCGCCCCACGCCAAGTAAGCATGCCGGGAATGATGGTGGTCGTGGTGAATTCATACGCCGCAGCCTGGCTCTCGGCTCCTGTGAGGCGTGTGAGCAGTGTCGATTTTCCCACCGAAGGGTATCCCACGAGGGCGACCGTGGCGTGGCCGCTCTTGCGTACGGCGTAGCCCAAGCCGCCGCCCCCCCCCTTCGATCGCTTCTCCCGCTCGATCCGGAGAGATGCGATCTTGGCCCGTAGCTTACCGATGTGGCCCTCGGTGGCTTTGTTGTGGGGAGTCTTCCGGATCTCCTCCTCTAGGCGTTCGATCTCTTCTTCTATCGACCCCATCGCTAAGCCAACGGGCGTAGCGCGTCACCGTTTAAACCTCTTGGACAGGAGGAACCCCATGTTTTCGGGAAGTACGGTATCGATGGAAACCGAGTCTTTTCGATTCCATCCCCCAAATTACCCTCGCCGGTTGGACCCCCGAGAGACCGAAGGTCAGGTCTCGAACATAACGCGGGTGTTGCACGCCATCGGACAGCCCTTTGCCTTTGAAGCGTTCGTCCGGGAAGGGCGAAGGGAGCTCTTCGTCACCGTACCTCACGGTTCCGCTCCTAGGATCTTGAAAGCATTGGATGGTCCATACCTGCACTGGTCCAGGGAGCTGCTTTGGCTCGCACCGCCTCGTGGCGCACTTCGCTCCCAATCCGTCGGCGTCCTCTCCCCTGCCGAGGGACACCATGTCGGTCCGTTTCCGACCCGATCGACTCATCCCTACTCCTCGGTTTGGGGGGGACTATTATCGCTCTCTTGGCCCAACGCCCTCAACCTCTGGATGCGTTTGGTGTTGACACCCATTGGCCGCTCCCTGTCCCGTTCACTTCCGTGGAACGCAACAGACGAGACTCGAACCCCTCCCCATCTAGTCGGCCGAAAGGTCTTGGACCAGAGGGTCGAGCGCGTTTTAGACCAATGCTGGCGCGTCGGGGGTGTCGCTTTGATATGGACCGAACCATCGTTCCGAGAGGATTCCAAGGGACGGGTGGAAGTTCAACGGCTTGTTCAAAGGATAGTGGAATCCCTTACCTCGGCGCCGGGTGGTTGTGGATTCACCCTGCACTGGATACGGACCGCATGGGGGAGACGACGGGTGATCGAACACTTTTTGAGCTCCCGTCTTGGGCGAGGAAGTACACCCTTCCGAGTGCCTATCACCCTCCTATCCTCCACTGAAGTGGGCCTGTGGTTCCCTTCTCCCTATCTCTCCCCCGTCGGGCTTCCCCCCGTCGTACCGGGGGAACCTAATGTGACCCTGGGCTTGGACACGGCGGGGGAACCTGTTTGCCTGCCCTGGTCCACCCGGGAGGGGCACCACTTGTTGGCTGCCGGAGAGACAGGAATGGGGAAAAGTACGATGCTTGTGAACCTCGCCACCTCCTTATCTGATCCCGACCTCTCCGTCATCGTGTTTGATCCTCGAGGTGACACTGTTCGATCGTTTGTCGCTCACCTCGCAGAAGATCAAGTGTCTCATGCCCTGCTCATCGCGCCGACTGAATCTCCGGTAGCACAGAATGTGCTGCATTTTGACTTTGATCCCGACGCGGGCAAAGCCTCAATCCAGCGGGAGCGCCTGGTGAGCGAGCTGGTCACGGCGTTCCGACGGGTACGCGCCGAACGCTTTGGGGATACATTCTACTGGGGCCCCCGAATCGAGGACGTGCTCACAAGGGTCTTTCTCCTGCTCAGCTACCAACCGGGCTCCACCTTGTTGGATGCGGTCAGAATCCTGGAAAACCCGGGGGAAGCTTTGGCGATCGCTAATGAGGGAGAAGCGGACGCCTTGGCGATGCGGTTCCTCGCTCGGGGCTTGTCTGAGGAGAAACCTGAAAACCTAGAGGGTGCCCGACGTGTAATCGCTGAGGTGACCTACTCTCCAGTCCTTAGCGGTCTGCTCGCCTCACAGGGACATTGCTGGGATCTCTCTGAGACCCTAGCCCCCGGCCGGATCACCCTCCTTTCCTTGGAACGGAATGCCGTAAGCACGCGAGGTTCTTCCTTCCTTGGTTCAATCCTTCTCTCGCTCCTATGGTCTCGAATATTGAACCGGGGCAAGGCCCAGGGCCACGTCCTATTGATCCTCGATGAGGTGCAGGACTATGCAATTCAACTAACGTTGGCATACCCTATGGAAAAGAGCTTTTGGGCCAAATCAGAGGCGCGTTGGATTGAGGGGAGCGAGCCCCTCTGCACGTACCCACAGGTAAGCCTACCAACTGCGCGACCTTCGACCACGAGCACCCTAGCTCCCGAAGTTCAAGAATACGCCGGACCTTCTTTGGAGTTAGTCTCCTCGGACGCCCAATCGGTCTTCCGCTCTTTGTCACCCTGCGCCCTTCTCTGATCTCTGATAAGGCAACTCTGTTCTTTTCGGCTCTTTCAGATAATCCGTTCACTCCGAAGGGGAGTTTGACTACTTCCCAACCCATAGACTCAGCGAAGTCTCGGAGTTCGCTCTCACGCCCGATCAAGTTCGGATCCTCGGTGCTGACCCTAAGGATAGTAACCTCACGATTAGTTCTCATTGCAGTATTTGGTCCCACGCGAGAGTCTCGAACTCCGAATGGTTCAGTTCAATCTCGGGTGAAAACGATGAAAGCGCGGTTCGGTCATGCGTCGAAGCAACATGACACCGATTAGGATCACCAGCCCGATCACAAGCACGATCGCCCACCACCATTTTCCCCAATCAGAGAGTACCGTCGAGATTCCGTACCATCCAAGGATGGTCAGTGTCCCCAGCAACGGAAGTACAATCTCCATTTGCCCACCCACGGTGGTTTTCTTGCCGGACGGCTCGTGTGAGTGTTGGCAACCTTGGCAAATGTCGGTCATTGCCTCGTTGCCCTCGTCCATTCCATCAGGAGCGTCACGCTCGACCAAGGGTGTGCTTGAACCAGTGGTTGGTATCGTTCCTTCACTTCTGAGTTCGGCACGATGATGAACACGGGCTTCCTGGTCCGCCTGATCCTTGGAACCAGGTCCGCTTCGATGTCGTGTTTAAACCCGTCTCTATCTCGTAGGTGGCGTCGGGTCCGTCGATGTCCGGAGCACTAGGTCCTAATCCGGCGGTGATGGTGTGGGGTCTTCCCACTCTGTTCAATGCTATTGCCACTTGACTGACCATCCACCGATGCAGTCCTGATTCAGTCGGGTCCCTCAGGTAGTAGAGTACTCTGGGCGTTCCATCGGCGGATTCCAAGGTGCACTTTCCCAGCACTTCCCGCCGAAACTGCTGGTTGAGAGCCTTGAGCACTCCCGGTTTAACGGTGTCGGAGTCCAGGGAATAATGCTTCGCCAGTTCGTCCGCTACCTCGGTGGGGTACATCGCCCCCGCCTCCGTAATCCTAGCTGTGACAAGTCCACTGAGGTCCTGTGGCAACGTGGAGGGATAGCGGACCGGTTTTGGTGGAGGTACGAAGACCGGAGAGGTAACTGCTTGTATCCGGGGAACTGCGAGTTGGAAAACTGGCATGTGGGCATGGCGGACCGGCCACCGGATGTCGGTGAAGTAATGATGTGGAAGCATTCCCACCTCTGCGTAGAGTGGCCCAAGTTGCCGCAATGCTTGGAGGTCATGTGGGCTGTGTGTGGCAAATGAGAACCAAGTGGCGAACTGAGCCTTCAGTTCGTCCGGTAGGTCTGTGAAGGCTTGCGTCGTGACCCAGAGCGCACCGAAGGCCCGGATCTCACGTGCGATCTCACCGAGGACGGAGTGTTCGACCCCCTTGAGGATGCGATGGGCCTCGTCGAAGCATATGACCACCAGCCCGAACGGATGTGTCGTGATGGAGGACCACACTTGTCGGAGCGCGAGTTCCCCATAGAATGACTGTTGGGGAGAAGAGAGTCCCGAAAAGTCGAGGACGAGGGGGTGCCTGAGTTCTGAGAGGGAGAAAGGTCGTGCACCTTCCACGACCAGATGTTCGATCTGGGACCGAAGGATGTAGAGCGCGCCCCGCCGTACCACATCTTCCGTCCGACGTTCTTCAGATGCGATCTTTTGCAGGAGGTCCTCCCAGTTGGTGCTTTGCGCTGCCAATCCACGAAGTATCACACCGACGGAGGAGGCGGTGGGGCCCGACTGGGCCATGGGATAGGCCACCCCCATTGCCTCGACCAAAGCGTCCAAGTTCTCGAACGGGTCAGGAATGTGCTGTCGTAGGTCAGCTACGGGAAATCCCATCTGCGAGTAAACATCCCCTGCTTTGAAGCTGAAGATGATGGGCTGGGCCCCGCATGCCGCCCAGTAGCGGACCAGGTGGCCTTGGAGGACCGACTTTCCCTGTCCCGAGGTTCCAGTGATGAGTATGTTACTGTTGGGTTTGTCGACAATGTAGAATTCCTCGATTCCCTGAGGAGAATGGGTTCCCCTCCCATGTCGCAGACGTACCGCGACCCCGTATCCGTGCCTTCCACGAGGTTTACGGTGTATTCGAACGGGACCGGATAGATGAGGCCCTGCTGCCATATGCCCGCTGGAGCCTGACCTCGACCGATTGCCTCCCGGGTCTGCCGTGCTCTCGACTCATGGAAGGGGGACCATCCCGGGGGGGTCCTGCAACCTGCCACGGCCGGTATTGCATACTGGGTCCACGCGCCCGGTGGGTAATCTCCCTGTTGGAGTTCGGGCCGAGTCCCCGTCTGGGATATGGCCTGGGCCCGTTCGCGCTGGCGGCCCTTTGCGATCTGGTTCTTGATTCCTCTGGAAGTGTGTCCAAGCCCCCATCCAACCCCGCGGTAAAGGAGGCTGGTCAAGTCCTCTATCATGCGCACGGAGGTTGGTTCCGGGTTTTTAAAGGCCAAGGACCCCACGCTGGAAGGTGGGCGATGTCGAATGGAAACAGTGCAAAAGCTAGCTGGGCTTTCTGGTCATCCGGTTTCCCTACTAGTAGCCTATGAGTAAGACTCCCTTGAATGGGAGTTTCAACCTTCCGCTGCTGAAGATGGCGTCGAGAAGATCGTATCCCTTGCTGTAGGCAGGTTCTTTGATCACCTTGCCACTTACGTTAAATCGGTACTGAATCGGAACGGCGATAGCAGCGTAATCTGCATCCACAATCAGAGACATGTGAATGATGTCGCGATAGATGGCATTTCCCTTGGCACCTCTTCCCGCTTCCACCTCAAGTACAACTTTATTCCCTTGGTCAAAGGCGTCAATTCGGTACTCCTTTTCCATTTTTCCGCCTTCACCAAAGAGGACTGGCCGAGGAATCTGCCCTCCCGTGGTCTCTACTTGATACCCCAATCCCTGCAGTTCTGGTTTCACTATGGCGAGTACTTGGTTGCTTTCGTTGTGCATCCCACCTAATGTGTCTAATTGGTCGCGATGTCTCCGAAATGCACCAGCGAGGTCTCCCACCCATTTATGCGGCTCAATCGAGCGAGGGAAAAAAATGTAGTTGGGGTATTGGTGCGCCATAAGTTGAGTCATGTGCCACCGCCATTTCAAGGCATCCATAGTCACATGAAAGACCGGGCACTTGACCTCTTGCTTCCATCGCTATGGGGCCCGACTCGGCCCTGTGGGCCTCGGTCCTCGCTGCACTCGGACCAATTCACCCCGCCCGCTTCTCGGGCACCCCTCTTGTCGGGCCCCAGGGACGGCCTCGCTCGCTTCGGGCCGGTGTCCGCAGGGGCGCCCCTTTCGCAAGTGCCCTGCATGTCGGGTGGATGCAGGGGTGATGCGAAACCCTCCCCTCTGGGTCGGGCAGGGGGGCGCCCCTGCGGACCCCTTCCCGGCCGGGGGCTCGCATGTCGGGGGGATGCGACGGCCCGGCCGGGCCCCTTCCGCTCGCTCGGCCGCGCAGCCGGGGCCGAAGGGAGGATAGAGGGGTTCTCGGCCCGGTTCCCCCGCCGGTCAAGCCGGCGTGGGGCCCACCGGCCTGCGATAGATTGACATCGGCCCCGGCTGCGAAGATTCCGGGTGGTTAGGAGGGGGGGTTTTGAGATAGGATGGAGCCTCTGATTGGGGGGGGCTATGGGTGATGGAAACCATCCATGGTTTTCGACATGATGAAAACCATACGGTTTCCGCTGACTAGACAACGAAAGTAAGGCCAGATTCTCTCCAAGTCCTCTGGCCACAAATGGTACCACAAGAAAGATGAACAGTGTCCG
>JAJYXQ010000040.1 GCA_021796385.1 Thermoplasmata archaeon | reverse complement strand
TGGCTCGTGGACCCCGAACAACCCACGGTTTTGGTCTCGACGGATGCCGCCGAGGCGAGGAATGCTGCCCGACAACTGTTCCGCATCGGATTCGAGTCTTCAGGCTACCTGAATGGCGGAGTCGAAGCTTGGCTCTCCGAAGGCCATACGGTCGCAGCCTATCCTGCGATCACAGAGACCGAGCTCATGGTCCGTCTCCAAGGGGACGCTCCGGGAGTCGTGCTCGATGTACGCGAAGCGCCCGAATGGTTCGACGCTCACATCCCCGGGAGTCTGAACATCCCTGTCAGTGAAATCCCACACCGTGCGTCAGAGATTCCACGCGAAGGTCCCGTCTATGTCTATTCTTCCCGAAGCTATCGTGCTTCGGTCGCCGCGAGCTTGTTGGAGAGGGCAGGTATTGGTTCCTTGGTGTGTCGGGTCTACGAGGGATGGTAGGATATCCCGAAGGGGCATGGGTGTGGTCATCACAAGGCGAGGTCATAGCGGTGCCCATCGGTTCGCTAAACCTTATACGAGCCGCGCATGTCGGCCCACCGGAATGGGGCTCAAGGGGCGGGACCTCGTCAGCATCAAGGACCTTTCCAAGCAAGAGATTGAGTCTATCATATCGGCCGCTCGCCGCCACATCCCCGTGGCCGAAGGGAAAAGGACCTCGACGCTGCTCGATGGCAAGCTCCTAGCCCTCGCCTTTTTCGAGCCTTCGACAAGGACCCGCTTATCGTTCGAGACGGCCATGCTACGTCTGGGGGGCCGGACGATCACGATCGCCGACCCGGCCGTGAGCTCGGTTGCCAAGGGTGAGACCCTTTCTGACACCGTCCGGATGCTTTCCGGTTACGCCGACGCTATCGTGGTGCGACATCCGAACGAGGGTGCTTCCCGGCTCGCTTCCCAGGTTTCGGAAAAACCGGTGATCAATGCAGGGGATGGGGCGGGGCAGCACCCCACGCAGACCCTGCTGGACCTCGCCACGATGGAAGAGCATTTCCACACCCTGTCCGGGTTGAAGGTCGTCCTCATGGGTGACCTGCGGTACGGCCGCACGGTTCATTCGCTCGCCTACGCCCTTGCCCTTTTTGGGGCCCATCTCGTCCTCACATCGCCCCCAGCGCTCCGGATCCCGGAGCACATCCGTTCCGACCTCGCAGAGATCGGGGCGGACATCCGGGAAGAGGCCGACCTCCGACGGGCCGTCCAGGATGCCGATGTGCTCTACGTGACCCGGATCCAGAAGGAGAGGTTCGGCGACCTCGCCGAGTATGCGCGTGTTTCCTCCGGCTACCGGCTCGACCCGAGCATTCTCGAAGAGGTGAAACCGTCCTTCATCGTCATGCACCCTCTCCCGCGTGTGGCCGAGATCCCGAGCGAGGTCGATTCCTCGAGCCATGCGGCGTACTTCCGGCAGGCCTTCTTGGCCGTCCCGGTCCGGATGGCCCTCCTTTCTCTGATTCTATCGGGCCAGCCAGGCCCCGGAGGGGGGTGAGCCGTGCGGGAACTCAAGATCACCCCCATAAAGAACGGTACGGTGATCGACCACATCACGAGCGGCTTTGCCCTCGAGGTCCTTCGGATCATCGGGGCCAACAACCTTGACAAGGAGTCCACCGTGTCTGTGGCCCTTCACGTTCGGAGCCGACGGATGGGATGGAAGGACATCGTGAAGGTCGAGAACATGGAGCTCTCCCCGCAGAAGGTCAATGCCATCGCACTGCTGAGCCCCACGGCTACGATCTCGATGATCCAGGACTTCAAGGTCATCGAAAAGCGCCCCGTGACCCTGCCCGACCATTTCACGGGGGTGCTCAAGTGTCCCAACCCGAATTGCATCTCGAACCAAGGGGAACCCATCGAGCCTGAGTTCGATGTCGTCCACCGCCGTCCCCTCGCCTTGCGGTGCCGGTACTGCGATCGGTACGTGGACGACTTCCTGCCCCATCTCAAGACCCGATAGCCGCGGAGACTGCGGTCCCATGTCCTCCTCCTGGCTCATAGATGCCGGGGTCGTCTTTGGTACCATCCTTGGGCTCGAGATCGTCGACCGGACCAACATGACGGTGATCCGGCTCGCCAGCCTGCACTCTTCCCGGGCCGTTTGGACTGGGGCCGCCGTGGCGTACGTGACATCGACGATGATCACCGTCGTTGCGGGACAGGCGATCGTCCTCTATCTTTCACAGTACTTGACCGATATACGCGTGATCGGGGGCGTGGGCATCGTAGCATTCGGAGCGTATGCCTTGGCCAAATCCTATAACGAAGGCGATGAAGCGGCCCCGGTGCTACGCGAAGGGACCGTCTTCTTGAGCACGTTCGCGGTGATCCTGGCCCTCGAGACCGGGGATGATACGCAGATATTCACCATCCTTTTCATGGTATGGGTCGGCAACATAGTGCTCGTGTTCTTCGCTGCGCTCCTCGGGTTCATCGCTGCCCTTTCCGTTGGTGTGACGGTAGGGAGATGGGTCAAGGGTCGGTTCCATCCCCAACGGATCGAGCGGGTCACCTCAGTTCTCATCATGGCGGTGGGGGTGGTCACCATCGCCCTTGCCGTTCTTTACTAGAGCCGGGCGGTTCCTCCCCTTGCTTGGGACCGATGATGAATTGATGAATATGAGTATCTCAGTACGATGGAATCCGCTCCAAGGAGAGTTTATCTACTATTCGCTTTCCCCCCGATTTGAGGCACAACCGAGGTCGAATACGATGGCAGAAACTGGTGCGCAGAACAATCCGTTCGAGATCGCCAAGAAGCAGATCGATATCGTCGCCAAGGTCATCAATCTTAACGATGGGATCCGCGAGATCCTGAAAGCGCCGAAGCGCGAGCTTACCGTCAACTTCCCTGTGCGGATGGACAGCGGGGAGTACCGGGTGTTCACGGGTTACCGAGTGCAGTACAACATGGCCCGAGGCCCCACAAAGGGAGGGATCCGGTACCACCCCCAGGTCACGTTGGACGAGGTCCGTGCCCTGTCGGCATGGATGACCTGGAAGTGCTCCGTCATGAACCTGCCGTATGGTGGGGCGAAGGGCGGGGTCATCTGCGATCCGAAGCACATGTCCAAGGGGGAACTCGAACGGTTGACACGCCGGTTCGCCTCCGAGATCGCCCCCATCATCGGCCCGGAGATGGATGTACCCGCGCCCGATGTCTACACCGACTCCCAGACCATGGCATGGATCATGGATACGTATTCCATGCTGAAGGGTTACTCCGTCCCCGGTGTGGTCACGGGCAAACCCATCGCGATCGGGGGCTCCGAAGGTCGAGGCGAGGCCACGGGCCGAGGCTGCATGTACGCGATCCGAGAGGCGGCGAAGCGCCAGGGCCTCAAGACCAAGGGCGCGACCGTTGCCGTTCAGGGGTTCGGGAATGCAGGAAGTGTCGTCGCAAACTTGGCTTCCAAGGAATTGGGCGTCAAGGTGGTGGCGGTCTCCGATTCCCGCGGTGGGATCATGAACACCAAAGACGGTCTGGACATCGCCAAGGTCGAAGCGCACAAGCAGAAGACCGGCCAGGTCGAGGGATTCCCAGGGGCCCAGAAGATCTCCAACGAAGACCTCCTGAAGCTTGACGTCGACGTGCTCATCCCGGCGGCGCTCGAAAATCAGATCACGAGCAAGAACGCCTCCTTGATCAAAGCGAAGATCGTGGCCGAGGCAGCCAACGGTCCCACCACTCCGGAAGCGGACGAAGTGCTCTTCAAGAACCACATCACCGTGCTGCCGGACATCCTGGCCAACGCTGGGGGCGTCACTGTCAGCTATTTCGAGTGGGTGCAGGACCTCCAAGGCTACTTCTGGACGGAGAAGGACGTGAACGAGCGATTGGAATCCGTCATGTCCGCTTCGTACCGAGCGGTCGCGGACAGCGCAGAGAAGTACGGGGTCAACAACCGGACGGGCGCCTACGCCATCGCCGTGGAGCGCGTCGCAAACGCGATCCGGCTGCGAGGCATCTACCCATAAGCCTTTTCCCCGAATAGCCTGTGGGAAAACGGGCCCGGCTTAGCTCAGAGGCAGAGCGGGGGACTGTAGTTCGACCCGCCCGTCCCGGGCGGTCCCGCGGAAATCCTCAGGTCGCCTGTTCGAATCAGGCAGCCGGGATCCCATACCCTCCAAGGGTCCCAAGGCCGCTCTCGGGGGAGACAGGCTAGGCACAGCCCCCGCCGGGCACTTGATAAGGCATCCGTATATCCCCGATTAGGAGCCATGTCTGAAGCCACAGGATCCGAGACGTTGCATCAGCTCACGGAGACGGGGTTCCATCGACGTCTAGCGACCCTCCTCCACCATCCGGGCGCAGGGCCCCTACCCCTGGGCGACGATTGCGCGGCCATCGGGCCGGCGGAGGGAGAGTATCTCTTGGCGACGACCGATGCGGTCGTCGAGGGTACGCATTTCCCGGTCGATACCCCCCCCCGCTTTATCGGCCACCTCGCATCCGCTGTCAACCTCTCGGATCTCGCGGCCAAGGGTGCGATCCCGGCGGGACTTCTCTGCTCCCTCATCCTACCGCCCGAGACCCAGGCGGCTTGGGCGGAGGCGGTGGTCCTCGGCATGGAAGAGGTGGCCGAACGCCACGGTACCCATGTGATCGGTGGCGATACCAAGTCGGGCACCCAGCGGGTCGTCACCGGAGTGGGTCTGGGCTGGGGGTATCGGGGACAGCTCATGCCCCGCACCGGGGCCCGCCCCGGGGACCTGATTGCCACGACCGGGTCGGTCGGTCGGGGCGGGGCCTCCTTCCTCGCATACGAACACGGTATCGGGGACCGAAAGCGCGCCCTCGCCAATCTGCTCTCGGTCGAGCCCCGGTTGACGGAAGGCGCCGCTCTCCGAGACCTTGCGCATGCGGCGATAGACTCCTCCGACGGCTTTGCTCGCTCCGTCCGTCTCCTTGGTGAGGCAAGTCGCGTCGGTGCCGTGGTGGAGGGCGACCGGTTGCCGTACCATCCTGAGGTAAAGCCTGTGGCCCGAAAGCTCTCCCTGCCCGACTCAGAGGTCGCCCTCATGGGGGGCGATTACGAGCTTATCCTCGCCATCCCCGTCGGAAAGCGCAGCGAGGCGGCGGCCCGGGCGCGCAAGGGAGGGTTTCCGCTTACGTTCGTCGGTCACTTCACCACCATGCGGGAGTTCCGGTTGGAAGGGAAAGGTGGCACCGAGGAACTGCCAGATATCGGTTGGGATGCGTTCGCCCACCATCCATGAAGGTGCTCCATGTCGCCACCCGGTTCTACCCCGGACCGGGAGGGGTTGAGCGCCACGTCCGGGAAGTGGCTCTTCGCCAACGGAAGCAAGGGATCGATGCGCGCGTGCTCACGAGCGATCTTTTCACGGAGATCCCCTGGGCCAGACTCCCCCGGGAAAGTCTGGAGAGCTCCCGGACACCCGAGGGCATCCCCGTCCAGCACCATCATGCCTACGCCCTCGCCGATGACCTCCACTACCCTTTCCTTCCGGGACTTTACTTCGACATCCGCCGTGACCGACCCGATATCGTGCATGTGCATACGTACGGGACCTACCAGGGTTTCTCTGCCCTCGCAGGCACGGTGCTCTCTGAGATCCCCTACGTGTTGACCGCCCACTACCATCCCACCTGGTCGATATGGGGCGGCGCGGGACGCAAGCGTCTCCGCCAGGTCTACGACCGTCACCTAGCCTCTTATGTGCTCGAGCACGCGGCGCGGCTCATTGTCCAGACCCGGGAGGAGGAAAGGCTGCTCCGGGAGGTCGCGGCAAGGCTGCCTCGCGTGGCGATCGTCCCTCCGGGATACACTCCTCTTCCGCCAGCGTACGAAGGGCCAAAAGGATTCGGCGCTACTTTTGGCCTCCCAGGGCCGTTCCTGCTCTTTGTTGGCCGCCTTGCTTCGAACAAAGGATTGGATGTGCTCCTCACGGCCTTCGCCCAACTGGCGGACACCTATCCCGACCTTTCTCTCGTCGTGGTGGGAGAAGATGGGGGGGCCCGGAGTGAAACTATATCTCGAACCGCATCCCTAGGTGTCGAAGGACGGGTACGCATGATGGGGTTCATTCAGGACGAGCGCATGCTCGCATCCGCCTACCGTGAGGCGGCGATGTTGGTATTGCCATCGGAGTACGAGGCTTTCGGGCTCGTGCTTCTTGAATCCATGGCGCAGGGCCGTCCGGTGGTGTCCACGTCAGTCGGCGGTATTCCGGAAGTGGTAGAGGATGGGAAGAGCGGGCTCCTTGTTCCCCCCCGGGACGCACCCGCCCTCGCTCGCGCCATCCGTACGTTGCTCGAAGATCCTGCCCTCGCCGGTCGCATGGGAGAGTTCGGGAGAACGGTCACCGTTCCGAAGTACACATGGGAGGGCGTGGTGTCCCAGCTCAGCAGGATCTACGCCGACGTGCTCAACCCCCGAGGCGCACAGTGAAGGTGGCCCAGGTGCTTCTCCGGTACGATGCCCCCGGGGGGGTCGAGACCAACGTTCGGGAGGTTTCCCGTGAGCTCAAGGCGAAGGGACATGATGTCTCGGTCTTCGCAAGCGACCTGTACGACGAGGGGAACTGGGTCCACCATACCCATCCCTCCCAGGAAGTGGACGGTATCCCGGTCGAGCGACTTCCGGTGATACGCCAGCTCGTTCCCGGGGTCACGATGCCAATCCTTCCGGGCCTTTCCGAACGCCTGGTCAAGTGGCGCCCGGATGTGATCCATGCGCACTCCCATCGCTACGGACATCTGCTCCAATCTTCGCTGGCCGCGGGAGTCGCCGATACGCCCCTCATCGTTTCGACCCATTACCATCCCGCGGTCGGGGCGGAACCATCTTGGAAAAAAGCCCTTCTCCGGGGACAGGACCACCTGTTCGGGCTCACGGTCTATTCCCGGGCCGACCGGGTGGTCGTGGAGACCCGTCACGAGCAGACCGAAGTCAGCGAATTCGTGGACTCGGCCAAGATCCGGGTGGTCCCTCCCGGACTTTCCTGGGACCTGTGGCGGTCCCCCGCCTCCCCCGACTCGTCCCGGTCCCACCTCTCGCTTCCCCGGGAGTACATCCTTTTTGCGGGAAGATTGGCCCCGAATAAGGGGCTCATGCCCCTAGTTGAAGCCTGGGCCGGCTTGGCCCCCTCCCGCCGCCTTCCGCTCGTGTTCGTCGGCCAGGAATGGGGGATGCGAGCCCCGATCGAAGAGCGCATCGCCAGTCTCGGGGTCAAAGAAGAAGTACGCTTCCTCGGGAACCTTCCCAACCTCCAGGATTACGTGAGCGTCTTCTCCGGGGCCACGCTCTTCGTGCTTCCATCAGAGTATGAGGCGTTCGGACTAGTCCTGCTCGAGGCCATGGCGGCCTCACTTCCTATCGTTGCCACCCGGGTAGGCGGGATCCCTGAGGCCGTCAAGGAGGGTGAGACCGCCCTGCTCGTCCCGTACGGGAACGTCTGGGAACTACGCCGGGCGATGGATTCGATCCTTTCAGACCGCCAGTTCGCCCGCCAGATGGGGCGTCTCGGACGGCAGCGGGTCGAGGAATGCTTTTCTTGGGAACGCACCGCTTCCTCGCTCGTGTCCATCTACGGGGAGGTCATGTGAGCTCCCGGATCTGGTGGTCAACCCTAATCCTCGCCGTCCTGTTCGTGTCGGGTCTCTCCACATCCCTGTCGCCATCCCCCTCTTCTCCGGTAGCGGTAGCCCAGCCTTTCATGAGTGCTCCCGTGGCATTGCATGCCCCGCACACCCTCGGAGGCTATCGTTGGGTGAGTACGGTCCCGGCCTCGAAAGTGATGACGGGGAGCATTACCATCCGCCCGGGGGCCGATGCCTCCAACATTGCAGGTTATCTGAGGTCGCACGGATTCTCGATCGATGCTCCCTCTGGGGCGATCGTCTGGCTGGTGACCGGAACGGCTGGGGATTTCGAGCAGA
>JAJYXQ010000070.1 GCA_021796385.1 Thermoplasmata archaeon | reverse complement strand
ACCTTGGTCACTCTCATGCTCGACGGAGAGAACTGGCAGTTCATGTCCCCCTTTGCCGACGATGGGATCCCCTTCCTCCAAGACCTCTATTCCGCTTTGGTCCAGAACCGGACCTACCTCCACACGGTCACACCATCCCAGTTCATGGACTCTCTGCGTGGGCAGCCTTGGCTCTTACCTACCTTAGGTAGCGTGGCGACAGGCACTTGGAACCAGGGAAGCGGAACCTCCGCGCCTGAACAGTCGAACCCTTCGCTGACCCAGTGGTCCGGATACCCTGCGCAGGATTGGATGTGGCAGGCACTAGACCAGGTCCGGAACCAGGTCCTCCGATTCCAGCAGGCTTGGGGATTGAAGGAGATCGAGAATCTTACTCCGTTCGAGCAGAACCTGTCGGCAAACACGCCGCAGGGAAACCTCACTCGGGCCTGGTACGGGATCTACAACGCCGAAGGAAGCGATTGGTTCTTCCAAATGGCGCCGTGGACCATCTCGGGGGCAAACACCGCTCCGTTCAATCTGACGTTCCAAGGTGACCTCGCCTACGCACTATCCGAACTCCATCCGGCGACTACCTTGCCCCCAAGTATCCGAACCTTCATCGCAGATCCAAATCCGGTGGCCCAGGGGTCTACGACATGGATCAATGTCTCAGTCTCCGGCGGAAATGGATCCCTTCAGTTCACTTACCTCGGATTGCCTTCCGGGTGCACAACCCAGGACCTCGCCGCCCTTCCCTGTAATCCTTCCACCAGCGGGAATTTCACCGTGCGGATCATCGTCAACGATACCTTGGGGAGATCGGCCAACGCAACGCTCGTGCTGACCGTATCCCCACCGATCGCTCCCGCCTCGGTGTCCGTTCAACCGTCTATAGCGACCGTGTTGATCCTCCACGCATTGAACCTTACCGCGATCGTGCGTTGTACGACCCCAACGGGGGCTTGCCCTTCCGCCGTCAACTTGACATGGACCTCTTCCGACCCCGCGAGCACGCTGACTCCCGAAGCGAACGGAGCGGAACGGTTCCTGGCCGGCCCCAATCCGGGCAATGTGTCCGTCTCCGTTCACGCATCGTTGAACGGCATCACCCGGACAAGCCCCTTCGCCACCATCCATGTGGTGTCACCCCCCCCGCTCTCGGTCGTATCAAATGCATCGCCTTCCTCGGGTACCGTCCCATTCATAGTGGACTTCACGAGTTCGGTGAAAGGAGGGACCCCCCCGTACTCGTCAACCTGGCAGTTTGGTGACGGGACCCGCTCCGCATCGGGCAATGTGACCCATACGTACGACCGGGGCGGGTCCTTCCTGGCCGAGCTCTGGGTGAACGATTCATCGGTCCCCTTGGTCCAAGGTTATCATCGGTCGTTCACGATCAATGTCTCCGGCCTTTCGGTCGTCCTCACGATTCCCGGTCGAATCGATCTGGGTGCGCCGGTGGTGCTCACCGCCACGGTCCGTGGCGCCATCGGGTGGACCGCATACTCGTGGACCGGCCTTCCCACCGGGTGCAGCCCCGTGAACCAAAGCGCGGTCCATTGCACCCCGACCGAGGCCGGCAACTTCTCTATCGCGGTCCAGGTCAACGACTCCGCCGGGCAAGTCGCCCGGAACACCACTAACCTTCTTGTCATCCCGCCGGCGTGCGGTTGCATCAACCCAGGATCGACATCGGTCCCCGTGCTCCTTGCCCTGGGCGGTTTGGCGGCCGTACTGGCCGTGGCTCTCCTTCTCTGGAAGCGTCATCGTGGGGCAATCCCCCCATCCGGACCTGCCCCCAACGCTTCCACGCCCAAGGACCCCTTGGACCCGCCAGCACCGTAGTGCAACAGCGTCCAGAGGCAAACACCCGACAGACCCCGTTTTGCTAACGCACCGATTGTTTCTTAAATCGGGAAGCCTCGCGACCGACGATGCCATCCCCCTCCCCCAAGCGCGACGTGGTCTCCATCCTCGATCTGGCGAACGATCTCGAACGGCTCTTTCCCCGCATCCGGGAACTCAAGGACCAACGCCATCAACGGGTCCCTCACCGGAGGTTCGAGGGTCGCGCCCTCGCCATGATTTTCGAAAAGCCCTCCACCCGCACTCGAAGTTCCTTCGAGCTCGCCATGACCGATCTCGGCGGACATGCCGTCTACCTCTCCCCCAAGGAAATGCAGCTTGGACGGGGGGAGACGATCGCCGATACCGCTCGGGTCCTCTCACGGTACTACGATGCGATAATGTACCGGGCCTTTCGCCATGAGGACATGCTGGCCCTCGCCAAGTGGTCCAGCATCCCGGTCATCAACGGCCTTGATGATGTCGAGCATCCATGCCAGGTGGTGGCGGACCTTTTCACCCTTTGGGAACGCTGGGGCGGCCGCTTCAAGGGCCGTCAATTGACTTACATCGGCGATGCGAACAACGTCCTCAACTCGCTCATGCTGGGCGCCGCCATGGTGGGCCTAAATTTCGTGGCGGCCACACCACCAGCCTACAAGCCGAAGCCTTGGGTGGTGAAACGAGCCGAGAGCTTTGCCCTCGCCAAGGGGTCCACGGTGCGGACCGTCACCTCACCCGAGGATGGGGCCACGGGGGCGGATGCCCTGTACACCGACGTGTGGGTCTCTATGGGCGATGAGGCGGAGGAAAAGCAACGCTTGGCCGCGTTCAAGGGGTTCCAGCTCAACGCCGCACTCCTTGCCCGCGCCAAGCCCGACGCCTTCGCCATGCACGACCTGCCCGCCCATCGCGGTCTCGAGATCACGGACGAGGTCATGGACGGCAACAAACAGGTGATCTGGGACCAAGCCGAGAACCGGCTCCATGCCCAGAAGGCTATCCTCGAACTCGTGCTCTCTTGAGGTCGCCGAGTCGACCCAGCACACCACCGACCAAAAACGGGAACAGGCTCGTGACGTCCCCTTCGACTGTGACCTCCCGGGCATCGGGCCGGACCTTCCCCCAGCTGACCGCCTCCCGTAACCGGGCGCCCGATAGGGAGCCATCCCACTCTACGGCGGTCGTCAGATAGATCGCACTGTCGAGCCCCCCCCGGAACTGGTTCCACCAGATCGTGTGGTGCTTCGAGATGCCTCCCCCCAGCATGATGGCATGGGTGCGGCGGGCCGTGAAGACGATGTCAGAGAGCGCTTGCTCGTCGGCAAAGAGGTCGATGGTGAGCGCCTTGTGGTCTTGCCAATAAAGCCACATCTGGCTCCCCACCGCCCCATCGGTGATTCCCGGAACGAATACTGGAACCTTCTGCTCGAAAGCCGCGCGACATATGGAGCCTTTCCCACGCTCAGGGCCTAGGTGCTCCCCGATCGCCCACACGAGGTCCCGCGTGGAGAGCGTTCGCACCCCCTTGCGCCAAAGCCCGGCGAGGATACGTCGCATCTCCTTCTCGATGATCCCTCCATAGTTCGCCTGCGGGATCACGAGGTTCCCTAAACGATAGATGTGCTGACGGGCCAGCTCGCGATCGTCCAGAAGCCAGTCCCCTTGGTAGTACGGTCGGCTCGCCCGGGCGAGGTCATGGTCCAGGGTTCCACACGTCGTGATGACGGCGTCGACAAGACCCCGGGCGATGAGCTCCCGGATCAGCCCGCGGGTTCCGGTCGCAATGATGTCCGCCGGGAACGAAAGGAAGACCGTCGCACCCGCGTCGCGCCACATCGCCTCCAGGATGTCGGCAGCCGCGGAAAGCCCCTTGGCACTGAACCCGCCGGCCCTCCCATACGCCTGCAAGAGCCGTTCGGGGGAGACAAGGTCCTCGGCACGCAGGTCTTCCACAGGGGGTCGCCGCATGATCTCCCGGGCGGAGCGTTGAAGGGGATTTAAGTGTGACCCGGACTTGCCGTTCCCGTGACCCTATGGTTGCTCGCCATGGCCGGTGCGTTATGGGTGCTCCTGCCCACGTACGTGGCGAACGGTGCCGCTCCCCTCTCCCTCGGGCGCGGACCGAAAATGGACTTCGGTAAGATGTGGCCGGGAGATGGGCGTCCGTGGCTCGGCCGGTCCAAGACCTGGGCCGGCTTTCTCATCGGTGGCACCGTCGGGCTCCTTGTGGGCCTTTTCGAACAGTACTTGCTTCTTGCAGCCCCCCCTTCACTTCAGATCGTCCCCGCCTTCGCCGCTTCCTTGGGATCTGCCGTGCTCCCCGTCGCACTCATCAGCTACGGGGCCCTCATCGGCGACGCCCTCGGCTCGTTCGTCAAACGCCGGATCGGGATGGAGAGCGGCGGCCGCTCCCCACTGTTGGACCAGCTCCCCTTCATCTTGGTCCCGATGGCCCTGATCGGGGTTTTCGTCCCAAACTTGTTCCTAACGGCGTTCTGGCCGGGAGGAATGGCCGGGGTCTTGATCGTCTCTTGGGTGGTCATCCTCTCGCTCTTCCTCCATGCCGGGTTCAATCTTGTCGGATACTTCGCCGGCCTGAAGAAAGTGCCCTGGTAGACGCTCCCCCCCACCGGTAGGGTGCTTACGATGAGAGGACCGATTGGACGGCCTCTCGGTCCTTTTTCGATAAACGGATGAGCACCATGTTCGAAGGGATGAGGTCGAAACCGCGTTCGCTGGCGTCTCCCCGAACCCGGACAGCCATGTTGGGCGGCAGGCCTGAAACGTCGATAGCAAGGCCGTCCTTGTGCCACTGGTCCACGACCGTCTTCAGCGCTTGGTCGACCGTGGTTCCCCGGTTCTTGAATAGGACGCTGACCTGAACAATCTTCTTCTCATCAACGTCATAGAGGGCCACGGGGGTCGCGGTCAAAAGTTCGTCGACCTCGTGCTTCTTGACGACCTGGTCCAGCAAGCCTTGGAGGGTGGCAAGTTCTGTGGTTTTCTCTTGAAGCTTCTGTGCCAACTGAGCGATCGCCAGCTTGATCGTGGTCATCTCATTGGCATGGGTCTGCACGAGGCCCTTGTACTCTTCGTGCGTATGTTCCGGCAGCTCGTGCTCGTGCGGGGGAATGTCCGCATCCGCATCGGCTGCCTGGTCCGCTGTGTCGGGGTCCGCTGGGTGGGCTGCTTCGGTCGCGGAAGGCTCCGGTTTGCGGGGGGGTAATTCCTTGTCGGATATCCACATCGGAACCGAAGCATCCGGAGCATCCGAAGCCCGGGGTGGTGGAGTGGGCAAGGGAACACCGTGCAGCCGATTACGATGGACCGCCAGGATCTTCAACGGGACCACTTGGCCACACTCCGGACACCAGACGTTCTCCGGCTGTGGTGAGTATCCCCCTCCCGGATAGTTATCCATTACCCCCAAGGTAAAGTACGAAAGGACAAAAGCCTACCGCCGACCTCTTTCCGCCGGGTCATACGGGACCCCGGGCCCGATGGTTCACGTCAGAATGCTCCCCCCTTCAAACGAGTGATGGGAACCCCTGTCTGCTGGTCTTCCTAACAACCCCCTTTGGGAAACAATTGTAGCGCTCCTCACGGGTCCACCAAGTCAGAAAGAGACAAATACGCCGCTCCCCTTGACAGTGTCGGGGTTCTCACGGTTCTCGCAATGCCTAGGCGTACGATACCGCATCATCCCGCTTCCGACCGGTGCGTTGCCCGTGCCCTGTTTCCTCTTGCTCCATCAATTGTATTGGCTTCCCTTTGGTGAAACTAATGGGTTCGAACCGAGCAAAGGAAAATGGCCGTTATCCCCAGGGCACTCCGGCCGGGTCCGAACTACTGTCCGGCACGAAGGAATGTTGGCTTCGGGGGTGTGTTCTCGGCCTCTTGGCGGTTCTCCTGCTAAGCTCGACCGGAGGCTTTTTGGGCCCCACCACCCTGGGCTTGCCTTTGCCTTCCCACCCCTCATCGGCGGAGGTTCTTTCATCCTTTCCTGGCGACGTCGGAAGCACCGTTCGAGTCAGCTCTTCCCATGTCCCTCGTGCTCCAACGAGCTCGGTGAAGTTGGAGGCTGGCACTTCGATCGGAACGATATCCTTGTCGTTGGGTTCCCCTAAGGGCTCGAATTCCTATTCGAACTGCATGGCTTACGACCCGAAGAGCGGGGATGTTTTCACTGCCTCGGAAAGCGGGGGGGGTGGTGGTATCGGGAGTGTCTTCGTCGTCAACACCACTAAGGAGGCACTAGTCCAGACGTTCTCGATCGGAAGCCAACCCTGCGCCATGGCCTATGACTCCGCGAGTGACACGATGTACGTGGGCGACTTGAGTGCATCGTACGTCTACTCGGTCGATGCAAGCACTGGCGCTGTCCTTTCGTCCATCCCTGTCCCCAGTTATGTCAACGCTTTGACCTACGATCCGGTCCAGGGAGTGGTCTTTGCCACCTTGGGGATCTCGACGTTGGCCGTGATCAACACTACCACGAATACGGTCTCCAAAACCTTGAGTGGGGTGACCAATAATCCCCATGGCGTCATCTATGACCCCTCGAATGGCTTCGTATATGTCGCGAACAAGGCCAACGGTTCGGTCACCGTGATCAACGCCACGACCGATGTAGTCGTTGCCTGGCTCTCCGCAGGAAGCTCACCCGATTGGTTCGCGTACGATGAGACGGACCAAACGGTGTACCTTACGGTGCCTAATTCCGGGATCGACCAGATCCGCGGCACGAGCTTGGTCACCTTGCCGACGACATTCACCCAACCCGGCCCTATAGTGTGGGACTCCTTGTCCAACGAGCTGTACTACGCGCCATATTCTTCCGCTCCTGGAGGAGAGGCTCTGGCCGTTTTCAATGCGACCTCGGACCAGTCTACCTCGATCCTTAACTTTTGGGGAAACTATCCCTACAGCTTGGCTTTCGATCCCTGGAATCATGAGGTATACGAGTACTCCGGGGGAGCGGATCAGATCAACGTCATTTCCACGGCTCTCGATGTCGGGACACCCCGGATCATTAACGATGGGGTCCCATCCTTCGGTACGCTTTCACAAAATATTACTGGACTATCCACCCCGTACTCTCTGACCTACGATGCCGACAGCAATTCGATGGTCGTCACCGATGATGGGAGCAATAGCCTCAGCGTCATCAACCCGTTGACGGGACGCTTAGTAATGTCACCATCGGTCGGCTCCTCGCCGGATGGGGTCGCGTACTACGCCCCCTTTGAGGAGCTCTTCACAGCAAACTCTGGGTCGAGCTCGTACTCGATCACGGCGGCCGCCACGGGAACCCTTCTCCAAACGGGTGCGACGTGGTCGAACCCCCATCCCGCCCTCTATGACCCTCTCAATGGCAACGTCTACGTGGCCGATAATTACAATGTGTCCGTAGTGAGCGGAAACACCGGCTTCCGTTCGGCAGTGATCCAAGACGGAAGTCCCGACCCGAACGGAGAAGCCCTGGACCCGAACACGGGCTACCTCTACATCTCGAGCTGCCTGGTGAGTGGCACGGTTTCCGTGATCAACACCCTTACCCAAACGCTCGTAACTTCACTCTCCGCCGGCAGTTGCCCGTCAGCCGTGGCCTTCGACCCCGCCAACGGGAACATCTACGTCACCGATGAGGCGCTGGACCATGTGTCGGTCTTCAGCGGGGCGAACGATTCCTTGCTGAAGGTGATCTCCGTCGGTTCGAAACCGCTGGGGATCGGCTATGATCCCCTCAACGGCTATCTCTACGTACCCGACTCTGGGTCAGGGAACATCAGCGTCATCAATGGAAGCCAAGAGTCCGTGGTCGCCTCGATCCCGCTCGGGGGGACCCCCCGGTCCGTCGGATTCGCAGGAATCAATGGGGACATGTACGTCTCCAATCCCTCCCTCGGGTCCGTCCAGATTCTTACCACCCAGACCGGTCTCAGGAATGCATCCTCGGATACCGTTGATGTGGGACGCGCCCTCCTCGTTACCGCTCCCATGGTCAGCGAGGGCACAGGAGATATCCGACAGTCCATCTCCGTGCAACCTTCGACGGGCCTCGCCTGCCAGGCAGAGCCCTCCGGACATTACATCTTAAGTGCCTCTTGCTTCGGGGTAAGCCCGGGTTCGTACCTCGTCACGTTTTTGGTGAACGACAGTTCCACGACCGTGACGACAAACCTTACCGTCACCGTGGCCGCCCTGCCCTCCGAGGGGCCTATTGTGGCCACACCCCCCTCCTCGGATGCCGGGCAGGCTTCCGTGGTGTTCCGGGCTGCCCCAAGATCG
>JAJYXQ010000064.1 GCA_021796385.1 Thermoplasmata archaeon | reverse complement strand
TGTCGTGTCTCCACACATCTTGCCGAGGACTCGCATAGCAAGGGATTCCAGACTTTACCCACTTATAACACCTACTATCGGCGTAAGTCAAGTTCGACCCAACATCTCACCCCGGGCCAGGGAAACTTGATCACCATTGGCCAGACCACACCCTGTCAAATTGAGGTCCAGGCATCGAAGATTGTTTACACCTCCTCCATCGGAAGCGGACGCGTGCCCCGGGGTGCCGGCGTTCTAGGAGCCTCACGGCGAGGGTTGACGCATATGCACACTAGGGGGTGCGAAGGCGTACCCCTCCCGACGTCTTGAACCCAAAGCCACGCCTATGCGACCCCCTTCCACTCTTTCCGCGCTTTCCCGTTTTCCCCCTTGAAAAGAGGAGGCCCAACGCTTCTTGCGAGATCCGAGCTGCGTTTTTCGGGGCGAGAAACATATATATACACATATGTATGAGTTGAACCATGTCATCAAAAACATTGATGGTGCGAAAGCCAATCTACGAAGCACTTCACCGGGAGAAACGACCCGGTGAGAGCTTCTCGCAACTCATGGAACGATTGCTCTCCCGTCCCCGAGGAGTCCAGTCGTGCTATGGTGCCTGGAGGAGAAACCGGTGAAGTGCATCGACACCCCCCTCCTTATCGAGCTATTGCTCGGCAAGCCCTCGGCAAAACGCTGGATCCGGGAAATGGGTTCCTCTGAGGGAGAATTCGGTACCACGGAATTCAATATGACCGAACTGGCCTTGGAAGCCCAGGGGATGAAGGGAAGGCCAGACCGCAGACTCGATGTTCTGGATACCCTTCGGCGGGAACTCACGGTGCTCCCGGTGGACCGACAAGCCTACCAGACCTTTTCGACCCTCGCCAAGCGGAACGCCGGTGAACGATCCGCGTTGCCCGGCATGCTGACGGTTGCGACCGCGCTGGCCCACGGCAGCACCCACCTATGGACCGACAAGAGAAGGGCCCTGCCACGCATCCTGACCCCTCTGAAGGTCGTACGATACTGATGGCAGGAAAAGGCCCGTCCCCGGGCATTTTTGTGCGTTTCCATCCAAGCTCACCCAAGACATAGCTAACACTGTAAGCTATGTTACGCTATAGACGTAACACAATAATGGGTTCAGGCACGTCTATCGGGTGAAGTCGTATAACTCCTGTTATACGACAGAGAATGCCGCCGAGAAGGCGGGGAAAAGCCACGTACTTCCCCGCCGAGAAAGCCCACACTCAGCCTCTGGTGAATCCGATTCCTGAGATAGGGGCTCCCAGAACCAGAGCGACGGGAGAGGTCGGAAGGGATCTCACACCAGTTAGCGACCGAAACACCCCAGGAGCAAGGGTATTCTCCGACACCCCATTCCTGTGACCTTGCCCTCAGATCGAGCCTCCGAGGCACAGCCCCGAGGGAACCCCTGAACCTTTCTCTCATCCCGATACTGGATCTCCCGGCGCATCGTGGCAACTCCGGTTGTAGCGGACGACTCATCGGTGGCACCCGAGTTCGATAGCCACAGTCTAGGGCGAGATCATTCAGGCCCTTGCCCACCCGATACCCCAAGGCGTCAACACCCACCTGCGATTCCTCGTTTTGTTCGCTTGGCAGGACCCGTAGCCTGGCTACGCATATACATATACATACATATATGTCGGTTCGGCACGTCGCAGGATCGCGACCATAGTAAGGGATGTGATCCGCAAGGGTGGGCTGTTCGGACCCAGACCAACGCAGCCCGGTAGAGACCGAGTTCCTGCCCCTCCAAGAGACCCCGCCTGCAAGGAATCTTAAGTCGAGGGTAGGCTTATCAGCGTGCGAACTTTGACCCGGGGCATGCCGAGCGCGTGGCCAGGTCGAGTCTTTAGGTCATACCCTATCTGCAAGTTCTCCTGCACCAGTCGGGTGCCTACCCCGTGGGGACCCAAAAAGGCGGCGACAACCGCGACGATGGACCCGACGGCGCCTCGTGAGAATGAGGTGACCACCCTTGTGTGACTTTTGCGAGGCGGATTCCGAGTGCAAGGCTCCCACCTGCGCCTCCCAAGGAGGTGCGTGCCTGTGCGCACTATCCGGCCCGGAACGATGCCCCGCCTGTGGCCATGCGTGTGCTCCTTGGTATTGGGGCATGGGTCTGCTCAACGCCCCCAACATTGTCTCAGATTTCCTCGGAGGCGAAGGTACTGAAAGTGGGGGATTCGATGGGTACCCCGTAACCCGCGCCCAACTCCTCGCCAAGTTCCAGGAGCACTTGGCGGAACAGGACGCCGATGACCCGGACTCGGGAATCACCCCCGCAGATCGAACATGGTTATCCGACCGGCTCCCCGAAGGGGCATATCAAAACCCGGGAGACGTCTTCTCCGCTCTGCTTCCCGTAATCGACGGGAGCCTACTGGATGGAAAGGAGTGGTCACACCCATTACGGTTAGGGGATGTCGCGGCAGGGACACGGCTCATCGTGCCCCCCTCGGTGGTGGCGGTCTTGGTCAGTCGCCAAGGGCAATCCTTGGATGCCTTTCCCTCTGGACAGTTTCTTCTCTCTGAGGACTCGGCTCCCCGCACGACCGCTGTCTCGCGGCGTCCGGCCAAGGGGGCCACCCGGTGGACTCTCAGGGCAGACCCGGTATTCTTCTCTAAGCTGGATCAGAACATCAAGATCGAACACTCGGGGCGCAGCAAGTCCGGTTCCTCGATCTCCCTCTTTGCCGATATCCGATTCGCCTTGGCCGACCCAGCGAAGCTGGTCCAGTCACCCGCCGGTCCAACTCTGGGGCGCTCCCAGAAGCCGGAGCAAGCGATCGGACCAATCGTCGTGCCTCTCCTCAAGGGAGTCGTAGATGGTGCTGATGCCTCCTCTATCTCCGCCCAGATACCCACTCTCGAAGGGTCCATCCGAAGCACCCTGGAGGCCGCCGGTTTGGCTGTCAAGAGTGTAAAAGTGTCCAATTTCATTCCATCAATGGGCGGAGCCGGGATGTTCGCGATGAATCCGGAAATGATGGCCCGAATGCCCCCCGAGGCCCGGGCCATGATGGAGGCGCGGATGAACGAGGCGATGCAGCGAAGGGCCATGGCCCAGACCCCGGGGGTGCCCGGGCCGGTACCCCCAGGGACCACGGCACCGACCAGAATGCCACCCTCCCGCCCCCCCGGAGCACGGGTTTGCCCCGCGTGCCACGCTTCCAACCCGGATACGGTAAAGTTCTGCCACACGTGCGGGAAACCCATGGCCGCTCCGCCGAAATGCCCGTCCTGTGGCAAGGAGGCAGCACCTGGGATAAAGTTCTGTGGAAACTGTGGAACTCGACTTCCTTAGATGAGATACTAGCTCTGGGAGCTACGCCGGCAGAGTGCGTTCGGCTACGCGTCTAACCCAGTCGACCGCCGCACTCCCCGCAGAAGTTGATGTTCATGGGGTTCTGCTTGTGGCAAGCGGGACACTCCTTGAAGGCGAGCGGAGTTCCACAGTTCTGGCAGAACTTCTCGGATCCCGCGGTCTTACCGCACTTGGGACAGACCGTGGACCGATTGGAGGTGTCCCCATTGAACTGCTGTTGGGACGCCACTTGGGTCTTCATCTGCTCGACAGCCGCCTGTGCCTTGGCCGCCTGGAGTTCGGCCGCCATCGAGGGGGCATCCGTCGTGCAGAGCCCGGCTTGATTGTTCCAATCATCGTCGCAGACGAAGGCCTTGCACTTCGGACACTTCTTGAAATGAGTCTTCGCTTCGTTCACCGCCTGTTGGAACGCATTGTCGTGCTCCTTGTGCCATTCTGCCGACTGGTTCTTGTATTGCTGCGCCCCACTAGCGGCTTGGCTAGCGCCGTACATCCCACCACTTCCTGTCAAAGATCCCATTGCGCTGAAACCCGAGCTCAAGAATCCCAAACGGCGCTGCGAGTTCGCGCTGCGAGAGGGAATGAACGTCGTGTCGAATCCGTTCCCGCAAACGTCACAGTGGAATTTCCACTGAAAACCCTTGTCTCCACTCAGGTCGTCCACATTCTTTGGGTGGTCCAAAAGCGGCATCTTTTTCCTTCGACCCAGCGCGAGAATCTGACGCTATTTAAGCTCTGCAACGAGTGCGTGGGATTCCTTAGAGTCCTTTCGACTTCCAATACTCCTTGAGCTTGGTTCCGCACCGATCGCATTTCTTGGCACCCAAGCTCACCACCGCGACGCATGTTGGACACCGGTAACGCACCACGGCCTTGCAACGGTCGCAGACATCCGAATCCGGACCCGCCGGGGCTCCACAACGAGGACATGGGATGACGAGTGGGCGAGTGCACGTGTTGCACACGGTCCAACCTGCGGATATCGGGGCCATGCAGTATGGGCACACCGACTGCAAAGGGTGTGCGTGAGCACAAAATGGACACATCACCGAAAGTTCCTCCACCAGATTCCCGCAGAATCGGCATGGCTTCTTGTACCCGACCATGGCATCGATGGAGGCGGATGAGTATTTGCCCATTGCGGAGAGGGCCGCGAGGCTTCCCCATGAAAGCTTCTTCCCCCCGCTGTCTCAGGTAGGGTCATGCACAACGCGGATCCCGAATCAAAGGAGCCTCCGGTATCACCGGGGAGTAGGTCGGGTCTGCTCTTCCTCATGGGTAGCCGTGTTTCCCGAGGCTTTGCTTCTGGGCTTTTGAACGTGGGATTCGCCTATCTCGTGATCTCCGAGTTGAACGAGGGATACTTTGTCCTTGGGCTCCTTTACGTCGGTGGGGCCTTATCCACGGCAATACTGACCTACATCCTCGGACGGATAGGGAGCCGTGTCAATCTTCGAATTACCTATCTCACTGCCCTGGGATTACTACCCGTCGCTTGCCTGCTGCTTCTAATCCCTCCCAGTTTGACGGCCGCGGCCCTTGCGAGTGTCCTCGGCGGGTTCAGCGCCACGGGTTCGCTCTCGGGAGGGGGTGTTGGGGGTGCCGCCATGCCGCTACAAACCGCCATCTTGGCGGATCTCACCCCGCGCCAAGGCAGAACTCGTTGGTTCAGCTACTTCACCTTCCTCTCCGGAGCGTCAGCGGCCCTTGGGACGTTAGCAGCCGGGGTGGGAACCCTCGAAAACGTCTTCCTGCTGGCCCTGATTCTATCCCTTGCCGCCGTCGTGCTTGGCGTGCCCATTCCCGTTCGGGGAGTAAGCCGGGGAGCATCCCCCTCGGTACGGAGCCGAGGGGTCATCCGGAAGTTCACCCTCACCGGGCTTCTCAACGGATTCTCCCAAGGCCTCCTGACCCCATTCCTCATCCCATACTTCATCGTTGCCTTCGGGGTTCCTCGCCCCGAGATGTCAATCTTCTCTTCCGTTGCGGGTTTCGGTGGAACGGTGTCCGTGCTCTTTGCACCCTACCTAGATCGTAGGTGGGGCTTTGTCCAAGCGATCGTGGGCACCCGGGTCGTCGCCGCGGTGCTCGCCCTGAGCATCCCCTTCGTCCCGCTCGTCCCAGCTTTGGTAGCGTACATGGCACTCCCGGCCTTCCGAGTAGCGGCTCTTCCGGCCCAGTCGTCCGCTCTTATGAGCAACCTCCCGGCCGCTGATAGGGCCGAGGGAGCAGGAACCAACCAAGCAGCCCGGGTAGGTGCTGCCAGTTCCGCCACCGCCATCTCAGGCTATGCGCTTGGGGATGTCGCGGTGGCAATTCCCTTTGTAGGGTACGCCGTAGCCCTGGCCGTGAACAGTTACCTCTATGTTCACTTCTTTGGCTGGAAGGGCAACAAGATTTCGGAAACTTAGAGGCTGGTTCAACGAGGGCCCGAAAGAGTACCCTCCTCGGTGGTCCCTTCCTTAGGGAGGATCATAATCCGGCACCCCAGTTCCATGCAAGCGGAATCGTCAGGGTGGGGAACGGATCACAAGGCCCTGGGAACCCCGGACTCCAACCCGAGCGAGTCCCGGGACGATCCCCGGGCGGCCGCCCCGCTGATGGGAACCCGCTTCAGTGGGCCATGCCCTGCATTTCCCGGCGACATTCGGGGCAGAGAATCTCGAGGTCGGAGGCATCCATCTCCCGCCCACACCCGGGGCAAGTCGGTCGGGCCTCGAGCATCTCAAGGAGCTTCTGAACTTCCTGCCGTGCCCCCGTACCGCCCGCGTTCGCGATATCCGTCGCTACAGTTGGGAAAGAGCCCGTGGGAGATGCCTCCTGTCCCGGAGGGGCCGGGGAGGGAGCGGGTGGGAGAGGGGATGCGGACCCCGGTTCTGGAGAGGGACCGGGAACTGGGCTCAAGGGTACAGATACCTCCGGCACCTCGGAAACAGCAGGCGGCGGTGACGGTGAGGCGATCTCCTCCGGGGGTTCTGGTTCGCTCTCGGAGGCTTCTTCGGATGGCGCCTCCGCCTTCTTCCGGGCCTCGGATTCCTCCTGGGCTTCCATGTCGGCCTCCGCCGCAGTGAGAAAGGCCCGGGGAAGGGGCCGGTACGTGTTCGAGGCCTTGTTGTAGCTGGCGAGCGTCCGGTCGACCAGAGTGGAAAGCGAGGCGATCGCAAGTTCTTGGGAGATCCCGAGGGCCGAAGACACTTCCGCAGGATGGAGCTCGTTCGACTCGAAGAGTATCTCGAGGATCTTTGAGGGGATCGGGGGTATCTCACGCCGAGCCACGAAACGATCTAGTCCGTGGAACACCCGGGCGGAGCGCTGGACGCGGCTCGTCACGGGTAGGCGACCCGATCTGGGGTCCCGGACCAAGATGTTGTTGATGAGATCGACGTCATAGGAATAGCGGGTCTTGCTGGTGTAGACCAGCATGGTGAACCGGAACGGGACAACCCCCGTCCGATGTACGAACCCGGCGAGGTCGGCCATGGAGAATATCTCGAACTTTGGCAACGGGATCGGCGTTCCCCGAATGGCCATCTGCTCTTGACGTATCGAGCGGGGGATGAACCCCTCCCGCAAATTGATCCGGACCACACAGGGCTCTTCGGTACCCCGATCATCGAGGTCCCATGGGGTGATGGCTCGCGGGTTATAGTGGAACGTGATGATCTTGCCCGGTCCCCGCACGTCGAATGCGATCACCGCGGCAGGGGGGGTGTATTCCCAAGCCTCCTTCTGCATCGTCGGCTGGTGGAAGATCACTCCGACCTTCCCGGTCAGCGGGCTATGGGTCAGGATCTGCGCGATGTCATCCTGTGGCACCCCATCTAACTCGAGTCGGACCCGAGCGAGGGCGGGAAGCCGTCGCGACGATGCGTCCATCAGGGCCTGTCGGAGGTTCTTCTGGGAGAAGATGTCGTGGACCTCCGGCGGGGCATTGGAGGAGAGCAACACGAAATGTTCGAGGAGCGGACGAGCCTCAGGGGGTCTTCCCATACCCATGAAGATTCCACTCCCCCGGGAATAATGAGCTTTCCTCCCGAAGGGTTAACGGGAGGGGAATCCCCCCTAGGACGGCGTCGGGGCGAGCGGGATCGAGAGGATCGTGCGATGTACCGCACCGTCCCGCTTGAGCGTGCTCTCCTTGAGCACCACGGTCTGGACTGGGAACCGTGAGAACACCTCGTCCCGATGCTCTTCTATCGACCGGCGGGCGATCTCCGCCTTGGCCCACCCGTGGATGCGGGCAAGCGTCACGTGGGCATGGAACGGGTGGTCTTCCGGCGGCAATCCCAACCCCTCCACGGCCTCCTTCACCCGGCGGTGAAGATCGAGCAGCAGGCCGGTGTCGTCCACCACCCCGGCCCACAACACCCGGGGTCTTTCGGGTGTCGGGAAGGCACCGAGCCCCCGCAGCACGAGAACTCCGGAAGGCGCCCCTTGAAGGCTTCGTTCCAACGCCGGACCGAGTTGGGAAACGAGCAGGGCGGGCACGTCACCAAGGAACCGGAGCGTGATGTGAGATGGCGCGTCCTCGGCCAGGGAAGGAAGCTCGGGAAGCGCCACCTTTGGTGTTTCAACGGCGACGAACAAACGGACCGTGGGGATCCCCTCCCTCGGAGGCTTTCCTTCACTGGCCTTGGGAGGTCCCCTCGGTCGTCGACCTGATGGCATTTCAATTCCTCCCCGACCGAGGACACCCCTTCTTCTGCAAGGCTCCTCTTTCGATGAACCGCTCCCTGGACATCACTTGAGGTACTTGACCGTGATCGGTGACGGCCCGCTGTACTCAAGGTGCTGGATCCCGGCGCAAGGATTGGGCGCCGCATAGGTGGCATTGAAGG
>JAJYXQ010000037.1 GCA_021796385.1 Thermoplasmata archaeon | reverse complement strand
CACGCTCGCATGCCCCAGTCAGTACTGGAGCACGGGGACGGGCACCCCGCTCAGGACGCAGTGGACGACGAAAGAGTGTCGGAGCATGTGAGGGTGCAGTTCTCCGTGCTCCTTCGACAACCCCGCTCGCCTCCCTCCTCCTTGACGACCTGGAAGATCCGCTGCCTCGTCATCCCGAAGAGGGGGGACACCGACTCGAGATGGTTCCCCAGCGCGTACTGCCCCAGCTTCACGAGGAGTTCCGAGGTGATCGGGTTTCTTCGCATGGGGGTCTCCTGTCGCGGTGGACGGCCGGCCCTGGTCCTCCGCTTGACCAGGTGCTTCTTCTTCTCGGTCGGGATCAGGACATGCTTTTGTCCGGGGTCAAAGCTGTGCAGGGTGAGCTTGAGGAACTCACCGACACGGACTCCGGTCTCCCACAGAACCCTCGCACAATCAATCCACCCGATTCGGACCATCGAATACTGGCTGTTGCCGTCGCTTTCGTAGCAGGCGAAACTCGAAGACCCCTACTTCGGTGAAGATTATACTCTCGCCGGGGTTATCCGTTGCGGAGGCTGTACTTCACGGGAGCACGATTCGTGAATGGTAACTGCTTTTGGAGGTTGTGGCTTCGCCAACAACCCTCAGGCCACTGCGAGAGGGGAGGCGCTTGTGGTCACGGTCTCCGATACCCACGGAAATTCCCTGGGCGGAGCCAAGGTGCAGCTCACTTTGAGTTCAGGGTTCGCATCGGGAACCATCTCGACCGATCAGACCTCAGTTTCGAACGGTAGTGCCCTGTTCCCATCTTTGTCCCGACAGGTCTCACCGAGCACGGACACCGGTTCCGTTTTCGTATCCGCCTCATTCTCGAGAGCGAGTTCCGCAAGTGTTCAAGTGAGCAACTTGGCCATCAACGTCGTACATTGAGTTTGCTAGATGCCCCCCCTCCATCAGAGTGGGTAGAGAAAATCACTCGGTGTGGTGCTGGACCTTCGTCGGGTCGAGTGTCTGGATGATCAGTTTTCCGGGCCCCATGGCCTTCAAACATTCGAAGCTCATGGCATGTCCTGTGAGACCCCCACCCAGCGGCTGGTTGAAGGATTGTAGCTGCACGGTCGGGTCCTTCATGAGGAGTGCTCCATGATCTATCTCCACCAATTCTCCCTGTCCCAATGTGAACGACAAGACGTTCCCGTGTCCGTGGTACACGACGGTGCCAGGCCCCGTGAGGCGGTCCATCCAGAACCCGATCATGCGACCGATGCGTCCTGTCCCCGGCACGTAGAACGCATCGTACTGGACGGAGTTCGAGGCAAGGAGCAGGGAGTGTTCCGCAATGTCGACCACCTGTCCTGGTTGGAGCTCGATGGTCCGGATCTCCCCTGGGGTGAACCGGGAGAAGGCCGCGTAACCGGGCCCGGTGTACACATGCATGAAGAACGGGATTCCACCTACCAAGGTCCGTTTCATGGTCTGGCCGAATCCTCCCTGGGTGAACGGCCGCACGGCGACTTGGATGCTCGGATCGGAATAGACCATGAGACCTCCCTCACAGAAGATCTGCTCCCCGGGGTCCAACTGAGCCAAGGCGACCGGGACGAATTCACCGCGCACGTCGATCTTCATGCTCCGCTGTTCACCATCACAATGCCGGGCCCGATCAGATCCAACACGGGTTGGGCGTTGCCGGGAGCCCCTCCACCCAGTCCTCCCATCATGCCCATGCCTCCGAACACGGAAGACATTTGCATCCCCACAAGCCAGTTGAGGTTGACGGTCACAGTGTTCTCTACGGCAAGGAGCCCGTGGACGGTCGTCCGGATCATCTCTCCAGGCCGCAGTTGGAAGGAGAGCACGTTGCCGTGGCCTTGGAATACCAAACCTCCGGGTCCCGTCATCTCGTCGGCGAAAATGTAGTGGACTTCTTGCTCGTTACCGTTCTGGGTGACCCATCGGGCTAGGACCATGGGAAAGTACCGGACGGATTCGTCAAACGCGACGAGGTGGCCCGACTTAATCCGGATTCCCTGCTGGGGGTTCAACTGCTGGATCCGTGCATCCCCTCCCTTGTCCCGGGACAACGTCACGTGGCCCGGGCCCTGGAACTCCGCAAAGTAGTAGCTCTCCTCGTTGTCCCCCCGGGCGTGCATGCCCATGAGGTGGGCCCGGCTCACCCCCAGGGACTTTTGGGTCCGCCGTTGGAGCTTGACCGAGGGTTCCATGTACAGGAGGATCCCATGTTCGGAAAGCACTTTCTCGCCACTGTTCAGGGTCAGCAGGATTGCGGGGGTAATGCCCCCGACCGTGTCGGCTCTCAATGCTCCTCGACGTCTAGGGCGTAGCTTGTACCGCAGTAAGTGCACTTCATGTACCCGTCCTTGATGTTCTCCGCCCCGACCTTCGCCCCGCAACTGCGACACTTCTGTTCCTTGATCTGGGCTCGGCTCACCGTCACCTCGGTCCGTTTCTTTGTGAACTCATCCGGTATCGGCATTTATCTCCTCAGTAGTGGGGTTGCTTTGCATCAATGCTCTGAAGTGCGACCTTCCCGGGCCCGATGAGTTCGATCGCTTCGTACGATTCGAGGTGTCCCATAAGCCCCCCTCCGAACGGGATGTTCACGGTACGAGCTTCCACCGAACTATGCTTCCAGAACAGCGCTCCGAAATCGCAGAGGATCACCTCTCTGGGGGCGAGGGTCATCGAGATGAGATTGCCATAGCCATGTACCGCTACCTTGCCCGGTCCGGTGAGCCGGTCCATCCACAACCCGACCATCCGACCCGGACGGTTCGTCCCCTTGATGTAACTCATGTCGTAACGAACGTGCGTGTCGGCGCACACAAGTGAGCCTTCGGCAACGTCGAGCTCCTCGTTCGGAGCGAGGTCGAGAACCCGGATCTCACCGACTCCATCCCGTGAAAAGGACACGTGACCCGGACCGATGAACTCGGTCAGGAAGAAGGGGAAACCCCCCACCGTCGTCCGTTCCATGGTCTTGAGGAAACCGCCCCCCGAGGTGGTTTTCCGTCCCACCCCTACCTGGGGTTCCTTGTAGAGCATGATCCCATGTTCGCAGTACACGGACTCCTGGGGTGCCAGCGTTGCCAACAGTGATGGGACCAGCCCGGGCACGACCTCGAGCTCCATTACGTTACCTTCGGCCAACGCAAGGCGTCGGGGAAGATAACAGTTGCTTCCGTGAAGGCCACCCTGCCAGAACGCGAGCGCTTGGACCCACACATGATATGCTTGGACCCAGGGGGGACATCCCCGATGGTGCGCTAATAGAAGTTACGAACCCGGTCGTAATGTGACCTCGGAAGCAGCCGAAGGTTCCAAACCTCCCATTTCTGGGTGAAAGGTACGGGAGCACTGCTTGTTCTGAGCGCAAGACCGCTGGTCTTGTTCCAAAACCATCCGCCTCTCTTCGTGGGCGGACCGGGACCCCTGGTCCGGGAATGGGCGTTAGGAAACGCGCTCTAACAGGGCGGCAGTCCCCTCTCCCCCATCGGCGCAAACGGAGACCACTGCTTTCGAACCTGGTGGCATGGCGGTGAGCTCCTTGACCGCTTGGCTGAGGATCCGTGCACCCGTCGCTGCAAAGGGATGTCCTAGGGCGATAGAACCGCCGTTTGGATTCACCCGGTCCCAGGAGAATGTGCCGAGGTCGGCATCGACCCGGGCCTTCTCCCGGCGGTACACCGGGTCCATCAGGGCCTGCACATTGGCCAGCACCTGGGCTGCGAACGCCTCGTGGATCTCCCACAACGCGATGTCGTTCGCCTTCAACCTGTTACGCGCTAGGAGCCGTGGGATCGCCCTCGCCGGAGCCATGAGGAGCCCTTCCGTCCGTAGGTCGAGCGCACCGATCTCCCAATCCACAAGGCGGACCACCGGTTCCTGCCCCAACCGGCGGATCCCTTCGGAATCAGCCACCCAGAGCGCGGCAGCGCCATCGGTGAGTGGCGAAGAATTTCCCGCCGTTAGTGAGCCCATGCCGCTGGTCCGATCGAACGCCGGGGGGAGGCGGGCGAGCTTCTCAAGGGTTGTGTCCCGGCGGGGGAGATTGTCCCTCTCAACCCCGTCCAAAGGCACGATGAGGTCGTTGAAGAATCCGGAGTCTTGGCCGCGGACCGCCCCCTGATGGCTCCGAAATGCTCTCTCGTCCTGGTCGGCCCTGAGGATATGGAACTCCTTGGCCGTCTCTTCCATGTGAACCCCCATGGACTTGCCACTCTGCCGGTTCGCCCATCCTTTGGTCGGCAGATCGAAGTCTTCGGTGCTGATGTGTCCCATTGCCTCGGCCGCCGCAAGCGGGTCCTTGGCGAATTTCTCAAGAAGTCCCTCTGCGACCTTGTACTTCAATGCCAAGGGCGCGTGGCTCATGCTTTCCGCTCCCCCTACCATGGTGAGGTGGTTCCCTCCGCTCCCGAGCATCCCGGCCACTTGGATCGCAGCCAGGAAGCTTGAAGAGCACGCCATGACCGTCGAGTACGCCGGGATCGAAGGGTCGAGACCCGCCTCATAGACGGCTTCACGGGCTATGTTTGACACCGTAGGTTCCGGAATGACTTGACCCCAGGCGATCAGGTCCGGTCGGGCCCGGGAGTTCATCGCCTTCAGGACCGGGATGGAGAGTTCGATCGGTGATCGATGGGCGTATACGCCGCCGGCTTTTGCAAATGGTGTACGCACTCCGGGAGAAAGGAAGACCTCGTTCATCGACTTTCAGTACCTCGAACTGGTACTATGAGTGGACCGGGGTATATGAGTTCCCCCAGCTTGCCTTTGCGTGAGACTTGGTCATCTCCCCTCGGGTGCTCCAGTCTTCGAGGGAGGTGTCGCCCTACCCGCTAATCCTGAGTTCTTCACTCTATGACGACGCCGGTCTTGTGGGAGCGAGTGGGTCAGGCGGGGGCACGGTGTCTCGGGGGTCTGTCCGCAAGACGTGGGCACGTCAGAGAGTGTTTGCCGCGCCCTCCGTTCGCGACTATCCCTTCCCCCGAAGTCTTGAGTCGACCCATGGAAGATGGCAAGGCTTTTACGCGCCTTGGCGTGCTGACGGGCACGGTGGAACCAATGGTCCAGAAGATCACCGAAGTCGTGGGAGTATCGAAGAAGAGCTTTGCCGAGGCAGCCCAGAACGCCGTGGCCGTCGCCTCAAAGAGCGTGCGGAACATCAAGTGGTTCCGGGTCACCGAGATGGAAGGGAGCGTCCACGACGGAAAGGTCTCCGAGTACCACGTCACGGTCAAGCTCTATTTCGACTACGAAGAGTAGGATCTGCCATCAGCGTATCCGCGTCCGCTCCCCCGGGCCACGGTGCTCCTTACGTGGTTCCGGTTCGTGAAAAGAAGGCCTTCTCGAGCCCGGTGATCTCCATCCCGCTCCCCGCCGCCCTATAGCCTTCGAGGAGCTCTGCATTAAGCGATAGGAAGGATGGACCGAAGGAAAATCGTTCAAGGAACCTGCGGGCTTGCGCCTCTCCGAAGAGCACAAAGACGGCCGCACCGAGGGCTTCGCCCGTGTTGAGCTGCCCCACCCGACCATAGTGTTGGGGATTTGCTGCCAACAGCAAGGGAAGTCGTCGCCGGGCCCGAAGCCGACGGAGTATCCCTCCCAGCGCGGGGAACGCACTCTGTTTCGAGAGCCGGTTCCACGAGCAGTCCACCGCCACCACTCCCGAAGCCCGGGCCTGTCGAGTATCCCCTGACGAAAGGGGTATCTCTGAAAACGGATCCAAGAGGAGGGCGTCCCCTGGGGGTTGCGCATGGGGCCCGACCCGGCGGGCAAGGCCCAATCGGACCGATCGCTGTCCGGTACAGAGCTTGGGTGAGTCCTCGCAAGCGAGAACCACCCAGAGCGCTACCTCAGGCAGTAGGTTCTGCGTACTCTCGGAAGAGGGTGTGGATCTTGGAGGTGATGTCCAGGGCTTCACTGTGTCTCCGCTGCCAGACGTTGCGACCGAAGATGATCCCCGTGGCGCCCGCCTGGAGAGATGAACGGACCTTTGTGATGAGTTCATCATCCCCCATCTTTTCTCCGCCCGACACAAGCACCATGGTCCGGCCTGCGGCCCGGACCACCCGCTGGAACATCTCCTCCTTGGTCATCAACAGTTGATTGTACGGGGCCGGAGCTTCCTTGTCACTCGGGCCGGGAACCGGATAATTGACCTTCACGATGTCCGCTCCGATCTCCTGAGCCACGCGGGCGGCGTACTCCACGGCATACAAGGAGTCCCGGCCGCCCTTCTTCGACACCGCTTCACCCCGGGGATAAGCCCAGACCACGAGCGGCATGCCGTAGCGTTCACATTCGGCGCGCACCGTCATGGCTTGGGCGATATCTCTGTCCTGGGCTGGGGAGCCTACGTAGAGCGTATAACCGACCGCGTCGGCGCCGAGGCGCACGGCATCTTCGACAGTGGCTGTCAGCGGGGAGAACGCGCTCGAATCAGAGGGGATGTTGGTCTTCCCATTGATCTTCAAGATGAGCGGGACTCGTCCGGCGTACTCGCGCAGGTACTTTTCCGCCAGGCCGATGTGGAGAGCGATGGCCGAGAAGTTCCCCTCGAGAGCCAGTCGGAACTCGTAATCGGGATCCAGGGAATCCGGGTTGGAGAAGAAATCTACCGGTCCGTGCTCGAGGCCTTGGTCGATCGGTAGGATGAGGAGCGTCCCGCCACCCGGCCCGTGCTCGTAGAGCATCCGGGTGAGCCGTACCCGTTTACCGGGGGAAACATCAAGATCCGCCAAACGGGGTCGGGGGGAAGTTCCGACCCGGGACGACCCGGATACTGTTGCGGCCAAGGTGTTGTTGCCCCCCGACTTCGACCGGGTTGCCATCCTTACCTCACCTTCTCGAAGATCATCCCAACCTTGTACGACTTCTTCCACTGGACCTTGTCCCCGATGGAAATGTCTTTCTCGGACTTCGCTTCGGGAAGCCAACCGCTCACGACTGCCTTGTCCGCCAGTTCGATGAGGGCGTAGGCGTACGGAGCATCGTTCAGGAATTCGTCCGAAGGCACGTTCTGGATCGAAAAGGACCGCACCGTGCCCGTGGTCGCAAGGTCCACCGCCGAGAGCTTCGGGCTCCCGCACTTCGGACAACGGAGGACCTGGGTCGCGATGCGGTGATGGCATGCATGGCACTCCTGGCCCACGAGTTTGCCATCCTCTTGGTAGGCGTGCTCGAAGTCACTGATGCTGTAGACCGGTTTCACTTCGGATTCTGCCATGTGCTTCACACCCTCTGGAAGATATGGACCGAGCAGCTGCCCCCGGTGGCGCCGACATTGTGGGCGAGCGCGTACTCAGCACCTTTGACCTCCCGCTTACCGGCTCGGCCGTTGAACTGCTCCATGACCTCGACGACCTGAGCGGCCCCGGTGGCGCTCACCGGGTGACCCTTGGCCTTGAGTCCACCCGAGGGGTTCACCGGGAGCTTGCCATCGACACGGGTCTGTCCCTCGGCAGCGGCCTGGGCGGCAGAGCCCTTGGGGAAGAACCCCATGTCCTCCATGGCCAGCACCTCGGCAATGGTGAAACAGTCATGGACCTCCATGAAATCGATGTCCTTGTGCTCGACCTTCGCCTGGTGGAGCGCCTTGTCGGCGGCGAGACGGCTCGCCGGGATCGTGGTGAGTTCCGTGCGGTCCTGGAGGGCGGCGATGCTCCCCGCACGTGCGGAGGCCCGAATGGCCGCCGGGACCTGCTTCAGGTCCTTCTTGAACTTGGCAGGGTTGACAACGACGATCGCGGCCGCTCCATCGGAGAACGGGCAACAATCGTAGAGTCGCAGCGGCCAGGAGACCATGGGAGAGTTGAGGTAGGTCTCCATCGAGATCGGCTTTTGAAAGTGGGCATGGGGGTTGTTCGAGGCATTCTGATGGTTCTTCACGGCGATCGCCCCGAGCGCCTCCGAAGCGGTACCGAACTTTTTCATGTGAGCCGAAGCCAAGGTCGCATAGAGACCGGGGAACGTTGCCCCGTTCCGGGATTCGAAGGCATAGTCCGCTCCCATGGCAAAGTAGCTCGTGGCAGCCAGCGTTTCTAGATGGCTGAGCTTCTCTACTCCCACGACCAACGCGGCATCGATGAAGCCACCGGCGATGTGGACGAAAGCCTCGTGGAGCGCCGCCGAAGAGGAAGAGCAGGCCGATTCAATGGTCGCACTCGGCACTTCCGGGATCCCGAGCGAGGTGTTGATAAGGGGACCCAGATGGGCTTG
>JAJYXQ010000020.1 GCA_021796385.1 Thermoplasmata archaeon | reverse complement strand
GGGAGAGGGTGAGGTCCGCCTCCCCGAGGACCGAGGCGATGGCGATGAACCGGCGTCCCGCCTCGGCGACGCGGTCCCGAAGCGTGGCGAGGGGGCGCAGGCTCTCCGAATCGCCGACCGTCACCATGGTGCGGGGGATCTCGGCCATCTTGCGCCCCGTGAGCGCGATGCTGAGCGACAGGAGGTCCAATTCCTGCGTCACGGATTGGCTCCCGGAGTGGCCGTACCCATCGGTCGGGATGCCGATGCGGAGGCGAGGTGCCTGTTCGTGGATGAGAGGACCGAGGTTTCGGACCACCTCGGCGAGTCCCGTGCTCTCTCCGTGCAAGCGGTCATCCGTCGCCTCGCCTTTGAACAAGGTGCGGTGGAAGCCCAGGAACTCGATCCCCGTCGATTGGAAGGCAGCGCTCAGGATCGCTTCGGCACTGGCGGATGGCCCCGTCATGTCATCTTTCGTGAGAGTTTCCCCAGTTAATGAGGATTGGGATGCGAAGGACAGGGCGCACACGGCACCGGGTCCCTCCGCCCCGACTGGCCCGGTGACGGCCGGTCCCCCCTTTCCTTATTTTACCCAGGGGAATGGGTGCTTCCTGGGCTTGGGCCAAACGGTATGCCGCGGAGGAAGTACGGGCGGTTACGAAAACCCATCCCCCCGGTCCCACGGGAGAAGTGTCGTTTCTGCCGGCTCAAGCGCACCTGCCCGATCCATGGTCCACCGACCCAGGCCACTGCTTCGAATTGAGCCGACTACCGTTTGCCGCGCTTTCGGTTCTTTGGAGGTGGATCCTGCCCCGATTCTTGGGCCGGGCCGGTCCCTCCCCCGTCGGGAGTGGGTCCCGGGGTGGGTGGATCCATTGCAACCGCGGGAGTGTCAGTGATCCCTGGGGGGGGTGCGGTCTCACTGGGGGTCGCCGGATTCTCAGAGGTGGAGGCTTGGGTATCGCTCCCGGCATCGTTCGAAATGGCCGGTTCGGTAGGGTTGGTGGCTTCTTCCGTCCTCACTTCCGGGCCATCCTCCTCGGACCACTCTTCGGGGGCTGCAGGCGAAGCTACCGGAGGAACCGTCTTCCCCGCTTGCGGTGCCGAATCCGACCCCAATTCGTGAGCCTGTAGGTCGTCGGAGGAGTTCCGGGGCGCGCGCTTCGGGGGAATGGAGCGTTCCGTGGTGGTAGGTGTCGCCCCTTTGCGCCTGGATAAGACAGCCAGCAATGCAAGGAGCAACAAGATCACCAGGATGAGGAGGATCCAACTGACCAAGGAGAGCCCAAAGTAGGTCGTCGGTGAACTTGCCGAGGTCGATCCGGAGGAAACAAACGCTTGTGTCGAGTTGGACGAAGGGGCATAACCTGCCGCCGAGGCGGTGACATGGAAGTTCACGCTCAGATTGCTGACCGGGCTCGATGAGGTCACCGTGAAATGGAACACGGCAAGACCGTTAGCACCTGTGGTGAGGGTGGTGTTCTGGAGGGCGAGCGCGCTGGAGGGGGACACATCGAGGACGACGGTCGCACCCGCCAGGGGAGTTCCGTTCTGGTCCGACACGCCCGCGGTGAGCACGCCCGACTGCCCGAAGACGAGCGAAGGAGCGACCTCTGTCGTCACCACAAGGGGGGGCGGTACGATGGCTACGCTTGAGGTGTTATCCCCTGTCGCCGCTCCCGAAAGGCTGATCGAATAGGACAGTTGGAGGAGGTAGGCCGTCGAGGAGAGCCCGGCGGTCACGACCAAGGAGGAGTTCTCACCGGAAGAATTGAGCGTGACCTTCGTCAGTGAGAGCCGGCTCGCCTGGGAATTGCCCGCGAATGAGACGTTCACCACGGCATCCGCGGCATTGCCGATCACCGCACCCGTTACAGGATTGAGCTCGTACCCATGGAGCGCGACAGGGATGGCGCTTCCCGGTGTCGCCGTCAAGGGAACATGTGCGGTGACGGACAGGATAGGGACCTCGGGAGCAAGGATCGAAACGGCGACGGAGGACGTGGCATTGAGGTACTGGGCAGCCGAGGCGTTGAATTCTGCGATCAAGGTCCCGGGTTTCGTCCCGGCCGTGAATCGGAAGTAGGCTTTTCCGGTATGGGTGGACTCGACGGTCTGATTGAACGCACCCAAGGAGGCCGTCGAGGGGCTCACCCGGACCGTGGCCCCATTCACGAGCTGGCTCGGGCCTGAGGAGGCATTGAAGACGGTTACCACCAGATCCACTGACGTCCCCTCGGCTAGGGAAGAGACGAGCGGCGACGCTTGCATCCCAAGCCGGGAGGTGCCCGTCGGCACCGAAGGGGTGACCGAGACGGCCGTGGCCCCGGAGCCGTTAGGGTACCCTGCCTTGGAGACTGTTGCGTAAACAAGGACCGATGCGGTGGTATTGATGTTCGACGGTGCCGTGAGGGTGCTCCAAGCGAGCCCTTGGCCGTTCGTGAGAAGGGGCCCTCCAGGGAACCACCAACCACCCCCTGGGGAGTCCAGGGTGACCGTGGCGTTGGCCACTCCGACCCCACTGCTCGTGACATTGAATCGAACTCCGGTGGTCCCACTGGGGGAGATCACCGATTGGTTCGCCGCCACCGACAAGTTGAGAAGCATTGTGGCCCCCGTTGCCAGGACCCGGGTGCTGTTTCCCCCGATCCCGGTGCGGTATCCTGTGGGAGTGGTCACCGCTAGGAAATTGTAGCTGACATTGATGTTCGCCGCGGGGGCATGCCATTGGAAGGAAGCGATCCCGGTGGTACCGTTCGTAGAGACGTTGGGAAGGATAGGTGTAAACGTAGGGTAGTTGCCCCCTTTGAAGTACAGCGATACGACAGCGTTCCCGACGGTCCCGGAGGGAGCTCCGGTCGAATTAATGGCACCAACGGTGACGTTCACCCAAGCATTGGTACCTCCCTGGACCGGAGAGGGGATGGCAACGTGGACGGTGGGGGAAGCCGGGGCGATCTCCGCAAGTAATCCGGTGCTTGTCAGCGCGTAGATCTGGTTGTTGTAGATCACTGGGGAGGAATAGAATCCGCCAGGGAACTGGTGTTCCCACACTGGGACACCGGTGGTCGCATTGAGGATGTAGAACTGTCCGCCAAGGTCGCCATCCATCACGAGGTCTCCTGCTACGACCGGGGAGGCGACAAACGAACTGGAGGTCGTGAAGTTCCACCCCTTGCCCCAGCAACCTGTGCCAAGCGTGTAGCAGGTCGGGGACAAAGTGAACGGGAGGCTGGAGAGCGTACCATTGACGGTGGGGTAGATCACATTGACCGAGCTGTTTGAGGTCCCGAGAAGGGCGACGGAGCCGCTGATCCCAGAATTTCCCGTGCTGTTCACTGGCAGAGCATAGGTATAGAGCGACTTTCCAGGCGTTGCTACCTGGTTGAGGTCTACAGCGTACAGATCGGCTGCAGCGCCCTTGCCAACGTTGCTACCGACGAATCCCATCGGCACTACGTTAGGGGTGTTTGGAACGCTGAGGTTCACGACCGCCAGGGAACCTTGAGGGGTGTTGGCAGGGGCCCCTGTCAATAAGATCGCCCAAGTGGTCGCTGGGGTAGCTTCCGAGTAGACATCGACCTTCTGATTGCCGTAGTCCGCATAAACGACCACCGGCCCCACCGGCCCCGCGGTAGGCGCGGCCCATGCGATGGCTCCCGTCGCCTCGTACTTGCTTCCCGAGGCAGGAGACCCCGGGCAGGCTGTTCCGGTCAGTACCGACCAGGGGATGTTCCAAAGCTTGCCGGAGCCGTCGGCCACGAAGAAACCACCGGGAACGGGTGTGGGACTGGAGGAGATCTGGTCGCCTCCATCCGGGCAATTGGTCATGGCACCGGAAGAGAGGTTCAAAAGGAAGATCTGCTGGGAATTCCTGTCGGTTGCAATGGCGAGCAGCGGGAAGCCCCCTACGTCTGCGATGAGAGGGGTGGCGGAAAATGTGCCATACTGGTTCGTCTGGCCGAACGAATAGAGGTGGGTCAGGGCGAGGGTCGAAGCGTTGAACGCCAAGATGTCGTCGGAGGCAGCCGCAGGGACATAGATTGTGCCGTTGAACGCGATGGGGGACGACTGCACTGGAGCCAAGTTGTTGTTCGCTAGTAAGTAGCCGGTGGCACTTTGGCTGTTCGTCTCCTTCACCGTAAAGTGAGAGGCGCGGAGCGAGGAACTGTAGTTGCCGTCCAATGAGGTATTTCCCCGGAACATGGCCCAGCCGGGAGCCAAGTCTCCCCAGTTGAGCTTAGTCGGAGATGAGACAGATTGCCTTGCGTGCAGGCCCTCACCCAGTCCGCTGCCCAAGGTTAGAAGGAGTGCGACGACTATGCTCAATGCGGCGCACCGCTGTGGGACCCATCCTTTCATAATGCTACAACCCACGCTCTCCTGCTACGTAAACCCTTCGGGAAGGGTCCTTTTTCCCTAGCGGGTGTCCACGCATCGGCCATGTGGTGTCCGGCCCGAGACAGCAATGCTTATAGGCGAAGGCGTAGTTTGCTCCTTTCCCGAGAAGCGTGGGAAAGTTGGCGACCGAGTATCCCAGATGTTCCCCGTCCGAGATGATGGGGCTGTTGGTTTTGCTCAAGGACCATGGAGGAGCCGAGGATTTGGCCCTGCTCGCGGATGACCTCGAGCTCGAGATAGACGAGATCCTTCCTGCGGTCGAATGGGCAGAAGCCCTGGGGCTGGTCACGGTGGGGGATGGACGGGCAGTGCTATCCGAGGTCGGCAAGACCTTGCTCTCCGGGAACATTCGGGCGCGCAAGACGCAGATCCGGGACCGTTTGAAGAACCTAAAGCTCTTCAGCCACATCGTCCGTTCGCTGGAGTCCTCGCCGGATCACCAGTTGACCAGTGAGCAAGTGGCGGAGATGCTTGCCCGGATCGCCCTACCGAGCGAGGATGCCCTGCAGCACGTCATCAACTGGGGGAGATTTGCCGACCTATTCCGGTTCAACTCGGAGGAAAACGTTTTGACGCCATCCCGCTCTCGAGCGAAGCCAAAGGCACCGTTGCAGAACGCGGGCGTGTAGATCAGCGGAAGATCGCTGCTTTCGCAAAGCAGAGGCCGTGGGTTCAAATCCCGCCACGTCCATATCCAAGTCACTTCCACACTGGCATCGTCCGTTGGTCTTACAAACGGATAGAATCCAAGGAATATTGATTGGAGTTCGCTCTGTGTGAGAAGCGTCCAAGTTTCGGTCCACTACGCTCTCCTAAGCAGCACCTTTTCTCTTCGGCTCTAATGTCGGAAGCCGAATACCTGGGAAGCGGAGCATAGGAGGATGTCTCTAAGCCTCCCAAGACCGTGCCTTGGACGACCTGTGGCGAGAGAATCTCGGGAAAGATAACACGGATCGTGGGTTGGGGGTCGTCCGAGCGCGTACCGGTGGGACTTTCCCGTTCGGGGCCTCCCGTCTCACAACGTGAGTGGGAACGATGACTCACTACGTCGCTGTAGTGTTCTTCACGGGTCGCTTCCTGTGGCGCAGGTAGAGGAAGGCGAGAACCACCACTGCCGCGACCACAACCCCTGTGCCAATTATGGCCACCTCCAGAGCGTTGCCCTGAGTGCCTCCGCTGATGCCTGAATTCGTAGAGTTGGAAATGAACCGTATGCTCTCCGAAAGTTGCGCGCCGTTCACGCTGAAGTTCCCAGTGCTGGGGCTCGCACGGTAAAGACTAGCATTTTCCGAACCGGTCGTGAAATTGTACGTCCCGTTGGTAAGGTAGAATACGATGGTGGAATTGGTCGTGGTGTACCGATCATTTTCCCCATTACTCGTTATTTTCACGTACCACCAAACTCCGTGTGCGAGCCCTGTCTCCGTGAACGTAACGTTGAAATGGGTGAGCCGGGTCTGTGGGGCGAAGCTCACATCCAGCTGCGTGCCGCTGCCGTCCACGGTGACTTGTCCCGAGGGTGGGGAAGCGATGAAGGCACCCGCATTCGGGATGGTGTAACTGTCCGTGCCATTCGGTACCGAAAAGGTGACCGCGTTCGACGTGGTGGTCTGGGAAGCCGTTCCCAGCCGGACCGTCCAGCTGTGGCCCGCAGGCAGGCCGGTCTCTTGGAATTGCACCGAGAAGAGTCCCGCGGGAAGCGGGGTAAAGATGACGGTCACGAGCACATTCGATCCTTTGACCGTCACGTTCCCCGATTCTGGGCTGACCGAGAACCCCATCACTCCTCGTACGGAGAACGGATAGGTACCGTTGGCAACCGAGAAATTGAGGTACCCGAAACCAATCTGCGACGTCTGGTTGAGCGTCACTTCAAAGCTGTATCCCGTCGGAAGGCCTATGTCGTGGAATGATGCCGTCTCGTTCGTGCTGAGCGGATAGAAGGTGAGGGCCACGGATGCCCCGATCCCCCGGACCGTGAAGTTACCGGCGGAGGGGGAGGCCGCATACCTTCCGAGGGTCCCCACCACATAGGAGTATGTCCCGTTGGTCAAGCTCACATTCAATACGGCTTGGCTCGTAGTGTAACGGTAGCCGTCGACCAAAACGGACCAAGTGAACCCAGTTGGAAGGCCAGATTCGGTGAAGGAAAGGGAGTACTCGGGAGGAAGGCGCCCAGTGGGGATGATCGCCACAGATCCGTCTCCTGATTTCTCCACACAGACGTAACCATTGGTCGTATCCACGGCCACCGCCATTGAGGGGCCGCCCACGATCGGGATCGAGCCCACGACGCTTCGGCTCGACGCATTGAGCACGGTGAGATTTCCCGAATTCTGGTTGGCAACGTAGATGAAATCGTTCCACGAGTCGTAGGCGAGGGCCCCGGGTTGGTTCCCGACCCCGACACTGCCAACCACCGCATTGGAGGTACCGTTGATGATGGTCACATTGTCGCTACCTTGGTTGGCGACAAAAAGCTCCTTTTCGACGGGGTCGTAGGCGATCCCTGAGGGTCTCACTCCTACAGGGATGTTGGCAAGCACGGTGTCGCGCGTCCCGTTGATCACCGATACATTGTTCGAGGCGGAGTTTGTCACGTAGAGGTCCCCATCCGCGCTGTCGAAGGCGATCGATCTCGGTGTCAATCCGACCGTGATATTCTTCACGAGGAGGAGAGGGACGTCATCGAGCGCCTTGACTGTGTTGTTCAGGGGTTCGACGAAGTAGAGGCGTTGGTCATCGGGATCATAGACACCCGCGGACACTGATGCCCCGATGTTCGAGGAGCCACCGAGGTTATTCCCAGTGAATATGACCGAGATGTTCTTCGAACCGTAGTTGGCCACAAAGAGGTTCCGCGCGTTGTCATGGAAGACCGCGTCCGGTGCGGTGCCGACATCGAACGAGCCCAGGACCATTCCTCGCACCACGTTCACGATAGAGACATTGTTCGTGCCCTCGTTCGCCACATAGAGGTCCCCCGTGGCCGAATCCCAATCTGCGGCGTCCGAACTCATGTTGTTGGCGGCACAGAACTGGGAACCGTTCAGTAGCAACCCGTTGGAAAGACAAAGCGTCCAAGCCACGGAACCCACAATACGTGGTAGCGAACCCGCGTGCAGAATCTCTAGGGGCGAGGATAACCTTCCCATACTGGATTGATGCACTGCTCCGCTCAGATCCAGAGTTCCTCCCTGAACGCTGGGGAGCATGAGTAAAGCAACGAGTACGATGACCCAAGACCAGGAACGGGGAGTGAACCCTCGACTTGCTTGCCTCAACCAGACCACTACCTCTTAAGTGTCATCTTACTATTTCTAGGCATCGTGAGGTCACGCAACGGGCGCCAAAACCCACTGAGGACCCAACGCCTACAATGCGCATCTTGGGGACAACCATGGCGAGACGGGCCCCCTTATCTTCCTACAATATCAGCGTCACTTCCTCATCGAGAACCTTGAGGCAAGGGATCCAAGTGTCAGAAGAATACGAGAAGGATTGGGATTTGAACAGCGAGTCGCTTAGCTCTCTACGCTACAGTCTCCCTACGTGCTCCCTCTCGCAGAAGGTCCCTGAGTCTGAGTCGACAGAACCCTTCCGTGATCCGATCGGTCACATCCAGAGACCAAACGCGCCGCTCTGCACCCATGCTCACCGCGACCCGTTCTATCCGGCTCATATCCTCCTGTAAACGTTCCTGATACTCTGTTGCCTCGTCCTTCTCCAATCCTCTAGGCACCAGCCGCACCGGAGGGAGGACATGATGGTATGCAAGCACAACAAAGTCTGCCTTCACGCGCTAATGGTACGACGGGTGGCCATTTCGAGTTCGTTGGCCCCAAGTCGGGGCGTAAGGGAACTGGAACCTTCGACCTTGGGCCTGTAAGTTGAGGTCATCCCAAGAAGTCGGACGGTTCGAATACCAATCTGATATCTCTCTGTCGCTTGGCTCAAATGATGCCGAACCTCGCTATCCGATCAGGGCTCTCCCTCCGAACGGTTGAGGAGAAGGATGTCCCGCTCATTGCCCGCTGGCGCTCGGATCCGGCGGTCATCATGTTCTACTCTGGCAGGGACCGCCCCTTGGATGAGGCGGGTGTGCGACGACAGTACTTGGCCCGGTCAGCTAATGATGCTCCCGAAGAGGTTCGGGAGTACCAGGCTTGCCTCGTTGAGAAAGACGGTCGCCCGGTGGCGTTCGTCCAGTTCTATCGTCCTCGCCCCGACGAATTATCGCCCTTCCATTA
>JAJYXQ010000068.1 GCA_021796385.1 Thermoplasmata archaeon | reverse complement strand
CCCAAGCAGGAAGGGATACCAATGGGGAGCGAAGGTACGTCCTGACCAAGAAGGGTCGCCGGTACCTCAAAGGCCAGAACCCGGGACCGCTCTTCATCCCCGAAGTGACGCAAGGTGCCGCGGGGAATAACAAATCGCAAGAACAGAAGCTCCCTACACCGTCCCAATCTCCCATGGCGGCAAGTTCCACGGTCGAGACCCCCATCCCCGCAAACGTGGAGACCAAGAACGACCGACCACCCGTGTCGGCCGTGGGTGAATCGGAACGAACGAACCCCAAGACAGATACTGTTGTTCCCGAATCCCACGCACCCGCTCCCGAGATCGCACCCGGGACCCGAGTCCAGTTGGAACGAACAATCGGTCCCGAGCGCAAGGAGGAGAACCCGTTCGAGGGAGACATCAAACCTGAAGAGGTGAACCCCAACGTACGGCACTTGGACCCGAGATTGCTGCAGCCGATGGAGTTGAGGATCACCATGGATCGGGGAACGGATGTGCGCCAGGGCGATTCCCCGCCGAATGCGGAGGACAAGGCCCGAGAACTGCTCGAGAGGGCGCAGCGTTCGAAGAACAAGCGGGCCGGTGGCTATGGGGTCGAACAAACGGCCAAGCCCGACGAACGCAACCCCGACGAGTGACCGAAAAGTTCTATGGATGTCGTCCTCGTTCGCGCGGTGCAAGTAGCACAGGCTAAGGGCCGACCAACTCGGAGGCGTAGTCGGAACAACTCCCGCAAACATCGGGCAGAATAGGTTTGCTCAGTGTGGTGTGTACCCCGTTGAGCGAGTATCGTCCAAGATGAGCGCCGTCTCAAGAGCCCCCCGATCGGTTGCTTGCCTTGAATAAGGCCGGGGCCTCTGCGCTCTCGAATTTGGTCAAGGCCAGGCTTTGAAGAGCATCGAAATGACCGAACGTAAGTCCAAGTACCTCACCAAGACACGCTTCGTCAACGGACTCGCCTGCCCCAAGTGGCTCTGGCTCGCCTTCAACGCACCGGACCGGCTCCCGACCGCAGACGACGCGCTGCAACATCGCCTCGATGAGGGAATCCGCATCGGCACTCTCGCTCGCCAGCGCTTCCCCAAGGGAATCCTGATAGACGCAAAGCCCATCGAAGAGAATGTCAGGCACTCTAAGGAGCTGGTCAAGGAAAGGGTCCCCCTCTTCGAAGCCGGGTTCATGCACTCCGACAAGGTCTCCTACGCCCGGGCCGATGTCCTGGTCCCCGTGGGCAAAGACCAGTGGGACCTCGTCGAGGTGAAGGGCACCACTGAGGTCAAGGAGGAGGATATCCCTGACGCGGCCTTCCAGCACAGGGTCTACACCGACGCTGGGCTGAAGATCCGCCGGTGCCTCCTCCTCCACCTCAACAAGACCTACGTTCGATCGGGTGAGGTCGACCTCCAAGGCCTGTTCCAAGAGGCAGACGTCACTCAGGATGTGGCAACGCTGGCCCGGAGATACCCGCCGTGGTCGACCAGTTCCTCAAAGTTTCCCGGTCTAGGAAAGCGCCGGAGTTCGGCCACGGGGAACCCTTCCATAAGGACGAGGATGGGATCCATGCCGACGATGCCGCATGGCAGGACTACCCCGACTCCGACCTCATGGAACTCTACTACGGGGGCAAGAAGGTGCTTGGCTGGATGGAGACCGGAACCTATTGGCGCATCCGCGACGTCCCCAGAGCAGAGTTCAAGGGAAACGGGCCCCGGCAGCAAGCCATCCAACAGGAAGCCTACATGCGCGGTCGGCCCCACATCGACCGGGTCAAGCTCTCTTCCTTCCTGAAGAGCTTGCAGTATCCCCTCCACTTCCTCGACTTCGAGACGTTCCAGACGGCGATTCCCCTCTTCGATGGCTCCCGGCCCTACCAACAGGTGCCCTTCCAGTTCTCGCTTCACGTGGTAGAAAAGCCGGGGGCGAAAGCCCGGCACCACGGGTATCTCTCCATGGAGGCGAAGGACCCGCGGGCGGGGTTCGCCGAGGCTCTGCGGGCCGTTTTGGGCGCCCGCGGGTACATCGTCGCCTGGAACGTCTCCTTCGAGAAAGGGCGTCTCGAAGAGCTCGCAGCCCACCTGCCCGAACACGCTGGGTGGCTCGGGGGTCTGGACACCCGGTTCGTGGACCTTCTGGTCCCGTTCCGGAACTTCGACTACTACCATCCTGCCCAGAAGGGGAGCGCCTCGATCAAGGCGGTCCTTCCCGCGATGATGGGGAAGGGATACGAGGACCTTGAGATCTCCGATGGAGGGAGTGCTTCTCTCGCATATCTCGAAGCGGTCTGGGGGCACATCTATGGCATGGAGGTGCCCGAGGGGCAGCTCGAGACCACGAAACTCAACCTCGAGGAGTACTGCGGCCGGGATACTGAGGCGATGGTGTGGATAGTGGAGAAGTTGTCGGAGTTGACTACGGGGTTATGAGCCACTTCGGAAGAAGATGAAGGGAGCATTGCTTCCGACCAAGGTAAGTTGACATATCGAATCCTTCGTTTGCTTCCCAGACGGAGGACGGGGAGAGATGATGCCGACGAGTATGTGGAACGGTTCGGTTCTCTCATGGCTTTGTGGACGAACTCGAGGGCTCCATAATTCCGGATCCATGTGTTGCCCGGGATGACTCCCTGGGAAGTCTTAGTGGGGCAAGACTCCAAGGAAGTTCAGTAGCGAATCCGCGCCCTTCCCTGGGAGGACCGAATGCCACGCGTGCTTTTGCCTCGAGGGAAGAAGGCGCACGAATGATTCGGGCGCTTGGTGAAGCCGGTAACGGGGAAGTATTAATTGGAGCCACGACTTTGAGGATGGATGGCCTCGGTGAGCCCACTCCCACTAGCAGCGGCAGGGGTCGCCTGACGATTATTGGAAACCAAGTCCTCCGGCGAGAGGTCTCCCACGGAATACCCTCGTTAGGTTGATAAGCTCTAGCGCGCTGTACGATTGTACCCGTTGAGGGGAGTTGAAAGCGATGAAAGAGTTTTTGGAAGACCGAACAAGAACAAGCAGCCAAACGCGAACGCCGGGGACACGAGGTCGAATCAGACGCCGCACGGTTTACATAGGCACCGTGATCGCCATGCTCGCAATGGTCGGAGGGTTCGCATTGGCAACATTCACATTGGGTACCATGAATGCTCCGAGCCAAGGGGGCAATGGTGTAACGGTAACGGGGACTAACTACGATTGTGCCACTACCTGCATCTCAGCCACGACCACTACTGGAAGCACGACTCCCGCCGCTTGCGCGAATGCCCCGGCTGCTGTTGTCGTTGGTGGATCCAGTCCGACCGAAACGATTAGCCTCGCCGTCGCATCCACTGGAACGACCTGCAAGGGTGGGGACTTTGCTGAGACCTTCTCTTTCACTTCGAGTTTCGCCATAGCCTCTGCGCCTGCGTGTTTTACCAGTTCGACGAGCTGCACTGACACCTTCCAGGTGAGTTACACCCAATCGACAACCGCCGCAAACGCCCAGCTCGGAACTGCGTCTTTCACCGAGAGCGGGACGGCACCCTCAGGCATCATTACGGTGAACGTTATTGTAGTTGTTGACTTCCAGAGCGCGAGTCCCACGTCAACAATCAGCAACCTTGCGATAGCGGTCAGTGGAAATTACTAGTCGCAGAAAGGTCTCGGCCCGACCAAAACCCTTCCCCCCCGCCCTTCGTGGCGGGGGGTCCCAAACCCTTTCTCTCAATTCTTGGGAGAACCCATTCAGATTCTTACCTATCGTCCCCCCCAGACGCACGACTCCTCTCGCCCCCGTCGGGGGCGAGAGGCGATGCACCTCGGCATCGATACCGGCATTCACCGAACGCCCGAAGCTCGCGGGTGACGAACTCCATTCACATATGCCGGCGAGGTCCTCATACCCGGCCCGCGCCGCGCTCAGGGTATGGTCACGAGGATGCCAGCCCTGCGAGAACCCTATCCTCAGAGGTTAGGGTGGACGATCACCCCCACGTCCTCTGGCAGGAGGAGGACAGGGGTGGGTATGCGTGGCTTCAGCCGCTGTTGAGACTATGCGTGGTGAACCTTCTCTACGTTGCTGGGTCCCATGGCGTGCGGGAGTTCCCTGACACGGGCCCGAAGAACCTGTTGAGCTTGGCCACTTCCTGCGCCTGGCAGAACGTATCGGGAGGAACGAGCTCGTACCCACACCTTGAGCAGACCCAGAATACGTAGCTCCCGAGGAACTCCCTACCGAGCTAGTACGAGTGGACTGCGTCGACCACGTCGCCCTTACACTCGGTACCCTCTGGACAGGACTTCCGTCAATCAGTTTGGGCTGGTTTCCATGCGCAGAACACCGTGCTGTGTTGAATGACTCTTTCGAGTGGAGCCCACGGTTCTACGGTAGGACTCCTCACCAGGGCTCCCTACCCGATTCGGCCAACCCTCCTCCTTGTAGAGGTCCTCCAAGGAAGCGCCCTGGCGACCACATTGAGTGATCACGACCCCTTTGACTAGATTCTATTCCCTGACCTTGCCGTAGGCATGCGTTGTGGCTCCGCGCGATTGCCGTTAAGACTGTACTCACCTCAATGGGACGGGTTCGCAGTTGGGGTGCAAATAGTTCGAAAGCGCCTTAGCGGTATTCCCGTCAAGTCCAGTCTCTCCCCACTGGTCATGTCTAGAAGGCGTGCTAACCCTCTCCCAACCGCCATGGCAAGCCCCCGGTGGGTGTCCGAATACTTGGCCTCTAACCACAACCCCAGCACTCTCAAAGTGCGGTCCCCACGATCATAACGGGGATCCGCACGCCCGCAGAGCGTGTCGCCGTACAGTATCAGAACGGTGTAGTAACCCCCAGATCGCTTGTGGGCAGGGACATAGGCCTCCCAACGGTATGGTCCGTACCCCCGGGTGTTCGACGGGTAAGGCTTCGAACCAAGCGGAGGGGGTCCAGCTTTGCCAACAGCATCCTTGGGTTCGATGGGTTCCAACCTGGGTCCCTCTACGAATGGATTAGCCTGAAGAAACGTGGGAACGAGGGAAAGTGTTTCGACAAGGCACCGCAGTCGACGTACGCCTTAGGTTGTGCGCATGGAACAAAATCGATGTTTTCGCCGTTGTGTGAGGGGTATCCCTTGACCCATAGGTCTCAAGCCCTCCCGGTAGTAGTCGGTACAGTCCGAGCAACAGAAGAACGGTCCTCAACTTCGATTGACAAGACGAACACACTCCTCGTCTCGAGACGATCGTCGCATCCCTCATAGCACTTCACCGACGGTCCATCGGTACGGCCTTCAGGCCTGTCATGTCAGATATCTTCCCAAATTCGTGCGAGGGTCCTCAGTTCGTCGCGCCCGGACCTTTTCATGTCCTCCCACTCGCTGACCACCTTCCGTCCTTTCGGGGTAAGGGAGTAAGCCCGAGGAAGGCCAGGACCCCCGCTCGCTCGACGGACGAACCCTTGCTCCGCGAGTTCCCGAAGGGCTGGGTAGACCGCTGCGGGACCTGGGGACCACCGGCCGTTCGTTCTCCGGGTCACCTCGCTGATCAGCGCGAACCCTGTCTTGGGTCCTTCTCCGAGAAGCCGAAGGAGGAACGGACGAAGGAGTCCGGGGGGGAAGAACCGCACCCGGAACGGACCGCACCGACAACAAGGGGAACTCCCTTCGTCGACCATCCGTGTCGGGTTCCGACTTCAGTCCTTCTCAGCGGAGCGTTCCTTGAGGATTCGCTCTACCCGCTGGGTTTCGGCCCTTAGGTCCTCAACGTAATCCTTCAAGTCTTCGAGCGCCGTCGTCCGCAAGTAACTTCGAGAGACCTGGACCGGAGCTCCGGACCTATCACACTCACAACCTCCACCAGATCTCATTCCGCCGTGTCTCATTCCCTGTCCTCCGCACTCGCATTCTTCGCACATCGTTGACACCATATCACTAATGATATCATAAGTATATAAGTCCTCCCTTCTCCAACTGGCCCTGTAGAGTCCTCATACCGCGACCATTTAAGCAATCCTTGCATAAATTATTTTGAGTGATTTATGGCGAGCTTTAGGTGCGCAGACATAGGCATGAGCTGTGGTTTCGAGGTAAAAGGAGCGAAGGACGCGAACGAAGTGATGGAAAATGCGGTGACGCACGCCAAGAACTCCCACGGAATCTCGAGCCCACCGCCTGATCTGGTCGCAAAGCTGAAGAAAGCGATCAAGGCGTAGATGATTGGGGCCTTGGGATCCACCAAGGACTTGGCCTGCTCTCAGTTACCCCTTTTCCGGTGGTAGAGGGGAAGCGACCCCCTATCTCAATTTATCCCTTTGTGCCCGACCCGATAAGCACGATGGTGAAGAGGCGTTTTGCGACACGTTCTGACCACCGCTGACGGCCCCGCAACATAGATGTAGGACGATTGTGTGATGTAAAACACGGCCGTGTTGGTCCGAAGTCGGGTAAGAAGGCTTCCTCTGAGTGTTGTTCTGCCGGTATTTGTCGTGGTCATCTTGTTAAATCTCATCGTACCGGATGTGCCTGGACTCGGGACGCACCCGGTCATTTTCCCGGACTCTCATAGAGCAACAACGGTCGTGAGGACCCCTACCTCTTCCGTGGAATCATCACAGGGCCCCTACGCTTCCGCTTACGTGGCCTACACTCTTGATCTTTGCACCAACCACCTCTATTCTGGGAATGCCTTCCCCACAGATTGTGGAAATCTCGCTCCTAAGGGTGTGGCGTATGACAGCGGGAAGGGTGAGGTGTTCGTTGCCAACTGGAACTCGCACAATGTGAGCGTGATCTCAGATGGGACGAACAAGGTGGTCGCTGCCATTCCAGTTGGGGCAAACCCAGATCGCCTGGTGTATGACAGCGGGAAGGGTGAGGTGTTCGTGGCCAACTATGGTTCGAACAACGTGAGCGTGATCTCAGATGCAACGAACAAGGTGGTCGCCACCATCCCGGTCGGAACTTGGCCGACGGGTGTGGCGTATGACAGCGGTAAGGGTGAAGTGTTCGTCACCAACGAGTACTCGAACAATGTGAGCGTGATCTCGGATGCAAGCAACACAGTGGTCGCCACCGTCCTGATCGGGGCCGGGATTTTCCCTTCTGGTGTGGCGTATGACAGCGGGAAGGGTGAGATGTTCGCGTCTGATTGGAACTCGGGCGATGTGAGCGTGATCTCGGATGCGCGCAATAGTGTGGTTGCGACCGTCGTGGTCGGGGGTAATCCGAGGGGTCTGGCGTATGACAGTGGAAAGGGGGAAGTGTTCGTGGCCAACTATGGCTCGAACAGTGTGAGTGTGATCTCGGACGCGAGCGACACGGTTGTCGCCTCCATCCCGGTTGGAACCCAACCGGTTAACCCGGGATATGACAGCGGGAACGGCGAGATCTTAGTCAACAATTCTGGCTCGGACAATGTGAGCGTCATATCGGACGCGAGCAACAAGGTTGACGGCTCCATCCCGGTCGGGGGCGGGCCTTGGGTTTGGGTCTCTGATAAGGGCAATGGATATGGCTACGTCAGCAACTATAACCAGGGAACCGTATCCATTTTCATTTCCCCGATTTACTATTCCCTCACCTTTTCCGAGTCGGGGCTTCCAGCAGGAATGAGTTGGACGATGGGGGTGAACGGAAGTGACCTGTCGTCGACCAACTCGACAATCAGTTTCCCCGAGCCGAATGGCACGTATAATTACACTGTAGTTAACGCAGGTTACTTGGGTCCCCCACCATCGCCCCAATCGGGGCAGGTCACAATCGCTGGGAGTCCAGCTCGGGACTTGATAACTTTTCCGGGGAGCTACCGCTCCGTATTTTACGAGAGAGGCCTTCCCTCTAAAACTCAATGGTCGTTCTGGCTAACCCTGCCTAGTGGGGTCCAGTACAAGTTGGGCACGTATGGTTCCAATGTATCCATGATGCTGGCAAATGGCACTTGGCCATTTTCGGTGAACCCTGTGCCTGGTTACACGGCGAATCCTTCTAGCGGTGCGGTGGTTGTGAATGGCGCAGCGGTGAATCAGACCATCGATTTTGCACCTGCCGCGGGGACTTACACCGTCACGTTTTTGGAGGGTGGATTGCCGAATGGGACGCATTGGTCGATTACACTTAATGGCACAGTAGGGAACGCTGTGGCCCCCGCACCCATTGCGTTCACAGAGCCGAACGGGACGTACCCGTTTACGGTAGGGACAGTTACCGGGTACATGGCCAACGTCACTTCGGGCAATGTGACAGTGAAGGGTGCGTCGTTCTCACGATCCATCACCTTCACTCCGCAGTCGATTCTTACCGGGGTCTCAGTGAGCCCCTTGTCAGACACGCTCACGGTCGGGACCTACGCCAATTTCACGACCACACTCATTTGCACCGGTGGACCTTGCGCCGGTGTCACCTACTCCTGGGCCTTGAACGATTCCGCACTGGGCAATCTGAACACCTCTTCCGGTGCCTCCGTGAGGTTCACCGCCGTCGCCAGCGGCACGGAGAACCTCTCGGTGGCAGCTATGTTTAACGGGAAGCTTGCCAAGAACGCATCCATCATCACGATCACCACAACCCCTGTCCCGACCCTTGCCTATGTCTCACTGACACCCCTTGCCGCGACCGTAAACGTGTCCGGAACCCAGTCCTTCACGGCCGCTGTCGGGTGCAGTGGAGGAACGTGCCCGTCAGGATCGACTTACACTTGGTCCCTGAACAACAGCTTGGGCAAGCTCAACACTTCCTTTTGAGCCCAGGTGCTCTTCACGGCGAACTCGGCGGCGGGTGTGGTCAACCTCACGGTCACAGCCCACCTGAACGGCGAGACTGCTACCAACTCCTCCACGATCACCTTAAAGAAGACCTCCCTCCCACCGAGCACCTACGCAGTGACCTTCAGCGAGAGCGGTCTTCCCTCCGGCACATCTTGGTCGGTGACCCTGAACGGGTCCATGAAGTCGGGCACTGGGAGCATAATCTTCACTGAACTCAATGGGAGCTATTCGTTCAATGTCGGAGTAGTGTCTGGGTACACAGCCTCCCCCACATCCGGTGCATTCTCCGTGAGCGGGGTGGCAGTGAGCAAGGTCATCATATTCGCCGCCTTGCCTCCGGGCCAATACTCCCTCGTCTTCTCGGAGTCGGGGTTACCCACGGGCACGAACTGGTCGGTGACGGTGGGTACCACGAGCCACACCTCCACCGGAAGCACCATCTCCTTTACCGAGGTGAACGGGACCTGCTCCTACTCCGTTGGTGCGGTGACGGGATACACGGTCACACCTTCCTCGGGCAGTGTGACGGTGAATGGCGCGGCCAAGACCGTATCCATCACTTTTGTCAAGGCGAGCTCTGGAGCCACATATGCGGTGACCTTCACCGAGACGGGCCTACCGACCGGCACCAACTGGTCCGTGACCCTCAACGGGACAAGCAAGAGTTCCACAACCAGTACGATTACCTTTCAGGAGACCAATGGGAGTTACGCATTCTCACTCCCGCAGGTGAGTTGCTATGTCGGGTCTTGCAAGGGTGGCACCGCGTTCATTGCAAGCCCATCTTCGGGGACCGTGAAGGTGGATGGGGTGGCAGCCTCCCAGTCCATCACCTTCACGAGTTCCACCGCAAATGGCAAGACCAACCAGACCACTGGAATAGTCGGATTGCCCGGTTACGATGGTTACATTTTGGTCGGGGTCATCGCGGCGGCTGCCGCGGCCGGGGCTGTAATCCTCCTGCTGAGAAGGCGTAACCCTCCCCGCGGAGACGGCGTCCAAGATTCGAAGAACATCGCGGATGGGGCGGCGTCGCAGGTGGCGGTGGAATAGCGCAAACCTGCAGTCGAGGGACTCGGATGAGAAAGACCGACGGAGGTGATCGGCAGGTGTGTGCACACGGCGCCATCGAGAAGTCGCAAGTAGGCAACGGCCCGAGGTTTCACCTGCTCCTTCGATACCCTTTTGCTTGACTCCATAGGGGACGTCCCGGTCAGGGTGTCGGGCCGCCCTCGCTTGGAGGATTCTCTCAGAATCAATTTATAAAAGGTGAGTATAATGGTGAAAGTATGAAGTCCCACCAAGGCCCAACCGAACACCGCCAATCACTTCGACTCCACTCGAACGCTTCCGTGCCGGTTCTGGCCTTTGCCTTGTTCTTGATGCTTCCCGTGATGGCCATAGTGGGCAGTCCGGGAGGGAGTGTGGGAGGGGCTATTGTGAATGCCCAAAGGACGGTCTCCGGAGTGACCCACGGTTCCTCCCCTGCGGTCTCCCCTGTCGGCACCGAGGCGTCTGGAAGCATACGCTCACCAGCCACATCCCTTCCGGCCCCTTACGCGTCTGTGTCGGGAAGCTCCGTTCTGAAAGTATGGAGCGGGACATCGAATCCCGTTGGGACGACCTTGACAACGACCGGGGAACCATCAGATGTACCGTCGTCCGCTTCCGGGACTGGGGTGGCGGGAGCAACGGCAGGGCTAACCGGGAGCCACGAAGGAGTGGGGATCAATCCCGACGCGGGTCTGTCATCGCTATCCGAAGCCAGGGTACCTGCAACGAGTACGACCAGCCCACCCATTTATGAGCCCGGGTATGTAGCGGCGACGGTCACGGTGGGGGCATTCCCCCGTGGGGTTGCGTATGACAGTGGAAACGGAGACATCTACCTTGTAGATTCGAATTGCTTAGGACTTCCCCCATGTAATCCAGGCAGTGTCAGCGTGATCTCGGGGACGACGGTGGTGGCGACGGTCGGAGTGGGGACCAATCCCTTTGAGGTGGCGTATGACAGCGGGAACGGGGATGTGTATGTGACAAACATCAATTCAAACGATGTGAGCGTGATCTCGGGGACGACCGTGGTGGCGACGGTCGGTGTCGGGAATGAGCCTCATGGCGTGGCGTATGACAGCGGGAACGGGGATGTGTATGTGGCGAACTATGGTTCAAACGATGTGAGCGTGATCTCGGGGACGAGCGTGGTGGCGACGGTCCCGTCTGGGACCGGTCCCTTCGGTGTTGCCTACGACAGCGCAAATGGTGACGTGTACGTCTCTGATATCAACGGTGGTAGTGGGTCTACTGTGAGCGTGATCTCTGGGGTAACAAATACGTTGGTGGCCACGGTAACGGTGGGGGGTAGCCCCGCTGGAATCGGTTATGACAGTGCTGATGCGGAAGTATACGTCATGAATGAGAATTCAGACTCGGTGAGTGTGATCTCGGGGACGAGCGTGGTGGCGACGGTCGGAGTGGGGACCAATCCCTTTGAGGTGGGGTATGACAGCGGCAACGGGGATGTGTATGTGACGAACTATGCTTCGAACAATGTGAGCGTGATCTCGGGGACGACGGTGGTGGCGACGATCGGTGTCGGGAACAGTCCCAATGGTGTGGGGTATGACAGCGGGAACGGGGATGTGTATGTGGCGAACTTGGGCTCGAACACTGTGAACGTGATTTCCACCTTCCTCGATGTCGGTTCCTTGGATGGTAATCTGGTGGGTGCGGTACCCTCAGTGGTATCGACAGTCAATGTTGGGACCCACCCCACTGACGTTGGGTATGACAGTGGGAACGGGTACGTTTACGTGGCGAACCTTCAATCAAACACTGTGAGCGTGATCTCGGGGACGAGTGTGGTAGCGACAATCAATGTTGGGACTGGTCCCATTGGAGTGGCGTATGACAGTGGGGACGGGAACGTCTACGTGGCGAATGAACTTTCGAGCAATGTGAGCGTGATCTCGGGGACGAGCGTGGTGGGAACGGTCAATGTCGGAACCAATCCCACCGACTTGGCATATGACAGCGGGAACGGGGATGTGTATGTGGCAAACTCGGGCTCGAGCAATGTGAGCGTGATCTCGGGGACGAGCGTGGTGGGAACGGTCGGGGTCGGGTCTCGTCCCATTGGTCTGGGGTATGACAGCGCGAACGGGGATGTGTACGTGGCGGACTCGGGTTCGAGTAACGTGAGTCTGATCTCCGGGACAAGCGTGGTGGGAACGGTCGGTGTCGGGAGCTATCCCGTTGCCGTGGGGTATGACAGTGGGAACGGGGATGTGTATGTGGCAAACTATGGTTCGAACGATGTGAGCGTGATCTTGGGAACGAGCGTGGTGGCGACAATCAATGTCGGGACCGGTCCCTTTGGCGTGGGGTATGACAGTGGGAACGGGTATGTGTATGTGGCGAACTATGGTTCGAACGATGTGAGCGTGATCTTGGGAACGAGCGTGGTGGGGACGGTCGGAGTCGGGACCAATCCGAATGGCGTGGGGTATGACAGCGGGAACGGGTATGTGTATGTGGCGAACTATGGTTCGAGCAATGTGAGCGTCATATCCACGACCGTCCGAACCCTCTCGGCACCCACGCTGTCGTTGGATCTGGGTCAGCTTCTGCAACTGTCCACACCAGCGATCGTAGGGAATCCGGTGCTAATGGCGACCTCGGCGGAGGTGACTCCGGCGACGGGGCTCCAATGCACTGCTCTGGCCGCGACATGGACGAACACAGGGATGATGTGCACGGCGAACAGTCCGGGAACCTATTCCGTTACTCTCACGGTGACCGACCCCATGGGCAACAGTGTGTGGACCACGACGACCGTGACGGTCTACCCGGACCCATCGGTCACTGTGCCGGTGCCGACACGGGCCACGGCCGATGTCGGACAGACGATTCTCTTCTCCACCTCGGCGACGGGTGGAACGGGGGTCTACGCATCCTATAAGTGGGGCGCTCCGTCGGGTCTCGACTGCACCGCTTCCACGACCAACACGCTGGCCTGTGTGCCGACCGCGCCGGTCACTGCGGGAACGGTAAGCGTGAACGTGACCGACACGAACAACTACACGTCGGTCGACTCCTCCTTGTCTTACACGGTCTCAGCGGACCCGACCATCTCGGGTCCCGCGGCCTCCTCATCGACCCTGGACGTGGGTCAATCCACCTCCCTCTCCATCACTGCGACGAACGGGACGGGGCTCCCCTCCACCTACACCTGGAGCGGACTCCCACCGGGATGTGCACCGGGGAACAAACTCAACCTTTCCTGTGCACCCACTTCCCCGGGTACCTACAGTATCTCGGTCTCAATGACCGACTCGAATGGGTACACAGTATCCTCGCCAACGCTCAGCCTCGTGGTCTCCCCACGGCTGGGGACCGCATCACTCTCCGTCTCCCGAAGTGCGCTGGACGTGGGTCAGGTCGTGGATCTGAGCGCAACGATCAGGGGTGGTACTCAAGTGTATGGGTATGCCTGGAGAGGTCTGCCGGGAGGATGCGTTGCCTCGAACACCGCATCCCTGAGCTGCACACCGGTGACGCCTGGAAGCTATGTGGTCCAAGTGTGGACGAACGACACGAACGGGGCGAGTGCGAACGCCACTGTGAGCGTGGTGGTGTCGGCGGATCCCACGATCAGTGCACCGGTAGCGAGCCGGGGCATGCTGGACGTGGGGGAGAACGTGACCCTGAGCGTGACGGGGACGAACGGAACGGGGCTTGCCTCGACCGTCACTTGGCAGGGATTGCCGACGGGATGCGTTAGCGCGAACGTGCTCTCGCTCACTTGCGGACCGACCGCGGCGGGGTCCTACATCGTTTCGGCGAGCATCACGGACTCGAACGGGATGACGGTCACTTCCGGGACCGCCACGGTGGTGGTCTCGGCCGCCTTATCGATTCCCACAGTGACCTCATCGGTGTCGGCTCTAGACGTTGGACAGTCCGTGACGCTCTCATCCTCCGTGGTGGGAGGCTCGGGAAGTTACACGTATGCATGGTCGAAGTTGCCCATCGGGTGCGTGTCGGGAAACACGGCTGTTGTTACCTGCATGCCCACGAGTGTGGGGGGAGGGACCTATGCGGTGACCGTCACGGTGACGGATTCGAACGGGGTGGTCCTCACGAGCACTGCGGTGGTATTGGCCGTGTCGGCCGATCCGACGATCACTACTCCCATGGCCTCCTCATCATCGGTGGACGTAGGACAGCCCGTGGACCTTTCCACAACGGCGACGAACGGGACGGGGCTCCCCTCCACCTACGTCTGGTCGGGACTCCCGACCGGGTGTGTCAGTGCGGATACCCTCACGGTGAACTGCACCCCAACGAACCCCGGGATCTATGTGATCGCAGTGACAGTCACCGATTCAAACGGAATGACCGTCACCTCCGGGACCACGACCTTGAGCGTATCCCGAGCATTAGGGACACCCACTCTGGCGTCCTCGGTGTCGACGCTCGATGTCGGCCAGGCGGTGACCTTCGCTGTGACCGTGAGCGGGGGGAGTTTTCCGTTGACCTATGGGTGGGGCGGGCTCCCCGCAGGATGCGTGTCGGGGAACAGTGCCACGCTGAGCTGCAGCCCGGTGACGGCCGGGGCCTTCGCGGTGTCGGTGAACGTGACCGATGCGAATGGGGGGACCGGGATGAGCAATGAGGTGAAGCTGGTCGTTTCACCCCGCCTATCCCCCGGAAGCCTGACTCTCTCCCCGGGAGTGCTGGACCTTGGTCAGGTGACGAACCTGACGGTGTCCGTGGGAGGGGGTTCGGGTGGGCTGAGCTACCAGTGGACCGGGTTACCCAACGGGTGCGCTCCGACCAACAAGGCATCGGTCGTTTGTGCCCCGGCCGTTGCAGGAACGGCATGGGTGAGCGTGATGGTGACGGACAGTAACGGGGCGGTGGTGACGACTGGCCCGGTGTCGTTAGTGACGTCCCCGGTCTTGGGGACTCCCACCGTGGTAGTGAGCGTCTCGACATTGACCGTAGGGGAGAGCGTGACATTCACGGTGAGCGTGAGCGGAGGGACCTCCCCGCTGAGCTACAGTTGGATCGGGCTTCCCCAGGGGTGCGCATCGGTCGACGCCCCGACGGTGACGTGCGCACCGACGGTGACGGGGGTGTCTACCGTGTCGGTGACGGTGACCGATGGGGCGGGTGTACACACAAGCTCTGCGGCCATCTCGGTGACGGTGACGAAGGGGCCCGCTCCGGCGGCCACGGGACTGTCGAACGGGTTGGACTGGGGGATCCTGGCACTGGCCGTGGTGGCGCTCGTCATCGCAGCCCTGAGCCTTTTGATGCCCCGGAAGGGGGGAAAGGGGAAAGACATGACTACCAACAACCACACACCTTTGATTGCCCACACCGCTACCGACACTGACTCCGTCAGGGATTCGAAGAACATCGCGGACGGGGCAGCAGAGCAGGTGGCGGTGGAATAGCGCCGGCCCACCAAGTCTAGGAGTGAGAGCGACAGCTCTAAGAAGGGGACCCGACGGAGTGAAGTTCGAGACCAAGGGAGAACTGTCGCTGAAGTCTGGATTAGGATTTGAAAGTAGGCGCTCAAAGGGTATCTCTTCCGGGCGATCAGAATCCGTCCCTTCTGACCCCATAGGGTTGAGGGCACTCAAGACCGATCTCGGTTGCGCCCCGCTTTGCGTTCTATATCAGTCCCACTCTACGCTCCCTCTGGTGTGGGGGTGCCTCTACCCTGAGGCGCAGTTGAGAGAGAACCTTCCTGCCTTCCTCAGGGGTCGGAAGTCTGACCCTTGCCACGATTGCTCTGGACTTCATACGCGGAAGGCCGGCCGAGCTGCCGAAGGTGAGCCTTGTCGTAGGCTGGTGGGCGTTTCCAAATCTTGCCTGCCCATACAGTTTGTCCATCTATCTTGTAGAAGACCCGATGTGGCCCGAGCGGGAATCTCCAGGCACCCGGGATTGGCCCGACAGGCTTCACGGGAAGGAAGGGGTACGAGACGAAGGGGTTGTGCTCCAGATATGGGAGAGGATTCTTGAAACGGATAGGAAGGCTGCGAGGCAAGCGCAAGAACTCTGCCTCGGCGTCATCGATGAAACAAACGGTGTAGTTCACAAACGGGCTCGCGCAAAGACCTCGCTTGCAGTCTTGCCAGGGAGCACCGAGAATCGACTCTTCAGCTCGCCCAGGAGCTCTGGAGGATGGTGATCTTCTGCCATCTCAAGGATCAGGTCTTCGTAACTCTGCCCAGAGGCCTTAAGCGCATACAGGAGTCGCCGAGTGTTCTGGTGAAGCTGGATTGTCGTTGTGGAATCACCGGCTGTCATGTGGCCTCTATAGTGTGCTATAGGATAGAGAGATCACGTCAAGTTCCTCCCTTCGCGCCTTGTCCAACCCCGTGGATTCTGAGACCTGGGGTCGCCAGCCGAAGGAACAGATCTTCGAATCCGAAGCGTACCGGTGCTTGGCTCCCTTCCTTCGAACGCAGAAGCTCTCTACCCCCATGCTCGTTAAGATCCGTTGCCTCCGGGGAGGTCCACACCTTCCAGAAAGTCCCCTGCCCCGTTCGTCTAGTTCATCCACGAACTCAAAGTCACCTTGAACGAAGTCGAACCGCAGGCCTTGCGCAGAGTCTCAGTTCCCAGCGACTACACACTAGCCGACCTCCAGGAGTCGTCCAACTGGCCATGAGTTGGCCTAACTCTCATCTCCACCATTTTCTTCCCCGGCCAGGGTCGCTTCCCCAGGATCCCTCAGGAGTGGTTTTCGCCCTCAGGCTGTGGAGTTGGGGAGCGGGTCCGGGGCAGCACGGCGGTGGCAAAGGCGTACCTCCGCGACTTTGTGGCACCCGTAGCCCTCAAGGCACCTCGTCTTACGAGGTCGTTCAGGTGCAAACGAATCGTCTGTTCGCCACGCCCTCCAATCCAAGCGGTTGCCTCTCGCACGGAGAAGGGGGCACCGTGTCGCCGGGCCTGGACAAGGAGACGCCGTCCCGTCTCATCTAGACCATGGGTCATGAGATCCTTCTCCTCAAGTCGCCTCACCGCCTCCCGGTAGCTCTCCAATAGGGCATCCGTAAAGAAGTCGACAAGCTCGAGATAGCTCCCCTTGAAATCAGTCCACCCCAGAATGCGATGGTAAAGCTCTGGATCCTTGATGAGGTATTTCTCCACTTGGCAAAAGCGCGAGTTGGGGAGGCCTTGGTTCTCCAAGAGCATGTGGAAGAGAGTGCGCCCTGTCCTTCCGTTGCCTTCTTCAAAGGGATGGATGCTCTCGAACTCGTGGAAGAAGACGGCTGCTGACACAACGGGGAAGTAAGCCCCCGATTGACGGTTCGCCCATTCGATCAAGGAATCGATCTCCTCTCCCACTTGTTCTGCAGGACAACCGATGAAGAGTTCCTCTCCCTTGCTAGAGTACACGGCCATTCGCCTTCGTGTGAGTTCCCCTGGGCGAGCTTCTTCGTCCACTCCATCAAAGAGCGTAGCGTGGAGGGCTTGCACCATGCTCCGGGACCAAGGCAAGTGCCATCGCTCGGGGCGCGTCCACATGAGCACGTGATTGCGAATCTCTTGGCGCGAACTTTCCAAACGATGTGGTTCGGTTCCTAAGAGAGTTGATCGGGTCACGCGAGCCGCCTCGCCCAGGGCGATTCTACTTCCCTCCAACTTCACGGACTGGTGAATGTTCACTGAAAGCACTTCGACCAATAGGTCAAGGTAATCTCGCTCGCTCAGGATATAGCGGTCAATCTCATGATCGAGATTGCGGATTTCCATCAGTCGACGCACTAGGTCAGGGGGGGTTTCAATCTGGGGGTGGAATGGAACCTTCCGCCGATGCCGCACTGGGTAGGGGTGAGTGCAGTGGTCGTATTTATTGACCGCCATTGTAACAATCGTCTTATACAATTAGCCGGGGCATATAAGGGTGGCCAGATTGTGATAGCTCCCTGTAACAATTGGTTCCCGTTATTGATACGCTGGTTGCGAACGGCGTCAGGACGCTGGTCATGGAGCGCGAGAAGTCCCATCCAGGGGAGGACGACATATCGTTCCATGCACGGTTGGGTGCGCGTGGCTATTGGTGAACAGTCTCTGTCAGGGGAGTCATCAACCAATAACCACGCAGCACCCGTGGTAAGGCGGACCGGGGAGCGGTGGGAAACGATGCATCATGGGTGGTGAAGAGCTGGCGCAGTACGGTTTCCCGTAAGGAAGCTCTCATGTGGAGCACAGCCATCATTTCCCAGAGCGGTCGAGGCATATCGCTCTTTGAAATCGAACTCCGTGCGGTCGGACACTTTGTGGATACAGGTACAGTAGACCCAAGGACATTGATCCCGATCGCTCCTGATTCTCCGGCCCCAAGTCGATCAGGGAACCCGGTGGAAGCTTTTGGTATAGGGAGATACCTAGGGTTCGTGAATTCTAACTTACAATGTCCAAACAGAATCGATAAATTCATCTCTGAGTTCGGGAACCGTATCTCGTAGCTAATGGACGAACCTCTTACTATAACGTGTCCGCATTGCGGAAAGAGTAATCCCGAAGAGAACGCGTACTGTGAACAATGCCACCAACTTCTTTCCAATGATGCCCCAAACTTGGGAGCCGCCACAAGTCCGGCCTCTCAAGCTCCGGTCGCGACGTTCTCGGTGACCGATGCCGATCCCGAGCCCCCACCGAAACCGCTTCCGAAGGTGAATTCGTCGGACCTCCGGTGCAAGGCGTGCGGAGCGCCGCTAAAGCCCACTCCCGCGGGGCAAACTGTTGTATGCGATTACTGCGGCACGGCTGAGGTCGTGGAGGGACCCCCAGCTCCGCCCCCGGAGGGTCCGGCTACGAAGGGAAGTTGGTACGATGACCAATACTGGAGCGACGACGAGGATGTCAAGGGTCCCGGGGGTTCGGACTCAGGGTGGAGCGGAACGGCTCGGGGTTTGATTCGCGGAATCTCTTTTGTTGCTCTTGGCCTCGTTTTTCTTGCAGTCTCGGCACTGCAACAGTGCAGCGTCGATGCTCAGGGAATCCAGACCTGCCCGATCCTTTCCAACGATGTGCTGGTCGGAGTCGGCATCGTGGCACTCTTGCTGGGGATCGGACTGTGCGTTTACACGTACCTACAGTATAATGCTTGGGACCCCCGGCGATGAGTCAGTCTCGAAAGGAGAGATCGCAGTATAGGAAATTTCCCTGGCCCGACTGTAAACATCCGCCCCGGTAGGCTGGACAGGCCGAACATCCGTAGGGTGCGAACCCGGTTTTAGACGCAGGTTCGCCATCCGTGGAGGAATATCCCGTTCTTCTCTACTCCCACATCACGACGGCGTCATACTCACGGAGAGTTGCCTGAGGGGAACCCGATTTGGACGCTATGGGACCAGCGGGAATAGACGGTCGTAGCGGTGATTCACCGTGTACTGCATACTGTCGGTGCGCTCCACGGAGACCCGAAGGTCCTCTAGCAGGGAACCCAGTGTGGCGAGCACGGGTGCATCGGCGGTGTGGACCCTCCTCCGCTTCGGTTCACCGGCCGCGATCTGCCCGAGGGCAATGAGGAGAAGGGACGTCCCATCCTCCACCAGTAGGAGCGGGTTGACACTGCATCGCTGGTTCAACTCGGAGAGAACATTCGATGCCGACACCCGGCTTCGCATTCTTCCTCGGACGAACACCACCTCCCCAAGAAGCCGTCCCTCATAGGGAGGAAGGGCATCCACGTTGAGGAATGTGCGGCTCTGGACCAATCCCCATTCCAGAAGCAATCGCTGGTTCTTGGGAAGTGACGTGAGGGAATGCCAGGGGTGAGCTGAAGCGAAAGCGGACCCGGCCTGACCATCGGAATGCAGCAGTGCCGGGAAGGCCGACGTGCGGCAGCGTTCGGTGTGGATCGCGGCACCTCCCACCGCTCTTGGGTAGCCCGTCATCGTTTCCACTCCGATGAAACGGGACCAAAGCCGCGAGTAGTCAAAATAGACGGGGATGGAACCCGAGGTGGGGGTTACGGAAACCCGCATGCCCTCCTCGACTGGGGTGGCCATTCCGTCCCGCCGGAAGAACACCCCGAAGAGCACATTCGGGCCGGACCAAAGGAGCACGTTCTCCGGAGAAGTTGCCCAGTCCTTCTCGACACGGTCCCGTTCGGGGGCCGGGGGCGAGGTGAGGATGCAATCCAGAGCGGAGAATCCGGTCGCCCAAGGGTTGGGGACGAAGCGGTCGGTCACCCATCCGGCCTTGTAGATCTTCCGTCGGGTGGCATAGAACGTGGATTCGGGTACCCCCGGTCCGTGCGGGTCGACGCTGGGTCCCTCTCCCTCTCTAGCGAGTATCGAGAGCAGGGTCACTCCCTCGGAAGCCGTCAACTCGTACATTCTGTCCCGCTTCGGATCGGTTCGACAAACCCATCTCGACTATAGGTTTTTTCGGATTTCATGTTGCCCGAGTTATATCCATGAATCCCTTGATTCACTATATGCCCAGCTCCAACGTCACGAGATCGACCGAGCAACCGGATTCCCTCCGAATGGAGGTGATCTCCGGTCTACGCCGCCTCCAGAACGGATCTCTCACGGGGCTGATCGGCCAGATCATCCTTTGGTCCAGCTTGATCGCCCTCCTGATCATCGGATCCTTCCTCACGCAGATCCCGTACACAACTTCCATCACCTACGGTGCAAATTCGTATACGATCTCCGCCGGAACGGTCTTTTTCCTATACGCCCTCCTTGTCCTCGGTGTCCTCATCACACTGGTCTCCTTTGTCTTCTACCAGCTCGGTTTCAGGAGGCTTGAGAGGGCGATATCCGACTTCGAAGAAATTTCGATCCTTTCCATGGTGGGGATTGCCGGCTCTGGAATGTTCGCAACAGGATTGGTCCTGTGGCTCGGAAGTTTGGCGCCGTTGTCCCCGAGCAGTTCTTCGGACATCTACACCTCTCAGATGGACCCGGCCATCGGGGTGTTCGTATGGTTTCTTCTCATCCTTGGAGGGTTCCTCTCATTCTTCGGCGCATTGGGCATCGCCGGGGGAAACTACAAGATGGGCCGGGCTCTTGAGGAAAGAGCGAACGAAGTCGGTGGCGTGTTCTCCGCCTTGCCCCTCTTCGTGGTCGCCGGCCAGCTCCTATGCTTCATCGGAAGTTTGAAGGCGGAAGACAAGATTGCCGCCGGGTGGACTCCACCTCCTCCCCCCTCCTCGCCTCCCCCTCAAGTGATCTACGGACCCGACATGACCCAACCGAACCCATACCCTCCGGGGACCACCATCGTCGTTTCAGGCGATCAGAGGGGCCCCGATACCCTCCTCGCCATCTTGGTACTTCTCTTGGTTCTCACTTGGATCTTGCTCCCAACATTCTTGTTTTCACTTTCCAGTGGTTACGTGGAAGGTACTGGGAATGCCCCTGGTTCCTCCGCCAGCACAAACACATTGGGGCCTCACCTTCTGTACTTCACACTTTTCCTGGGGCTCATAGTAACCGTTGTCCTCGTAGCCCTCATCGTCGTCCGTAGGCGGAAGCGGAAGGCCCTTGGCCAACAGCGTCCGCCCCCTCCTGCTCCGCCACCAAAACAAGAGGATCCGCTCGACCATTTGGTGTAGGTCTTTGATCTTTGCGGGGTAAACGCTCACCCGGATAGACCTGCACAAAGGGGGAGTGGAAACGGGTAGAGGAACGATGGGCGCTGGCTCTTCCCTTCTGGCTTGTCTCCCGAACGAGCGGGAACAAGGGGAGGTTCTCCTTTCCCCGACTGCTCGGAAAGTCGCGAGCGTTATGGATTCCTGTGGCTCTCAGAGCGGGGATGCATTCTCGAGAACCCTTGTCCATCTTCCATGCGTACGATGTCCGTGGTCGGTGGGGTGAGGAGATCTCCCCATCCTTGGGGCGAAAGCTGGGCCGTGCCCTCGCGTCCCGGATGAATGGGCCTATCCTGATCGGACGGGACACCCGATCGGCATCCCGTTTGTTGCAGGATTCGATAACGGCGGGACTTTGGGACGTTGGCTTGCCGACCGTGGAACTCGGCATCCTCCCCACCCCCGCCATCGGCTTCGCCTGCCGCGAAAGCGCACGGTTCGGCCTCGCCATCACTCCATCGCACAATCCCTTGGGCTACGTGGGCGTGAAGGCATTCACGAGGGCGGGCATGCCCTTCTCCACGCAGTGGGTTGCGGTATCCCGTACCCTTGCGAACCTCCCAGCATCCTCCGTTCCAAAGCCTTCGCAACCAAGACAGGGACCACCCCGGATATCGAAAGAAGACTGGGGACCGAAGTATGTCGGTCATCTCACTACGGGAAGAACGACAACCCTTCGGGTAGTGGTCGACACCCGGGGCGGAGCGACAGCCCAGGTTGCACCCGCAGCCTTGCAAACGATGGGGGCCGATGTCCTTTCGATGCGCACGGGGTTCTCGGCCCGTTTCTTTGGCGGCTCGCCCGAACCCACCACGGATAACGTTCGGGACCTCGCCGCTCGAGTGCTACGGGAACGGGCCGCCATCGGGGTGACGTTCGACGGGGATGGAGACCGCGTGCTGTTCGTGGACGAGACAGGGACCCTCCTTCCCCCCGAGGCCGTGGCTCTCTTTCTCCACGAACGGTTGGCGACCCCACGCCTGCCGCTCGTGGCGACCGCCGACGCATCGCTGAGATGTGAAGCGAAGACGTTGGTGGTCCGTTCCCGGATCGGAAGCCGCTTCGTCACCCAAGCCATGAAACGCAGCAATGCCCGCGTGGGATTCGAGGTCTCTTCGCATTACTACCTCAGCGACTTCGCACCGGATTCTGATGGGGTCTTGACCGCTTGCATCCTGCTCGACCTCCTTTCGAGCACCCGCCTCAGGGCAAGCGCACTGCGGAAGCGCTTTGGTCCGGTACATCGCTTGTCCGGTTCCCTCCCCTTCGCCTCGATGTCCGAAGCGCGGAGAACGTACAGGACGCTCCGAGCTCGGCTCCAAAGCCGTTCCCTTGCCTCTCCCGACGGATTCTATCTCCCATTCAGCGGCGGCCGCGTCCACATCCGCCCTTCCAATACGCAACCGATCATCCGTTGGACCGTGGAAGGGACCGCCCGACGTTCCTTGGGGCGAGGTGTCGCATTCGTCCATCAAGAGCTCCTCGGTCTGGCTTGACGTCTCCCGGCCCCTCCCCCGTCGGCATTCCGTCAAAGTGCGGCGGGGCCTGATTCGCTGAGGAGGGTCGTTCAGTTTCCGTTACCATTCGGGTCCATAAAGAAGGTTTCGGCTGTCAGATAACCTAGGGGGAGTGCTAGGAGGTTGTGCACACCATGAGCAAACCTATTTATCTGAGGTCCGCGAATTCACTTCATCATGGTGCCCGATGTCCCACCCGAAGAGCGAGTGCTCATCTGCCGCCTTGTGATCCCTCTACCTGAAGATTACCCCACGTACCACGCACAAGTACCACGCGAGTTCCCGAACCTCCGCTTCGAAATACTCTCCCGCGTGCCCGCAGTAAAGGAATCCATCGAAGACATCACCGTGAGCGGGGAATCGATACCTCCAGACTTCATCGAACGACTCAGGCAAGGTAGGGGGGTTCGAGAGGTCGCCGTGCTGGAGCGCTCCGAACGGTCGATGATGGTCCGGGTGACCTTTGCCATGTCGCCCGGGACCCGGATCTACACGGGTCTTCAGGTTCCACTTCGCTATCCTATCCCTTTTGATCGCGGGGAAGCGAAGTTGTTGGTGGTCGGTACGGAGGAGAAGGTCCGCCGGTTCTATGAGCAGTTCCGGCAGGTCGCCCCCAATACCACGATCACGGCGATACGCAAGAGCGCGGTCGAAGGGCCGGACAGCCTCCTCACCCCGAAGCAGGAGGAGGCGTTCAAGATGGCGATGAGCATGGGGTACTGGGACTCACCCCGCCGGATCACCCTCACGGAACTCGCGAGCTTCCGACGGGTGGCGAAATCGACGTTGGCCGAGACCCTGGCCCAAGTGGAGCGGAAGCTCCTCTATGAGTTGCGGGACCAGCACTTTTCTCATTGGAACCTCTGAATCAATGAGCCCTCAATCGGCGGGGGCTGAAACCGTCAGGGTCCCGATCCGACCTTGGGCGAAAAGGGAATATGCCCTCGCTCGTTCCGCCGGCTTGTGACGGAAAGTTCCGTAGTGCCTCCAGGCTGGCTCTCCACCCCCGACGAACGTTGGTCCCGCCCCCTCGTTCGCTACGCGGGATTCGTCCTGGTTTTCGCCTCGCTCCAGTTCTTCGCAGCCATGTTCATCGAACAGGCTCTGCGCCCCGGGTATAGCGATTTCGCCAACACGATCAGCGACCTCGGGGTCAATAACCCGGCGCTCGGCTGGAGCTACGCTTGGATATTCGACGGCTCGATCATCTTGCTAGGGCTGCTGGCGATATCCAGCATCCTCCTCCTGATCCCGGTCTTTCCCGACCGGAAACTCACGCTTGCTGGGGTGGTCCTCCTCGTGATCGGCTCGGCCGGCGCGATCTCGGTGGGAATCTTTACGGAGTCCTATCCTTTTCGGGCCTATGGCCTCTCGGCCCATGATTACGCTTCGGTCGTCACCTTCCTCTTCGCCAATCTGGGAATGACGATCATGGGCCTTGCCCTCCGCCGGCACAAGGACTGGCACCCGTACTGGTTGGTCACTTTCCTCCTCGGCCTCTTTTCTTCCATCGTCCTCGCCTTCTATCTTTACTATGTGGTGAACGATGTCCCCGGACGCTATTTCGGACTGGGGGAGGGAGGTCTCGAGCGGTTCGTGGCCTTCCCCGTGCTCATCTGGGCCGTCATCGCTGGTGTTGGGGTGATCCTGCGTACCCGACGCTCATCCGCCTCCCAACCCTCCCCTGATCCCGTTCCTTCCAAGGCTTGACCGGGAAGGAGTCCATGACAGAGCCTGTCTCCTCCCGGGATGGGATCCCTCCCGGTTCGCTCGACTACGTGTTGGAAGCTCTCCGCGGGCAAAGGGGACCGATGAAGCGTAGAGCGCTCCTCGAAGAACTGGAACACCGTGGCCATCGGATCTCGCTCGCCGGACTGAATCGCATCATCGAGGTGGGCTCTCGGGAAAAGAGGCTCTCGAACGGACCCGACGGGGTCTCGATTGTCCCCGCCCGTAAAGATTGACCCGCCCGACCGGTCGGACCACCGTGGCGAATATCGAGTCACATTAGGACAACACCTCGAAATCTTTGAAATATAGACGAGAAATCGATAGTCTAAACCACAGCCTTCACCGGATGTTGGAATCAAACACGGCACTTACTGGCCAGAATCGACCCGCTTGGACATATCCTCTTAAGCACCGGCGGCATTGTTGCCTTGGAAGGAAAGTACACAAATGTCGGAAAGTGCGGAAACCCATGAGAGCGGGCCCATCCTCGTTTGTCGGATAGCGATACCGCTTCCGGAACGATGCCCTTGCTATCAGCTTTCCGCGCGATATCCCGACCTTAACATCCAGGTCGAGGGGTGTCTTCCCCTCGGGGACGGACAAATGCTCGAGCGCATCCGCATCCAGAATGCTCCGGGAGAGGGGACAACGGAGGAGCTGATTCGCAGTTCACCGGATGTGCGGGAGTTGACCCTCGTGTCGCAGACCGAAGATTCGGTCCTTCATCAGTGCACCGTTCCCTTGTGTTCCGTCATTGCCGTCCATGAGAAGCTCCACATTCTCCCGGAATTTCCCTTCCACATTGAGCGGGGATTGGAGAGCTTTCTCGTGATGGCCCAATCTTCGAAGTGCCGGGAATTCTTATCGGCGATCAAGGAACAGATCCCGGGGGCGGTTGTCACATCGATATCGCGGGATTCCATCACACCCGTCGAGGGTCTGCTCACTGAACGTCAGCGCGAGGTATTCCATTACGCCCTCACTCAGGGATACTGGGATGTACCACGTCGGACGACCCTTTCTGAACTGGCGACGTCCCTGAAGGTCTCGAAGTCGACCCTGCATGAGATATTGTCGAGCGTGGAGAGCAAGATCATCCACAAGGTCACCGAGCGGGAAATTTCAGAAGCGTGATCGTACAAGAGAGAGCCGGGCCAGTTCCCGGGACCGTGATAAGCTGGCCGGCACGGTACCGGCCGGGGGTCGCTCCGGTGCACATCTCGAACCACATGGAGATCGCCGCATCACCGGGCCGGGTCTGGCAAGAGCTCGTGGCTGCGGCCGCGTGGCCCTCGTGGTATCCCAACTCTTCCCACGTCGATATTCAGGGGGGAGAGACCCAGCTTCAGGCACACTCGCGCTTTTCCTGGAAGACCTTCGGTGTATCCCTGCGTTCGGAGGTCAGGGAATTCATCCCCCCCGAACGCATCGCCTGGGTCGCCCGGGGGCTGGGGGTGGAGGCCTACCATGCGTGGCTGCTCACCCCGTTCCGGGGGGGTTGCCACGTTCTCACCGAGGAGAGCCAATACGGTTTCCTGGCCCGACTAGCCCACGCCCTGTCTCCACACAGGATGGAGCGGGGGCACGACCTGTGGCTACGATCGCTCAAAGCGCGGGTCGAACGAAGTTCCTGAACCGCGGTCCACCCGCCACCCGTCTACCCCCCGCCAGGATTCATCGCTCTTCGTTCAAAGGCTTCATCTTTGGATGCGACCTCAGATTCCCCCGCGCGGATGACCGTTAGGAGTTGTCAATATGGGGTTCGGTGCTGCAGCCGGCGCGATCCCGGCCACCTATCCGGAGTGGAATAGTTCGTGATGGTCTACCTGAACCTTGCGGTCCTTTGGTTTCTCGCCCTTGGGATGGCCGCCGTCGCCGCCTATGTGATCCGTCGGGCGACCATCGCGTCGTCCCCTTTCGACGTGGTGCTGGTGCTGTTCCTCCTCGGCATGATGGGTTCGATGGCCGGGGGGTTCCTCCTGTACGAGTCCAGTCCGGGGGTGGTGAGCCTCGAGGTGGCCCTCTTCTCCGGGATGTGGGTCATGGTCATTGGCCTGGGGTACCTTCTTGCCACGTTGGTCGCCGACCGCAAGTGGGAGGAAGGCCGACGTCTCAGCCTTCCTTTCCGAGCGTCTGTGATCGTGGGGGCCCTCACCTTGGAGCTTGTCATGAGCTTCGCCCTTGCGATCGCGGCAGGGGACCTTCCGGTTCCCGCCCGTTCCGCTCCCATCTACACCCTGCTCGCCTCGGGGCTTGCTTCGAAGTGGTTCCTTCTTCCGATGGCGCTCGAGATGGGGCTCTCGGTCTGGCTCGCCCGCCGGGACATCCCGACGTTCCTGCTGGTGGTGCTTTCCCTGCAACCCCTCATCATGCTTCTTTCTCCCACCGCCTTTCCCGCACTGACGTACTGGGTTGTCGGGTCGGTCTTGGCCGGGGGCTCCGCCATGACCATCGTCTTTGTCTTCGTAATGGAGAGCTTTTACCGGCGTCCCAGCCTTTCCCGTCCTATTTTCGAGTACCTGGTCGTGCTCTGTTTCATCTTCGCTGCGATGATGGCCGGCCTCTCGTTATGGACGTACAATGGGATGGTGGGGTTGTTCGCCCTCGGCCTGGTCGCTGAGATGGCCCTCTTCTTCAACGCCATCCTGTTACCCGACCGTCTGAGCGCTGGTGAAGCGGTCCCGTACCGGGAACAGGCGTGGCCCATGTTCTCGCTCATCTTTGGGGTCTTCCTCGCCGAGTTCTTCATGGGGGCGCTCTTCGACTTCGCCCTGGACGGCCCCACCGGGTTCCTCGCGTCCCTTCCCCTTCCCTTGGTCAGTGTGGGCCCTTCGTTCCTCCCGGCCACGGGCACCCTCTTTTACGATGTCATCGCCTTCGCGACCGGCGTCCTGGGTTCGGTCTGGTTCCTTATCATGATGGGCGCCGAGATGGGGGCCCTCATCGTGTTCAAGATCCGGGAGACCCGTCATCGGGAGACTCGGGTCCGGCTTTCCCTGATCCTTGGCGCCTACTCGATCTATGCGATCCTTCTTCCCTCCTTCGTCATCCCCCCAACCGTCTTGCCCTCGGTGCCGCTCGTCGGATGGAGCATGGGCTTCGGTACCGGCGGTGGCTTCATCCCCCCACTCTTCCTCGTCTTGGCGTTCACGTACCTCATCGCCGGGACCCTTTCGCTCCTGTTCGGCGCCCGCCAGATGTGTTCGACGCTCTGCACGGCTGCGATGATGTACCAAGGGACCTTCTATGATTCTCTCAAGGGGTTCAACCGGCGCTCCCATGTGGGGAACAAGCTCCTCGGGAGCCGCTTGTCCCGGCTGTATGGTGTGATCTTCTCCCTCTCTTGGGTCTCGATCATGGCGGCCGGTGCCATTTCGTACCTTAACTACGTCGGGGTCCTGCACCTCACGGTCTACGGTACCGATGTCGCGTACGCGACCGAGGTCATCTACTTCAACCTCATCTGGTACCTGCTCTTCATTTCCATTCCCTTTGTCGGTGTGTATGCCTGTGTCTCGACGGGGTATTGCTACTGGGGGACCTTCAACCAGATCTTGGGGCGCCTCGGCTTCTTCCGGCTCAAGGCCCGGGACCCGTCAACGTGTGTGACCTGTCCGACCCACGATTGCACTCGGGCCTGTCCGGTAGGGCTGACAGACCTCCCTCCCAACTTCATCGCCAAGGGTGAGTTCCGGGCCCTGAAGTGCATCGGTGTCGGGGATTGTGTAGAATCTTGTCCGTACGACAACATCACGTTCTGGGACGTCCGCCATTGGGTACGGGAAAAGCTCGGGGGGTCTTCCCCCAAATCACGACCCGTGCCCCTTCGGATGACCTCCCCATCTCCTAAGACCTCGGTCACCCGGGCTCAGACCGTAGAGACTACGCGTTGGGACGGGCCCGCACCCCGCTGATTGCCCTCCGCGTCTTTGCCTGAGCGGGATACCGGCTCGGTCGGGTTCACCGAGACATCCGCAACTTCCTTTTCGATAGGTGGGGCTTCCGTTACTTCCTCGGGCGGGGCCGAGGTCCCGTCCCCCAGGGGCGCTTCCCTTTCCGTCAATCGGGCGACGAGATAAACTAGGATCACCGCGCTGAGCACCTCGAGCAGGCCGTCCCACATCCAGTTCAGGTCCCGGAACGAGGTGAAATATGGTCCTGAGGCCGGTAGGACTCCGACCAAGAGAAGCTCGAGCACAGGCGGGGAACAACACCCGGTACTTATCCCGAGGAGAGGGAGCCAAGATAGGAGCGTGGGGGCGGGACTTACCTTGGTCTCCTGGACCCCCGCCTCCTCCGGTGCGCAGGCCCGCCGTCGCTCAAAGGCATCCCATTCGACGATGGCAAGCCCGGCCCAGAGGTACGAAAGGAGAAGGAAAGTGAGGAACTGCTCGATATTGAACTGTCCCTGGATCGGCCCCAGGGCATACTCGGCCGTGGGCACAGGTCCGAACGCGCTCAGGATCGGCAAGACGGTCACGGATGGGTTGACAACCCCAGCGGAGACGGGTTGGATAGCCGCCGCCCCGAACATCCATAGAAGGAGAGAACCCACCAGGAGGACGGACCAAACAAGGGTGCGACTCCGGGCGGTCCGTGCCCGGGCGACCCACGGGGCGAGCGGGCGCACCACCCCGAAGTACATCGTGACCACCCAGACGAGGAAGAACAATTGACCCAGCCCACCCCATTCTCCCGGGAAAAAGGCGTTCCCGGTGACCAGGGTCACGGCAATGAACACGGTGGCCGCATACATCCCGAATGCAACCGGTTTCTTCCAAAGGATGGGGGGGACTGGTCCGACCTCGGGGCAGGGAACGGCATCGGGAGGCGGGGCCAACCACTCCGGAAGGGGAGGAACCTCGTTCGGCACGGGGGCGCCCGGGGACCACTCACCCCCGGTTCACCGGGGGCTTTCCTCCACGGCTATATAGGGGGCCGCGCTCGTGGTCCATACCACACCATGGCATGGGACCGGAGTATTTTACATCGCTTGCGGACCGCCCTGGGACCGCTCGACCTCGCCGCCACCCGGTCGCTGTTGCGGAACCGCCGGCGTCATGCGATGGTGCTCGGCATCTCCTTGGCATATCTCCTCATCGCGATGAACGTGGGTGAGATGTTGGACTTCCTGACCACACCCGTGACTTATGCGGTTTACTTCGCCCCCTCTTCCCTTTCGCCCGTGAACTGGGCGTATCCCTTGGTTGAGGTCAGCCTTCCGGGGGTGATCGTTGTCCTTCCGATCCTCCCGACCCTCACGATGCTCTTCATGTCCCTGGGGGTGGGGATCAGCCTGACCACGGCCGTGCTGCTCGCTCTCGGCTGGATCCGCGAGCGTCGCGCCCATGTCGTCCGAAGCACCGGAACCGCCTCGTTTCTCATGGGCTGGGTCCCGGCCGCCTTCGGCATGGCGACCCTTGGGGCGTGCTGTTCGGCGGCGATCACTGGAACCATCGAGTACGGTTTCTTGACGCGGGGGGGCGCAGCGTCGGGGAATCCGCTCTTTGTCAATATCTGGTATCTCTCGGCATTCCAGGTCGCGCTCGTCGGCGCCGCCCTCATTGCCCAGGAAGAGCTCTTCCGGCTCTACCTAAGGCTCCTCGATCGCCCAGGCAATGTCGGCGCTCGTTCATCGAATTCCACGTCGAGCGAGGCCTGAACGGATGGACCGGACCCTTAGGACCCGCCCATTACCTATATCTGGCCGGAGGAGCGCATGAAGCGTTCGACGGATTCGTCCACGTTCAGCCAACGCAAGATCGATCGTAAACCCCTGACCCACCGGATCGCCGTAGTCGAGGGAGACCTTGCCCTCAGCCCCCCGGGACGCGCCCTGCTGCGTTCCCGTACTCCCAAGGGGAATGCTATCGATATCGCAGCGACGGCGGGGATGATGGCCATGAAACGTACATCGGACCTCATCCCCCATTGCCACATGGTCCCCCTGACCGGCTCGAGCGTCCGGATCCACCCGACACCCCAGGGGGTCCATGTGGAGGCGACAGCCGAGGCGACATGGCAAACAGGCGTCGAGATGGAAGCCCTTCTCGGAGCGTCGGTGGCCCTCCTCACCCTGTGGGACATCGTGAAGACCGTGGAAAAGGATACGAAGGGGGAGTACCCCGCGACCTCCATCCAGAACCTCCGGGTCGTTCGAAAGACGAAATCCCCTACCTGAACGACCTCGCTGGCTCGTCCGTCACCGGCTACCGTGACGTTATTTATGACCGGGAGCCTCAGGATGGCGTGTCCGTTCCCGGGAGCTACGCGCGCTCCGTGCGGCTGCTCTTCTCGAGCGCGTTCGTGGACGGCTACAACCTCATCGTTATCGCTCCGATCCTGCTCATCCTGACCGAGAACGGGGTGGCCCTTTCGGGGTGGCTCCTCGGCCTCCTCTCGGTGTCTGCGATCCTCGGGAACCTTGTCGGAGGACTGGTCCTCGGGCATCTGGGCGACCTCTTCGGGCGCCGCCGGGTACTCCTGTGGGACATCGGGTTCTTCATCGCCGTCCCCATCGCCTGTGCCTTGGCCCCCTCCCTCTTGTTGCTCGCCCTCTTCCGGTTCGTGCTCGGGATAGGTATCGGGGGGAACTATCCGCTAACCTCCGTGCTCCTCTCAGAGACCTCAGGTCGGAACGTCCGGGGACGTCAAGTGGCCCTCCTCGGGGTGGCGTGGACCTCCGGCGCGCTGACTTCCTACTTGCTCAGCGCCGTGCTCTTCCCGCTCGGCACCCTGGCCATCCCCATCCTCCTCCTCGCCGTCGTCGCACCAGCATCCGTGGTCATCATCCTCCGGAGCCGGATATCCGAATCCGATGCGTGGGGAGAGCACATGGCCCGGCTCTCCCTTGCAGACCGCCGGAAGCGGTCCTCCGTGGCCCTCCTTGCGACCCCCGGGGTACGTCGGGGGACCGCTTACGCCGCCGGCTTTTGGTTTCTCTTCGACGTCGTCCAATACGGTGTCAGCCTGTTCCTCCCCGTGCTCCTCGTGGCCTTCGGCCATTTGCGAGGGAGCCAAGCCCTCACCTTGTCGGCTCTGCTCTACACGGGCGAGCTGGCCGGCACCATCGCCGGCCTCAAGCTCGTGGACGTCCTCGGCCGTCGTGTGCTTCAGCTCTCGGGGTTCGCCGCGATGGCGGCGGGCCTTCTGGTGGCTGCCGTCGTCCCGTTCAGCTCGGCCACCGTGCTCCTTTTCCTCTTGTTCGTAGTGACCACCGGGGTCGGGGTGGGCCCCGGTATCTTGGAGTTCGTCTATCCCCCGGAGCTTTTCCCCACGGCCCTCCGGGCGACCGGGAGCGGGTTCGCCCTGACCATGAGCCGTGTCGGCGCCTCAGTCGGCGTCTTGGTCGTACCCCTCCTCCTTTCCCCCCTTCTGGGGAGCACGCACGCCCTCTTTGCCCTCTATGGGGCTGTCGCGCTCGCGGCGTTCGTCCTGACCTGGACCTTGGCCCCCGAGACTCGGGGAACGCCTCTTCCCGCAGGATGAGCCATGCCAGGCCACGTTCAACCACACGTCCACCGGGATGGTCCTCTCGGTTTCGGGGTCCTGACCACAACGGATAGCCGTACCGCCGATGAGGATGCCTCGGGTGCGATCCTCCGGGCGGCCATCGAAAAGGCCGGTCACCATGTCGTTCGCTCCGGGCTCTGTGCGAACTCGATCCCCGCGATCCAAGACGCGGTGCGGGGTTGGATATCGACCCAAGAGGTCGAAGCCATCGTGACGTCCGGAGGGACGGGGTTCAGCCCCCGGGACGTCACCATCGATGCCCTCGAACAAATGGGCGGTCGGAAGGTCGATGGTTTCGGCGAGCGTTTCCGGACCCTGAGCTACGATCAGGTGGGCATCCTCTCGCTGATGTCGCGCAGTGCGCTCTACCTCGTGGATCGGCGCCCGGTATTCGCCCTGCCCGGCTCGCCCAAAGCCTGTCAACTAGCGATCGAGCAGATCATCTTGCCCTTCGCTCCCCATCTGGTATCCGAGCTCCGGAAGGTGTGAACGGATGGAGATGCATCGTCTCGACCCGCGCACCTCGGTCCCGGAAGCCCTGCGGGCCGTCCTTTCCCGCATCCGGCCGGTCGAACGGACCGAACTCCTGGCCGTTCCGACGGCGGCCGGACGAGTCGCTGCGGAGGATGTGACCTCCCGCGTGCCGGTCCCCGCCTTTCCATGCTCCCACGTCGACGGCTATGCCGTCCGCACCCGGGACCTTAAGGGTGTCTCGGCCACCCGGCCGGTCAACCTGCGGATGGTCGGGGCCATCCATGCCGGTGAGTGCTTTCCCAGGGCGCTCGCCGCGGGAGAGACCGTGGCCATCGCTACGGGTGCCCCGGTTCCCCATGGGGCCGACGCTGTCGAGATGTTCGAGAACGTGGACGCCACGGGTCGGAGCATCCAATTTTCCCTTAACGTGGTCCCCGGAGAGAATGTAGACCCGGCGGGCGGTGACCTTGCCTCGGGGACCCGGATCGTCACGCAGGGCACCCCCCTCACTCCTGCCCTGATCGGTCTCCTCTCCCTCGCGGGATATGGCCAGGTCCGGGTCTATGCCCGGCCCGTAGTCGGTGTTCTTTCGAGCGGGAACGAGCTTCGGCCACCGGGTCCTGAGCCCCTTCCTTACGGTAAGGTATTCGAGGCCAATTCGGCAGCGCTCTCGGCCCTGATCGAGCCGAACGGCGGGGTCCCGAAGGTCCTACCTCCCGTCCGGGACGTCGCTTCGGTCCTTGAGAGGGCTCTTCGACGGGCCCTCGCCGCCTCGGATATGGTGGTGGTCTCCGGTGGGAGCTCGGTCGGGGAGAGAGACCTCCTTCACACCGTCCTCCCACGAGTGGGGACCGTGCTCTTCCATGGCGTCAAGGTCCGGCCGGGGATGCCGACCATCGCCGCCGAGTCCGGAGGCAAGGTCATCCTGGGCATGCCGGGACATCCGGCGAGTTGCCTATCGAATGCGCTTTGGTTGCTCGTGCCCGCGGTCCGAAAGCTCTCCCACCTTCCGGGGGATGGAACCTCTCGGGTTCGTGTCCGGATGGCCCGGGACACGCCCCTCCACGGCCACGGTTTCTCGACGGTGGTCCCATTGCGCATCCAAGGGGAAACCGCCCGGAGCACGTTCCATGGCTCGCACTTCATCACCAGCCTACATCCGGCGAACGGATACGCGATCCTTCCGCCTGCAAAGCGGCACTTGCGCCAGGGTGAGAGTATTTACGCCCGCAGGGCCTTGTTCTTGGGAGGGGCGTAGGGATGCAGGATGCTTTTGGCCGGGAGACGGAGGACCTCCGGGTATCCTTGACCCAGCGCTGCAACCTTGCCTGCGTGTTCTGCCATATGGAGGGACAGCCTCCCTCCGACCTCGAGCTCTCCCCGGAAGAGATCGAACGCTGCGTCATCGCATCGAAGGCGGTGGGGGTCCGTCGTGTCAAGCTCACGGGGGGAGAACCTACCCTACGATCCGACATTGTCGAGATCGTCCGAAGGATATCTCCTCACGTTGAAGAACTATCGATGACCACGAACGGTATCCGACTGGCCCCGATCGCTAGCGCACTCAAGGAGGCCGGCCTCCAACGGGTCAACATCAGCCTGCCCAGCGCCCTCCCGGAGACGTACCGCTCCCTCACGGGTGCCCCTTCTCTCCCCCGTGTTATAGAGGGCATCCGGGCCGCATGGAAGGCGGGGCTCCACCCGCTCAAGCTCAACGTGGTGGTTCTTGCCGGTATCACGGAGCAGGAGGAGGAGGTCCGGGCCATCCAAGCCATCGCCGAGGAGGTCGGGGCGACCATCCAGTTCATCGAGTTCGAGAACGTGCGGGGCCGGGTCGACCTGCAAACGTTCGAGAGCCTACACGCCGAGCTCGCGGGGATCGACCGGGAGGCCGCCCGGAGGGCGGTCCGGGTGGAGGAAAACCCCTTGCACCACCGCCCCAGGTATACGGTGCCGGTCGGGGACCATCCGCTCGTCTACGAGATCGTCCGGCCGATCAACAACCCCGAATTCTGCGCCGGGTGCTTCCGGATCCGCCTCACTTCGTACGGGGCCCTCAAAGGATGCCTCATGACCAACGATGGGCTCGTGGAGATGCTTCCGGCCCTTCGTCGTGGGGCGTCTCCCGAGGAGCTCATCCCCAGCTTCGAGGCGGTCGTCCGGAACCGGAAACCCTTTTTCCGGACGGACGGGACCCTCGCTGGGCCACTGAGCCTGCCCATGGCGGGCCAGAAGGCCTGAGCCGCTCCGGGGTCAGCCCACCGTTACCGACACCGAGTGGATGCCGGGGAACTGATAGGGAACCTGTCGCCAGGTCTTCCCGGCGTCCGGACTGTAGATGAGCTGGCCTGTGGTCGTGCCGACATAGATGCCCGCGGGGTCGAGCGGGTCCGTGTTCATCCCTTCCCGGTGGACCCCGAAATGTCCGGGGAAGGCTTTGGGGGACATGAGCGCCCGCCACTTCTTGCGCTCGTCGTTCCATTCGAACACTTGGAGCCCGCCTTGGGTGGTCACGCGGGACCGGCCTTCCAAGGGAATGAAGTACGCCCGCCCGGGCAAAGAACGGGCGGAAGCGACCGCGAACCCGAAGTCATCGTCGAAGAACTTGCCGATCCGGTCCCAACTCCGCATCCCGTCATGGCTCACGTACATCCCCCCGTGGTCCTGACGGTAGGCTGTCTCGGGGTCGGCCGCGTCGAGGACCACGTGGTGGACGCACTGTCCGACCTCGGGGTACTTGGTCGGTTGGAAGGGGGTCTCCACTCCCTTATTGACCGCCCGCCATGTTTCGCCCCCATCCTCCGAGCGGAACGTCCCCGCGGCCGATAGGCCGACGTACATCCTGCGGTGGTTGGTGGGATCAACGATGATGGTATGGAGGCACGGGCCCCCTGCGCCCGGGCCCCAGTCCTTCTTCGTTCCGTGCTCGTTGATGGAGGTCACTGGGGACCAGCTCTTCGCCAGGTCGTCGCTGCGGAAGAGCATGTGAGGATCGGCCCCGGCGAACAATGTCTCCGGTTCCTCCGGGTGACCCGGCTCGATGTGCCAGAGGTTGGTGAGGGCGTGCTTCGGTCGATGGATCTCCCCATTCACCAGATCGAAGGACGGATTGCGCGCCTTTGAGACCGGCATGAGCGGGGTCGCTACCTCCTGCCAGGTGCGCCCCCAATCCTTCGATCGGTTGATCATGGGACCGAACATCCAACTGTTCACCGCCGAATAGAGGTGACCTGGGTGGCGCGGGTCCGCCGTGACATGGTACACTTCATCGCCCGCATTCAGTACCTTTCCCACTTTCCAGGACTTGCGTTGGGTGTTGCTTTCGACGATGTAGGCTCCTTTGCGGGTCCCCAAGAGGATCCGTACCTTCTTTTCGGCCATGGTTCTGCTCTCCCTTGTTCGCCCGCGCCTTCTCAGCCACCGGCGATAGAATGGAGAATGTCAACGGTCTGGCCGTCCCGAAGGGGCGTTCTCATCACATGGGTCGGCTCGACCACCTCGCCGTCCACGAAGAACCGGATGAAACGACGGGGAGACCCGGTCTCGTCCCGGAGTCGGAACCGGAGCCGTGGGTACTTCTGCTCAAGAGCGTCGAGCAGAGCGCCGATGCTCGGGGCTTCCAAGGCCACCTCCTTCGGGGTGCCGAATTCGGCCATCCATGAATCGAGGACCACCCGGACCATACGGCGTCATCCATATGCACACTTTGGCCGCTATTAAATGCTTCCCGACAGGGGGAGATCCACGGGCAAACCGGGCTATGTCGGAGCGGTGGGGTCCTCGTCTCTCCGCGGCGATCGAACCCTCGGGGCTGCCGCTGCACGATGGGTTCGAAGAACCTTCGAAATTTCGGGCAGAACTTCGGCCTTCAAGCCCCGCTAGGTAGGTCCCAGGGGAGGGAAATGATCTGGGATGGTGGGTCCTTCCGGGGAGGTACCGTCGGGAGCTTCATCTTCTGTAGAAGCTCGAGGAATCGGGGATCGCCCCTCAGGGGATCGAATTCCTCGTAAAAGTAGGAGACCCAGAACCCCTTGTCTCCCTCGCGTACGTCCCGTTCCAAGAGTTCCATGGCCTTCTCCATCTGGCCCGTCTGGGCGTACCATCGGGCGACCTCATACAGGGGGATGTAGCCTGAAAGGCTACCGCTTGCCCAATCCCGGAGCAACCGGGTGGATTCTTCCGAATCGCCCAAGAGGGCAAAGACGGGAGCGAAGTACCTTCGAATGAAGAGTTGTGGGGACCCCTTCTGGTCGGCGATGAGGCGAAGCCCTTCCTCACGGTGGCCGACCCGGGCGCAGCACCACGCTTGGAGATACCGGAGGAAGGGCGACTTCCCGAAGAATGTCCTGAGCTTCTCCACTTCGGAGATCGCACCCGAAAGGTTGCCCGATTGCATCTCCACAAGGAACACGAGTACCTTCGGATAGAATGTCAAGGGGTCTAGGTCCAGGGCTGCCCGGGCTTCGATCCGGGCCTCATCAAATCGCTGTAACGCCAAGAGGAGCAAGTAGTACCACAAGTGGACGGTCACATTGCTGGGATTGAGGGATAAGGCCCGCTGGAACTCGGCCTCCGCACCGGCCCAGTCCTGATCGGCCTGCATGGCAAGATTTCCCCGCGCAGCATGAGCCTCCGCAGAGTCGGGGTCCAGTTCCAAGGCTCTTGCGACCAACTCCCGCACGCGGGGCAGCACGTCCTTCATAGACCGCACCATCCCTCCCGATTCGAGCAGGAGGTTGGCCAAGGACGCGTAGGCCAAGGAAAAGCTCGGGTCCTTCGCCATCGCCTCTTCGAAGAATCCCGCGGCTTTCCTTTCGTCGCTCGGTTCTTGGGTCTCCCGCCATTTGATGTTCGCGCGGACTCCTTGAAGGTAGAGGACATACGCCTCGGTATCCTGGGTCGGCTCCTTCCGGATGGACTTCTTCTCTGAGCTGAGGACCTCCACTTGGAGGCGTTGGGCGGTCTGCTCGGCAACCTCTGCTTGGACCGCAAAAATGTCCTCGAGCGTGCGGTCGAAGGTCTGGGCCCACCGATGCTCGTCGGAGGATGCGTCAATGAGCTGTAAGCTGATCCGGACCCGGTTTCCCGATTTCCGAACGCTGCCTTCCAAGATCGAACCGACGCTGAGCTCCCTCCCTATCTCCATGGCCGATTTCGTCGTGCCTTTATACTGGCCGATCGATGTTCGGGAGATCACCCTCAACCCGCCCACCCTCGAAAGGACCGATACGATCTCTTCGGTCAACCCGTCGGCGATGTACTCGTCCTTGGGGTCGGGGCTGATGTTGGTCAAGGGCAACACGGCGATCCGATGAAGGTCCGGGGCCGGGTTCCTCAGTGTGGACGACGTTTCCGGGGCCGCATGTGAGGGGCTAGGTTCGGCCGGCGGCGGACCCGTGATCGGGATGAAAGCACCGGAAAGGCCCTCCCGGAACTTTCCGACCCGTTCCCAGAATTCCTTGTTCTCCGGGTCCCCGGCTGGGAAAAGGTGGTCATACCGGATCCGGTCCTCTCCAACCGGTATCCGTTGGGAGCACTGGAGGGCGAGACCCCGAAGCTGGCGAGGGCTCGATAGCCCGGGCTGCACCGCCACGTACAAGAGCGCCATCTTTTCGATCTCCCGGACCTTCTTCCCGGCCTCCCACGCTCGGTCCCGCAACTGGAGGGCGGAGACCAGTATGCGATCTCCGATGCCAAGGGGGTCGATCATGAACTTGTTTCCCCGTGGTACACGGCTCAGGAGGTCGGTTCCCTTCGATCGTTGGCGTATGCGTTCCTGCATCTCGTCAAGGCTCTTCCCGCCACTCCCCACCAAGCAGTACACGATGGGATTCCGTGGAGGCGCAGGGGGCTCAAGATACGGTAGCAGCAGTTCGTAGGCCCAAGGCTCTCCGGATTTGGCATCCACCTCGTCCACGAGGCAGAGCATAGGACGGTCGGACTTCGACGCGGCATCGAGGCCATCCTGGAAGGCTTTCCTATCGAGCTGAGCCAGGTTCAGTTCGACATATCGCACACGGGGCCCAAGTTCCTTGGCGAACTCCTGAATGAGAAAGCTCTTCCCACTCCCTGGAGCCCCCCAAATGAGGATGTTGCAGGGCGCAGGTGCGGGTGTGGCTATCTCGCTCGCGATGCGTTGCCGAATATCTTTGAGGTTGTTCCGGGAACGCTCATCGAAGCGGACATAACTTCCGGCGATCGCGAAGCGGCTCGGGTCGATCACATCAAGTCGAAGGAGCAGGTTCCGGGCTTCGATGGCCTCTCCGCTCTCCCCGTCCATGCTCTGGCCTCATGCACATCAACGAATAGCGCTTTTCGGTGGGGTTCAATGGTAAGGTAGCCGGGCACCCAAAACCGCAGACCTCGCTGATCCGTCCCTTTCGGATCGATCGCAATACATGATCGCCCCATACGGTCCGCCCGCGGGTCTCTGGGCTCGTCACTCTAGGTCTCACGTTTCATGTTCGCACTTCGAGATCGAGCCCATTGATGGAACAAAATTGCCATCTCGTCGACCCGACGTTATGGGCGATATCGCGGGTCATGTACCTCACAGAGGGTGTTAAGCCCATTCCGCCCAAAGCGGTCCTCCCGTCCTTCAAGAGAATGTCTTCGTGAGAAGTTTGCCAACAGATCGAACGGGAGCGAGCAAGTTCGGGAATCGTTCCTCAGTCAGCGTGCGCGTGGAGAGATATTGCCGGGATGCAGACACATTAACTACGTTTATATGGTGTAATCGTATGTAATTGTCAGTTTCACTTCTGTACAATACTGCCAACGCCTTTTTAGGCTAGATTTCATGCGGATTTGTATGGACCCTCTATCACCCGCCAAAGAAGAATTCTATGATCGCATTCGGCAATCAATCCCTCAGCTTTCTGGAAAACGTGGCTTGCCCGCTCAACGAATCCAACGAACGGTCCTAGCACTGTTCCTTCTGGTCCTCCTTACCCTATCTCCTCTCCTGGTCACGGCTGGGGTCTCTCCATCGGTACGGGGGACGAGTCCCTCTCCGGCAACACCTGCCGAGAGCGGTTGGAAAGGGAACGCCGCATCGGTGGAACCATCGCGGAGTTCGGTGGGTGCGTCGTCGACGGGAAAGCTAGCGACAAGCTCTCCCATCCCTTTCCCGGTGTCGACCGCATCCGGGTTTTCCTCAGCACACTCGCCCCCCTCTTCTTCCGCGTCTCTGAGCACTTCGAACACCGCTTTGGGTGCCAGTCATTCTACTGGGTCTTCCCGCCTTACTGCGCCTTCCTTTGTGGATGCAAATGGAGGCACGACACCTTCAGATCAGCCTATTGGAAACCCAGCTGTAGATGCTCCCTTAATGCCGGCGTCCACAAGTCCCGTGACGTACGACTCCGGTGGCGTGATCTCTCAAATAGATGTTGGAAGTTCTCCGGAGAATGTCGCGTACGATAACGGGAATGGGGACATCTATGTGACGGTTGTCAACTTAAACAATGTGAGCGTGATATCCGAATCGACGGACTCGGTGATAGCCAATGTCCCGGTGGGTTCAGTTCCCACGGCCTTGGCATACGACAGTGGGAACGGGGATGTCTACGTGACAAACTCTAATTCGAACAGTGTAAGCGTGATCTCCGGGGCGACAAACACCGTGATGGCCATCGTCCCAGTGGGGTCTTCCCCCAATGCCGTGGTGTACGACAGCGCGAACGGGGATCTCTACGTGGCGAACTCCTATGCGAACAATGTGAGCGTGATCTCCGGGGCGACAAACACGGTGATAGCTACCATTCCGGTCGGGACGTACCCCTTTGGCGGTGCGTACGACGGTGGGAATGGGAACATCTACGTGGCGAACTTCTATACGAACAATGTGAGCGTGATCTCTGGGGTGACGAACACGGTGGTCGCCAACATCAAGGTAGGGGTGAACCCCGTTGGCGTGGCGTATGATGGCGGGAACGGATACGTCTATGTCGCAAATGAACAATCGTTCAATGTGAGTGTGATCTCTGGAGTGACGAACACGGTGGTCGCCACCACCCCAGTGGGGTTGTTCCCCCGCGGCGTGGGATATGACAGTGGGAACGGCGATCTCTATGTGGCGAATTTTGACTCTGATAACGTTACTGTCATCTCCGGGGTGACGAATTCGGTGGTAGCGACGCTCCCGGTGGGGGCGGCCCCCATCGGTGTGGGGTATGACAGTGGGAACGGGGAAGTGTATGTGACGGACTCAGGTTCGAATTTTGTGAGCGTGATCTCGACATTGTTGGAGGTTCAATCGATGGTCCCTGAGCTTCGGGCACTTGCTGTGACCGGTGTACAGTCGATCACGGTGGGGGTTGGTACGTCTCCCAGCTGTGTTGCCTTCGATCGGGACAATGGGGACATCTACGTGACTGACACGGGCACGAACAACATGAGCGTGATCTCTGGGGTTACAAACATGGTGGTGGCCTCAATCCCGGTGGGGACAAGCCCGGACGGAGTGGCATACGACAGCGGAGACGCCGACATCTACGTGGCGGACACTGGTTCGAATGAAGTGAGCGTGATCTCCGGGGCGACGAACACGGTGGTCGCCACGATCCCGGTGGGGGTGGCTCCGGTTGGTGTTGTGTATGACCGCGGGAACGGGGATGTCTATGTGGTGAACGCAGGTGCTAACTCGGTGAGCGTGATCTCTGAAGCGACGAATGCGGTGGTGGCCACGGTCCCCGTGGGAGCGAACCCCTTGGGAGGAACGTATGACACTGGGAACGGGAACATCTATGTGGTGAACTCGGTTTCGAGCACGGTGAGCGTGATCTCTGAAGCGACGAATGCGGTGGTGGCCACGATCCCGGTGGGGGCGAACCCCGATGGAGCAGCCTATGACAGCGGTAACGGGTACGTCTACGTATCGAACTCTAATTCAAATGATGTGAGTGTGATCTCCGGGGTGACGAACTCAGTGATAGCCACTGTCCCGGTGGGATCGTCTCCCCAGTACGTAGCATACGACAGTGGGAACGGGGATGTCTACGTGGCGAACTCTAACTCGCAGAATCTGAGCGTCATTTCTGGAGTAACGAGAACGGTCGTGGCCACGGTCACCGTGGGGAGGACCCCTATTGGTGTGGCGTATGACAATGGAAATGGGGACATCTACGTGGTGAGCAACTATGCGGCGGCTCTGGACGTGATCCCAACCCTGTCTGCTCCCATCCAGTTTCCGCCTTCCAGCTTAGATGTGGGCCAATCCATCCTCTTCTCGGCTCCCCTCCTTGGTCAAGGAGCAGGCGGCGACCAGCTCACGGTCTCGCTCTCTCCTCCCACGGGCATGAGTTGTTCGGTCGATCCTCTGGGTCACACCCTCATCTCCGGGGCTTGCCTGGCGACCAGTGTGGGAACATACACGGTCACCTTCACCGTACAAGACGTGCTGGGAACCACGGTGTCCACATCCATCGATGTGACCGTGTACCCGGACCCGGCAGCGAATGCGCCTCTTCTCACCCCCTCTTCCGTCGACTGGGGCCAGGTCGCCACGTTATCGGTGTCCCCGACCGGAGGCACCGGTACTTTTTCCTACGTTTGGACGGGATTGCCGACCGAGTGCCCGAGCGCCGACCGCTCATCGATAACCTGCCAACCGTCCTCATCGACCGGGAGCTTCCCGGTCGGTGTTTCCGTGACCGACTCGAACAACTTCACCGTCGTGGCCCCGACCACGACCCTCCGTATCTACGCTGATCCGACGGTGGCGAGCTTCACCGGCACGGCGAGTTCCGTGGACGTCGGCCAGACCGACGTGTTCTCCGTGGCCATGTCGGGGGGCACCGGGACGTTCTCTTACTCATGGACCGGTCTTCCTCCCGGGTGCAACACGGTGGATACCGCACGGCTCTCCTGCACGCCCACCTCGACGGTCGGGAATCCCTTCACCGTCGGTGTCACCGCCAGGGATTCGAACGGGGTGTCGGCCCCATCTTCGGGCTTCAGCTTGGCGGTCCTGGCCGACCCGACCCTTTCCCAGCCGACCAGCACTTTGGCCGCCGCGGATGTCGGGATGGGCGTCACCTTCACATCGACCGCATCGTTTGGGTCCGGAGGATATTCCGCGTCCCCCCTCAACTTGGCGGCCGGCCTCGGATGTGGCGCGGAATCCGTCACGGGGACCAGTGTCCAGGTAGTCTGTACGCCCAGTGCTGCGGGCACGTATGCGGTCAGCCTTGCCGTGGCGGACTCGAACGGTGTCGTGGCCACCAGCACGACGACACCCTTCACAGTCTACACCGATCCTATTGTCGGCATCAGCCCGGGTACACCGGCCTCCGCGGACGTGGGTGAGACGGTGACGTTCTCGAGCACCGTCTCGGGAGGTTCGGGGGGAGATGTCTACGCTTGGTCTGTCTCGTCCGCGAACCTGGGTTGCGGGGCCACCAACCTCCCCACCCTCACATGCACCCCGACATCGGCAACCGGGAGCCCGTTCACCGTCTCCGTCTCGGTCACGGATTCGAACGGGAAGACGACCCCGAGCCCTGTCCTCCCCTACACGGTCGACCCTGCGCTGGGACTCGGGTTGACGGTCAGCCTTCCCCCGGCCCGGCCGTTCATGGACGTGGGA
>JAJYXQ010000079.1 GCA_021796385.1 Thermoplasmata archaeon | reverse complement strand
CCAGTTGCAGACCCGAGAGCATGCCATCGCCGCGCGAGAGGACGCATTCCAGAAGTGGGCCTCGGACGTCATCACGCAGTATGAGGAAGTGGACAAGAACCTCCAGCAATTCCTAAGCCGCACCCGAGAGCAACTGGCCAAGGACGAGAAGACCCTGGCGGAACTCGTGAAGAAGCAGCCATCGCCTTCCGAGGCGGTGAATGCCCTCATGAGCACCGTTCGGAACTTGCGTGCCAAGCTTGACGAGATGCACCGACAGCGGTCCAAGTCCCGAAGGGCCAGTGTTGAAGCCCGGAACGCGCTCAAGCTGGGGCCAGAGATCACCGGGAACTCGGGAGAGGGATTCTCCTCGCGGTGAAGAAAATCCTCTTGGACATGGGCGATCGAGGCCGAGTCGGGGAGCGGGTCCCAGTTCGAGGAAATCTCCGCCGAGCGGAGCGTCTCGGGGAAGCGGTGTGGACCATTGGGGAGCTAGGTCTTATATGGTGAGACGTGTTCCCGCCGTCGTGCCTGACGCCGTGCAGAAGCTCCGATGTCCCTTCTGCGGCCAGGAAGAGTCGGAGCGCGCGATCATTGAGGGGCAACGCCTCATCATCTTCCCGTGCATGTTCTCTCCGCTCGTAGACGCCAACCTCCCGGAGGAAGAGTTGGGAACTTACCTCCACGAAAACTACGGTGGGGACCCGGGCTACTTCCGTCGGCAATGTGATCGTCTCCATCTCGCAGTGGTCAAGGCACAGGCATGATGGGTCCTCCGCCTCCGGTTCGTAGCCCGGTCGATGTGCCGCGTCACGTGCTCGTGCTCGATACTTCCAAGAGCATGCTGGCCCCGATCAGCGGCGCGCCACGGCGGAAGATCGAGGTCGCCCGGGAAGCGGTCGGCAAAATCCTAGAAGAGGTGGCGTCGCAGCACGCCTTTTTTGGCATGGTCGTATTCAATTCCACGACCCGAGTGCTCTTTCCCTTGTCGCAGAAGCTACCGACGATGGCCGAGATCGAGCAGAACACCGTGCCCACGGGGAAGTCGGCGATATGGGACGCTTTGGGTCTTGGGGCCGACCTCCTCCGTCTGGGACCCGGGGGCCCAATCGTCGGGAACTTGGTACTCGTGACCGATGGGTGGGACAACATGTCCCGCTACTTCCGCCTCGGACCCGAACTGCCCCAGTCCCCGGTCCAACGGGGTTCCCGGGACCTGGTCGAGTACATCGTGCGGGGGGATACCGCACTGCGGCTTCAGATCATCGGCATCGGCAGTGGAGCGGAGAAGGACAAGGGCGTCGATGCGGCGATGATGCAGACCTTGCTATCCGCGTTCTCTTCGCGGGCCACCCAGGTTTCCTCGGATTCAAAGGCCTCCTACCGGGAGGTCATGACCGGGGAGGAGCTATACACTCGGATGATCAACGCGTTCCTCGACGTTCCCTTCGAGGATTCGGGTCAATTCTCATCCCTCTCGAGCGAGGATCTGGCCCAGCACGCCGCGGAGGTCGCCCATGCCCTCCGGAACACGAGCCAATATGGCTTGGTTGAGCACCTGAGCACGGCCAAGAAGACCGAACCCGGAGCGACACCCACCGAGGGGGCGGATTTCGACGTTGCGGTAGCTCAGGACGGTGAGATATCCTCGGAGATGCGGGAGCGGTTTGGCCCGTTGAGCGAAGTGGCCAGCGCCTTCATGGCGCAGGATTGGGCGCGAGCCGAAGTGGTGCTCCAACGGAACGCGTCGGTGATCCATCCGTTCACGCGTTCGTACTGGATGGCCCGGATATCGTATGCCAAGGGCGACGGCACGGAAGCTGCGCGGTATCTGACCGAGGCATGGATCGAAGCCGCAACGCTCCCCGACTCGGAAAAGCCCCAGATGTACCGCCGTCTTGCCCTGTTGCACGCGAAGGTGGGTGGAGACCGTCAGGTCCAGAGCCTGGTCGAGATCTTCGAGCGGGCGCGGGCGAAGGTCGGTGATCAGAACGCCCCGCTCCGAGACCACCTTGACTCCATGTTCGAAAAGGTGCTGGACCTGAAACGGACGTACGCCGCCATCCGGAGCGGAGGGGCGATGGAACACGAGAAACTGGTCGAGGAGATCTTTGGACTGCTTCAGGACGCCCGGATCGAGGACACCCGCCGGGACCCGGACATCCAAGCCTTCTTGTCCTTCGTGGAAGTCGCCCTCTCCGAGATGCGCTGAAGAGTTTTCCTCCGATGGTATCCGACCTGTTCCGGTACGGTTCGGAACGCGGCTTATCTAGGCGGATTCGGGGTGCGGAACGCGCCACCCTAATAAGTCCCGCCGTATTTGACTAACCGTATGGCCCCTCCACCCGGCGCTGGCAAGTCCGTCAAGAAGGTCGTCAAGCGAAAAGAAGGCGCCCCGACGGTTCGGGCGACCAAGACCACAAAGGCCCCCGAACCCCCAACCGAGGCCCCTCCCCCAACCCCCCCACGCAAGGTGGCTCCGCCCCCCCAGTTCACTACCAAGATCGCCGTGGTGGGGATCCCATCGTCCGGGAAGACCACGTACTTCCGCTACCTTTCGGGACACTTTGGCTTGAATCTTCCCATCACCTACATCCCGGCCCGGAAGTCGACCCTTCTCCCCGTGTTCGGCGACATCAACCGGGAGGTGGTGATGGAGGAGACCACCTATGAGACCGTGGACCCCACGAACCCGTCGGCGGAGATGGAGACCACGGTCCGCCACTACGTGAGTCGACCCGGGGAGGACCCCACCCGGCTCTTCGTTGAGCTGAGCGCGAACCGAGAGGACCAGGGGATCCTCACGAAGTACCCCCTTCCCACGAAGTACAATCAGTTCGTCGACATGAAGCTTTACTTCAATTATGGTGTGCGGGACCAGTCAGGCAACGTGCGCCCCATGGAGCTTCACACCGTGGACGAGGCGGGCGGGATCATTTCCGACTACTTCACCTACGACCGGCTCTGGATCCGAACGCCCGAGGACGAGGTGCCCCGGGAGAAATGCGTCGTGATCCCTCAGTACGACACTTGGCCCGCTGACCGCCAAGAGTTGTGGCGTCACGGTCTGACCCTCATGGGCCGTTTCACATCCGACGCGGACGGGATCGTGTTGCTCCTGAGCCCTCAGCTGGGCTCGCTCAAGGAGAGCTCCCAGCAGGTGAACTTGGCGCGGGGTGTCATCCGGTACGTCCGGGAACGCAAGATACCCCTCGTCATCGCGATATCCAAGGCCGACCTCCTCCGCGACTTCTACACTGAGGTCGAACAGGTGCTTACAGCCAAGGATTTCGTGAGCGCGTTTGACGTGCATAATTTCCTGGTAGACAAGGACGGCAGTGGGCTGGGGAGCATCCTGGTCGCCGCCCAGTCGAGCGGGCTTTTCGACGTGGACCAAGATTCCTTCCTCGTCGCATCGGCCATTTCGACCGGGGAATCCCGCCCGCTGCTCTACAGCGACATGCCGAACGCGTCGGCCGGGGATGGCTTCCCTACGGGCGTTCCGGTCATGGTCAACACGACATTACCGATCGCCCGCATCTGCGAGCGGGTCCTCGAAAAGAAGGCCGCGGCAGGCGGGAACGCGTGATGGGAGAGGATGGGACCCCATCGTCATCGGTCCTCAAGGGTGTGGCGTGGTGCCGTCAGGTGGACAACGAGGCGGAAAGCCCCCGGCACCAATCCGCTCCGAGCGGAGGTTTCGAAGGGTACAATGAGTGCCTTCCCCGTCTTCGGATTGTCGGTGACCTTGCCATAAACCTGAGCGACACGAGCGACTATTGGGACCCCGATCCCCGGCGCCGGATGTCGTTCTATCCGAGCCTCTTCCTTTACACGGCGGCGAAGGGCCGATACCTATGCCTCGGGCGGATGTTCCTCTCGACCGAGGATCGTCCACGCCTCGGGATCAAGACCCTCATCCTGGACATGCCCGCCCTTATCCGGCAACCCCAACCCGCCACTCTTCTGAGGAAGTGGTACGAGGAGATGGGCGCTGACGGTGGCGAAGCACCGAAGGTCCCATCCCCTTCTCCCGCCCTGGTGGTGGAGCTCGCTCGGTCCCTTCTCTACGAACGTGGAGATGCCGAGAATCCGGTGATGGTAGCCCTTACCCGGGAATGGAGCTCGAGCGCAGGGGCCGTGTTCTCCCTCCTGGAGCGTGCCCCGACGACGTTGCTCGCCCTTTCGGGCATTCTGGTCTTTCCCTACTACATTCCCGCCGGGAACGTGGATTACTCGATCGTGTCGAAGACCTTTCCGTTATCGCTGGCGATATTCCGCATGGATGCGAACATGACGCTGGACCAGCGGAAGCGGCGCCTCGATCTCTGGGCGAAGAAGGGGGTTACCTTGGTCGACCTGACGGCGACACCGCTCAAGGAGCCCAAGCGTCTCTCCCACCCGATCCAGTGGCTCACGGACGGAAAGGATGGCGGACGCCAGGACCGGCTCAAGGAGCTCATTGACGGACCCGAACTTGCGCGGCTCCTCTCCGGGGAGATGGAACGCGATGATGGCCCGTATCACCGCAAGGAGATCGCGCGCATCTATTCGAAGATGGAGTCGCTGATCGCCGAGGAAAAGGACATCGGCAAACCGGCGTCGAAGAAGTCCGCGCCGACAACCCCTACGCCCCCGATGCAGGCGGCCCCCGTTCCCCAGGTCTTGGGCTCTCCTCCCCCATGGACGGAGCGTGAGGTGGTCCGGGTCGAGAAGGCCGGGATGGTCGTAGGCGGCTCGTCGACCTCGAGGAACCCACCCCCCACGGCGCCCGTCCCCGCAGTCGGTTCAGAAGGTCTGCACGGGTCCCGCGAAGAGATGATCCGGTACCTCGACAGTCGCATCGCAGAAGAGATCGCCCGGGTGCTCGCCAACAGCCGGGGGCCCGAGCTCGAACATCTACATCAGGAGGTCGAGAGCCTGCGCACCGAGGTCCGTGAGATGGACGAACGGGTCAAGTACTTCGCAGAGCGGACCTTGCCCGTGCTCAAGAAGACCTGGTCCCGGATCGAGACCCTGGACAAGGTCAAGGGGACGGGCACGGCACGGGGACGTGATACCACCAAGGAAGTGGCCAAGTTGAAGGAGGAGGTGTGGCAGGAGCTCCATCGCATGGAGACCGACCTCGCCGAACGCAGCCGCCACATCCTTGAGCGCATGGAGTCCAACCTACAGAGCCAGGGTCGGATCTGGCTCACGCTGGTGCAGGAGATATCCCGTCTCACCCGGGAGCGCCACGCCCAGCGGATCGAGGAAGAGGAACCTTAGGAAGTTCTGTGGACGAAGTTCCGGACCACGCCCACTGCCGGGTGTGCGGGAAGGCGATCGCCACTGGAGATGTCACTTGTGGCCCGGTGTGCGCCCGCAAGCGCACCGAGGCGCTCCAGCGTCGCCAGCGGCTGACCTATGCCTTCTACGGTATCGCCCTGATCCTCGTCCTCCTGCTCCTTTACGGATCCCACCTGTAATCCCATGGTCCAGAGGAGATTGCCGTACGTAGTGGTGGGGGGCACCTTCGACGGGCTGCATGCCGGCCATCGGCGCCTTCTGGAGGAGAGCTTCCGGTACGCCGAGCGTGTCGGGATCGGGCTCACCACGGACCGTTTGGCCGGTTCCAATCCAGGGAAGGGTTCGGGAATGGGTTCCTATGCCCTGCGCCGTCGCCGGCTGGAACGATATCTTGTGCGGACCCATCCGGGCCGGAACTGGCACGTGGTCCCCCTAGACACACCGTGGGGATCGATCCGGGAACCGAACGTACGGGCGTTGACCGTGAGCGAGGAGACCTTCCCGGTGGCCCTCAAGGCGGACCGGTGGCGCCGACGGCTTGGTCTTGCTCCCTTGACCCTTCTCCTGGTCCGCACGCTCTACGGGGACGACCTCCTCCCGATCGCCTCCCGCAGGATCCGCGCCGGTCTCATCGACGGCGACGGCCAGCGGCGCCGTCCCCTCGGGGTCCGCTTCCGCGGAGCGACCACGTTCCGTCAGCGCGATATCCTTCGTTCGGCCTTGGAGGATATCCTGCCGTTCGTGAGGCTGGACCCGCGGCGATCTCCGCCGGAGTACGAGGTGGAGTTCGGCTTGACCCCGTCGGGATGTCAGCTGACGGTACGGGATTCGCTGGGTGGGACTCTTGCCGCGGCCATAGGATCTGCGAAGGTTTCCACGAGCGGTCTGATGCTCGATGTGATCATGCCACAACTCGTGTACGAGGCCTTCCTTCCTCGGTGGCTCGCTCGGGAGCGCGTGATCCCCCCTTCCGTTATGCTGCCCCCGGGAAGCGCCCCGCCTCTCCGCCGCCATGAATGGGCGAAAAGAGTCGTGAGTGTCGGGCCTCCTGGATAGACGAGGAATGCGGGGGTCGATTGGGTGGCGGCAGTCTACTGAGATTCTTGGTTCCGGCGTTCTCGGCGCCGCCGCTCGCTCGCGACCCGGATAAACGTTGGCGCGCGGGGAGGCCCAAAACCCGATGGGCGATGAGAGATCCGGGTTCGCCGAAGGGTGAGAGCGGTTCAGACCTAACGGTGGTCGGCGTCCTGGGGTCCCCTGTTCCCTGGACCCTTTGGGCCGACCGCCTCGGTCGCCCCTCCTCCTCGGGGTCGAATGACCTAGCCCAGAGCCTTTCGTGGTGACGACTCTAGCCGCCCGTCCCTTCCTCCCGTAGAACCCTCGGCTCGTCCTTGTGCGGAACGCCACGGGACTCAGTGCGCCGTATGAAGCCGTCAGAACCGATCCAAGTACAATTCGCTCATGAGGGGGGGGTGCCTCGATGAAGTCCGTGTCCGCCCTGATCCTTCGGGAACTTACCTGGGGACATTCTGCTCTGTTCCAGGAGGCCTCGGCGCTCCCTTTCCCCGTTTGTGACCATTAGTGAAGGGCCCACCATCGTTTGGGCGGGGGGAGACCCGACCTTCGGGAAGAACCGCATCCCCGATGAGAACGCGCCAGAGGTCATACTTTCCGAGCCTAGGCGCGTACGAAAAGTATATTCCCCCCCCGGGTTTTTCCCCCTTGAGTGAGCAGCGATGGAAACGTATCTGCGGGTGACATTTTCGAGCGAGGGTTCCGCGCCTTCTGAGATCGTCGAGCGCCTCCGGAGCCTCGGGTTTCACCCGACCCAGGGTAACTACGACTTTACCTACGACTGGAAGCGTCAGGTGTCCACAGAGGAGGCGATGGAGCTGGCGAACCAGCTCACTGACTCGCTTCGCGGGTTCAAGGTCCTCTTCGAGATGGAGACGGTGTAGTCCCCCGACCGGGTGTACCGTTGGCGAGCGTCTCCCCTCCCCTGGGGCCCCTGTCGGAACTGGACCGTATCCGGAGCCTAGTCGGGCGGTACTTCACGATATACGAGACGCGGACGACCCCCTACTCGCTGATCTTCCTCGTCAACATCGATCCCACCGCCCTTGAGGGCCGGTTCAATCAATTGGCCCGGGAGATGTGGGGCCTGTACTACATCCCTCAGATCCGCCTCGAGCATGGCGAGCACCTGATCGAGGTGGTCCGTCGCCCCCAGCGGAAGACCTATGGGGGCAAGGTCAACTGGCTCATGCTGGTTCTTACCGCACTTTCGACTTTGTTCGCAGGGGCGTTCCTCTGGGTCTCTTACGAGGGGGGGAGCGGCCTCACGCTCTCGGACCTGCTCTGGGGCGGCGTTTTTTTTGCCGCCCCGCTCATGGCCATCCTTGGCCTTCACGAGCTCGCGCACTATTTCACCGCCCGCAAGCACCAGGTGGAGGCATCGCTCCCGTTCTTCCTTCCCATGCCCCCACCGTTCGTGATCTTCGGGACGTTCGGCGCTTTTATCTCTCTGCGGGAGCCGATCCCCAATCGGAAGGCACTGATGGACATCGGTGTCTCGGGGCCACTCGCCGGGTTCGCGGCAGCCATCCCCGTGACCCTCGCTGGGCTCTTCCTCTCCCTGCGATCGCCGGTGCTTCCCCTCACGAATTGCGGACCGACGTTCCTTTCGATCCCGTATGGGGACTTAGTGCTCGGACCTTCGGTGATCTGGTGGTTCCTCGGGCTCTTCTTCCCCGTGGGTCTCAGCAACCTGAGCCCGCTCGCCATCGCGGGGTGGGTCGGGCTCCTGGTCACGTCGATCAACCTTCTCCCGGCGGGCCAGCTCGATGGAGGCCACGTATTCCGGGCGCTTTTGGGTCGACGTAGTACTTGGGTGAGCATAGCGGCCGTGGTTGTGCTCCTCGTGCTCGGACTGTTCTACACCGGCTGGATCTTCTTCGCACTGCTCGTGCTCTTTCTTGGGGTGCGGCATCCTCCACCGTTGAACGATCTTTCCCCGCTTGATACCTCCCGAAAGCTGCTCGGACTGGGGGCGGCCGCGGTGCTGGTGGCGGGTTTCGCCTTCATCCCTATCGCCACTCCTACGGGATTAGCCGTGTTCGAGCAGAGATCGGTCGGAGCCTACGACAACACCACGACTGACACCAACCTTACCGTGGGTCTGGTCAATCAGGATTTTGTGAGCCATGCCTATTTCTTATCGATCAATATCACTCCTTCCGCCGCCCCCAATGCGAGCGCGTTCCTCTCGCAGTTACATTGGAGTCTATCATGGTCGGGCGGAGGCTCTACGGGATTCCTGAAGGGGACAGGTGGGACCATCGCGCTACCTTTCGCTCTCAATGTGACCGGGGGGTCCACTGAGGTTCTGGTATTGAACGTCCAGGACCCGGTGGCGTCCGCCTTCAATGCCACCTATGCGGCGCCCAATCCTTGCGCCGGGATCCAGCACCTTGAGTACAGCGGGCCGTCACCGATCACGGTCAAGTACCTCAAGTGATGTCCAGGGAGCGGTTCATCGAAAGAGGGGCCTTGCAGAAGAAGGGGTGTCCT
>JAJYXQ010000065.1 GCA_021796385.1 Thermoplasmata archaeon | reverse complement strand
TCGCCCGGGCTTCGGGCTATTGGGACCTGCCCCGGCAGATACGGCTGAAGGACATGGCGTTCATGCTCGGTGTATCCATCTCCTCCCTCTCGGAACTCCTCGCCACGATCGAGCACAAGATCCTCCAGGGCGAGGATCGCGACGCAAGCTCCTGAACCATTAGCCGGTGCCGCCTGGGTCGGGCACCTACGTTAAAATACCCTGAGCGACTCCGTCCGTTGTGATGCGGGGCTCGATATTTCAGGTCGTTCTTGCGCTCGTCGTGGTCATGGCCACGGTGGGCACCGCCTCCGCGCGGATGCCGGGCGTCCCTGGTGGCGGGGCGGTCTCCCCTCCCGTAGCTCCACCGGTCCCGCTCCCTATCCCGGCGACGGGAACGACCCCGTGGGTCATCCTCATCCACGGCTTCGATCCCCAGGTCGACCCGGTCGCGTTCTGGTTCTACGGGGTCGACATCTACCAGCAGCTCGTGGACGCAGGCTACCACGTCGGGGTCGTTTCCTATTATGGCACCTTCACCCTCTCGCTCAGCACAGGGACCTTCTATGCTGACCACAGCTTCTTCGGGACGACGAACACCCCGATCGAAGCCGTCGCAAACGAAGTGGCGAAGGGTCTGCGGAGCGTCTTCGGGTCCCAGGCGATCACCCTCGACCTCGTCGGGCACAGCATGGGGGGGCTGGTCGCACTCTACATGCTCGAGCACGACCGCCTCCCGTCGATGACCGTTCAGAACGTGGTCTTCATTGGCTCTCCGCTCGGAGGGGCACCCGTGGCCCAGCTCCGGGCCTACGTCAGCCTGAGCGGCTACCAAGCTTCCGAGATGATCTCTGGCTCCGCCTTCCTCACCGCACTCAAGTACAACTTCCCGCTCGCCAAGCTCACCTACCCCCGGGCCGAGTGGCTCGTCTATGCGGGGGAAGCCGACCCGGCGTGGGGATGGGCCATCTTCCACGCCCCGAACGACGGGCTGGTCTCCGTGCTCTCCGATACGGCGCTCGGCTATGACCATCTGTACTACTTCCCGGACCTCCACATGCCCTTCCTAGATGTCTACGACCCAGGTCATGTGAGCTACGCCGAAGATGAGCACGTGGCCCTCCGGCTCCTATCGAACCTGGCCGGGCAGTACTGAACGGAACTCGCCTAATTGGAGGGTTTGGAGCCGGCGAACCCGGGGGCGGTGGGTGTGACTTCCGAGGTGCAGTTCGGGCACCGGGACGCCTTGTTCGATATCGAGGTGAAGCAGTAGGGGCAATCCCGCGTCGTGACCTCCGGGGGAGGCGCCGCCTTCGTGGTCCGCTTCTTCAGTTCCTCGTACGGACGGACCACGACGAAGAATACCACCAGCGAGATGAGCAGGAACGAGATGACGGCGTTGAGGAAGGCACCCTGCAGGAACGTGCTCCCGTGGAGGGTGAAGGTCCAGGAGCTGAAGTCGAAGTGGCCCGCCACTCCGATGAGCGGAGTGATGAGATCGGCCACGAGGGCCGTGACCACCGCTTGAAAGGCGAGGCCGATGACGATGCCGACGGCCATGCTCACCACGTCCCCCTTCAGGATAAAGGCCTTGAAATCGTCGAGCGCCTTCGGCATGATGGGGCGGTGCAAAAACGGGGCGTATATTATGTTGCGGGCGCGGATGAGCCAGCGCCCCGATCGGGATTTCCAGCCGGAGGAGGGGGTCTCCCTCCTGGCGTTTGAACCCGAGCCCACGGCTCGACAGACCGTGATCCTAGACCACTAGACTATCGGGGCACTTGGCTGCGGGAGGAGGCTACGCAGAATTAATTAAATCTTCGCTGTTCGATGCCGGCATGGCCCGATCGCTCGTATGTGCCCTATTGGGTTCGAAAACGCTCGGAGGAGAGCTCGGCAAGAAGGGAACGGCATCGGACATCACCCTCTACAACCAGTCGAGCGAGGGGCTAAACATCTCCTATGTCGAGCCCACCCAGTTCCCCGAGAAGTTCCCTCCCCTCCTGAATGCGATCCACATGGCGGGCGGCCGTTCCATCCTTGTGGTCGAATCCCTGAACAAGGATCTTGCGGAGACCGTCGTGACTCTGGACATGATGGATGCCCGCGAGGGGATCGTGGCCCTCGCCCCCGGGGTCGGCCGGGAGGAGCTCTTGCACACCTTCAAGGGAACGGTGCTGGAACGGTACGACTTTGTCCCGCTGGACGCCAAGACCTTGCGCCAGAAGGTCGAGGCTTGGCCGGAGCGCACCGCGGAGGAGGGAAGCCTGCGCCTGCCGATCGACCATGCGTTCCCGGTGCGCGGGGTGGGCACCGTGGCCCTCGGATTGGTCGAGAGGGGCAAGGTGCGGGCCCACGACAAGCTCCGGCTGTTCCCGGAGGAGACCATGGTGGAGGTCCGATCCTTGCAGGTCCACGATGCCGATGTCGTGGAGGCCGGGGTGGGGCAGCGCGTGGGACTGGCTCTCAAGGGAGTGGAGGCCCACGAGGTGAAACGAGGTCAGGTGCTCGCCCCACCCGACGGGCTCAAGACGGGCGACCTGCTGCAGCTCCGGGGGTACACCCCATGCAAGTTCTTCAAGGGAAAGGCCGGGGAGGGGGACAAGGTGCACGTTTCGCTCGGGCTCGATGACGCCCCCGCCAAGATCGCGACGGTTGACGGGAGCCATCTCACCCTCAACCTGACCCGTCCCATGGCCTGGTCCCCCGGGGACCGGGCCCTCATCGTCGACCTCTCCGGTTCAGGATTCCGACCCCGGGTCGCGGGATACGGCAGCGTGGATTGAACTCTGCCGGCCGTACGGGTCTCCAGAGCCCCCCACCCCCCCGTTTCGAGTGGAACACGACCCAGGTCCCGGTCACGATTCAAACTACCACTTACACAAAATTTGGCAATTTTACAAAAACACAGTGGTAAAATGTGACTTTGATGTATTGTATATTTCTTTGAAATATGTCAAAAGCATTTCTTAAGCAACTTACAAATCTTTATATATCATTATTCATTATCAAACCGAGTTCAAGTAGTATTAACTATATTACGAGTATTTAAATAACAATACCGACGAGACCTTTGAGCGCAACGCTTTTACTTGGGGAAGACTCATCCCCTCGGGACAGGTGAAGGATGATTACCTACGTTGAGGTCTACTTTTCCTCAGAAGGACCGGTATCCACAGAGCTTGCTGAGAAGGTGCAGAAGATCACGGGCCTCCACTTCATCCGGGGGCGCAGGGACTTGGCCTTCCGATGGACCACCGATGAGGAGTTCAGCGAGCACGTGCGCAAGATCCATGAGGCTTTCCGGGGGTCGAACGCCTTCTTGAAGTTCGATACGCAAGAAGAGGAGACGGGACCGCTGCAGATCGCGGCCCAATGGCCCCCCGTCGGCGGCAAGCGTGCCGAACGCACTTCTGGCTCGGGTTGACCGGGTAGCCACTGTGCCAGTTCCACTGGAAGGGGAGGGGTGGCTCTCTTGACCGAACCCCAAGTAGCCGATCTCGAACAGACCGTCCAGAGGATCCGTCGCTCCGTGGAAGAGCATTCCCGGTGGTTCGAGGGGGCCCTCCCCCTCATCGCCTCAGAGAACCTCCTTTCTCCGTACGCAAAGGAGCTTCTGATATCGGACTTCCACTCGCGCTATGCGGAAGGGCTCCCCGGGGAGCGGTACTACGAGGGGAACCATTGGGTGGACGAGGTCGAGCGGGAGTGCCTCCGGCTGGCGCGGGAACTCTTCCGCTGCAACTTCGCCGATGTCCGGCCGATCTCCGGCACCGTTGCCAACTTGGCCGTCCTCAAGGCGATGGCGGAACCCGGCATGCGGATCGGCAGTTGCCGCCTCGCCGAAGGAGCCCACATATCCTCGGCCGGGTTCGGCGCCTTCGGCCTGCGGTCCGTCAAACCCGTCTACTACGCGTTCGACACCGAAGAGATGCAGCTCGACGTGGATGCCACGAAGCGCATCCTTACGACCGAGCGTCCTCCCCTCGCCCTCTTCGGCCTTTCCCTGTTCCTCTTCCCCTTTCCCTTGAAGGAACTTCAGGAGACGCTGCGCGACATCGGTGCCCTCGGCTGGTATGACGGCGCGCACGTCCTCGGTCTCATCGCCTCGGGAGTGTTCCAGGACCCGCTGCACGAGGGGTGTGCGGTGCTCTCCGGCTCGACCCACAAGACTCTGCCGGGGCCCCAGCACGGCATCCTGCTGTCGGATTCGGAGGATGCGGAATTGAAGAAGCACCTCACCTCAGCCGCCTTTCCCGGGGTCACAAGCAACCATCACCTGAACGAGATGGCGGCGCTCGCCGTCAGCCTCGCGGAGCACCTCGCCTTCGGGAAGGACTACGCGCGGGCGACGGTTGCGAACGCGAAGGCGCTGGGCGCCGCGCTACACCAGCGCGGATTCCAGGTTCTCTGTGCCCACAAGGGTTTCACGGAGAGCCACCAGGTGGCCGTCCGGATGGAGGCGGAGGGGGGCGGGGACGCCGTCGCAAAGCGCCTCGAATCGGCCCGCATCGTTGCGAACAAGAACCTGCTTCCGGGGGACAAGAGCCCGAACCATCCCCAGGGCATCCGGCTCGGGACCCAGGAGCTCACGCGGGTCGGGATGGGCCCGTCCGAGATGGACGCCGTGGCGGAGCTCATGGACGCGCTCCTCCACAAGGGCAAGAGCCCCGAGGAAGTGGGGAACCGGGTCCTCGAGCTCAAGAAGAACTTCACGAAGGTCCGCTACTGCTTCGCGGCGGGCGAAGCCGCCTACCGCTACTATCACCTCGTGGGTGCGCCGGGCGGATAGCCCCCTACTTCGGGGGACCGGGTTTGCGCGTCGCCGCGCGGTAACTATAGTGGAGCGCCCGGAAATACCCTTCGGGCGAGCCCACGGAGAGCCAGCGTTCCTCCGCCGGACGGGAAACCAGGGCGAACACGGGGCGGCCGCGCGCGATGAGCCCCTCGATCCCGCTCGTCACCTCGAGCTCACGGGTGGGGTCCCGACCATGGATCTCCCGCAGGATGTCGAATATCTCAGGGGTGAAAGCGTACATGGCCGTCGCCGCCCAGGAGCTGCGCGGGGCGGTCGGCTTCTCCTCCATTCCGGTGACCCGGAGCGTGCGATACCCTTCCCAACGGCCGGCGGCAACGCCCTCGACCACACCGTACCGCCGGGGGTCCCGGACCTTCCGCACGAAGAGCACGGCCCCTGCCTTCTTCTCAGATAGAAAGCTCTTCATGGCCGAAAGGGCCCGTCCCGCCTGCCGCTCCATCAGGATTGCATCTGCGGCATGGAGGAGGAAGGGATGGTCCCCCACCGCCGCTGAGGACCGCAGGAGCGCATCCCCGAACCCGGCCGGAGAGGATTGGATGACCCAAGAGAAATGCACCCGCGAAAGGAGGTCGTAAAGAGCCAGAGTCTCCACCAGACGGTCCTGATGGTGCGCGTGTCGGTCGAGCAGCGCCCCGTCCGGGGTGAAGTAGCGCAGGAGGTTGGCGGCATCGTTCCCGACCACCATGGTGATGTTGTCGACGCCCGCGGCGTGGAGCGAATTGACCACGAGATGGGCGACCGGAGCCAGCACGGGAACCCCGCCCTTGCCTTGATAGAAGAGCGGCAGCATCTCCTTGCGCAACCCCTTCGTCACCGGAAGGAGACGGGAGCCCTCCCCGGCCATCGTGATCACGGCCCTCAAGCTTCCACCACGGTCGCTTCGAGACCTTTCCACCTAATTAAAAATCCCAGGTGGGGTAGAACGGAAGGTTCGAGCCTCCATTTTCGGAGCGTGCACTCGACCGCTTCGAGGTCGGGGAGAGCGGAGCGCACGGCCCGTTGGATCTCGCCGACCACCGTTTCGCGCACCGCGAAGTGTCCGAGGATGACGTACCCGGCCTTGCGCATGCGAGTCCCGGGTACAGGGGTCCGGGCAAGGTTGACGACATCCCCCCAGGGCTCCGAGCCCGCGGTCGTGGGCTCCCGGACCAGGCCTTCCGCTCGACCGTGTGTGAGTCGGGGGATCAGCTTGTCCTTGAGCTCGCGTCCCTCGAGCCCCCCCTTTCCCGCCCGCAGGAGCCGGGGGTCATCGGCGAGGGTCCCCACGGCGAGATCGCGGTTCGCCAGGATGAGGTAGGGGGGATGCACACTGGAGGTCCGTCGGAGCTTCTTCTCGACCCAGGCCGGGGACCAGTACCCGATGGCCTCGAGGTACGCGCTCCCCGCGGGGCCCTCGATCTTGAGGTCGGGAAATTCAAGCCCCGCGGCCGCAACGACCGGGGAGGGGTGGGCCTCCCAGGTGCACCCGAGGGCCCGCAGACCGGGGAGGAGCACCTGGAGGCTCTCGGGAAGCCCGCTCGCCTTCGGGGGTTCGGCGGGAACTCCCAGGTACGGCCCCACTCCGGCATCGAGCGTCAGGGTCCGGACCCGTTCCTTCCCGATGGAATCCGCGACCGCAATCTTCGCCTCGAGCTTCCAGCCCGGGAGGCCGACGAGGTCGGGAAGAATCCCGGCCAGCCGGGTCCCGTAGCGCTCGGTCGAACGCAAAAACGAGACCGCCCCTTCCAAAAGCAGCGCGGGCGGGGTGCCTTCCTGCGCGGTGAACATGAGCCCCGCGCGTTTCACGCGTGCGCACGCCTCCCGGTACCCTGTCTCCTCCCCGAAGGACAGGGTGAGCGTCCGGGCCCGGAACAGGAGGGTCTGAAGCTGACCGAGGTTGAAGGCCCGGATGATCGCTTCCGGGTGTGACGGCTCGGTGGCGACGAGGCGTTCCTCTTCCTCGAGGTCCGCCCACATCTGCGCTTCGACCTCCTCGGGGGTCGTCCCGAGGGTGGCGGCCACGGAGCCGAGGACCGCCTGCCGCTCTTCCGGGGTGACCGCACCGCCGGGTGCCGCGGCGAAGATGCGCTCACGCAGCGCCCGGGGGTTTGGGCCCGGCCGGCGGGCGAACTCGGAGCGCCGCTCCACCAAGAGCGCGAGGGCCCGGACGACCTTGAACCGCTGGGCCCGGTCCTCGAGCGTCCGGATCCGTGCCAACACCTCGCGCCGAGGCCGGCCCACGGATCCACGATAGGCAGCCAGGATGCTCTCTACGAGCGTGACGGCCTCCGGGTCTTCCGGGGAGAGAAGGAGCGGCCGCACGGTCTCCCCGCGGGTCTTCGCAATGAGGAGCGCCTTCGGGAACATCGTCTACCTATCGGCCGTGGCAGCGAGGACAGCCCCCATGCCGCGTTTTCTCCGGCGGGAGGTGCCCATCTCTGTGGTGTCGGCGGAGAGCACCTCGTAGAGCACGGCCCGCTTTCCCGGGCCGGGCCGGAGGATCCGTCCGAGCCGCTGGCGGAACTGGCGGGGACTGCCCGATCCCGAGAGCACGATGGCGATCGAGGCCTCCGGCACGTCCACCCCCTCGTCGAGCACCCGGGAAGTGACGAGGATCCGGCTCCGCCCGTCCTTGAAGCGGGCCAAGGTCTCCCGGCGCTCCTCCTCCTCGGTCCGGTAGGTGAGGCACGGGGCGAGGAGCTCGCGGGCGAGGAGGTAGGCCTGTGCGGTTTCCTCGGTGAAGATGATCGTCCGCTCGCCGCGGTGACGGGAGAGGATCGTACGGACGGCCTCGACCTTCGCCCGCGGGTTGAAGGCGATCTCGCGCGCCTTGCGCCAAGAGAGCAAGGCCTCCCTTCCCTCGGGGTTCCACGAGCGGCGAATGAAGGATTCGAAATCCCAGGGGCCGCGGAAGCGCATCCGGTGCCGCCGGAGATAGTTCGTGAAGACCTCCCGGGCGGACTCGTACTCGGTGAGCTCGTCGGGAGCGAGCTCCACCGGGAGCTTGACCAGGGAGAAATCCGCGAGGAAGTCCGTCAGTTCCTCGTAGCCGCGTTCGAAGATCTTGCCACCGAACAGGGCCTCCAGTTCCTGGTGGAGGAGGTCGGCCCTCTCGTACGTCGCCGTCAGCCCGAGGCGGTAGGGGGCAAGGTACATCTCTGCGATATGCCGGAACGATGCCGAGGGAAGGTGGTGGACCTCGTCGACGACGAGGAATTCGAAACGGTTGCCCAGCGACTCGGCCCGCAAGAGGGCGCTGTCGTAGGTCGAGACCGTGAGGGGTTCGATCTGGAACGCACCGCCACCGATCCGGCCCACCCGGGACTTGAACACGTCGGAGAGCTTCTTCACCCATTGGTCGACGAGGTCGAGCGTGGGGACGACCACGAGGGTGGAACGGGAGACCGCCCGGATCGCCTCGAGGGCCACATGGGTCTTCCCTGCGGCGGTCGGGAGGACGATGACTCCCCGCATCCCCGAGCGCTGCCACTGTTCGACCGCTTCCACCTGGTACGGCCGGAGCTTCTCGGCGAGTTCCAAGACGGGTGCCGGAAGCGGCTCGAGCGCCTGATCGTCGAAGGCGCCCGGCGGGAACCCTTCCCCCCACCTTCGGATGTCCCCATAGTGCATCCCAAAGGTCCGGTATGCCTGGACCCGCTCGTCCCAAACGCCGAAGGGTGGCTTTTCTCCGCGGATGAGGAGCGTACCCTTATCGTAGCGAAGCAGGATGCTCATCGTTCGCCGACACCGAGTGCGACGCATCGCACTCCGGCCGCGCGCAGGCGATCCCGTGCGAGCGTCCGCCGGGTATCGATCACAACCCTCCCCCGCAATGTGCGCCAGGCATGCGGGGGCAACCGGCGGTACTCTGGCCAGTCCGCTTGGACGATCGCTCCATCCGCCCCGCGCAGTGCAGCTTTTAGGGACGGGGCGAAGGAAAGCCTCTGCCCGATCTCCCGGGTGGCGGACGGGGAGAGACCATGGCGGAACGCATCTGCAGCGTGCGGGTCGTGGAGCACCACGTCGGCGCCGTCCCGGAGGAGCGCCTCCATGATCGGGTAGGCCCGGGAATCGCGGACGTCGGAGGTCCCGGGCTTGAAGGAAAGGCCGAGGAGGGCGACCCGACGACCGGAGAGCCCTCCCAGGGCTTCCTCGGTGAGTTCGACCACGTGGAGCGCCTGGAGCTCGTTGCCATCCAGTGTGGCCGTGAGGACCGGGGTCTCGACACCATGGTCCCGGGCCCAGCTCGCCAGCGCCCGCACGTCCTTCGAAAAGCAGCTCCCACCGAACCCGGGGCCAGCCCGGAGGAAGTGCGGACCGATCCGGGGATCCTCACCGACGGCCGTAAGGACCGGGTCGATGTCCACGCCCGCTTTGCGGGCCAGGCGGGCCATCTCGTTCGCGTAGGAGACGCGGAGGGCGAGCATCGCATTGGAGGCGTACTTCACGAGCTCCGCCGCCGCGACGGGAAGGACCCGAACGGGGGCCGGGAACCTCCGGTACAGCGCCCGCAGGAGACGGGAGCTCTTCGCCTCGGACACTCCGATCACGATCCGGGCAGGGTGGAGCGCATCCTTCACGAGGGTACCCTCGGCCAGGAACTCCGGGTTGGAGGCGACGGCGAAGTCCCGGCCCGGACGGAGTGGTCCTGAGTTCTTGAGCACATCGCTCACGAGCCCCTCCGCCGTCCCGGGGACCACCGTGCTCTTCACCACGACGAGCCGCCATTTCCCGACACTGTGCAGGGCCCGGCCGAGGTCCAGCGCCGCTTGGGCAAGGTAGGAGAGGTCGATGGCCCCGTCGCTCGTCGCAGGAGTCTGGACGCACAGGAAGATGACCTCGCACCGCTGCGCGAGGTCTGCGAGCGAGTCGGAGAGGAGCAGGCGGCGGGATGCGAACGCGCTCCGGAGGAGTGCCGCCAGCCCCTCTTCTAAGATGGGGGTCGTCCCCTTCCGGAGCGCTTGGATGCGGCCGGCATCGAGATCAAAGCCGACCACCCGCACCCCATAGTGTGCAAAGGCGGCAGCGGCCGCCATCCCCACGTATCCCAATCCGACGATCCCGACCGTGGGGGAGGAGGGTCGGGGGGTCATGCCTTCCCCCCGGCCACGAGCTTTCGGAAATACTCCGCCGTGGCGGCCAGACCGTGCTCAAGGCGGATTCGCGGAGCCCAGCCGAGGAGATCCTTCGCCTTCGAGATGTCCGGCCGTCGGCGTTCGGGGTCGTCCTCGGCCTTCGCAACGTATACGATGGTCGAGCGCCCGCCGGTGAGCTCGAGGACCTTTTCTGCGAGCGTCTCCATGGGGATCTCTTCGAGGGGATTGCCGAGGTTCACCGGTCCCTCGACCGTGTCGGCGCGGGCGAGGAGCACAAGGCCTTCGATGAGGTCGTCCACATAGCAGAAGGAGCGGGTCTGCTTCCCGGTCCCGTAGATGCGGAGTGGCTCTCCCTTCCAACCCGCCACGAGGAAATTCGAGACGACGCGCCCATCGTCGGGGGCCATGCGGGGGCCGTAGGTGTTGAAGATCCGGGCGATGCGCGTATCCACGCCGCGTTCCCGGTGCCAAGCCATCGTGAGGGCCTCGGCGAAACGTTTCCCCTCGTCGTAGCAGGAGCGGACCCCGGTCGGGTTCACATGGCCCCAGTACGTCTCGGGCTGGGGATGTACCTCGGGGTCCCCGTAGACCTCGGAGGTGGACGCGAGCACGAAGCGCGCACGACACCGTCGGGCATGGGCGAGCAGTTGGGCTGTCCCGAAGGCGTTGACTTCGAGCGTGGCGACCGGGATCTTCAGGTATCGGGGAGGGGACGCGGGCGAAGCGAGGTGGTAGATCGCGTGGGCCCGGGGTAGGGATATCGGCTGGGTAAGGTCCCCCCGGATCAGCGTGAAATCGGGAGACCTCCTGAGCCCCTCGAGGTTCTCCCGCCGGCCGCTGGAGAAGTTGTCGATGCCGATGACGCGGTTTCCCTCGGCCACCAAGCGTTCGGCAAGATGGGATCCGAGGAACCCCGCCGCACCGCTGATGAGGACGGTCTCCTTCATCGGCTGTACTCGTGGCAGGCGTCGAGGACGGCTGGCCGAAGGGTGGGATCCTTCATGGCGAACTCGATGTTCGTGCGTAGCCAGATCGCCCGGTCCCCGATGTCGTAGCGGCGGCCCTGGAAGGTCACCGCGTAGACCTTCTCCTCGCGGGAAAGGGTGTTGAGCGCCGTCGTGAGCTGGGTCTCCCCGGTGGCATCGGGTGCGGTCTGTTCGATGGCCCGGAAGACCCCCGGGGTGAGGAAGTAGGCCCCGGTGATCCCGAGCCGGCTCGGGGCCTCCTCGAGGCGAGGCTTCTCGACCATCTGCTCGACCTCGAAGACCCCGGGGGACACCTCGCGTCCCTTCACGATCCCGTAGTCCTTGACCTTGGCATCCGGCACGGTTTCCACGGAGAGGACGGAACTCTGGCCACCCAAGGCGTCGAACCGGGACTTCAACTGCGCAAGCAGCGGAGGGGAGCAGACGTTGATCGTGTCTCCGAGGAGGACGCCGAAGGGTTCATTGCCGACAAAGTGCTTCGCGCAATAGATCGCGTTGGCCAGCCCCTTTGGCATCCGCTGGCGGATGTAGTAGATCGAGACCCGACGGGTGATCGCCTCGAGCTCCTCGAGCTCACGCGCTTCGCCGATGCTTCCGAGGTCGGGGTTGTGGTCGAAGTAATCCTCGACCGCGCGCTTCCCGCGCCCGGTGATGATGACGATGTTGGTGGCGCCGGCGGCCACGGCCTCTTCCACCACGTAATGGATGACCGGTCGATCGACCACCGGGAGCATCTCCTTCGGCATGCTCTTCGTCACCGGGAGGAATCTCCGTCCCAGCCCCGCCGCCGGGATGACGACCTTCATCTTCGGGCGAGATAGGTCGAGGATTGATGAAGGACGCGCCCGGGGTGTGCCTGGATGCGGACTACTTTGAACAGGACTTCGGGCATAAATGGAACGAGAACGTATCGTCCCGGAAACCGCGATAATCCGAGATGCGACTCCCATCGGATTTCCGGCACCTTCGTTTATAATCTCCGCCACGTACGTCCTCCATGGTCCATCTTGAGGATGAGGAGATCGTGCCGTTCTCGCCCGCCATCCTCTGGCGGGCCCTCCAAGAGCACACGACCTCCGAGATCGCGCACATCCACCCCGAGATCATCGCTCAGAAGGTCATACGGTCCGAGGGAAAGACGACGGTGCTCGAGCGGATCATAAAGATTCGTGGAAAGAGTTTGAACTCCACATGGGAGGTCACGACCGTTCCCCCTTCCCGCCTGGAATGGAGGGTCGTGGCCGGGGAAGGTCCCCTCGCCCCGGGTTCGTTCCTGACCCTCACGTACGAGCCGGTCCCTGCCGGTACTCGGGTGCACGCAATGGGCGAGATCAAGGTGGTCGGGATCCCCTTTTTCCTGCAGCGAAAGGCGGTCCGGATGGCCCTAGACCAAATTTCAGAGCAGGATGCGGCATATCTCAAAGTCCATCCGTAGGTTTGCCCACCGTCGGCGGCGAGCCGCCGATCCGACTGGTGGGCCCTCTTGGGGGTGGGTTCCTTCGCTTGGGACTCATGTTTCTGGAGCGGTCCAAGTACCCCGCCAAGCCGGGGTTGCCTTCCCGCTGGACCCTCAGGGGCATACCGAAACGAATTTCCCCTCTGAACGGTGTGGTTAGGAACATGACACAGGGCTTGGGGTTCGATGAATGGCTTTCCCGAACCCTGGCGGGGCGCCCAGCACTACCCTTCAATAAGATTGTGCATGGGGCCATGGAGGAACTGGGGCTTTCCCGGGCCACCGTCGCACGCCGGCTTGCCCGCATGGTGGAGGACGGATACCTAGTACGCTCCCCTGAAGGGTCCTACACGCTGCCAGGACAAGCATCAGGCGAAGCTGATGCGCCTGCAGCCGTTGTTGAAGTGATCCATTCGGATGCTACGGTGGTGATCGATCCCTTCGGAGGACTCCGTATCGAGTTCTCCAGCACCCTCCGGATCCTGTCTGGGTTCCTGAGCAAGTACTGGCTTTCCGTAGCCTCGATCGATCCTCCCGACGGAGAACAATTCCAATATGCGAGCAGTAATTTTCCGACCCGGTTGTGCCGAGGCGGGTTCCAGTTCACCCCTCCGGGGGTCCTTGCCCACTACTTGGAGTTTGCCGAGCCGATCGGGTCCAAGGAACGGCGTCCCATCCATTATGTCTTCGGTCAAACGTTCCCTCCGACCGAACGCATGTACCAGGGGGCCCCGCTCCCGGAATCCCTTGTGGGGGAGCAAGGCGCCGAAGCGGAGGAGATGATCGCGACGGAAGTAGTCAGCCGCCCCATCCCCGGCCTGATCAAGCAAGTCGGTCCCCACTCAAGCTTGGGAATCCGGATTCATTTCCCACACCGTTTTCCCAAGGGAACGGTCCGCGTGCTCGTCTCCGATGGCCGGAGTGGCATCGAAAACTCCAAGGAGAAGAGCCGCATCGACCAGCTCGCCGAGGAGAAGGGCACTTTTGGCGGACTTCGAGCTTTTGGGGACATGTTATTGCTACAGGTCCCCTCCTTCAAACTCGACACCAACTATGTGGTCCAGTGGTCCCTTCCGACGGAGAAAGCCTACCGGGCGTGGTTGCACACCTTCTCCAAAACGTGATCTTCCACGCCGAGGCATCTTCGTGAGACGCGATTTTGAGACCACTTGTTGAGACTCGGTCGTGAATATCCTTGGGAGCTTTGGCTCCCTGTCATGCCGCAAAACGCTTCCCATCGGAAAACCCTCAGACAGCCGAAAGCACCCACCGGAGAACTGGGCAACACTTTCGGTAGAGCAAAGCGACCTTTATTGACCGCACCTTCCTTGTCTTTGGGGCTGCTGACCCCCCTCGCTTTCGTCGTCATCCTGGTGGCATCGTCCCTAGTGTTGCCACCGGCCAGTGTCGCCCTTTCGAGTGTATGTCCGATTGGGGTGCCCTCAAGTTGCGGTCCCATGGCATCCATGCATGTCCTTCGGAATCAGCACGGTACAGCAGAGCCACGGGGGTTCGGGGTCTCCATCGCTAGTCGTGAAGGTCAATATAGAGCCCCCCAGACATCCGGGACGGGTTGGTTCATCCAGTGGACGCTCTGCCTTGCGAATGACACGCTCTTCTCCGGGAATTATGGGTGCAGCTTCAATGATGCCCCTCAAGGTATGGCATGGGATCCGCTGACCGGAGACATGTACGTGACCAATGACGGATCGAACGGCCTCTATGGCAGTTATAGCAATGTCCTCATCGTCAATGGAACTAACGACTCGGTCGTGGCTTCGGTGGCTGTGGGCGAGGGTCCGTGCGCCGCCACCTTCGACCCCCTTAACGATCAGGTCTATGTCGCGAATTGCAACGCAGATGACCGGGTCAGCGTCATCAATGGAATGACAGGCAAGAACCTTGGGAACATTTCCGTTGGGTATGAACCGGACGCCATCGCCGTCGATACGGTTAACGGGGAAGTCTATGTGGCCAACTTCAATGGTACTTCCACGGCGGACAGTAACGTGTCGGTGATCGACGGGGCCACCGACAAGACCGTGGGATCCGTTACGGTGGGGGTGAGTTCCCCCAATGGCATCGTCTACGATGCGGCCACCGGGGACTTCTACGTGGTGGGATTCTCTAACGTAACGGTGATCAACGGCTCGACGAATCGGGTCGTGAACTACTATTCCTTGCCCTATAGCGTGCTCAACGGTGAGGCGTCTCCCATTGCCTACGATTCCGTCAACGGAGACCTTTACATCGGTGGCAGCTCGTGCGGGTGCCTCATGGTGGTCGATGCGGCCAATGGGGCGTTGGTTGCGAGCCTTCCAATGGAGAACCCCATAGGGGCTAACGGAGTCGGCCCTGTGCTGGTAGATCCCAGCACGGGGAACATCTTGGCCGACCTAACGGGAGGGGCTCCAACGCTTGGCAACGTCAGTGTGATAGACGGGGCGACCAACACCATCCTTGGCAATGTCACGATGCCGGGCTCGGAACTGGACGGTCTCGCAAGGGACGGTGCCAGCGGGAACGTCTACGTGTCCACTTACGATACCGGATCGCTCTCCATCCTTTCCCAAGGCACGGGGTACCCCCTCTCATTCAAGGAGTCCGGCCTTCCCGCCGGCACGGGTTGGTCCGTTACGACGAATGGGATTTCACAAGGGAGCAACACCTCCTCGATAAGCACTATCGAACCCAACGGGACCTATGCCTACACCGTAGGAGCCGTGAGTGGTTACACCGCCTCCCCATCCTCGGGCAGTGCGACCGTGAACGGAGTCTCCCAGACTGTCGCCATCACCTTCACGCCGTCCACATCCGCCACTTATGCGGTGACCTTCAGCGAGAGTGGTCTGCCATCGGGCACGACCTGGTCGGTGACGTTGAACAGCCAGACCCTTTCCTCCACGACCAGCACGATCACGTTCAGCGAGCCCAATGGAACCTACTCGTACACGGTAGGGGCCGTGAGCGGGTACACCGCCTCCCCATCCTCCGGTACCGTAACCGTGAACGGGGCCCCCCCGACCGTCGCCATCACCTTCACGCCGTCCACATCTGCCACCTATGCGGTGACCTTCAGCGAGAGTGGCCTGCCCCCTGGCACATCTTGGTCTGTCACCCTGAACGGTCAAACACTTTCCTCTGGGACAAGCACAATCCTCTTCAGTGAGCCCAATGGAACCTACTCGTACACCGTAGGAGCCGTGAGTGGCTACACCGTCTCCCCTTCCTCGGGTAGTGTGAGCGTGAACGGAGCCTCCCAGACCGTCGCCATCGCCTTCACCCCGACCTCCTATCTCGTGTGGTTCACCGAGACCGGCCTCCCGGCGGGCACATCTTGGTCCGCGACGCTGAACGCCCAGACACTCACCTCCACGGGAAGCACCATCACCTTCAGCGAGACGGACGGAGGGTATGCATACACCGTCGGGTCCGTGAACGGGTACATTGCTTCCCCCTCCTCCGGGACGGTGGCGGTGAACGGGGCCTCCCAGACGGTCTACATCGCTTTCAATCCCTCCACCGCCGCCACGTATCCTGTGACGTTCTCCGAGGCGGGTCTTCCGGCCGGGACAAACTGGTCCGTGGCCCTCGGCGGCAGTATGAGCAGTTCCACCTCTTCCACCGTGACCTTCCATGTGGTGAATGGGTCCTATGCCTTCACGGTGGGGAATGTCCCAGGGTACACCGCCAGTCCCCTCTCGGGATCGCTCACCGTGAACGGCGCCCCGGTGTCGCAACCCATCACGTTCTCCCACCTCCCGCCTGACCAATATTCCGTCGTGTTCACCGAGTCCGGACTTCCCTCCGGGACGACGTGGTTGGTGACCTTAGGGGGTCAGTCCCTCAGTTCTGTCGGGACGACCATCACGTACGTGGAACCGAACGGAACCTATGCCTTCACGGTGGGGGCGGAGAAAGGGTTCACCGCCACCCCTGCCTCCGGCAAACTGATCGTGAGCGGATCGTCCGACGTGACCTCGATCACGTTCACCCCCGTCACTCCCATCAATTTCGCCGTTACCTTCACGGAGGCGGGCCTACCTTCGGGCACCGCTTGGAGCGTGACGTTGAACGGGACCACTCAGGCCACGAACCGGAACTCGATCACGTTCGTCGAGGGGAACGGGACCTATGCGTTCACGATCGGGCCGGTGCCGGGATACCGGGCCAACCTCAGCTCCGGGTCGGTGATCGTGAGCGGGAAATCCGTCACGCAAGCCATCACCTTTGTGCCGACGGGCTCGGGCCGGTACTCGGTCACGTTCTTGGAAACAGGCCTCCCGGCCGGGACCGCTTGGTCCGTCACCTTCAATGGCACCACGCAGTCTTCCACTGCGACGAGCGTGGTCTTCACCAACTACCTGAACAACACCTACACCTACTCCGTCGGGGCTCTGACAGGCTACACCGCCACACCGGCCTCAGGTAGCATGACCATCAGTGGGGACTCGAAGTCGGTCTCGATCACCTTCACCCCTTCGACCTCAGCCACCTACGCCGTGACCTTCACCGAGAGCGGACTGCCGTCAGGCACATCTTGGTCGGTAACGGTAGGCACCACGACCCACATATCCACCGGGAGCACGATCGCCTTCACCGAGGTCAACGGCACCTACTCGTACACCGTTGGGGCGGTGGCAGGATACACGGCCACACCTTCGTCGGGCAGCGTGACCGTGAATGGGGTAGCCAAGGCCGTGTCCATCGCGTTCGCCAAGGCAAGCGCGGGGACCACTTATGCCGTGACCTTCAGTGAGAGTGGTCTGCCGTCAGGTACGAACTGGTGGGTGACCCTGGATGGGTCCACCATGAGCTTCACGACGGCCACGATCACCTTCCAGGAAGCGAACGGGAGCTACAGCTTCACGATCGGAACGGTGAACGGCTACACGGGGAGCCCTTCCTCCGGGATGATCAAGGTGAACGGTGCGCCAGTCTCTCAGCCCATCACCCTCACAAGTTCCACCTCGCCGGGCAATGGTAACCAGACCACCGGATTCCTCGGATTACCGGGATACGAGGGGTATGTGCTGATTGGAACCTTGGGGGTCTTGGTGGTCATTGCCGTAGCCTTGGCCGTCGTGAAGCGTCAAGGAAGGAACCGAAGACCGGAGGTGGGGTACCCACCGGCACAGAGCACCTTGCCCCCTCCACCAGAAAATCCGTAAACAGGCCGGTACGCAAGGGCGAAAGAGCGACTCGTCGCACCCGGAATGCATGAGGAGGAGGTTCGGATTCCTAAGCGTCGTGACTCGGAGTACCATGTCATCGGTACGGTTGCGATTGACGCGACGGGCTGTGCGAGGGTGACTCGACGAGAACACGGACCTGAGAGCCTTGAAACGCCCCTCCACCTTCGACAGCGACCGAAGGTCCACGTCGTGATCGCACAGGGGGGGACGGGGCCAATCTGCGTCGGGTGAAACGATGGTTTCATCCGAGGGTCCTGCCGTTCAAGTCATCCTCCTCGCATCCGAACGATCCCTCCGGCAAGTCGACGGAGTATTGTCGACGGTTTACCACGGGGTCCGGTCCCATCACTGCGAGAACGTTCGGGTGAGTCGTCTTACCGCGTATTCCATGAGGGGTTCCAGGTTCACGGTATCCGCGCGGTTATAGGCCACGAGGCGCTCCAGGGCACCTGCTACTCCCCGGCAATGCTGGTACCAAAGGTGGATTGCCTCCAATCCGTCGACTCCCTCGACCCCGGAACGATCCCCCAGACGCAACCGCGCCTCGATGGATTTCAATCCCCCGCGCAAACCCTGCCGATGAAAGAGCCACCGCAGGTCGGCGTGGGCGGGAGGGAAGCGGATCTGGGGGAAGTGAGCCCTCAGAAAGGGGACGTCGAACTGTGAACCATTGAAGGTCACGAGCAAGGCGAAGGGCCGAAGAACGCTCCCAATCTCCTCGAGGTCCTCCCCCTGTACCAAGGTCCGGGTGCTACCGCCCCCGTGCACGGTAACGCAGGTTACGATCCCATAGTGGGGGGTGAAGGAAGTCGTCTCGATATCCAGGAAGGCGGTCCGGCCCCGGAAGTCGGGATACAACCTCCAATGTTCTCTTGAGGGGAGGACCCGAGCGAAGTACTCGGGGTCTCCTCGTTGGAAGGCTACTTCGCTTTGCCGGGCCTCGTCCTTGACCTTGTCGAGGTGGCCAGAAGAGATCCCGGGAAAACGCTCCAACTTTTCCAGGTCCCCCCAATCCCGTACCCCCTGCCGCCAAAGGTTCTGTTCCGTAGTCGGGCCAATCCCGGGAAGGTGGAGGAAGGTGGCCCGGAGCGGGGAGTTCAAAGGGGTCAATCCGTCATCCCCCTCTTGCCATACCCAACCCAAGTGAAATCTCCGTCAGCGACACAGGCGGAGATGGATTCCGCTTCAAGGCTCTCCGAGCCATCACCCAAAGTCGCAGCATCGGCAGCGGGCCTTCTGGGTGGGCGGATGGGATTGGTGATGCCGGAGCGGTACGAAGGATCGGCCCCCGCTTCTTCCGGTCCGAACCCAGGGGAGGCGTCATCGGTGTCCGGAGCCCTCACCGGGAAGGCATACCGCTTACAGGCATCGGCTTCGTGGAAAGGAGCGACCGTTCGAAGGATGAGTGCCCACAGTGTCATGACACGCTCGGCCTACGTCGGGGCGGGGAGGGTCGGACCCTTCGGGGTCGCTGGAACGAGCGGGGTAGCCCGTATCGCCTTCCCACGAGGGCCCCCGACGAACTCCCCGTCCTCCACGATGCGGCTTCCCCGGAGGTAGTGGTCGACCGGGAAGATGGCCGCGCGTCCTTCGAAGGGGGTCCACCCGCAGCGAGTTGTCAGGGACCGGGCCTGGAGAATGCGGGATGTTCGGAAGTCGACCGTGAAGAAGTTCGCCTCGCACCCTTTCTCGAGCCGCCCCCGGGGGAGCCCCAAGTGGTAGGCCGGGTTCCGGGCCACCGCCCGGACGAGAACCGGGAGCGGGAGCTCCGTCCTTCGCACAAGTTCCAGCATGAGGGGCACCATCGTTTCGATGCCCGGCACGCCCGAGGGCGCCTCCGCGAACGGCGCCTCCTTCCGGGAGATGGGGTGGGGAGCGTGGTCGCTGGCGAGCATCGGGATCCCTCCCTCCTTGAACCGTTGGAAGAGCGCCGCGCGCGTGGATTCCGTGCGGAGCGGCGGATTCACTTTCTGGAACGCGGTACCGAAGAGCGACGAGGAGAGGAGCAGATGGTGCGGGGTGGCCTCGGTCCCTGCCCCGATCTCCCGCGCCCTCTGAGCCGAAGCGACCGTGGTCACGTGGGCGATATGAAGGCGCAGGCCGGGCGGGTGCTCCCGGAGTTGTTCGATGGCCGACAGTTCGGCGGCCTCGGGTCGGCTGCGATCCCACGCATCCGTCTCCGTCGGCGTTTCTCTGGGGTTGAACTTGGCCGGGTCTTCCGCATGGACATGGACGGGAAGACCAGTGGACTCGATTTCCGCCAAGAGGCGAGGGACCTCGGCCGGTTCCGGCACCTTGATCTCGCCCGTGGTCGGTGCCAAGAAAAGCTTGAACCCTGCGGCTACCAGTCCGAGACGCCGTAGCGACGCCCCGGCGGTCACCGCCGCGTACGGGAGGATATCGACATGGGCGCGCGTCCGGATCCGGGAGATCTTATCGACGACCCGTTCGACCGAGGTCGTGGGCGGGATCGTGTTCGGCATGTCGACCGCGGCGGAGATGCCACCGAGGGCGGCGGAGACCGTGCCGGAGTCCAGGTTCTCCCCGCTCTCCGGCGGACCCGGGTCGCGGAAGTGGGCATGGAGGTCGATGCCCGACGGGAGGACCACGCGGTCCCCCAGATTCCGACGGGGGGAGCCGCGGACGTTCTTGGCGACCCGTGTGATCATGCCCTCCGGGTCGACCCCGAACTCGAGCTCGGTGATCCGGCCGCGCCAGTAACCTCGCCCTTCAAAGACAATGACGGGCTCAGGTTCCGGCTCCGCAGGGGGTTCCCTGATCCGCCCTCTCCGACGTGCGGGCATCTATCCTGGAATCCTTCTCCTGTCCCCAAAGGGACGAAGCAGTACCAGAAGTCAGGGACGGATGAGCGTTGTCCCTCGTCTCCTGGCGCGGGCAGAAACCATAAGCCCGGGCGTAGTTCCCCTTGAGAGCACGACATGGAGGACGACGAGGGGAGGTCCCCTGTAATGCTCCACGAACCCCCCTGGGATTACCGGGGAAGGGACATCGGGCGGGTCCTCGCCCTGAGCGATGGGGTATTTGCCTTTGCGATGACGCTCCTCGTCATCGGTCTCGTGGTGCCCGCGGGCGACACCGGGTCGGCGGTGACCCGGTACCTCACCGGCCAGACGTTCCTCAACACGCTCTTCACCTACGTCATCACCTTCTTCGTGATCGCGATCTGGTGGCGGGCCCACCACCGGATGTTCAACTACATCGAGTACTACGACAGTGCCCTCATCCGCTGGAACAGTGCCTTTCTCATCTTCATCGCGATCCTGCCGTTCACAACGGAGGTGTTGAACGCCTCCGGGACGGACCCCATCGGGGTCGTCTTCTTCAGCGTGGTCCAGATCGCGACCTCCGTCGCGCTCGGGGGGCTCTGGGTCTATGCGAGCGGCCGGGGACGCCTCATCCGGCGGATTCCCAGGGAATGGGTGACCTACATCCGGAACCAGGGTTTCTTCTCGGCGGCGATCTTCGCCCTTTCGATACCCGTCGCCTTCCTGAACGTATCCTACGCCGAGTTCGTGTGGCTGGCGATGTTCGCCGTCGGGTATCTCCAACGCAGGAAATCTCCGCGCCCGGGGCACGGTGGGGCTGGGCCCTCGAAGGGTCCCCAAGTCCCAGATCGTCTGAACGGGCAACCTCGAACTTCGGACTGACCCGCTCGGTGGTTCAGCGCAAATCCTTTCGGTATAACGTGAGGGCACCATCGCTCCGGTCTAGTTCCCATGGTCCATCCTGCCCATCGCAACCGAACCCTTCTGGGTCCTCGGATCCCAGCGGGCATCGGTTCCATCGAGGGAGGTCTGGCGGGTGCATCTCGGGGGACCATGTTCCGATATCTCCCCCAAAGAACTGGTAGGTCAGAGACCCATGCGTTGGAGGACGGTGAGGGCACGCAGCGTGATGATCTTGCTGGGCCGGCCCGGAGGTTCGAGCGACCATGGGATCGGTCTCTTCTCCGGGTGTGCCCGGTAGTAGCTCTCCACCCCCCCCTCGACGTCGGGGTGGACGGAATCAAGGATCCACCGTCCATCCCTCCGCCGCCGTTCTTCGAGGAACTCTCGCGCGAAGCGAAGCCGGGGATCGTCGGCGTACCCGAGCGAGGTCAGTAGCTCGAGGCCCACGAGCAGGTCGTAGTAGTAGTGCACCGGATAATGGAACCGGAACCAGGGGGCGTATCTCCGTCCCTGGCGATGCAATTCCCGCTGGAGGAAGAACTCAGCGCCCTGTTCGATGCACCGGTGCATACTGGCCGTCCTGCGGGCCTTGGGATACGCAGCGAGGGCACTCAATCCCTCCCAGGAATCGAGGTTTCGACCGCTTCCGAAACAGGACCAGCCACCCTTGGGGTCTGCGGTACGCACGATCCACTCGAGGCTGCGCCGAACTCTCGGATCGTCCTCGTAACCCATCTGGATGAGGGCCCGCGTCATGTTCCCCACGATGCAGTGGTGGCCTGTACCCGCCGAGCTCCCACCCACGCCCCCGCCCTTCAGACGGAAGCGGTCCATCCAGAGTTCGCACGACTTCCGGACCGCGGGGTGTTCCCGCCCGACGCCAAGATCGGCAAGGACGAGCATCCTCCAGATCGTGGCGATGTACTTGGGCTGGTAGAGGTTACGCTCGTGATACCACCATCCCTCTCGGTTCCGTTCCGCGAGGATGTTGGCGTTCCAGCCCCGTTCGGTCAGGTGACGCCGGGTCTCAAGGACCTCGTCGTCCCTTTCGGATCGCCCAAGGAGTTGGGTCAGTGTGCGGTACCGCACCGCGGGCTGATCGTCCTCGAGCAGCCAGTCGAGAACTCTTCGTGAAGGAGTTCCCGATCCTCGTTTGTGGGGAAGCGTCATTCGGGAGCAGGTCCCCGCGCAACAAGCCCCGGATCATTCGAAGGGGGGGTGGTTCCGAGGGGTTCGGTGGGGGATGGGTCCGGGGCCTGTCCCTCGGTGGTCGAAACGGGGGAAGACTGGGTAGCGGGTTCCGATGCGGGGACCTCGAGCTCTCGCCGGCAGAGCCGGCAGAGCCGGGCGCCACCCGGCGCGTGTTGGAGGAGCATCCCGTGTTTGCGGCAGAAGTTCTCGGGTACCGGACCCGCGAGCACGAGGGCAGGGGGGCGGGGTTCCCAGTGCGCCCCATCGCACACATCACAGCAGGCTTCCGTCCGACGGTGGGCATGGTGCCCGAAGTAACGGAGCAGGAAATCTCTCCGACATTCCTGCGTGCGGGCGTAGTCCTGCATGACCGTAAAGTGCTGACGGCGCACCTCGCGCCAGTGGTGGAGGCGGTCCAGGACATACTCGGCATCGCGGTCGGTGAGGGGGCGCACGAGCGTGACCGGGAACCACGGGTCGCCCCAGTGTTTTGGATGGAGGACCCTTCGTTCCGCGAGGTAAGAGAGGAAGAGGCGGGCCTTCTCGGATTCCTCGGGACCCACCGCGACGTGCCAATGTTCTCCGGGACGGAGGGTGGCGCCCTCCGCGAGGCGTGCGCGCACCCACGCCTCGTCCGGCTCGCTCACATCGAGGAGGTACTGGCGTTGGGCGATGTCCGGTTGCGGAACGAGCACGAGCAGCGCCACCGAAGGCAGGCCGTCACGGCCCGCCCGGCCCGATTCCTGGGAGTAGGCCTCCAGGGACCCCGGGAGGCCGATGTGGACCACGGCCCGCACATCCTCCTTGTCGATGCCCATTCCGAAGGCATTCGTGGCCACGACGATTCGGGCATGGCCACGCATGAACTCTTCCTGGTAGCGGGTGCGCTCCTCCGGTAGAAGCCCGGCGTGGTACGGGAGCACCTCGTCCCGGAGGCGTTTCCGGAGGAGGTCGGCCCAGCGTTCGGTGTCCCGGCGCCGGGCCACGTAGCACAGGATCCGGCCTTCCGTCCTCCCCAGGAGGTCCGTCACATACGCGATCCGTTCCTCTTCGGAAGCGAGGGTCTTGACACCGTAGCGGATGTTGGGTCGGTCCATGGGGACGACGAACTTCTCCATGGGGGTTTGGAACTCGCGGACGATGTCGTGTTGGACGGCGGTTGGCGCGGTCGCGGTAAGCGCAAGTAGCGGGGGTGAACCGATGCGCTCACGGAAGTACGGGAGGAGCCGATAGAAGGGACGGAAATCGTGGCCCCATTGGGAGATGCAGTGGGCCTCGTCCACGGCGAGCAGGCTCCATTGGACGGACTCCGCGGCCGAAAGGAACTCGCGTTGCCACAGGCGCTCGGGAGCCGCGTAGATGAGCCGGGTCGGACCCGAACGCAGCTCTTCGAGCTTCCGGTGCGTCTCTTCGGCCGGATCATGGCTGGAAAAAGCCAAGGCGGCAAGTCCCCGGTGGTGCAGATGGCGGACCTGGTCCACCATGAGCGAGATGAGGGGGGAGATGACCAAGGTCTTTCCGGGGAGCAATTGGGAGGGAAGCTCGTAGCAGAGGGATTTCCCCGCCGACGTGGGCATCACGGCCAGGGTCGAGGTTCCCCGGAGCACCGCCTCGATGATCTCGCGCTGGTGCGGGCGGAACTCCGACATCCCGAACGCGGTCTCGAGGGAACGTTGCAGAGGGTCTCCGGGGTCCATCGGTACCTGGGGACGAAGGGAGGGGAGATAAGGCTGTGTTTCCACTGGAAACCTCGGACCCGCATTCCCGATGCCATCCGTTCCATTCGCGACCCATGGAGGCCGAAACGTGGAACGGGTCGGTTCAACGTCTTTGACATGCTCTCAGGATGGGGAGCCCCGGCCACCGATATGATTAAGATTCCGGGCGGATGGCACCTACCGTGCGACTCTTCAGGGTATTCCGGAAGATCTGGAAGCCGCTCAGCCTAGTCGTGGTCCTATTCACGGTTTGCGTATCTGGTTTCATCTACTACACGCATGTGAGCCTCCTCAACGGGGTCTACTGGGGCGTCATCACGATGTCCACCGTCGGCTATGGGGATGTGGTCCCGACCAACCTCCCGTCCAAGATCTTCGCGATGGTCCTGGCCGGCTCCACCATAGGGATTATAGGATACGTGGTCTCGACCATCAGTACCTTGGCGATCGAGGCACGCGAAGAGGAATTGCTCGGCCTGGATGGGACGAAGATCACGGGGCATGTGGTGATCCTCGGGTGGAATGCGGTCGCCCGTTCGGCGCTCGAGGAGCTCATCCTGACGGGACGCAAGGTGGCGATCATGACCCGCACAGCAGAGAAGCTGACGGAGATCCGCACGTTCGTCTCGCAGCTCGTCCGGTCGGCCTCATCCAACCCGGACCTCCGGGGCCGGGTGACGAAGGACCGAGACATCTACATAGGCCTCGGGGACTACGCCCAGCGCCATTCCCTCGAGCTCCTGAACCTGCCGAAGGCCATTGAGGCCATCGTGGCCAGCGACGACGATGCGCGGAACCTGATGACCGCGCTCTTGCTGAAGAACCTCGCCCCCCACCTGCGCGTGGTGGTCTCAGCCTTCCACGAGGAGCTGCGGGAGACGCTCCATGCCGCCGGGGTGACCTACGTGATCAGTCCCATGGACCTCGGGGGACGCATGGTCTCGGCCGCGGCCGCCCAGCCGGAGGTGGCGGAAGCCATCAGCGACCTCACCAGCGCCGGGTACGGGTCCGACCTGAACGAGTATCCCCTCTCGGTGGGGAATCCGCTCGTGGGCCTCACCTTCGACGAGGGGCATAAACTTCTGCGCGAGGCGACGGGCGCGCTCTTGGTGGGCGTGGCCCTCCGCAAAAAGGAAGGGCGGAACGGGAGGCTGTTCGATGTGATACTGGATCCCCCCGTGGGCACCCGGCTCGAGGAGGGAGGGTACGTCCTGATCCTCGTCTCAATGCACAACGAGGATCGGCTGCACAGCTGGCTCAAGGTGAGCCCCGGCCGGCCCCCGCTCGGTGCCGAGTAGATCGGTCTTGGAACGCCACCGCACCGAGATCGCGCTCGTTGAGCCCGTTCTTTCCTCCGGTACCGTGCGGAACCATAGCACCCGTTTTATACGGTGGGGGGATGCGTGGGCGATCTCCTATGCCGAGCAAGAAGGCCACCCCAGCGAAAGAGACGTCCTGTTACCTTTGTGGCAGGTCCCAGTCCGAGTCCCGCCAGTTGATCCAGATAGAGGTCTCGAAGATCTCCCAGTCCACCGAGGGCTATGTCGGCGATCTGGAACGCAAGGCCGACGACCTTGAGGGGCAGATCCGCCAGTTGGAGTCGTTCGCAAAGAAGATCCGCAAGGACATCTCGTGGGAGACCGCCATACGCGAACCGGACGCCATGATGGAGTTCATCCCGGGGCTTCAGGAGGTCTGGCCCACCCTCATCGCGACCGAACCGAGCCCGGAGAAGACCCACACCCTTACCGTCCAGACCCGGACCACCGTCGCCCGCCTTCAGACGGACCTTTTGAAGATCCAGAACGCCCTCTCGAAGCTTAAAGAAGCGCCGAAGCTTGAGACGTCCGTCCCGTTCGAGGAGCGCGAGGTGAGCCTTACGGTACCATCCTACGAGCTCAAGGAATCCGGGGACGAGGTCGAGCGTGTCGACCACACGCTCAGCCTCCGGGTGCCGCTTTGCCCGATCTGCCGCTCGCTTCTCGGGTAAGCCGCGTTCCGAGGGACGCAAGCCCCCGGACCCAGGGTTGGTCAGAGAAGGAAGAGCGTCAGGAGAATGGGTGCGAGAAGGGTGAGGACGGCCCCGGACGATAGGGCGACCCCACCCGCCCCTTCCCCTCCGTAGCGGATCGCGAAGTAGAGGGTGGTATCCATCGCGGTAGCCCCGCCGCAGGCGGCGATGCCCTCGGCCCCAGAAAACCGTCCGATGGCCGGGGCCCCGATCATCGTGAAGTTCTCCCGGAGGAAGTTGATGAGGAAGGCCATGAGCCCGAGCGTCGGACCGAGCGTGGCACCGACCAGCGGCCCGGCCAGACTGTACCACCCGAACGCACCTAACAACGCGGCACTCACGTTCCATGGGGTACCGGCCATGAGGGACACGAGCGGAACCAGCACAGCCACTCCCAGCGCGGCCGACGTGATCGGGATGATCGCCCGGCGCACCGCCTTCCAAGAGAGACGTATGTCCCACCCCACGAGGAAGAGCAGCAGCAGGAGATCCGCCTCCTCGAACGTCATGGCCGCCTGCACGGGGGACGCGGGAAGGAGGCTTCCGGCTAGGTACCCTGCGACCAAGGAGAGTAGGATGAGGGCGGGGAGCCACAGGGAACTCCAGCTCCATCTCCCGGGCTGCGAGCGGGAGGCATGATGTCGCCCCAGGAACTCGGCGATCGTGGCGGTCACGGCGACCAGCAGGACGGCGAAAAGCGCGGACTCTCCCACGAGGTAGGGCGTGTCGAGCAGCCCTTCGGTCCCCAACTGGAATCCTAGGGTGCCGACGAGGACCAGGATGGTGGCTTGGATCAACCACGTGAGACGTTGAGGCATCGCCCTCCACCGCCCGATCGCGATGCCGATCGAGAGTGCCGCGTAGAAGAGGGCGTCCACGAGGAAGTCCATGGGGGACCCAGGCACCTCCCGCCATAGTTCCTTCGGACGGGGTCCCTCTCGTCAGTGCGAGAAGGTCACGGGGGCCCGAGCCCTTCCGTGAGGCTGGCCGCCCCCGCGATGAACAGCACCACCCCGGCGAGCGCAACCCCGAGGAAGAGGAGCGAAGGGCGTGCGAACAAGGCGCCCGTGTCGAACCCTGGGTAGAGCTCGGCATAGGAAAAGAGCAGAAGCCCGAGTCCGAGCAAGGTTGCAACGGCGGCCCCGGTCTTCCGAGCCATGGGTCGGACCATGGGCGAAGACCGGATAAAGCCCCTTCGGACCGCCGCAATGGATAACTACGCCGGTCGTCATCGACCCATGCATCGTGTCCCCCTCCCCGGTAAGCGCGTCTTCATCGGAGCACCCCTTCGTCGGAAGGCGACGGGAGATAGCCCAGCTCCGGGAGTGCCTCGCCCAAGCACGGGTGGGGCACGGCGGGATCGTTCTGGTGAGCGGTCCGGCGGGGATCGGGAAGACCTCCCTCTTGCGCTGGCTGGAAGGGGAGGCGGAACGGGAGGGCTTCGTCACCCGCTGGGGGTATTGCTTGCCCGGGGTATCCGAGCCCTTTTTCGCTATGGCGCAGCTCTTCCCGCCAACGACCAAGGGACAGGGCCCGACGCACCGGGCCCGGCGATCGGGCCGGCGAAGGGCCGCGGCCCCCAGCCTCCTTCAATACCTCGAGGCGTTGGAAGCCCGAGCGGTAACGCACCCCCTCGCCCTGCTGCTCGACGATTTCCACTGGGCCGATCCAGAGTCTGTGCAAACGCTTCGCCTCCTCGGGCGGAACGTCCGGCGCCACCCCGTGCTGATGGCGGTCGCCCTACGCGAGGAGGAAGTGGAGAACCCCTCCTTGCGCGAGGTCCTCCGAGACCTCCGTCGGGAGGGGCTGGCCCGGGACCTCGCCCTATCCGGGTTCCGGGAGCTGGAGGCCCGCGACCTCCTCGAGACCGTGATCCATGCCCCGCTGGACACACAACGCATCCGCACCGCATTGCGGTCGCTCCTGACGCACACGGGTGGGAACCCGTACTTCCTCCTCGAGACGGCCCGGCAGCTCCAGGATGAGGGGAACTTCCGGAGCGAAGAGGGGCAAGGGATCTTAGAGGTAGGCTCGGAGCCAATGGGGCGGATGCCACCGAACGTTCCGGCGAGCATCGGGACCATCCTCGACCATACCCTGCAGATACTTCCGGCGGAGGAACGGACCGTGCTCGAGTGTGCCGCCCTCGTGGGTCCGGAGTTCGACACAGATGCGTTGGTGGCGGTCCTGGGAAGGCCGGTCGCGGCCGTGTTGATGTCGCTCCGCCACCTGGTCGAGGAACGCAAGCTCGTCCATCCCCTCGAGGGCCAGCGGGGGCGATATGCCTTCTCCCACATCCTCCTCCAAGAGCGGACCCGGACGGGCATTCCACCCGATCGGCGGCGGGAATGGATCGGCCGTCTCCTCCAGTGGTGGAAGGAGCAGCGGCCGCCGGCTTCGGGACAGATATTCGCGCTGTGCCGGGAAACGGACCGCTTTGCCATGGGGCGCACCGCCTGCGAGCAAGCGATCGCCACGGCGCTCGAAACCCATGGACACGAACGGGCCGCCGCCCTCGCGCACCCCATGATCGATTGGATGGTCGATCGGCGCGAGCCCCGGACCCGCATAGTGGAGTGGGGTTTGCGGGTCTTGGACCAGCTCCGGAGCGACGGCGCCGCGGGGCGATGGACGGAGCCCCTCTGCCAGAAGCTCCTCGGACTGAACCCTTCCCCTCCCCTGCGATGGGAGCTCCTGCTCCGGTTGTCGGGCATCATCGCGGAGCGGGTGCCGGAAGCCCGCAAGACGCTCGACCAGGTACGATCCGAGATCCGGGCATCAGGGGCCCCGGTGTCCCCAGGGCTCGACGGCACGGTCGCGCTCATGGAATCGGTCATCCTCTACAACGAGGGCCAGACCCGCGCCGCGGAAGCTGCGGCCCTGCGGGCCCTTGAACGCCTACCCACGAGCAGGGTGTTCTTCCGCGGACTTGCGCTCCACCGTTTGGGCTGGATCGAGGCCGAGCAGTGCCGTTGGGACGCGGCCCAGGATCGTACACAGGAAGGCCTTATGTTGGCCAAGTCCAGCCGGCTCTGGGGGCTCATCCCATACTTCCTTCTGATGCAGGGCCAGGTCGCGTCCGTTCAGGGGAAGTTGCAGACCGCACAGCAAGTGTTCGAAGAGACGGCCTCCGTCTGCCGCGATCTCGGTCGGATGAACTGGTTGTCCATCACCCTCTCCGACCTTTCGCTCGTCCTGGGCAACCGGGGAGACCTTCCCGGGGCAGAGGCCGCCGCTCGGGAGGCCCTCCGGGTGGCGGAGACTTTCGGGGCTCCAGGCGAGATCGGGCCGAGCCTGCTCCAACTCTCCCGGATCAAGCTGCTTGAAGGATTACCCGCGGAGGCGATGGAAGTCCTCCGTCGGGCCCAGCGGGCCTATGAGGCGCATGGGCGATCCACCGAGGTCGTCGATCTGAGGATGCATCTCGCCGAGGTCCGTCACGCGCTCGGCGACCCCAAGGGCGCCCTGGCGGAGCTCCGGAACGTATCGGATCCGCACCTGAAGGAAGAACAGGGCGCGCGATTGCACCTGTTGCGCTCCCGCTTCCTTCTTGCCCGGGGGGAGAGGGTACACGCACGGCAGGAGGCGGAACTATCGTTGGCCGAGGCCGAATCCCGGGGGCTAGCGTACAGCCAGGCTGAGGCGCTCGCCGCACTCGCAGAGTGGGAACGGCGGTATGGTACGCCCGAACGGGCGAACCACCTACAGCAGCGCTCGGAAAGGATGTTCGATGCCTGCGGGGTCCTCCCTGGGTTCCGTTCGCTTCTCCGGTCGCCCGGGCCCTCGCTCAACCCGCGCTTGGGCGGCTCGGACCTTGCCGTCCGTTCCCCGCTAGCGTTCCGGCTCCTCCAGCATCTCGCCGGGAACGGGGCGCTCGAGGGAACGTTGGGCCCGAGGGACGTCGCACCGTTCGCCTTGACTCAGAAGGGAATTGCCCTGGGGCTCGGCCTCCCCCGGGACCGCTTCAGCATGGTGCTCAAACGATTGACCGACCGGGAACTCGTGACCGTCCGTCAGCATTACGTCCACGGTACGACCCGTCGGATGAAGATCTACCTCCTTACCGAGGCCGGACGCCGGCTTGCCTCAGGCTGAAGCAGCGTCATCCAGCTGTTACATTTCTGTTACGTTTGATGCGTCGATTGATATACCCTCGCAACCATGTAAATACCGATGGCATCGCTCGAAGCGGAAGGGCCGGCCCCCCTGCGTACGGCCGTGCCGTATCGCTCGATCGTGGGGCGGGCCGGGACCGGTGTGTCGGTGCTCGTGCTCCTTGCGGTGTTCTCGATGGTCCTCCCCGCGGCCGCCCTTGCCTCGGCCGGGGCCCTCTCATCACCCGCCATCGGAAGCCCGAGCGTGCCGTTGGTCGCATCCTCTTCTTGCCCGAACCAGTACCTGTACGGGGACCACAATCAGCTCACGCTCCAGAACGTCGTCGATTGCGCCGGGGACGCGGGCTTCTCGAACGGCCTCCTCATCACGTTCGTTTCGATGGCGTACGGCGAGAGCAACTTCGAACCGGGAGCCACCGGCGGCCTCGCCGAAGGCATCCTCCAGGAAGGGTTCGGTTGCGACAGCCCCCCGAGCGGTTGCAACAGCGGGGGCCCCCCCAGCACGCTCTACAACCCCAGTTCCTGCAGTACCTACAACATCTACGGCACCGGGTTCGGCGGGATCTACTACAATCCAGAGTGCGCCTTCAAGTGGGCTCACGCCGAGTACGTCTACGATAGCCAGAACACCCCGGGCGGCTGCCCGTACCCTGGGTTCTGCTTCTGGGGGACTTACGGCGGCAACGAGTGGCTCGGCTACAGCGAAGCACCCGGGATCTACTGCCAGTACGTCCCGAACGGGTTCCCGGGCTACGGCCCGGTCTCCTGTCCCTCCCCGAACTGGCCCGGCACGAACAACATCCCTTCCTACCTCGGTTCGTGGAGCAGCTCCTGCCCCAACTTCACCTGCGGGTCGGGAGGGGGAGGCGGCGGCACAGTCTCGGTCACCTACTCGGCCCAGATCGGGAGTTCCCAGATCCATTGCGGCGGATCCTTCGTGAGCGGTTCGACCGTCCAGTTCTCGGCGTCAGCCTCGGGAGGATCGGGTTCGTATAGCTACACTTGGAACTTCGGTGACGGATCGCCCTCAGCGGGGGGAGCTACGGTCTCCCACACCTATCGGAACGTGGGTACCGTGGATCCGACGCTCTCGGTGACCGCGTCGGGCGGCGGTTCCGCTTCCACCGGCGCTGGCTGCAGTTTCACGGTGACCTCAGGTGCCACCGGGACGGTCAACGGGGTCGACGTATCGAGCTACCAGTACCAGCCGAACTGGGCGACCGTGGCCTCCTCCGGGGTGAAGTTCGCCTGGGCCAAGGCGACCCAGGGCAACTACTACCAGGACCCGGACTTCAACTACGACATGGCGAACGGGAAGGCGGCCGGGGTGATCATGGGTGCCTACGACTTCGCCGACCCCGACAACGTGGCCGCCACCACGGAGGCCGCTTACTTCGAGAGCTTTGCGGGTGGGTACTTCAAGGCCGGTTACCTGGTCCCTGCCCTCGACATCGAGACCGGTTGCTCTGGAGCAGGCAACGGGAACCTCGGCGCCACCCAGATCTCCTCCTGGGTCGACACCTGGGCCTCCAACGTTGCCTCCTACATCCAAACGCACGATGGGTACTCAGTCAAACCCATCATCTACACCTACACGAGCTACGCCTCTTCCTGCCTCACCTCCTCGGTCACGACTTATCCCTTGTGGATGGCTTGGCCCTACTCTTCCTCGCCCCCGACGGCTCCTTGGGCCTCCTGGGACGTCTGGCAGTACGGCACCACTTCGGTGCCCGGCATCAGCACGGCGACGGACGTGGACCGGTTCAATGGCGACCTGTCCCAACTCCAGTCGACCCTCGTGATCGGTGGCAGTTCATCGGGCGGCGGTGGGACCCAGCCTTCGTGCCCGAACCTCGCCGCCCCCATCCACCCCTCCCCCGCCACCCCTGACGGGGCCAACGTTCCGAGTTCTTCCGTGGGCACAGGCTATTGGCTCGTCGGTGGGGACGGTGGCGTCTTCACCTTTGGCAACGCCGGCTTCTACGGTTCGACCGCCAGCCAGAAGCTGAACGGCTGCATCGTGGGGATGGCAGCGACCCCAGATGGGAAAGGCTACTGGCTAGTCGGCTCGGACGGAGGGGTCTTTGCGTTCGGTGATGCCAGCTTCTACGGGTCCATGGGCGGGAAGTCCATGGCCGCTCCGGTCGTCGGAATGGCGGCGACCCCAGACGGGAAGGGGTACTGGCTCGTTGGCGGGGACGGCGGGGTCTTCACCTTCGGCGACGCCAAGTTCTACGGGTCCTTACCCGGGCAGAATATCCACGTCAGCAACATCGTCGGCATGGCCGCCCTCCCCGATGGCCAGGGCTATTGGCTCGTCGGTTCCGATGGTGGTGTCTTCAGCTTCGGAAGCGCGGCCTTCTACGGCTCGATGGGTGGAAAGTCGCTCGCCGCCCCCGTGGTCGGTATGGCCACACCCGACGGGAAGGGCTACTGGCTCGTGGCCGCGGATGGCGGAGTGTTCAGCTTCGGCAGCGCCGCGTTCTATGGGTCGATGGGCGGGAAGCACCTCAATGCCCCGGTGACGGGAATGGCCTCCACACCCGACGGGAAGGGCTACTGGCTCGTGGCCGCGGACGGCGGGGTGTTCAGCTTCGGGAGTGCACCCTTCTTCGGCTCGATGGGTGGAAAGTCGCTCGCCGCTCCCATGATCGGGATGGCCGCGGTCCCCCAGAGCGTGAGCGGAGTCCCGGTCGATTTCACCGCAACATCGCAATCCGCGAAGTGCGGCTCCGGATGTAACATATGGTCCGCCGCCTCGCTGAAGATGTCCGTGACCGGTCCTTCAGGCAGCTTTGGCCCGTTCACCACGAATTCCCCCGCGGTCGTCCTCCAGCCAGGGACGCAGTACACCGTCACGGTCTCGATCGGGAGTTCGGCGTACTCGGTGGGCAGCTGGTCCGTCAACAACTACGCCTCGGTCATCGTGACCGTCGGTGGTGTCAACCAGAAGTACACCTCATCGTGCGGTAGTTCCAGCACCAGCGGCACCACTTCGGTGACCAGCGCGCTCCTCGACACGGGGACGGCGTGGAGCACGGGATGCCAGGCCTCCCCTCCCCTCGGTGAGCACGTCAACGTGAACCTCGTTAATGCCGGGGGCGGCACTTCGCAGTGCACACAGGCCACCGCGATCCCACTGGGTCAGGTGGCGACCGGCTCGCTCGCCAATGGGGGCTGTGCGCTCTTCTCCGTCGCCGTCACCCAGAGCGACTGGAACAACTGGGGCTTCGTCGACGCGTACGAGGAGGAGGGCTCCGGAGTTGCTCCCTTCGTGATCGACGCCGGGATGAGCCCGCCCACGGTCTCTCCCGGCAATGCGAAGGCCGTAGTGAAGGGCCCCGATGCCGCTGTCTCAGTGCCGCTCAACACCCCCCAAGGGAATGCCTGGATGGGTTGGGGGACGTACGAGTTCCTCGTCAGCGCTCCCAGCGGCGGGGGCAGCTACTGCTTCGTGGCGTACCTTTCGAACCTGGCGTCGGCCCCGTCGGCGTCGTGTGCGAACCACCTCTCCCCGGCCGGGCATCCTTCCGGCCCGGCGGATTCCATCCCGCGCACGTTATCCGTGGCCCTCCTTCCCGGGATGGTGGTGCCTGTCACCGTAGGACTGGGATGGTTCCTCTGGGTCGCCCTGAGCATCGTCGTCGGGACTGTGGTGGGGTTCGTTCGGTACCACCAACGTCGGAGAACGGCGACTGCACCGGCGTCGTCCGCATGAGCCCCGCCCTGCTCAGCGCCCGGGCTCCCCGGGAACGCTCGTTCGGTCGGGTTGCGATCGTTGCCCTGGTCGTCTTCGCTTTCTTCCTCCCCCTACCCCAAGTAGCCATCCCGCCGGACACGGGCGCGTGGTTCGGGCATGGAGTCCCACTCAACCCACACCATCCCCAAGCCGTCCCGGTCCCCATTGCGACGAACGTCTCGGCGACCCCATCAGTCCAGGACCTATCGAAGCTGGTCCCCTCCCCGGCCGGAGGCTCTTGGTCGCAGTTCACCCGGATCCTTCCGCTCGCGGCGAACTCTTACGAACTGCTCGGTGCCGATACGGCCACGGGACTCCCGAAGCTCGGGGTCCTCACCGCGGCGTCGAGCCCTCCTGGGTTCTCGGACACGACCCAAGGATTCACCTCCCAGTTGAACCCCACCACCACCGGGGCATTGACGGGGGCAGCATTCGATGACGGGCAGCTCTCCTCTTCCCCGACGATCGTCTACCTCTGGGATGCCCATTTCGGTCAATTCGCCTCCTTCCCGGAGATCTGGACCATCGATACGGCCACCGGCGCCGTCTCTGCCATCGCTTCTCCTCCTTCTTTCACGCTCCTCATGGGCGGCGCTTCGGACGGTTCGTCTCTCCTCTTCGTGGGGTTGAACGCTTCCGGCAGCACCCCGGAGACCCTCTACTCGGTCTATAACGCAACCGCAGGGTACACCAACGTGACCGGTGCCATCCCTGCCTCGTTCGGGGCCGCCGAGTACGCCATCGGTACGGGTTCGGGCTTCCTCCTCACTTCCAACCAAAGCGGCAACACCCTGGGACTCCTTGCGTTCACGGGAGGCACTTGGAAGTTCACCAACCTCAGTACCGTCCTTCCGACGACCTCGAGCTTCACATCACCGGCGGCCCCGTTCGCGGTGAACGGCGCCGACATCCTGCTCGCTTCGTATCACCACGGGTTCCCCGGCGCCACCCCGGACGCCTGGGGGGTGCTCGACCTCTCAACCCCCTCCTTCGCCAACGAGACGGCCAATGTGCTCTCCGGGCTGGGAGCCCCCTCCGCCGCGGCCGCCGACCCCGTGACTGGTGTCAACTTCACGCTCGCTGCAGGTGCGGGTCTCGCCGATCTGGATGGCGCCACGGGGGCGGTATCGAAGCTCGTGACCAGATCCCCTTGGAACGTCTCGCTCGTCCCCTCAGCGCTCGAGTGGACTTCTACCCGATCGCTCGTAGTCGCCGGGAGCACACCGGGTGGCTGGGGCTTCCTCACCGTCTGGAACCAGACCAGTGGGGCCCTGCGCGTCGGCCTGCCCTCCGGGCTCGTCCGGGCGATCGCGACCACGTCCGGGAACGGACTCCTCGCCATCGCCGGAACGAATGGAAGTGCCGGCGCGGTGGCGCTCGTCAACCTCACTGCTCCAAGCGCGCTGCTGTTGGGGGATACCTTGCCCGTGGCCCTCGGTACGATCACCTCCTCCACGTTCCTCGGCTCCACCCTCTATTTCACGGATGGGACCTATGTGGTCGCCTACAATACAGCGACCTCGGGTCCGCTCACCCTCCTGCCCACCGTCCCCGGCAGGGGCTTTACCAATACGCTCGCTGCGGTCAACGGTTCGCTCTGGGCCGGAGGCACGCTGTTCTCCGGAGCGGCGGGGCTCTTCCAGTACTCCGCCTCGAGCGGTTCCTGGACGAACTTGTCCTCGGCGCTCGCCACCATGAGCTTCGGCCTCGGGGACATCGTCCCGGGAGCGCCGGGTACCGCACTGCTCGGCGGGATCTCGGGCAATGGCACCGGTGACATCTGGTACTTCAACGCCTCCTCCACCAAGCTCTTCGAGAACGTGACAGCGACCCTGGGTCCATCCCCCCCTTCCCTTTCGGGTCAAGAAGGGGGAGGGTGGAACGGGACCGCCTTCTGGGTCCTCAACGGCTCCGAGGTCGAGTCCTGGACCCCCTCGCAGCCGGCGCTCCTCTCCGTCTTCTATACCTCGCCGATCACGATCATCGGTCTTAGCTCCCTTGCCGTGTCCCCGCAAGGGTTCGCGCTCGGGGGCTACGGCAACGAGTCCCCGAGCGCCCCCGACGTTCCCGTGGCCCTCATCGGTTCCGGGGCCAACAGCCGTTTGGACGATCTCACCCCCTCGATCGGCCGGAACTGGACCGGGACACCGGTCACCGGGATCGCCGGAGCCAAGATGGTCGTGGCCGGGGAAAATCTCTCGGGACAGATGACCCTCGCTGCCGTCACCCCCCTCCTCCAGGGTACCATCTACGGCAACGGCACCGTCGCCGATGCACCCGCCACGCTACACTTCACGCTGCAACTCTCGGGGGGCGTCTCCCCGTACGGTACGGTCCACTGGACCTCCGCCGGAAAGCCCAACCTTGCGGGACCGGCCGCGACCTATGTGTTCAACACCTCGGGCCTCTACCAGGTGAACGCCACCGCAACGGATGCTTCCGGGGCCACGGTCCTCGTCCAGGCGATCATCACCGTGAACCCTCCCCTCGTCCTCAAGCTCCAGGCGAGCCCGACCAGCGGGGTTTCCCCGCTCTCGGTCACCATCCAGTGGAACCTCACCGGCGGAGCGGGCGCAGGATACTCCGTTGACCTCGCCTTCGGCGACTCGACCACGGATAACGGGCTAGGGGCCTCGGGAAGCGTCCAGCACATCTACACATCCGGAACCTTCACCCTCCTCGCCTCGGGCTCTGATGGGGTCTCCACGGTGACGCAGAGCCTCCCCGTCAACGTCGCTCCGACCACGCCGCCCGTCAACCTCACAAGCGTCGCGGTGTCCCCGTCCAGCATCTCCGTGAAGGCGGGAACATCCCAGGCCTTCACCGCAACCCCCCAGTGCTCGTCCGTGTGCCCCGTGGTGAATTATTCTTGGGGAGTGACCGGCCACTTGGGCACGCTCAACGCCACAAAGGGAAACAGCATCCTCTTCACCGCCGGCTCCGGGACCGGCAACGTCACCCTCTACGTCAATGCATCCCTCAATGGCACGGTACGCCGGGCGACGGCCCACATCCAGGTGACCGCCGCAAACGGGACCCCTCCCGGGGGTGGAGGAGGCTCGGGCTCCAGCAGCGGCTTCCTCCTCGAGGTCGCGGTCATCGCCATCGTGATCGTCGTCGTCGTGATCGCTGCGGTCCTCGTTCTTCTCCAACGGCGAGGCAGACTCGGAAAAGGCCCGCATACGGGTTCGTCCGCCGGCGCTCCCGCGGCACGCCGACCCCCTCGTTCCGGACGAGGTTGGTTCTAGGAGGCCGTTCCCCGCGCTTCCCGTGGCCGACCCGTCTTTCATCCCGGGAGCTCCGTCCGAAACCCGCCCCAACCCCGGCCCGGAAAAGCTCGGCTCCCGGGTACGAAGGTTCCTCCGCTCCCACCCCATCCTGTGCCTCTTTCTCCTCACTCCCGGAATCCCGGAATACCTCTCGGGGTCGAGCTCGCTCGCCTTGCTCGTTGAGAACCCCGTCGTGTTCGCGATATTCCTAGGGTTCAACGCCGGCATGTACCTCCCGGGTGCCCTCCTCATCCGTGAGGCTATGGTCCGGTGGAAAAAGGGGTGGGCGAGCGTGCTCCTCCTCGGTGCCGCGTACGGAATACTCGAGGAAGGCGTAGGGCTCAGCACCTTCTTCTATTCGAAGGCCGGCCCCGTCGGCACCCTAGGGTACTACGGCCATTGGCTGGGGGTCAACTGGGTCTGGCTCTTTGGGATCCTTATCGTCCACATGTTGATGAGCATCTCCATCCCGATCCTGCTCTTGGGGCTCTCCTTCCCGGAGCTGCGCGGACAACGGCTCCTCTCGGACCGCGCCACGCGCGCGGCGGTCATAATCTTGGGTGCGGATATCTCGGTCCTCAACATCATCGTCGGTGTCGGCTATCACTTCTGGGCCGGCCCGTGGCTCCTTTCAGGCAGTGCCGTTGCGATGGCCGGCCTCGCCTACCTCGCCTATCGCGCACCCCCGGGACTCATCCGCGCAGGGAGTCCGCGCCCTCGACATCCTCCGTGGGTGTTCGGGGTGGTCGGCTTCGCCTTCTACCCGGCCATCGTTCTGGAAGAGGGGGTCTCTACAACACGGTTTCCCCCTTGGGTCGCCGTGGCCCTCACCATGGCGATTGCAGTGGTCTGGCTCTGGTGGGTCCTCCGGAACGTGGGCCATAAGCAGAACGAACGGTGCCTCATCGCACTATCGGCCGGAGCGATCGCGATCCTTCCTGTCTTCGGCATCGTATCGCAGTTCCGGGTTCCCATAATCGTTGGGGCTGTGGTCGCGGCGATCTGGTTCTTCCTGTATCTCTGGCAAAAATACCCTCCCGCTCCACCGCCCTCCATGGGAGAATGAGGGGAATCTACCAACGGCGCTTCATAGAAGCGCAGGAGGGGACTTCAAGCTGGCCGAACTGACCGCCAAAGAGAGCCTTAAGGCCAACCTCAAGGCACGGCAAGGGCTCGCCAAGATACGGAATACTTGTGATATTGTTATGGTGGCCAAGAACGACCAGTTGACGGGAATATCTCCGTAGTTGGACATCGGGAAGGCCTCGCTATCCCTGGACGAGACCCTCGCCGAAGATGCGACGCACACCGCTTCATCCCCCGGGCTCCATAGGTTGCTTCCGCGGAAATGTGGGGTTCTTGGACATTGGAGCCTCGTCGGCCAATGGTAGATGATCGATCCACCCCCTTGGACGATAGGGGGGTGGACCAAGTTTGCACGTTTCCGTAGACGATCGGGCAATCGATGGGAGAAGGTAGACTGAGTGCCCCTCGGAAAAGGTAATCCACCATCAAGGAATGTACATTCAAGTAGAATGTCTGCGTCTAACCCGCCCCCTCCTCCCTCGCCACTCCCCCTACAACCCGTCTACTACTATGCCGTCCCTCCTCCGCCGAGGGACGATTCCCATGTGGTACTCATTGTACTAATCCTCGTCCTCTTCCTCGTGGTAATCCCCTCGGTCTTGGCAGCGGTCCTGTTCTGGGAGGTTGGAGGATTCCTCCACGGTGTTCCGAACAACTCCGCCGGGAACAATGTAGAGGTGTTGGCATTCGACCTGAATTCGCAGAACAACACCTGTGGTCTGGCTGGGAAGTCGGAACCCGGGATGAATGTCACCATGGGAGCCACCTTCGCGGTGTCATGGGTTTTGCACAATGGTAACAGCACTGGTTGTTCGATAGCCTCCGCCCGCGTCATCGGTAACGAATTCTCCCTCGATACGACCAACTTGCCGGTCAGCATTTCGGCCAGGGGAACTGGCAGCCTCGATCTTACGTTCACTGCACCCAATACGGTGTACACAGGCGACCTCGTCATTGACCTTGAGTGACCTTTCATCCTGTGTGAGGGTCCCACGAGACGGGGGTGGGAGCATAGGGATCCGGACCCGTAGAGAAAAAGCGTTGTACTCTACAGCGCTTGGTCGTGTCGGAAAAAGTTAGATCCTTTTAAGTCGTCAGAATGTCATGGACTTGCAAATGGACCCGTCCCTTGCGACGGGCTACAAGAGTCGTGCCCAGATAGCACGGGTGGTGACAGAATCATGGGCGGCAAGGGAGGCATACTGTCCATCGTGTCAGAACGGACCCTTGGTGGCCGAGCCGAAGAACACCAAGGTTATCGACTTCAATTGCGAACGTTGTGATGAACCATACCAGCTGAAGAGTCAAGGCCATCCCTTTAGTGCGAAGATAGTCGACAGCGCATACCGCCCAATGTACGATGCAGTCTTCTCCGGACATGCACCAAACTTCATCCTCCTCCACTACGACCAAGTCGCATGGCGAGTGATTGACCTCCTCGCCGTAAACCGCCGGCTTCTCACCGTACGAGCTGTCGTTCCAAGGCCCGCCCTAAGGCCGCCAGCTCGTCGAGCCGGTTGGATCGGGTGCTGGATAGACCTGCAGGGCCTCCCTGACGGAGCGTTGGTACCGCTCATACAGAACGGGTTAGAAAGGGATCACGCTTTGGTTCAAGATCAATGGGGAAGGTTCAACTTCCTGTCATCACAGAAGGCTCGAACACGCGGGTGGCTTGCCGATGTCTTGTCCTGCGTACGTCAGGTAGGGAAGGCCGAGTTCTCCCTCCGAGACATCTACGCATTCGAGGATGAACTTGGACGCCTCCACCCCGAAAACAGGAACATACAACCGAAGATCAGACAGCAACTCCAGCTGCTCACTCGGTACGGTGTGGTTCGTCGTGTACGCCCAGGCGTCTATCAGCCAAATGGGTGAAGTCGAGGGGCCCTCCGTCCGTCGGTTCTTTCACAGGATATTGAACCGAACTTGGTAAGCATGGCGGGGCATATGTTCGTGCGGACCCTGGGGGTCTTGCTGCTCCGGTTTCTGAATTGGGAATCGCTGAAGAATCCGGTGAGGTTGAAGGAGCTGGTCGAAGGGTTGGAGAGGACCGGGGGGAGTTGGTGCGAACACAGGACGGGATGACAGGCCTGCTCCAAGCGCAGTTCATTCCGGTGGAGGGGAAGAGCGAGGGAGGGGGTATGGCGCTACAAGTTTCTCGCCGAAGAATCGCCTCCACAGACCAAGTTCAGCTTAGCGCCCAGCCAGGTGAGGCTGTTTTCCCAGGGTTTGAATGGCCAATGGTCGCTGAAACCTTTGTTCAGCAATGTGCCGACCGGCTTTGAGCCGTTCTTGCGCCCACTTCGGTAGAATGTCCCAGTGTTCGTTGAGCAGGTCCGCGGCTGAGCTGTCCAGGATGTAGGTCCAGCCGATATCGTCTTCTGAGCGTACGACACGCCCGAAGCTCTGGAGCAGTCTCCGGAGGGCTTGCATCCTGTACCACCGATCGCCATCAGGCATCCTCTTGCGCTCTTGGACACGGCGATCTTTCAAGCCAGCATAGGGGCACTTGAGGATGACCTGCCATTGGGCTAACTCTCCCTTCAGGTCAAGTCCTTCTTCCATGGCGACCGCGATCAGTACTGTGTTCTGAGAACCGTCGCGCATCCACTGGCTCAAGGTCCTGTTCCGATCGACTCCCTTGTTGTGGACCACCAACCGGGAGCGATAGCTTGCGGGAAGGGCGTCTGCAACCCGCCTTTGCAACTCGTACCCAGTGACGTGGATAAGACCCCTCTCGTCTCGATGTCGATCCATGATCGACCTAAGGATGTCCATTGCTGCGGGAAGGTTCCGTTCGGTATACTTGGAGGACAAGTTCACGGAAGGATCGACGAAGATGGGGCCATTGGCCGGAGGAAATGTCGACGGAGGACAGAGGTGCTTGAAGCCCTCCTCGGGTAGGCCCACTTCCCAAAGGAACTGATGTGGATCCAGGATCGTTGCGGTCGAAATGATGATCATCTTCGGTCCCAACGGCCACAACTTTCGGGAAAGGATCTTCTGAGAGAACACTGGGGTCATTTTCAGGTATCTCGTCGAATCTTCGATCTTTATCTGAGCAACCCAAGGGTTCCCGGCATCGAGGTCTTCGAGTGCAGCCTCCAGCTTGTCGTCCAATTGCCTTGCCTTGTTTAGCCTACGAATACTGCGAAGATCATCTCCCTTATCCGTGTCCTCTCGGCTGTTCTCGGCGGTGAGCACGGTCTGCGCACCTTTCCGCAGGCGAGTCAGTATGGTTCGGATGCTGTCGGTGTCCAAGTCTTGGAAGTGATCATCCGGTTGGTCCACGATTTCTTTCAGATCGCTGGCCCAGAGATCCCCCCACACCTTCCCGTCGAGCGTATGCTCGTACACGTCGATCGATAGGAGACTGACGTAATCCTCCAGTCCGTGCGCCTCATCGATGATCAAGAAATCTCGTCCATGGAAACGGGGCGCTTCCACAACATCGATTGGGGTCTCCGTTGACTTTTCGTCAGCATCTAACGGATCCTTCGTGACGTGAAGGAGGTATGCCAACGTCATCGTGGCAAGCGCCCCTTGGGCGGCCTTCTTTCTGTCGAGGAAGTATTGACACGACCGGTACTTCTCCGGGCAAGAGAACCTGATCGCTTTTTTGCCCTGGCAAACAGGGCATCGATGGGTACCCTCTCTGCTTGGGAGTGTCCCCCTCCCCAAGCAGTTGTCGCACGGTCTCCCGATGTGGGGCATGCACCAGGCTTCAGAGACCCTCCGTTGTCGGTCTTTCGGAGCCCGATCTATGGCACAAAAGTAATTGTCTAATCCCATGATCGTCTGGACCTTGTCCTGGGTTACCGAATTGGAACGGAGCTGTTCCACCAGGCTCACTTGGGGGGTTGTATAGTAACCGGTCCATCCTAGGTCGCGGTGGAGTGTCTGGGCCACATTCGTAAGGATCACACTCTTTCCGGCACCGACGGGGGCTTCAAGAAGGACCACACGAGTGCCCTTTTTAGCCTCTGCGACGATCTCCGAGATGAGCTCTTCCTGCCCGGGACGATACTCGAACTGCGCCGCAGTGGATGAGGAGATTTGAGTATCCGTTATGCCAGAGACTTCCATTCTGACGTTCGTCCCGCATTTCTGGCAGACCCAAACCCCCTGGGAAGGTCTTGGTCGCATGAGCTTCTTGCACGAGGGGCAGAACATTTTTGACCAGAACTAAAGGAGGTCTGTTATGATGCTTGTGGGTGGTCTGAACCGGACTTCGACACGAGGAGCTTTACCGTACACGCCGATGCACCGGGGTAAGAGCACCCCCCTATTGTTATGCTAGCCTCTCGGCGTGAGCTACCCCTCGATCTCGGCAGGGTCAAGCCCAGTCCAGCCCTTGGCGAACTGCTCGGGCTTTAGCCCTACCGCCCAAACGATCGCGGTCTGCCGGGCGTCCAGTTCTGTGAACTGGTTGAACCTCACCCCGGTGCCCGCAATCTCCTGCCGGTTCACCACCAAGCTCTCAAACTGCTTCATCGCGGCAGGACCCGTGAGGGGTCTCCCCTCCTGCTCGAGCTTCGCCTCCCTCACCTTGAGCTCCACGTAGCGTTCCAACAGGAACGCCAGCGAACAGATCACCAGATGCGATTCGATGCGGCGTCGGAGACGGTGGTGGAGGGGACGCACTTCCAGCACGCTCTTGATCTCCTTCCACCCGCGCTCGATGATCGCAAGCCCCTGGTAGAGCCGTGTCACTTCCTCGACCGACAGTTCCGTGTCGGTCGCGAGCACCCACCATCCCGCCCACTCCTGGGTCCGGCGGACCTTGTCCTTCCACTCCGATGTCAAACCCTGGAAGGAATCCTCGTCAAACCCCAGGTCGAAGAGCGCTTGCAAGCCCGCCTTCCTCAGCTCGGACTGCGCCCCCTTCAGGATCTCGTGATGGTGCATCTTCCCGGCGTGTCTTCTCCACCTCGTCAGGATGACCTTGCCTTCCTCCTGCCGTTCCTTGAGGACCTCCAGCTCCGACTGCCGACGCCTCTCGTTGAGCAGGACCACATGGCGCACCCCGTCTGCGGTCACCACCTCCCGCGCCACGTTCGACTCGCTGACCTTCACCGGCTTGACCTGCTGGGCTAGTGTGAGCACCTCCTGCGCCACCTTCGTGCTGTTCTTCTCCGCCAGCACGTAGTGGAAGCCGTGCTTGACCAGGTCCTTGAGATTGTCCTTCGTGCGCATCCCCCGGTCTCCCACGTAGATCCCCCCGTGGAGGCCGAAGACCTTCTCGAGCCTCTCTCGCATGCCCGTAACCGTGGTCTCGTCCTTGGTGTTGCCGGGATAGACCTGAACGGTGATGGGAAGTCCCTCAGGGGTGACAATCATCCCCCAGTTCACCTGAGGAGCACCCTCCACCCGGTCCCGGGGGTAGCCGAACGTGATGAAGTCGTCGTCCCGCCCTTCGCAGTAGGTGCTGGTGAGATCATGGTAGAGCACCCCGGGGTTTGTGGTCAGGGGTCCGACCAAGCGCTCGTAGACCCGGGCCTCCAACGTGTCCTGGCGGGCCCGGAGCAGGTCCATGGCCCGGTAGAGAGCGTTGTCGTAGCGAGGAACATCTCCGAAGCCCAAGAGGGAGGGAGTGGCGGAGTGGTTCAGCCACTCCAGGATCCCGTGCTTGGAGGCGGGGTCGCTGAGGCGGTTGATGACCATGGTCTCGACCCAGCGCTCGACCTGAGCTTTCCCCGGCACACCATTGAGCGCCTCGATGACGATCTGGTGGAGGCCGAGCTTCCACCAGAGGAAGTGGGCGAGCGCCTCTCGCCCGTACGCCCAGGACCGCTTGCAATGGAGGGCGCCAGTGGAGGAAAGGATGATGGCCGGGTTTCTCCGGAGCGCGGGGTTGGCGGCGATCCAGACACGGAGGGCACGGATCTGGTCCTCGTCGACCTTGCCGAAGTTGATCAGGACGCGAGTCTTGACGTGACCGTGGTCCCAGTAGCTCTGGGCGAGCCGGGCGTAGACACCGCCACGTTGGGGACGCAGGACATTGAGGTAGAATCCTCGCCCCTTGGTGGGCATGAAGGGGGCAAGGGGGGCGAGTATTTATGCTATGCTATTACTAACGAGGCAATGTTATGCTATGTTAGTAAGCTCCACGGCGTGGCGACCCATGTCAAAAGTCAAATTTGTCGAACTCCGTCTCCATCCCGATGTTCCTGTGACGGTCGCGCGGCGGCCCTGTCTCGGCGCTCCGCGCCCCCCGGAAGGGGGGACGCAGTTCGGAGATGGGGTTGAACCGCTCAAGAGTGGGCGCCATGGGTCCTGAAAACCATGGGATTTCCGCTTACCGGACAACGAAAGTAAGGCCAGATTCTCTCCAAGTCCTCTGGCCACAAATGGTACCACAAGAAAGATGAACAGTGTCCGCATTGTACAAACACCGGCTATGCCTCCTGAAAATCGTGACAAGCCGAAATTGTCGATGGCCCTGTTGGTGCTTGGCATTGTGCTGACTCTCACCGTGCCGGCCTGGCCCACACTCGGGGCTCACCCGGCCCTTCTCCCCGCCTCTCGTGGAGTCACGACAGACGTACGGGCCATCTCCTCTCCGGGGGCACCATCACGAATCTCCTCCACAGCCCCTTCCGTGGTCTACACCCTCGACCTTTGCACCAACCACCTCTATTCTGGAAA
>JAJYXQ010000024.1 GCA_021796385.1 Thermoplasmata archaeon | reverse complement strand
CCGAGATAAGCCCCAATCGCCGAGGTAATGGTCTCGATGACGGTGTGCATCAGTTGTCCCACTTGGCTCAGGATGTAGTTGACGAGCGCCTGGAGGGCGGCCTCCAGCGCCTGCCCCACCGCCGCCAGGGCCGACACCGCCGCCTGCTCCGCCACCCCGCTCCACACATTCCAAGAAGTGCTTGCCCACTCGTACACCGGGGTGAACTGCGACGATTGCCCGCTCACCGCAAAGTCGGAAGGTGTGGTCCAGACCGAGGGGGTGGCCATGGTGACCGGAGGGACGGCCCAAGGGAAGGTGGTGTCGACGGGCGTCCAGGGAAAGATCCCGGCCTCCATGGTCACCCAGAAGTAAGGCACCGACGGACTTCAAGGGTTGGGACGGGGGACGCGCGTGGCATAACAAAGGGGGGGTGAACTCACCCTGATTTTACGGCGAGAAACCTGCGTCACTTGCTGTCGAACATGGGTTCCCACGAGTTCTGCTGATGTTAGCTCGGCCGGATGTCACTGGGAAGATTGCTCGACTCAGAGAATTTTCCCAATGCAGAGGTTCTCTGGCGATCAGCTTCCATCCGTAGCAAGGTTCTCATGTTTGACGGGCGTTAGCCCGATACGCTGCCTCACCACATTCAACTCCGCCCACACCTCGTCTGCCGCTTCATGGTTCCCGCTCCGATCCTCCAGTTCGAAAAGGGCGTTCAAAGCCCGGAGGCGTTCGCCCCAAGCGGCGACCCCTCGCTCCGCCAGCGAGACCGCCTCTCGCAACCACTTCCGTGCTTCTTCATCGCGACGGTCTAGGAAAGCCACCGTTCCCTTGACCCGGAGGACGGTGACCCGCTCTTCGGTCCGACCGTGGCTCACTATCTCTTCGGATTCAGCTAACGTGGCCCAAGCACGCCCCAAGTCCCCGCACCGGGCATACCCCTCCGCCATCCATCCGAGGAGAGTTCCCACTTCTTCACCGTAACCCAATTCACGATAGCGAACTAGCGTTTCATTCATTAGAGAAAGGGCTTCGGGCCATTTTCCTTGCAGGGCAAATCCCACAGCACGGTAGTGATCGCTCGCCACGATCCCTTGCTCATATCCCACCTTCCTAGCCAATGTTCGGGCTTTCTCCAATACGATTGCCGAGCGTTTCCACTCCGCTAACTCCAGAAGAAGATAGCCGAGGTTGTTGAGGTTGATGACCGCATTGCTCACGTGTCCGGTATCCAAGAAGGTGGTGGCACAGGTTTCGTACTCTTCCGCGGCCCCTTTCAGATCTCCATCACTTTCAAGCAGGAAAGCGTAGGCGCCCCGAATCATGGCTCTATCTTGCGGTGACGATCCTTCCTCCACGGCTAGGGCCATCCCCTCTTGGATGAGGGGACGGGCTTGGCTGGATTTCCCAAGTGCCACCAGACCATAGCCGACCCCGTAGAGCGCACTGATGACCTTGTTGCGGTCCCGCATCTGGCGTGCGATGGCGAGACGTGCTTGCTCAGCTTCGAGAGTGGCCTCCACCCTTCCCTCCCTGGACAGCACGCTCACTTTTGCCCCGTAGAGCCGAAATTGGAGTCTTTCCGCCAACTCCTTTGGGAGGCGTGGGAACTTCTCCAATATTTCATCCAAGAGAGCACGCGCCCGAGAAACCTCCTGCACCGCAATGCAGTCAACCCAACACAAGCGCACCTCCCACCACAGCTCCCCGGGAGGGATCCACCGGTCTAATTGTTCACCCCACCGTACTGCAGCTTGGAAGGCTCCGAGCCGTCTCAACATCTCCATCACCTCCAAGCCTCCTCGAGCTTGCTCATCCACCCCAACGCCTCCAATCTGTTGAAGTTCCATCCGCCAGTTTCCGTATCGGACAACCATGCCGTCATCTCCCCGGTCTGCGGACTTCGTGAGCGCCTTGTCCACCCAATGGACACCGGTCGGATCGCCGCCTTCGTGATAGAGTCGGGCCACCGTGTCAACCTCCGCAGGGCGGTGAGATTCCCACCATCTTGCAAGAGCGAGGGCAAAGTGGCTACGCCTTTCCGGAGACATCTCCGCTTTCACCACTTCCCACAACAGAGGGTGGCTGAAGGCTACCATGTCCCGAGCTTGATCTTGCCCGTCGCTTTCGTGCGTCAAGAAGTGCAAGGGGCCTTCCAGCCGTTGCGTCAGTCGTTTCAGACTGGTTACGGGCCGTCCCAATACCGCCGCCACCACGGAAAGTTCGAACTCACACCCTTGCATGGCACCTACCTCCAATAACTCCCGTTCGTCCGGGCTCGTGATGGCCAGCCGACGGCGTTCGGCCCGGACCACATTGTCCGGAAACAACACAGGAAGGTCCTGCCCAGCGGGGGCGACAAGATGGATGGCATCGTTGTCGACTTTCAACAGTCCCTCTTCTGCAAGCATGCGCGTCGTCTCCAAGATGAGATACGGGTTCCCACCCGCGCGCTGAAGAAAGTCTTGTAGTCCGTGTACCGCACTTTCGGACTCCAGAGGGGCCGGGAGCAGGCTGTTCATCACCGCCATGGTCGCTACTTTGTCCAAGCTACCCAGGTGGAGATGAGCCACCGTGCCCTCCGCGGCCACCTCTTCCAGCATGTCCTGGAGCGAGTATTCGACAGAATGGATGGAATGCCCTTCCTCGTTCGTCCGACGTGTTCCAAGAAGAAGGACGGGAATATTCCGGATGTTTCGCGCTATGAACCGGAACGCCTGCAAGGAGAGGGGATCAGCCCACTGAAGGTCATCCAGCAGGATCAAGAGGGGAATCTCTTTGGCCTCTTCCTCAACGATCTCCAGATAACGGAGGAAAACCCGGGCCGGAGGCTCACTTTCCGTCGGAAACTCCCGCGGGGGACGGCTGACCCTTTCCACTTCCCCCTCTGCCTCCAGTAGGGAGCGTTCCCGATCTTCCAGGGTGTCGGGACGGAACGAAAGGAGGATGCGTCCTCCCGTTTCATCTGCGATCTCGCGGAGGAACTGTACGAGGCGGAGCACCGGAAGGAATGTGTTCTGGGTGACGAGATACTCGAGCCCCACCAGTCCAACCATGCCCCCCGGGTGCTCACGAAGCCAAGAAGACAGGGTTTCCCCCAGGACGTCGAGTTGCACCGGTGAGATCAAGTCCGTACCCTCCACCCGTGAGAAGCTCAGCATCCTTACCGTGGAGGGAAGCGAGGGCAGGCGCTGACGGACCACCCCTGCCTTCTCCCGGGAGATGACCATTGCGTCGGGCACGACAATGGAAGTCTCCAAGAGTCTCACCCAAATGCGCTCTGGACGTTCCTCCTCGAAGATGTGCACACCGGGAGGGAACTTGGTGCCGGACAGAAGCCGATTGGCGGGAAGGGAAGCGGAGCCCCGAAATATCTGCAACCATGGGAAGAAGGCGTTGTTCACCTCCTTCAGGCAGTGGCCCGAGCGTGTCCGAAAACCTCGCCGTTCGGCTTCCTCACGCACCCATTGCGCGAGCCGGGTCTTACCGATGCCCCCCGGCCCGTCGATAAGCCAGGTGGAACCCTTTCCCTGCTGGGCCTCCAGGAGGATCTGGGAGAGGGCCTTGCGCTCCGTTTCCCTGTCCACGAGGGGGATGGTCGAGGAGGGGGGAAGGACCAGGGAGACATGGGGTCGTCCGCGTCCGCCCATCAGACCTGTGACCTTCCCACGGCAAGCGGCAACAAATCCTCGAATATGGGCTTCACCTTCGCGCCGCCGGTTCTCATGATGTTCCCGTCCTTCACAGCAACGCACTCTTGAAGAATGCAATAGGCTTTACACCGGATTGGATGTGTGTTTCAGGCACAAGTCCCCTTTGTCGGTATCGCTGGGTTTCTGAAGCCGTCATAAGTTCACGAGGCCCACTGCCAGGTTCGCCATGACGAAGATGAGCGCCACCTGAAAGACCGCCTGGACGCCCGCGAGGCGGGCGTTAAGCAGACCGAGGCGTCCGACCTTTCCGATGTCCGGTCGCTCCTTCCTCAGTTCCAGAACGATCCGAAGTTCGTTCGGAAGGAAGATACCGAAACCCTGCCCCACCAAGATGATGACGAAGAGTCCCGCAAGTTGGATCGCAAGGTAGTGGAGGTTGAAGACGCCCTCCATCATGGCGAGGTAGATGCCGGCGGTGATCGTGACGGAGGCGAGCGCGGGCATCAGGAAGAGCATGGTGGGGACAAGGCGCTGGACGAAGTCAGCCCGGGCGGGACCGGACATCCGCCCGATGATGGGCCCGATCACCAGCCCCATGAAGATGTCGATGCCGGTCCACATTCCGCCGCAGATCACGTGGACGTAGTCCAGATAGACGAACCTGCCAAAGGAGAGGGCGGCCACCAATGCGAGGACGGGAACGAAGAGAAGCGGGATGGCCTTCCAGGTGAGGATTGGGGGCGGCGGCGGGTGAACCGTTGCTGCCAATGTCCCCGATGTAGTCATCGGTCCCAGCAGGTCTTTTGACACGAGAACATCTCCCCGTCCTTTACTTCTCGGGAAACACTACCTGTACCAACACGGCCCACGACCGTCCTTCCCCCGGCACTGTCTAAGTCCGCACATCAATACCTAAGTAACTCTTTCGACCCTTGGGATCAGAACCCATGCCCCACGGTGTGGCGGCGGGGGTAAATGGGCCGGCTGAAACAGCCGGCACCCCTCCAATCCATCAGCGTAAGGGCAGGGTTTTCGACGGGCCGAAAAGGGTGGGAATCAATCAGGAGGGGTGCTACGGTTCCTCCCCGTAACGCATGAACTGTCAGGTCTCTGGTTTCCGAGGTCCGATTCTCACAGTAGTGATGTAGCCCTGCCATGATGTAGACTCTCGAACATCCATGCCAGCTTTGCGACTGTTCTCAAGTAGCGACATCCAAGCCTCCAGAGTCAGCATGGTATTCGGGGACACAAAATTTGACTCATAGCAAAGCCCAGTTCCTGTCTTCCTGAGTCTGAGTGAGAAGCGTGGTGATTCCCAAGCAAGGCTCCTAGGATGTTTGCGCCCAGGGTACCAGAACTCTACCCCATCTGGTCCAACCCGGATTCGGTTCGCCCCTCTCCTGCTCCAAGTAGCAAAGAACCAGATTCCCACAATCCCCCCTCCCATGAGGACAGGAATCCCCTCTACCCTCACCTGACTTTGATGGAGAACAGTGAAGGCATATAGTGCGTAGGAGCCGCCAGCAAGCACGAGGATTCCAATCAGGAGCATGAAGTAGGCTCCCCTCCGGCTCTTTGCCCAGATACGGCGCCATACATCGTTTGATGATAGGTCCAATTGGAACTCGATAGGTTCTATTTCTGCCGCTCCCAAGTTCGATCTCAGAGCAACGTTCTGGGACATAGGGACTGAAGGCTCAGGTGCCGGGGCAGTAGTTGAGGGTGTCGACAATCACTTCCCCCCCCACCCATGCCAGTTGCTGCGTAGTCCATGTACTCTATCAGACTGTCAAACTCACCGAACACAGGTATTTCCTTGATGGCTGGTGCAACCTTGCCTATCACCAAGGCAACCAGTCCGGAAATGAACCCTATATCAGCAAAGGCGAGTGCCTCTTCCCCACTATTCAATAGAGAGGCAGCGTCGAAAAAGAACGCCAAGATTGTTAGAGAGAGAATGGCCGAGGAAGCTAGCAAGGTCAAAGACTTGACGCCCACAATGGCATTTATGCTGAACAAGAGAAGGGACAAGACAATGCCAGAAGCACTTCCAAGGATGTCATCCAATACGGCGAAAGCATCAGCCAATGTGTGAAAGGATTGATAGTAACCGCACAATCCTCCTGATTGGGGATGGGCGACGAGCGGCCCCTTGTGAAGCCCTGATGCAGTCTCGTTGAGGAACTGCATCATGGCAAGGATTGCAACAGCTCCCCCCGAGAGCATCTCGGAAATGAGGTTACTGGAGGGTGCCAAGAGCGTCAGAACCGTCCCGACAATGACTGTGACCAAGATTCCCACGAAGAACCCCGCACCCAGACTTAGCCCGTTCACAACAACCAAGGCAGTCTCCACCACAACCGCCACAGCAGTCATCAAGAGGAGCGGCAGGACCATATCTTGCCAGAATGGCTTCCCAAGAGAAGTCGTGACGGGTTGTCCATTCCCAACGGCGGTGTACATCGAGCGAAAGTCCTGATTGACGGAGGATAGGTAGTTGTTCACTGCCGTTCTGATGGGACTCACAACGGCGTTCACGAGGGCGGTAATCTCCCTCTCGACGAACGCCACCAGCACCTGGAGGCCATCGAGGAGTATCTTGCCGGCCGTCTTGAGGTCGGAGACTGCGTTCTGGACAAAGACCAGGGTGTAGTGGGCGAGGCCCTGGCGGATATGGTCGAAGAAGGCCTCGGCGGCGATGAGAGCGTTCCAGACGATCCCGACCAGGGCATGGACCAAGGTGGCCAAGTGGGTGAGGAGTGCAGCGACCACGCCAGAGAAGGAGTTCCAGAGCCCCGCGAAGAAGGAGAAGAGGTCGTGGGGATGGAGGTGGAGCATGTCCAGGGCGACGGCGCCCGGGGTGGCGGGGATGCAGAGGGCGCAGGGGGCACCGAAGACGCCACTGTCGGGCTGGGAAGAGTTGGCGAGGGTGGAGAGGACGACAGCGTTCAGACCGAGGGTGGGGAGCTGGTCGGTGACATTGACGAAGTATCCGTTGACGCCGAGCTGGCCGTTGGGGAGGGTGGTGTTGTTGTCGAGGAGCCCTGCGAGGAGGTAGGTCAGGTTGGTGTCGGAGGTAAGGGTGACCACCGCTTGGATTTCAGGGCTGGGCGTCCAGACCGAGGGAGTGGCCATGGTGACCGGAGGGACGGCCCAAAGGGAGGTGGTGTCGAAGGGCGTCCAGGGAAAGATCCCGGCCTCCATGGTCAATATGATGTAAGGCAGCGCAGGACTTCAAGGATTGGGGACGACCGGATCATAGCGGTCAGGGTTTCCATCAAAGGGTTAAACCTCAGTAACCCTACAATCCCAAAGATTTTCGAATCTCGGGTTTGAGATCCCACTTGGGGCACTTGGGGTGAGCGAGAATGGCTCTCGCTTGGTGGATGTCCACCATTATGGGGGGGCCTGGCCTGGGCCCAACTTGGTTCTGATACGTAGATTTCGGGTCGGGTTCCCAGAGCTTGTAGAAGAACGTCACCGCTCGGAAACGTGCCGGCCATTCGGGGGGACAGAGTCTTCCCCACGGCACTTGCAAATAACTCTTCGTGCCCTTGACAAATGTCACACCTTCATCAGTCAGTCCCACCCGAATAACGAGCGAGAACCATGTTGGTATACTGAATAGCAATACTATTGCAACATCCAAAAAGATGACTGCTCCCAATATCGATAACATCCCTGAGAATCCATGTACTGCGGCATAAAGCAGGTCTCCAAGAATCACTGCAGTCGTCGACGAAATGGGATAGACTAAGTAGAGGGTCACGGGTCTTCCTTCAAGCCAAGTCATGATTACACGAATCCACAGGTTTGGAGAGCACCGTAGGTCGAAGCAAGAGCGAAGAACGTTCCCGCGAGACCGAGCACTAAGAGAATCACCGCCCAGACACCCAGTGCACTCCCAATGCTGAACGCGGCAAGTCCTGCCCCGATTCCTGCGAGTTCCGCCATAACCACATTGGCGGTCGCATACGCCCAGTAGTCTCCCTGTTCCTGCTGGGTAGAACATGAGGTCGGCAGTGTTGTCGACCACAAGGCAATGAAGATTAGCATGATGTATGAGAGTGCGGCCAGGGTGCCGGCAAGCTCAAGGTCGACAGGAGGGGACTCTGCGAAGGTCGCTAGGAACGCCAACTTGTACGTCAGTTCGACAGCCACTATGAGCGACAGGAGCGACCAGACGTCTCCGGTTGAGCTGCTATCGGGATGCGCATCGTTCGATACAATCGCCGGTTGGGAAGGATTGTAGGGGACAAACGGTTGGAGCACTGTACTTTTGACGGGCTGCGTAGCATTGAACACGTACTCGGCCACCTGAGTGGCAAACAAGGCAATGGATCCAGTCGCACCTGATACCTCCTGAGTGAATGTATGCAAGAGGCCCGCTCCAGGCAGGCCGGGAGGTCCTCCTTGACTTATCAAGACCAGCAAGGCGGTGATTATCAGGGGTATGAGTATGACAAATCCTGCTCCTAATGACACGGAGGTAGCTACACCTGTGGCCACGAGACCTACGGTCGAGATCACGGTGGCAATCCCGAAGAAGCCAGCGACCACATCACTTAAGCTGTTGGCGACATCATTGGTGGTGACGGAACCGGGGGATTGTTCGAGTCCCGCGACTCCATTAGCAATGTCGGAGAACTGGGTTTGGAACTCGTCGGAAGCGGCCTGTATGTCGGCGATGAAGGGGGAAAGTGCTTTCTTGATGAAGGCGTCGACAATCGATACGATGTAGCTTACGAGCGCCTGGAGGGCGGCCTCCACCGCACTTGCCACCACGGCAAGCGCGCTGATCGCTGCGTCCCTCGCCGCCTCGGCCAATTGCACCAGTCCCTGTCCCGCCTCCTCGAAGTACGTCGTGGCGGCCTGGACCCCGCTCCAGACAGCGCCAGCTATTCCTGCTATCCCGGCCGCAATGGTCTGCCCTAGGGCCACGAAGGCTCCGGAGACCGTGTTCCACAAGCACCCAAATCCCGAGCAGGTGGGCTGCGGTGGTGGAGGCGGGGGCGGAGGTTGCGCATACGAAGTGGGATACCCGAAGAACCCGCCACTTGAGAGCACCTCGTTCGCGAGTGCTCCGGTCACCGCCGAGCTGAGCCCCAGCGAGGGGAGCTCGTTCGTTATGTCCACGAAGTAGCCGTTGACGCCGAGCTGGCCGTCGGGGAGGGTGGTGTTGTTGTCGAGGAGAGCGGCGAGGAGGTAGGTCAGGTTGGCGTCGGAAGTGAGGTTAAGGGTGAGGACGGTCTGGACGGCGGGATTCGCCGTTCCGCTCACCGAGAGATTTGATGGTGTGGTCCAGGCCGAGGGGGTGGCCGGAGGGACGGCCCAAAGGGAGGTGGTGTCGAAGGGCGTCCAGGGAAAGATCCCGGCCTCCATGGTCAATATGATGTAAGGCAGCGCAGGACTTCAAGGATTGGGGGGAATGGGTCTTTTATTCTCAGGTAGGGGTATGGTTGATGAGGTAGACGACCCCGCTTGATGCGCAGCCTTCCAAGCTTGCCAAGCCTCTTTTACACGCCGCGCATTCTCAATCGTAAGCCTGAAGTGTTTAGTTCGCTCAGTGACGACCCACAAACCGTCTGGGTGCGCGTCAACTCCAGTACCGAAAATAGACCGGATGTAGACACTGGTGATATCCTCAAGGGGAATCGCTCGCTCGAACTCCAGCACGTTGTCTCCATCAGTGTACCTAAAATAACCACGGACTTCCCAGTTTGTCAGTTGAATCTTGTAGGGACCGTTGTGCTTCAGCTCGTACTTTCCCATGAAATAGGAGGGTATGAGCGCGACCGCAGCCATGGCCGCTACTGTTGCGGCCAAACGAAGAGATTCATCGGGACGGAATGACACGTAATACCACGTCGTTAGGATGCTGACGATCGCCCACAAGAACAAGCCCACCGGCATGAAAGTGGACATTACCGTGCAATCATTAGGATAGGTCTCGTGGATTGAATTCATAGGTTTCGGTAACTATTCATTACGTTATGGTGCGTACACCATTGTTTTACGACACTTCAGCCAAGCCCACAGCAGTCGGGGCTAGTGCCGAAAGTATACCGTTTGCAAACATCAATAGCTGGATAGGGGTGGGGACTTTCTCGAAATCACCGCGAACAAGAGCTCGTCCCAAGAAGAACCAAGTCCACCCCGCCCCAATGATTCCCAGAGTGAGTTCATATGGCCATATTGTGCCTGGCAGGAAGTACGGGAGGAGCAGGCCAACGAGAGACCAGACGAGGCCGAATGCCTCGGGTAGCACAATGCAAGGAGTGCAGACGGAACTGGTGGGCTGGGTTCCGAGCCCTCCTCCAAACGCATTCACGAAGAATTGCAGAGCGTTCTCGATCACCCCAAAAGCGCCACTGATGACCAATAACAGGATGATGGCAACAATGACCCCGATGTGGACGATATCGATCAATTCCGGAGCCGAGGGGTCGGGGTTCGTGCTACTCCCAAAGTCGCCGGATAGCCCCGAGTTC
>JAJYXQ010000050.1:6079-10644 GCA_021796385.1 Thermoplasmata archaeon | reverse complement strand
GAGGTTGGGAAGGCATTACCATCACCGAAATAGAAGTCATAGAGCGAGTATTTACCGCTTCCTCCGGCGGCTTTTGCGGTGAAGGTGACCGAGAGGCCAGGGCTTCCGCTTGAGGTGCTGGCGGCGTCGCTCACATTGAGACTGCTAGGTGTGACGAAGAAACCACCGCTTGCGATGTAGGGTATCGCGTTTTGAGCGCGAGGAGTGCCGACCCCCGTGACGGGGTCCCAGCCGGTCCCCGCTGGGTAGCCGTTGTTTCCTGTTGTGATGTCGTGGAAGTACGTGGTCGAGTAGCCCGAAGATCGGAGCATAGCGTAAAGCGAGGGATTGATGAGACCGACATCGCCCTTGTGTATCTGATCCGCTATTGCGGTCAGTCCGGCCCACTGGGGTGCGGCATCTGATGTCCCGGCGGAGATCGTCAAGCTACCTCCCTGAACCACGTCGAGCCAGCTTCCGGCGGTGATGCCAACGTCTGGAACGCCACGGAGGCCATTGTTCTTGACCCCGGTCCCTGATTGGTACCAGGGTTGGGGTACGGGAGCCCAACCACCTCCAGCTCCGCCATTATTGGTGCACGAACTCCCAGACTCGTTTCCTGTCCACGCCGTCTCGCTCGTATAGGTGGTACCGGACATGGTGAGGACGGTACCGCCAACCCCGGTAGAGTCTTCATCGGAGGCAGGGTAGTCTGTTGACACGGTATTGGTACCGTCGGCGGCCCCGCAATCCCCACTGGCCACGAAAACGCTAATCCCTTCCGCTACCGCCGCCTCTATCACCGGGTGCAGGACCGCATAGCTTCCATCGGTGGATGCATTGCACGCCGCAGTGCACGAGGCTCCCCCGTAGATCCCGACATCGGGTTCCCCCCAAGACAGGGATATGGTATTGACCACGTTGTTTGCGACGAGATAGTCGACCGCATCATAAAGGCCATTCCCTGCATTGGGTGAGAACGTCATCTCGATCTGAGCTCCCCGTGCTGTCGCGTGGACCCAGTCCATGTCGAGCACCTCTTCCCCGCCCCATCCATTATTCGCGCTGGAGGAATTGTACGTGGTCGATTTGATTGGATAAGCGTAATGCACCGATGGGGTGGGCAATCCACAATCCGAACTGAAGGTCGTAAGGTCGCTCTGGAGATTGGTCTGAGTCTCCGTCATGTCGTACGCATCGACGATGCCGACGGTCATTCCGGCACCGTTCTCTGATGCAGAGAACAACGTGTTCTCTCCATAGGCATCGGCGATCTGAGTGGGACTGAATCCCGTCGTACTTCCATCACCGTTCGGGCAGGAGGCCGCGGGAGTCGACGTATTGGCGGGCAACGACTTGTGCACCAAGTCGGCAGGATGATTGTACAACGCGTTCGTAAAACCGAAGGCGCCACTCACACCCAACGAGAACGGAAGCACGGGTGCACTGGTGGGGCCATAGAACACTTGGCCGTTTGGCATCTCGTAGTTCATGAACTGGGTATGGAAAGCGGCTCCCACGGCGGAAGGACTGCCGATCACGCTCAACATGAGCCGGTTGGTCGTGGGTTGGATGGTCACGCCGTAGGGAGCGAAGTACTGTATCAGTTGGTCATACGAAGTTTCGGTTGGAGCGTAGGTCGAGAGGAATTGAGACGGCGTGAGGAAATGTCGATAGTCAGGTGATCCCGGCGTTGAAGTCTCCTGGATGAAAGTCGACAGGGCTGCGGCGTTCTGGAGCGGCAATGAGAGCCCGATGTCCAGTTCCGTGGAGGCTGCAGGAACGCCCACCAAACGCGCGCTCGGGAAGATGTCAGTGAGGGCGTACCCTAGGGCCTCGATCCCGGGATTGATGTCTGTGGCAATCCTTTGTACGAAGACGGTTCCGAGTGGCGAGGCCACCAATATGGCGGCAATCACAATCGTTGCAGACACTCCCAAGAGCCACGCGCGCTTCACAGCTACACCTGGGCCATCGATTCGAACCGAATATTTAACCTGTGACATTCCCCGGCATGCCGGTCCCCAGCAACGCACACCGGTCCCCGAAGGTGTGGGTGGCTTTGGGGAGACCTTAGCGGGCGACGCGGGCGACGGAGCAACCTTCAAGTGCGGTGTCTCCCTACAAGCTTGAACTTCGAAGATGATGTCGGAGATGGTGCTCGAGGCGGTGGCGAGTTAGATGCTCTCGGATTACACCGGCTGGTTCATCCTCCTCGGATTGGTTGTGCTTTATGGTGTCATCCTCGCCATCTTCCGGTCCAAAGGGTGGATAGGGAAGGACAAGGCCCTGTCCTTCTTCGGACCCGCCCTCATGATAAAGACTCAGCGAGGGAAGAACGCTCTGGAACGCACCGCCCACCGTTCCCCTCGCTTCTGGAACGCCCTGGGTGACCTCGGTATAGTCCTAGCCTTGGCATCCATGGTGGGGATGGTCGTCCTTTTGCTCTGGGAGGCGATCTTGGTCCTGAGCATCCCGGCTTCCGCAGCTCCGCAGCCCGCCGAAGCGTTGGCGCTTCCCGGGATCAACCCGTTCATTCCCGTCGGGTATGGTCTCTTGGCCCTCGTGCTAGGTGTCGGTCTGCACGAACTCGCTCATGGAGTTCTCGCCCGGGCGAATAATGTCAAGGTGAAGAGCTTGGGGGTGCTCTGGCTCGTGGTACCGATCGGCGCCTTTGTGGAGCAGGATGAACAGGAGATGACCCAAGCCCCGGCCCGTAAGCGGGACCGCATCGCCGCGGCGGGCGTCATGGCGAATTTTGCTATCGCGTTCGTCTGTTTCCTGGCGCTATCGGCCGTCATGGCCACTTCAGTCCACGCCAAGGCCGACGGGGTGGCCATCCTCGCCGTGATCCCTGGTACTCCTGCTCAGAATGCCACCATGGCGGCGGGGGACATCATCACGGCTGTGAACGGAACGAACACCCCCAATGTTGCAGCGTTGAGCCAATCCTTGGCCAAGACCCATCCGGGTCAGAGCGTTTCTGTGACCTGGTTTAGCCAGTCCCGGAATGGGCTCACGACCCAAACCATCCCCTTGGGCTCTGCTGCTGCGTTCGAGACGGGGTTGAATGGGACGACCCGGGCGTTCCTTGGGGTCGAGGAAAGCCTGTTACCCCCCCAGGCCCTTGCCTCGCTCCTTGAGAACCCCTTCGGCTCGGCGGCCTCTCAGGCCGGTGTCGGGAGTTCTCCCCTCGTTTCTACCCCCTTCCTCTTCCTTGCTCTCCCTTTCCTAGGACTTGAACCGGTCCAAGGCTCGACCATGAACCTCTTCACCGTGTCCGGGCCGTTGGCGGCTCTGTCTCCAGCGGGGGTTTGGATCGTGATCAACATCCTTTTCTGGATGGTCTGGATGAATGTTCTCCTCGGTCTTTCGAACGCCCTGCCGGCCGTCCCGTTGGACGGGGGATTCCTGCTACGTGATGCACTGACCAAAGTTGTCCATACCTTGCGTTCCTCCTGGCCCCAGGCTCAGCTTGAAGCGACGGTCAATCGCCTGGCGATCGCAACGACGGCTCTCGTCTTCCTCCTGATCCTATGGCAATTCCTGGGACCCCGTCTCTGACCTTCTATTCCCGGCACCCTTACCTCCCGGGTGCGGATGCGTTGTTGGGCCGGAGGGGTATTCCTTCTGTCAGGGACTTGGCCGAAAGTCCCGTCTATGCGGAAGTGCGACGCCAAGCACGCGCCTCGCTCGACCATGCCATAGGAAACCCTGCCACTCCGCGCCCCTCACTTCCAGAGGCTGAATCGGATCCGGCGACTGCCTTTCTATCGTTCCAATACTGCCGACTGCTCCTCTCGATGCCCAGAGTCTCCCCGACACTGTTCCGGCGCTGGTGCCTCGCTACTGCCAAGTCTGCGTGGGGAAATCTGGTGGCCCCGGGAAATCCCGGTGACCCGGACCTGCGGTCGGGCGAGCTCACCTTTGTCGCAAATGAACTAGGCCTTTCCGTGAGCGAAACGGGGGACAAGGGAGTGTGTATCTCTGTACCTTCGTATGTACGTATGGCAGCGCATATCCGCGAGTCCCATTACCGATTGGCGCGTCAGAAACTCGATGGTTCGGGGGGAGTGATCGTCAAACCACAGCGGGCGGCGCGACTTCTGCAAGAAGGAATCCGGGTTTACCTCCTTTCGCTGCCCCACATCGAGCTATCTCCCGCCCTCGTCGGCTTCCTCGATCAGCAGGAAGGCGAATATCTGACCGAACTGAACCGACGGATACCCCTGGTCGGAGACGCAAGTCCTGGGGTCTTCAACCCAGCGTTCTTCCCTCCTTGCATCCGCGAGATGAAAGCGACCATGGAGAGGGGGGAGAACCTTTCGCACTTCGGCCGATTCTCTTTGGCAGCGTATCTTCACCGCCTCCGGGCCGGGATGGATTTCATGGTCGAATGCTATCGGGGTGCACCGGATTTCGATGAGGAGGTCACCCGATACCAGCTTGAGCACATCACCCACCACGACGACGGAAAAGGGTACACCCCCCCCGAGTGCGCCACAATCGTGACGAATGGTCTTTGTTTCAAGGAGCGGGATACGGCAGGGCACTGCAAAGACCCCTCACTTAAGAACCCGATGAAC
>JAJYXQ010000050.1:0-6069 GCA_021796385.1 Thermoplasmata archaeon | reverse complement strand
CGAAGATAAAGTAAAGAAGGAGCACATCGAGGGGGCCCCAAGTGAACCCTAGCCATACCATGGATAGCTTCAGAACAGAGGATGCTGGAGCGAAGTAATTCCAGACGGTCAACACGAACATGCCTAGGGCGAAGACGCTGACCAGGACAATGCGGTCCGCCCTCCCCAGCAAACCCCCGTACAATCGCTTTCCCGTCACAGCCTGTGCCTGCGTGCCCAGATAGCTCGAGAGGAGCAAACTTACTAGGGCGAAGAGCCCCAAGTAGGGATTGGCCCACCCGCTGAACGCAATACCGACTAGGATCACGGTGTCTGCGTAGCGGTCGAGGACATGGTCCAAGTAGTCGCCTCGCTTGCTGGTGAGCCCTTGTTTTCGGGCCACATGCCCATCCAAGGCATCGAACACCCCACCGGCAAAGACACAGGAGGCTGCTTCGAAGAAGAAAATCGGGACCAACACGCTATGCTGCGGAACGACCCGGAGCCCAAAGAAGAACAGAGCGGCCACGCATGACAATCCGAAAGAGAGCCAGCTCAGCGTATTAGGGTTCCAAGTGTCAAACGGGGAGGAGATGAGGTCCATCCGGGCCGAGGCCCAATCCCGGTGCTTCTCTAGCACTTCAGGCACCCCCTGGTTGAAACACTGCCAAGTTCCCCCGTAGCCAATCTATGGAACCATGGGAGGGTGCTTCCCGCCCTACAAGAACCTTGAGGACCCATCGAGCAATGGTGGCCGGGTCCTCGACCGAGGCGTCATGTTCATAGATTGGGAGCCCCGATCCTAGGGCCTCCATGAGGATCAGGTCTGTAAGCTCAGACTCTACGTTTTGCTGGATTGCCTTTGGGGAGTCCCCCCTTTCTCGCAACCGTCGTTCCAAGCGGGGCGGATCGCACCGCAACAGCAGGATCCGATCAACGGGGAGGAGGTGAGCCAAATGCCCTACTATGACCATGGGGTGCGTAGGGTTCTCGGAGCGCAGTCGACCGGCCATGCATTCCATATCCACTTCTGTCACAGCCGGTTGGTCAGGAAGGGGATCTCCGCACCCAAAACGTAGGGCAAGGTCAGAAACTTCGATGACTTCGCCCCCAACCCTTCCCCAATCCGGAAGCTGGGCTAGCCACATAGCGGCCGTGGATTTCCCCGTACCGGGGGTCCCGGTCAGGGCAACCTTTGTGAACGCTCCACCCGCTCCCACGGCCTCCTCACCGCCGGCATGTGGGCAACGTTTTTATAGTATACCTTCTATCCCACGTACAACTTTTGCTGCAAGGCAATTGGTGAGTGGGAACATGGATAACGCGAAGTCGATTGAGTCGGACGTACAGCCAAACAATTTCCGCAGCCTCGCCGTTGGACTGGGCATCTTCGTCACTGTCCTGATGGTCCTCAGCGGTTTCTCAAGCGTACTGCTCGTTGGTGGAGTGTCGATTGCCGCCCGTTCCACTACGGGATCTGCAACCAATGGCCCTTCCCAACTTGCTACTTCTACCACGCACGCACCCTCGATTTCCCCTACCTCGCCTTCGATGAGTAGCATGGCACAGCGGTCAGAAATTGCCTCCAAATATCAACAGGCGGCTAAGTCCGCCGGTGTCCCAAACAAAGACTTTTTCCCGCCTAACGTCATGGGTCCCGGTGCCGTCCAGCACGGCAATGTCGTTACTCCATTATACAACATAGCTCCCGCCCCGATGGGGATTGGTGACTTCGGAATCGTCAATACATCCGGAACCCCCGTTGGAACCGTCCTTAACACATCGAGCATCCAGGGAGACATGACCCTGAACAGTTTGAATACCCTCGACCTTATGAACGACGGAACCGACCAAGTGACATTCCAGCTTAACACCGTGGTGGTCAACGCGACCATCCAAAATTCTTCAACTGGCCAGTTCTGGATACAAAACGTGCCTTTCTACACCACCACCACACACATCCTATACATGGAGGACAACGTATGGAACTTCTCCAGTCTCGGGGCCGGGCTTCCTCCGACGACGCTGACCGGAACCAGCCCAATCGACCCCCACGGCTCTGGCGGCCAGTTCTATTACACCTCCGTGGAGGTAGGAGTGGTCCCCATGCCCTTCTCGATCCAACTCTACAACAACGTGACTGTGGCCTCTCCCGCCGTATCTCCCTACAAGAACTACTCGACCGAAGTGACCTTTGGGTTCAATGTCATCAAGGGGGGTGTGTCCATCAAGCACGGGACGTTTGACACAGTCTTCTTCAACTCGACCATGACGAAGGCCCCAGCCATCTCCCCCAAGTATCAAATCAATGGCCAGCAATGCAGCGCGTACCACAATACCACCTCGGGCTTCTGCCTGCTCCTGGATGCAGAGCTCATGATTGGCGGCCCTGGCGGCGGTTCGGGAACCAACGTGCTTAGCATGAACGCAACCATGAGCTTGTCGACCTTGAACGCGGCAGGCAATGGTTGGAACCTTGCCCAGTCTGCCTTCGGGTATGGAACTGACACTGGAGAGACTTCCGTCGGAGTCGGCGAATGGTGGACCACCACAGGCACCGTGAACCTAGAAGGTGGACCTTCGTTCCTCACACCGCTTTGGAATGCCTCCAAGGTCCCCACCCAAGGAGACATGAAGGTCACAGGTGCGGTTAGTCCATCGAATGCCTTCCTCTTCTTCAACTATGGCAAGACAACGAACTTTAAGCACAGCACCGCAGCGTGGGCCCCGACCCCAGCAACCGGTCTCGCCACCTACAACCTGCCACCGGGAAACTACTCGGTCGAAGCGTTGTTCAGCGACTACACCCCAATGATGGCGAACTTGACAACTCTGATCCCAACCTTCGCCTTTAGCATGACGAAGAACACAGCTCTCGGAATCACTACCCCACTCTTTGCCGGCAACAATGCACAGCTTGCAAACATCTCAACGGGTGGGTCGGGAACGCTCGCGAGCCCATACATGGTTGAGAACCAGCAATTCAACAGCATCGCGCCGGAGTTTAACCAGTTCAACGACTATGGGTTTACGGTCTTCCCAGGTCTTTTGATTTGGGGGACAACGGACTACGTGGACATCAACAGTCCAGCACCATTCTCCATGACCTACGTTGCACCTTGGAATGTGATCGGTGCGTCGGACAACCTACCATTACAGGTCTACAACGCGAGCCACGTATCCATCTGGAACGGCCACGGGATCACGGGATGGTTTGCTCCATCCACAACCTTTGGTCTTGGATTCCCTGCAGCGAACGTCCTCTTCTGGAACGTAACCAGCTCGCTCATTGGGGATAGCACCTTCATCAATGATGGAGCCACTCCCTCGATCATCGTTTACAACGATGCCAGCGTGACCTCGAACAACACGATATGGGGCAACACCATTGTATCGAACATGAGTGCCCCCGCCTCGGTCCCAATCGGCATCGGAATGTTCAGCGCTGGCAACACAATCTACAACAATATCGTAGACACCTACCCTACGGCGTATTCGCCGACCTCCGACATTTACGATGGAGCCAAGGTCAGCTATTCCGACAAGTGGAATGTGACAGTAGAGTCCGCCTTAGTGGTCAGTGTTGTCAACGGGTACGACCTCAGCGGGAACATCTTGGGATACGGGTGGCAGGGTGGTAATGACTGGATCGATTACACCTGTGCGGTACCCCTTCCATACGACGAGGGCAGCTACCCGTACACGAGCCCCGGCCTCATCAGCCTAGGAGGCGACTACGCTCCGATTAACTATCCGACCCCGTGCGCACCCTCTCTGTCGAAGTACTACAATGTTACCTTCTCAGAGACAGGATTGACGGCGGGCCTCGGTGGACCGACCGGAGGCGCATGGACGATTACCGTCACAAACTGGACAACGGGAGCCTCCTTCACCGCCACGGTAATGACCCCCACGACTTGGTTCTACCTCTTAGCGGGGAGCTATAACTTCACAGCGTCGACCAATGTCTCTGGCTTCTTCTACGCAGCAGCAATGGGAACCACCACGGTCACGAAGGCAGCGACAGTCTCGGTGCCCTTCGAACCAATCCCAAGCCTGACCGTTGCACCAACGTCCGGAGTCACGAACAACGCCTATGTCGGAGCCACGGACATCAACTTCGCTGTGAACACCAACGCAACTGCAGGGGCAGCTACCGGTGTATCCGCAGTGTTCGGAATCGAAGCCGCCTCGGGGATATCTGGGTCCGGAACAAACGCGGGAGGAACGCCCTGTGCAACAGCGAACTGGTTCCAGGTGCCCTTGGCCATCGGGAGCGGGTCGACCGTCACTAACGTTCTGGCATCCATTGTTAACACCACATCGTTGGTCAATTTCTGCATACCCGCGGGAAGCACGGACTTACCCTACGGTGGGTTGATGGCCACGATCACAGTGAGCTACATGACAGCGAACCCGATGACCGGAGCGATGACCGCGGCAACTCTGGAGACCATCACGTCGAATGAGTTCTTCCATGTGCTTGCCGTGATCAACGGACCGACCTCTGGGCAAGTGTTCCAAGCAGGCAACGTGACCATCTCCTTCGGGTCGATATGGCCAGAAGCCTCGGCCCGGTCGGTTATCGTTACAGGCCCCACAGGGTTCTCAACTGTTTCCGTCCCGATCGCTGCGGGAGCCGTGAGCGGAAACCTGACGCTCTCACTGAGCGTTCCGGGAACCTACACGGTGAAATTGGCGTCGAACGACACCCTCAACGTAGCCCATGGATACCCACAAGCGTATGCCAACGTCAGCACGACCTTCACGGTGGTGCAGGCCCCCCCGAACATCGTCGTCATCTACAACAACACCACTACCACCAAGACAACCTATGTGAACTCGACCGTTCAGCCCGCTGGGATCTCCGTCGGAGCGCTCGGTGCGATACTGATCGTAGTCGGGATAATCGTGGGTGCGCTGATTGGGTATCTCTTCCTTGCCCCGAAGAACCGTGGAGGAAAGCCTTCCTCACCGGAGCCCTGGTCAGGTCCATCCAGTCCAGGGAAGCCCTAGGCTACGGAAGAGAAGACAGACCGAACGGGAGGGGCTAACGCCCCTCCCCAACACTTTCCTGCATTTTGAGTTTCTGAATGGAAATTTGGTAGTAACTTGTTTCCGGACGAGTTCAGTTTTGCGCCACCGACCTAAGGGTTAAGATTGATTGGGACCAGGACAAGTGGTCACAATGCCCGCACTTTGTATGCATTCAAAATAGAGTAAGAGACGGGAGGAACTCCAGCTCCTACTCTACTAGATGACTCACCATCAAACTGCCTAGGGGAAGCACTCAATCGGGCGGGGAGGTCAATCTTAAAAGCTACTACAAGAAATCGTGAGGGTTCACGTCGGACATTGCGATGTCCTTTCCCTTCCCCGACTTCCAAACGGCGTACTCGTGGGTCCAGCGTCCGATCTTAAAGGGTTGCCACCAGGAATTCTTGAACTCCCCTGTCTTCCACTCATCCATTGAGGGGATCCGCCATAGGAAATTCCAGAACAAGATATCGACGTAGAGTAAAGCTACCAGCGGACCCAAAACAAGCAAAGCGGCAGCCCCGCTCAACACCTGGAGCATGGAGACGATCCCAAGGCTTTCGACGATGAGCAGGAGCAGGACGATCCATGGTTTGAGGCCAGTGGTGAGGAACCATGTGCGCCAGGAATCGCCCGGCTCTTCAATAGCCCGTTGCCTTTCCTCGGAAGAAAGACCCACACCGTCCTTGAGCCTGCCGAACATCGGCCCAGCCTAAGGCTTTGCCTTGTACCGATCCCGAAGGGGGCGCCCGAGGGATGGCGAGAGGGTGGCATCCGCTGAAAGAGCCCGCTCTTCTATCGGGGGCGTTCGCCAGCGGAAACTCGGAACGGGTGGAGGGGGAGGGGGTGAGGGAGTGGTTGGAGGGGCCCGAGAGGGAGTTGGGCGGGCCTGACTCGAAGGGAGGGGGGAGCTTTTGGGCAGAGACAGGGGGGTGGGCGCCGTCGGACCCTCTGATGGAGGGTTCTGAGGCGACGCGGGCAGGACAGGAGAGGGGGAACCAAGCCCTGATGGAGTAGGTGGCAACGGAACGGCGTGGGCGGGGGAAGGGGAAG
>JAJYXQ010000021.1 GCA_021796385.1 Thermoplasmata archaeon | reverse complement strand
TCCTTTGAATACGAGGACGCGGCCTGGTCGAAACCCCCCTACAATGCCCACAGTGTGCTCCGGGCCCGAACGGACTCGTGGCTCGCCAAGAAGGCGGAGGAGGCCGGGGCCACCGTCATCAGTCAGGTCCCGGTGGAGAAGCTCAATATCGAGAACGGCAAGGTCCACGGAGTCGTCCAGGGTGGAGAGGTGGTGGGTGCGCCGGTCACAATCATCTGCGACGGCACGAACTCCCGCACCACGCTCGGCACCTTCATTCGGCCCCGGCAGCGCCTGAGCGAACATCATACCGAGCTCGGGATCAAGGAGGTCTTCAAGCTCTCCAAGGAGGGCATTGACGGAAGGTTCCATGTGGCTTCGGGGAGCGGACGGGCCCAGGAGTGGGTCCTCGCCAACCTGCCGGAGGGTATCATGGCCGGCGGCTTCCTTTATACGAATGCGGACACGATCTCCCTCGGGATCATTGTGAACATCGCCTCCCTCAAGGGTCAGAAGATGGTCTCGCATGACATCATCGAGCGGTTCAAATCCCATCCGGCCATCGCTCCCTACTTAGCCGGGGCCGAACTCGTGGAGTACGGTGCAAAGCTCATCGCCGACGGACTAGCGAGCGCCCCCGCGCACCTCTGGGGCGATGGGTTCATGGTCTGTGGGGATGCCGCGGGCTTCGTCTTCTCCAACGGCATCCTCATCCAAGGGATGAACTATGCCATCCGCAGCGGGATCCTCGCGGCGGAGACAGCCTTGGAGGCGCTTCCCAAGAAGGATTTTTCTTCGGCCGTACTCGGGGCGTATGGTCAGCGTCTCGAGGCCGGCCATATCCTTTCCGACTTCCGGAAGTTCCGGAAGGTGGGGAAGGTCAAGTGGAACCCGCGCATCTACCAGAACTATCCTACGGTAATGACGGAGACCTTCCATGAGATGATGACCGAACGGGGCCAACCCAAGGCCCATACCGGGGAGATCGTGAAGCGCACCGTGAAGCAAGGGAAGGTCGGACGCCTTCGGATGCTCCGCGATCTGTATGCCGCGTACAAGGAGCTTTGAGCGCTACGAAAGGGGGTACCACAGCCTCTTGGGAAGGCGCTCTCGAGGCGATGCAAGGCTGTACGGCGTGCGGGCTCTCCCGCCACCGGAAGAACGTGGTCATCTACCGAGGGGCTCGCCGACCCCGCCTGCTCTTCTTGGGCGAGGCACCGGGAGCGGAAGAGGATGAATCCGGCCTTCCCTTCGTGGGAAAGGCGGGACATCTCCTCGATCGTGCGATCGTCGAACTGGGGCTCCCGGACGACGGATACGGGATCACCAACGTGGTCATGTGCCATCCGCCCGGAAACGAGTTCGATCCGAGGGCGGCGGCGGCGTGCCGTCCCTGGCTCGAACTGAAGCTCACATGGCTCGCCCCCGAGGTGATCGTGACGCTCGGGGGTTCCGCCCTCCACGCGCTCGAACCCCGGGCTGGGAGACCCCTTGCCGAGGCGGGCCACCCTCGCTTGTGGCGGGGCCGTCCGCTCTACCCGATGCTCCATCCGGCGGCGACGTTCCGTCGTCGAGCGTTCCGGGACCAGTGGGAGCGGGACCTGGAGAGGCTGCGCTCGATGGTGGACCTGTGGATGCCCGGGTTCCGCTCGTGCTCCTCCTTCCCGGCTCGAGGTCTCACGCCTGTCGGGTCCCCGTCGTCATCGGTTGCATTCAAATAGATAGTCCTCTCTTCCCCTTCGCCGTGGAAGAAAAGGATGCCCGGGAACCTGTGGAAGGTCCCAAGGAACCGAACCCCGAACCCCCTCTGGAAGCCGAGGGGGAATCCGTCCAAGTGGAGGCCACGGTCGATGGGGGGGAAGGCATCGGGCGCTTTCCCCTTCCTCGCCGGGACAAGGGTCAGATCTATGCGATCGCGAACCAGTTGCTCGGCGCGGGACGCATCCGGGTGGTCTGCGAAGATAACGTCTCGAGGATGGGTCGGATCACGGGCCGCCTGAAGAAGAAGATGTGGATCCGGGAGGGGGATCTCCTCGTGGTCAGCCCCTGGAAATTCCAGTCCGACAAGGCCGACATCATGTTCCGTTATACCCGGACCCAGGCGTCTTACCTGAGCCGTCGCAAGCTCCTTCCCGAGACCGTGGACCTCTTCGGCCAATTGCCGGAGGAGGCTGCGGACAAAGGAGGGGCTTCTCCATGAGACCCTATTCCCTCACGGACGTCGCCGTGTTGGAGGCCAACGCGGTCGCCCGCGGCGTGACCATTGACACGTTGATGGACCACGCCGGTCGGGCCATCGCTGAGGAAGTGGCAAAGCACGCGAAGTCCCCGCCCGATGGCCGGATCGCGATCGTCTGTGGCGGTGGCAACAACGGCGGCGACGGGTTCGCGGCCGCCTTCTACCTCCGGAGCAGGGGATATTCCGTTGACCTCTGGTTGCTCGTGCACAAGCGGAACATTCGCACCCGGTCGGCCCGGCGCCGGTTCGAGATGATCGTGGACTTCCCCGGGATACACATCGGGGTCCCCGACGCGGACCGGTTGAAGGAACACGACCTCATTGTGGATGCGATGATCGGGACCGGCGGGCGCGATGAACTCAAGGAGCCGTACCGTTCCGCCGTGCTTGCGATCGGCGACTCGGGGGTAGATGTGCTCTCGGTCGATCTTCCGACGGGGATCGGGACCTCCGTGTCCTTGCACCCCCGGTGGACGGTCGCCCTCGAGGTTCCCAAGGAGGGGATGGCCCCCGAGAATACCGGAGAAGTGACCGTACGATCCATCGGCTTTCCCCGGGAATCCCTCGAGGAGACCGGGCCTGGAGAGTACATGCTCTTCCCCCGGCCGGGGGCAACGACCTCCAAGGGAGACAGCGGTCGATTGGTGGTCGTAGGCGGAGGCCCCTACACGGGCGCTCCCGCGCTCGCAGCCTTGGCCGCGCTCGCCGCCGGAACCGATATGGTCTTCGTCGTCGCCCCGGAGCCGGCCGCCACGGTCATCCGAGGGTACTCTCCCGACCTCATCGTGCGCAGCGTGGGCCGCGACGGGGTGTTCTCGGCGAACGATGCCGATGAATTGTGGAAGACCGTGGAAAGCCTCCATCCCGATGCGCTTCTGGTCGGGAACGGTGCGGGATACGAGCACGGCACCGTGCAGGCCTTCAGCGCACTTCTCGGGCACGCCCTCCCGCGTATCCCGGTCGTCCTGGACGCGGACGGGACGCGTCTAGCGGCCACTCGGGAGTCCCGCCCGCTCTTCGGCAAGGTCCATGAGCGGTTGCTCCTTACCCCCAACCGGCGGGAGCTCTACCGCATCTTGGGCTACGACGTTTCCGTCAAGCGGAATGAGCGGCGGGAACAGCTCCAGAAACTGTCCTCCCAACTCGGTTCTGCCATCCTCTACAAGGGGGACATCGACCTCATCACCGACGGGGACACGTTCCGAGAGAACGTCCTGCACCATCCCGCGCTCGTCGTGGGCGGGGCGGGCGATGTGCTCTCGGGGCTGGCCGCGTCGCTCATGGCCCGCCGCCTCTCGGCGTTCCATGCGGCCCGCCTTGCCGCGTTCTGGATCGGCCATGCCTCCTTTGGGCTCTTCCAGCGCCGGAGCTACGGCATCCGGGCGAGCGACATCATCGATGAGATCCCTCGGGCTCTGAAGGAGGGTCTGGAATGGGTGGAGGGTTATCAGACGGGGAAGCCTCCAGTGTTCCCGAACCTTTCGTTCGCCGCTCCCGAATCCGATTCCGAAGAAGTCGGTAGCCCCAGGGAACCACTTGGGGAAGGATGATGATCGCGGCGATCGACAACCCGAGATAGGCCCAGCTCTGGGTCGGAACGCATTGGACCGCGCTGACGCAGGACTGGCCTTCGATCCAAAGTTTGAGCGCCCCGAACCAGGGGATCATCCCACGCGCCACTCCCACCACCCATTCCGGTTTGACGAGGCAGGATGGGTAGCACGCCATCTGGTCGTAGAGGCCGGTGCGGGTGCCCGGGGCGATGTTGTTGTCGCCCATCGTCACGAATCCTGAGTACGGTTCTTCGCGGAGTAGCCCGCTCAGGCTGATGTTCACCCAGACGCTCTGCCACCCGACGTTCTTGAGGACCAGGGTCCCGGCCTCCGGTTGCCAGGGGTTCGAGAGGCATCCGGGCACTCCGACGGGATCGAGGACGACGTACTCCGAGGGGCAGGACAGGGCGAAGACCGAGGGCATGGTGAACCCCGTCCCGTTGTAGTTGAGCCAAACGATGGCCCGGTGGATGATCGGGACGGTGGAGAGGACATTTCCCGCGGCATCATGCGCAATGTAGAGGAGGACGTTCCCGTACTCTCCGTAGGTGGTGAATCCGCTCACTTCACTGTCGACGTAGGTGGGGATCGCGGTGGGGTCCGAGACCGATTTGACTAGGACGATGTCCCCCGTGTTGATGACCCCTAACACATCGTTCGTGCCATGTTGCATGCTGCCGGACTCCACGACGACCATCGGCGGCCAATTCTCCGTGTAGGCGTAGAGGGAGACCACGATGACGACGATCACAATGATCGCAAGCACAGGCTCAAAGAGGGGGGATCGTAGGAAGCGCCGCCACGGCGAGCGGCGCTCGGATTCTAGCCGGCTCCGGTAGGCGCCGGTGGGCTTGACCATCGGTGACGCTCCTCAGGTACCCGGAAGTCCCATCTTCTCGAGAAGTCGCTGATAGTCCTCATCCGAGACCCATTCGACCTTGAGATACTCCTGGAGGAAAGGAGTGGTCGCACCGAGGCGCCGGGCCTCCTCGATCACGAACTGGTAGGCCTCGATCTCGGTGGGCCGGTCCACATAGCTATAGCCCTCCGCCCACAGGTGCATACCCCGGTGTCGCTGGGTGACATGGCAGAGCTCATGGAGGATGTCGAGATAGAGCAGGATCTCGGGGCTCTCGGCGATATGGTCGTGGCCCACGACCACCACGTCCTTCTCCCCGGAGAAGACCGGTTTCCAACCTTCCCGGGACCGCATCGAACCGATCTCGTCCGGGTCCGAGGGGGCCACGTACATCCAGATGTCGGCCTCCACCACCTCGACCTCCGTGAGGGCTAGGCGCGCCGGGCCCCGAGGGTCCTTGGTAGCGATTGCGGCGAATGCAGGCAGCTTCTCGATACCGGGGAAGGCTTCCAGCAGGGAATGCCGACCCTTCCCGAGGCCACGGTTCACCGAAAAACCCTTCGGGGGCTGATTGGCCGCTCTTCTTCCTTTCGGCACGCAGTAACGGTAGCGCCCGATAGGTAAATACCTTTCAGCGAACGGTGATCTCTCACCTCGCAACCAGTTCCCGGTCCGATGGCTCCGGACCGATCTTGGGCCGGAGCCACTGGAGGGACTTGAACCCTCGGCCTGCTGATTACGAATCAGCTGCTCTGCCAACTGAGCTACAGTGGCGACGGGGTACTCCCGAGATATCGCCCGTATAAAGCGCATCGGGAAGCGATGCAGGGGTCGCTACGAAAGCCTTTAAAGTGGAGCCAAACTCCCGCCCTTCCGGTGTCGTAGCCGATGGCGAAGAGGAACATCGAGGCGGAGCCGCTGAAATACGGGTACATCGAGGAGCGACCGGTCGAACTGGTCGAGCGAAAAGGGATCGGACACCCCGACAGCATTTGCGATGGGATCTCCGAGGCTGTGAGCCGGGCCCTCTCCCAGATGTACAAGGATCGGTTTGGCCGCATCCTCCACCACAACACCGATGAGACCCACGTCATCGGAGGCGAAGCCGAACCCGCCTTCGGAGGCGGGAAGGTCATCGCCCCCGCTACGGTGGTCTTGGTCGGCCGGGCCACCACCAAGGTGGACGGGCAGGTCCTCCCCTATGAGGAGGTCACCATCCGCGCCGCCAAGGAGTATCTCAAGGGTATCGTCTCCCATGTCGATGTCCAGAAGGACCTCAAGTTCGAGTGCCGCTTGGGCCAAGGCTCCGTGGATCTTCGCGGGGTGTTCGCTGGGGATGGCATTCTGGCGAACGACACATCGTTCGGATGCGGTTTCGCTCCCCTGTCCGAAACGGAGAACCTGGTGCTTCAGACCGAGAAATTCCTGACGACGCAATACAAGCACAAGGTCCGCGCCCTCGGAGAGGACGTGAAGGTGATGGGTTGCCGGCGGGATGACACGATCACGCTCACCATCGCAGCCGCCCTCGTGGGCAAGGAGCTCAAGGACAAGAACGAGTACGAGAACGTGCGAGAGGACATCCGGCTCAAGGTGCTGGACAATGCCTCCAAGATCGCAAAGCGCAAGGTCGTCGTTCACGTGAACACCGGCGATGATGTGAAGCGGGGGGTCTACTACCTCACGGTCACGGGGCTTTCCATGGAGAACGGAGACGACGGCTCGACGGGCCGGGGGAATCGAGCGAACGGCCTCATCACCCCTTACCGTCCCATGAGTCTCGAAGCCGCAAGCGGGAAGAACCCGGTGAACCACGTAGGGAAGATATACAATGTCCTCGCCAACCAGATCTCGGCGGACATCGTGAAGGAGGCCGGAGGAAACGTGAAGGAGGTCCACACCCGCATCCTGTCGCAGATTGGTAAGCCCGTGGACCAGCCGCAGATCGCCACCCTGAGCATCCTGACTGCGGAAGGGGTGTCCCAGGCGTCCGTTCAGAAGAATGCAGAGGCGGTTGCGGACGCGTGGCTGGCAAAGGCGCACACGGTCCCCGAACTGATGCTCGCCCAAAAGTTTACCACTTTCTGAGCTCCAAACCGGTATTCTGATACGGGCGACCCGGGGGAATCCCCCCGGGACCAGGGTTTTGTCCCGTCCTTACCTTGACCTCGCGGACTGCCCGATGTTCAGCGGCCAGGAGGTGGCGGCGGGGGCGCAGCGGGGGGTTGCTGGGGTCCGGAAGGGTATGGCGCGTACTGAGGCTGACCATACGGTCCCGACGGTGGTGGAGACCCGGGCTGCGAGGGGGTAGGCGCCCATGGCTGTGGTGGCGGCGGAGGGGCGGAACCTCGGGTCCTGTGACGCCGGAGCAGCACGGCCGCCACGACCACCACGGCAATGATCACGATCAGAAGGATGAGGAAGATCGTGGTGGGTATCCCCAAGACCGTGCTGGCAGCACTGGAGGCGGCGGGTTGCACCGTCAGGGCGACAGTAGTGGCCTTTTGTTGACCCGAAGCATCCGAGACCTGAACAACCACCGAGAAATTACCGGATTGGGATGGCGTGCAGGTCAGCGCATTCGTGTTCGTTGAAGTGCACCCCTGTGGAAGACCCGTATAACTGTACGTGAAGGGTTGTTCTCCCCCGGTCACGCTCACAGAGATCACCGTGGGGGACCCGACGGAGACCGGATTGACCGAGGCCGAGGCGCTTACCGAAAGTTGGCCATAGGCCAAGACATCGAGGTGCGTCGTGGAGGCCGTTTGCCCTCCACTCTTATCGGAGACCACCACTGAGACGGAGAATTTGCCCCCTTGCGTGGGGGAACACGGGAGAGTCGCCCGGCTGGTCGATGCACAGCCCGCGGGGAGACTCGAGTACGTGTAGGTGTATGGCGCGGTGCCTCCGGAGACGCTCACCGAGAAATTGACCGGTTGGTTGAGGTACGTGGTTGAAGGCGTCACCGTAAACGAAGAGATCACGAGCCCGCCGACGTCTGGAGTGACCACGATCGAGGCGGCCGATGAGGTCCAGTGCCCTGCGGAGTCGGTGACCTTCACTCCTACTGTGAAGTTCCCCGCTGCGGTGGGAGTACAGGCGAACCCGTCCGAGTCGACCGATGAGCAACCGCTCGGCAATCCGGAGTAGAGGAAGGTGTACGGAGCGGTGCCCCCCGTAACCCCGACCGAGAAGTTCACCGAGGCACCCAAGACGATGTTGGCGGGAGTGGCGGCGAAGAAACTGATGACCGGGGAGCCGGGCGCATTGACGACCGAGAGCGAGGCCGACTGGCTCGAGGTTTGCCCCGCTGGGTCGGAGACCCGCACGGATATCGTGAAGCTACCCGTAGTCACGGGCGTACACGAGAAGGATGCGCTATCGATGGTCGAGCAGCCCGCTGGCAGTCCCGTGTAAGCGTACGTGTACGGGGTGACTCCTCCCGAGGCCGACACGGACACCACCGCCGACTGCCCGAGTTGGATCGAAGCTGGTGATACCGTGAAGGAAGATAGTACCAGGGTAGGGGGGGCATTGACCGTGAGCTGGGTCGAGGCGGTCGCCGACATCGCCTTTGCGTCCGTGACATTGACATTGATCGAGAAGGTCCCGGTGCCGGAGGGGGTACAGGACAGCGACGCCACGTCCGCGGACGCGCAGCCTGTCGGGAGCCCAGAGTACGTATACGTGTAGGGCTGAGTTCCGCCCACCACGGTGACATTGAGGAAGGTCGAACTACCCTGCGTGATGGTAGATGGACCTGCGGTGAAGGAGGTGATCGCCGGGCCCGGCGGACTGGCTACCGTAAGGGGGGTCGATTGCGTAGCGGTCTTGGCCACAGCGTCGGTGACGACCACGGTGATCGAGTAAGCTCCCGTTGCCGTAGGTGTGCATGTGAACGAGGACGCGTTCGTTGTAGAGCATCCCGCGGGCAGGCCGGTGTAGGCGTAGCTCAGGGGAGGGGTCCCTCCTGATGCCGTCACCGCGATGTTCACAGAACTTCCCAGGGTGACCGGGTTGGGGGTGGCGGCGAAGGAAGTGATGGTGGGTCCCACAATTGCGGGTGTAACGGTCACGTTAGTGCTCGCCGTAGTCGAGTGGCTTGCCGAATCGGTCACGGTCACGCTGACCTTGTAGGTTCCCGCTGAGGTTGGCGTGCAGCTGAAGCTTTGTGAAGTCCCCGCACAACCGGGGGGCAATCCGGTGTAGACGAAGGAGTACGGGCCAGTGCCGCCAGAAGCCGAGGTCGAGAGGGTAGTCGAGTTACCCAGGGTGACCGACGCAGGATTGGCCGTCAAGGACGCGGTGAGGGGGCTTGTACCGCTCCCAACAGTGAAGGAATAAGAGGTGACGTTCTCCTTCTGCTGGTCTGTGACTGTATTGCTATGGGGGGCCCAATCATTGGCGTAGGCACTCCCGGGGACGGCATTGATGTCCTTCACGTAGAATTGGTAGGTTCCGTTCGCCGGCGGCTTGAACGCCACTTCGAGCGAATAGGTCGTGCCTGCGCTCCAGGCTCCCGTGTGGGCTTGGATCGCCGGATAGCCCGTGGTGATCGGACAGAGGGAATAACAGCCTACGGTCGTGTTCCCGGCCAGCACCACTTTCGCTCCGCCCGGGAAGGTGGTCGAGACCACCGAAAGGGCCGAGGCCGGTGGATTTGACGGGAAGTCCACAGTGACGTTGTCCCATCCAGCAGCGGCGCCAGAGTCGGTCGCATTGATGTAGATGTGCTCTACACCACCCGCCGAGATGGAAGCGGGATTGCTGACCGTGAAGGAAGGCACCGCCTTGCCTGGTTCCGTCGGAAGAACACAGGGGGCAGCGCTGTTGGCGGCGTTCTGAGAGTTCGAATATTCCGGCTGGATGAAGAAGGGCTGGGGCCCCATAAGGATGTTCGGCATATCGTCGTAGTGGGGGGTGGGCGGGAAGACCCAAGAGCACAAGTCACCGATCTCGGCGCCGACATCGTTCGGGTTCGAGCCACCGGTCACCGTCCACCCGGAAGAGGGTTCCGGGTCGGTGATGCTCTCCATGAATTCGTGCGAGGAGATGCTTATCTCCCAATCTGCAAACTCATCCCCGTTGGGTCCGTAGGGGAAGGTGTTGTCCTGGTAACCGGAACAGTACGCTAGGAGCGTTCCATCGTCGGGCATTTCCGCGTAAATGATCGTCTTTGTACCCGAGGTGAATGAGTTGTGGTACGCACAGTACGCACTGTAGGGGGAAGGAGCATTCGCTGAACAGCCACTGGACTGGCCGGGGCTGTTGAAGCACTGGATGATGTTGAGGGGGGTGTAAACGAAGTATTCCACGTTCGAGCCGGTGGGAAGAGAGTACTTCGTCACGTCGGAGGCCACCTCGCTCTGCACGTCTGCATCGGAGAGAGGGGTGGTAACCGAATTGCATCCGGACCCACACGGGAAGGCCGTTGAGTCATGGATGACCCCTTTGAGGGTGATGGACATGCCGGGGGCACCCGACCCATCGGTGTACTGCTGGGCGACACTCATCCAGGCCGAGTTCGTTGCGTTGATGAAGAACCCCTCCATGATCTTCTCATAGAGGGCGTCGCTCGGATTGATCGAGTACGTGTCGTTGTTGTCGTAATGGTATCCCGATGGTTCCCAGAAGATGATGTAAATCTCCGGGTTGTGCATGACGGGACCGCCCGAACTGGAGAGCGGCCCGCACGGTGTACCATAGGCTGAAAAACAGCCCGAGGTATTCCAAGTTCCCGCAGAGGGGTTCGCCCCATTCCCCGCACCGTGCCGGTTCATGGGGAGGTAGTGGGCATGGGACCCCGGGATGGTGTACCGGTTGTTGAAGGCCGAACTCGTGGTGACGGTGGCATGGACAGTGGGTGCGCTTGAAATCACCGTAAGGGAGACAGTACTGAACCAAGGAGCGGCGATGAGAAGGGCGAGGATGACGATCCCTAAGGCTACCTTCTCCAAGTGCGCATCCGTGCGAAGATCGTTCAATACTCGGCGCTCTCCCATTGGTTCGTGTTCTCGGGTAGGCATGGGTAGCCTTTGTCTCGACGTAGCACGAATATAAAGCCGTTTGCCATGCTAATATCGCCTGCCCGGAAGTCCGACATCTACTGCCCGTTCGCTCTCGGAGGAAGCATTTGCCACGACTTTAGCGAATGTGAGAAATACTCGATTGCCGTCCGCCCCGGTCGGTCTGGAGGACGCAAGGATGTCGATCGTGTTGGATGGTCATTCCCTGAAGATCGAAGATGTAGTGAACATTGCCCGCCATGGGGCGAAGATAGAGGTCGGCGAGCCGGCACGGAAGCGGATCGAAAAGTGCCGGGGTCTGCTTGAGCAGAAGATCCGGGACCGGGAGGTCCTGTATGGAGTGAACACAGGTATCGGTGAACTTTCCGAAGTGGTGCTTACCCCGGAACAGGCGCAGAAGTTCCAACGGTACCTCATCTACTCCCATGCCGCTGGCTGTGGCGACCCGATCGCGGAAGAGGATGCCCGGGCGTCCATCCTTTCTCGGGTCAATACGCATTGTTGGGGACATTCGGGTATCCGGCTCGAAGTGGTCGAAACTCTGGTCCAGATGTTGAACCGAGGGGTTACCCCGGTGATGTCGCAAAAGGGTTCCGTGGGGGCCTGCGGCGATCTTGCTCCCATGGCCGAGATGGCGCTCGTTCCGATGGGGGAGGGCGAGGCATTCTTCCAAGGCAAACGGTTGCCAGGAGCCGAGGCGCTCCGGGAGGCGGGGATCTCACCGATCGTGTATCGGGAACGGGACGGCCTTGCCACGATCAATGGTTCGAACGTCATCACGGGCATGGGGTGTCTTGAGGTCTTCGACGCCGACCGG
>JAJYXQ010000061.1:4528-53094 GCA_021796385.1 Thermoplasmata archaeon | reverse complement strand
TGGAGGATCTTGTGCTCGATCGTGGCGAGGAGTTCCGAGAGGGAGGAGATGGATACACCGAGCATGAACGCCATGTCCTTCAGCCGTATCTGCCGGGGCAGGTCCCAATAGCCCGAAGCCCGGGCGAAGAGGTAGACCTCCAGCTGTTTCGGGGTGAGCATCCGGAGGCCGTAGGGGCGGTATCCGGACGGGACGGTGGCGATCGAGAGGCGGGAGGCCCGCTTCCGCAGTGCCTGGTAGAAGCGCAGGATCGCCGGGCGGGGCGCTGTCACGCTGAAGACGGTGCTCTCCCCGTGGTGACGGATGGGGAAGTTCGGGGGCAACCCATGGGCTTGGAAGAGTTCGAAGAGCGCGCACGGGTGGACTCGGACCCGGTAGATGGTGCGCCCCGGGCCCTTCTCGAGGACCTCGGGTGTGACGTTCGGGAAGTAGGAGTCTATCTTTTCGGTGATGTCGTTGACGATGACTCCTTCGACCTCGATGTCGTGGAGGACTTTTCCATCGCTCCCGGGGAGGACCCCGAGGACGCTCACCACCAGCCCGGGATACGCCGCCGCCAAAGCCGTGGGCAAGCAGCAATCGGGCTTGAACCGGGCTTGGAACCGGACCGTCGGGCATGGGCCGCACTGGGGCGCTCCGCGCGCCGCGGATGGGTTTTTTGGCTTCGGGGTCATGTTAGCGGAAGTTGGTCTGGTACGGTCGGGGAACGGTCCGGTGAGCCGAAGGGAGACTGGTGGCCTGTGCCCATCCTTCCTGCCCGCCCACATCAGATACCGTAGTGGAATTGCTAACCATGTGGTGGTAGAAACACATTTTGAGCCCCCGATGCGTATTTTTGGGTAAATACAAAGGAGATTTGAAGCTCCCGGGTCCGCCATCCCTCTCCGGTGATGGCTATTGTAGTTCCTCCCGGAGGGCCATCTGCCGCCGTTTCCGGTGATAGGTGACGGCGAACCGGTGGGATTCGTCGCGCACGTGCCTAAGGAGTAGCATCGCCGGGGAGTTCCGCTCGGGCCGGAGCGGCACGGACGCACCGGGACGGTAGATCTCCTCCTCCTTCTTGGCGAGGCCTATGAGAGGGACATCCTCTTCGAGATGGAGTTCGGACAGGGCGCCATAGGCGCTCGAGACCTGTCCGGCCCCGCCGTCGATGAGGAGGAGGTCGGGAAGCTCCTTGGCTTCCGCCTGGAGCCGGCGGAACCTTCGGAGGACCACCTCGTGTACCATGGCGAAATCGTTCATGCCTTCCACCTCCCGGATCCGGAACCGGCGGTACTCGTCCTTCGCGGGCCGCCCGCCCCGGAAGACGACGAGCGATCCGACGGCTTCCACTCCCTGGAGGATCGAGATGTCGATCCCCTCGATGTGATCCGGGGGAGCCCGGAGCGAAAGGAGCCGCTGGAGCGCGGCCGCGGCCCCCCCATGAAGTGGACCATCCCCCCGGACATGGGGGTACGTCTCGGCGGCCTTGTGGGCGAGCTCGAGGAGCGCTTTGGGCCGGCCCCGCTCGGCGATCCAGGTCTCCACCCCGCGTTCGGCGAGCAAGAGGTCCGTCGCCTCCTTGAGGTCCTGCCGGTCCTGTTCTCCCAGCGGCGGGACGTAGAGCACCGATCCGAGAGAGCTTCGCCGGGAGTAATCCTGAAGGATGTAGTTCGACAGGATCTCCCCATCGCCCGGGGTGTCCTCGACCGGGAGGGTGAGCGCATGGGGCTCCGCCCCCACCACCTGGCCATCCCGGACCCGGAGGAGCGCGACCGTGGCGGTCCCTGTTGCGGTCTCCCGGGGAAAGCTCAGGGCGAGGATGTCCATGTTCTCCTTCCCCGGACTCGAAACCCGCTGCCGCTCCTTGAAGTTCCCGACCGCCGCCATGGCGTCCCGGAGCAGGATGGCCCGTTCGAACTCCTGGCGCTCCGCGGACCGCCGCATGTCCTCCTCGAGCTGTCGCATCACCTCGCCCTTCCGGCCTTGGAGGACCAGGATCGCCCGGCGTACCTGCTCCCCGTACGCTTCCGGGGAGATCTTCCCAGTGCAGGGAGCCGGGCAAAGACCCATGTGGTAGTAGATGCACTCCCGCTTGGGGAGACGGACGCAGCGTCGGGTGTGGAAGGCGTCCTCGAGGACCCAGACGAGGCTGCGCGCTTCCCGGGCGCTCGTGTAGGGCCCGAAGAGCGTGGCCTTGCGCGACCTCCGGGGCCGGCGGACCAGTGAGATCCTGGGGAACGCTTCACCGGTGGTGACTTGGATGTAGGGGTACGACCGGTCGTCCTTGAGCAGAACGTTGTACCGGGGCCGGTGTTCCCGGATCAGGTTCGCTTCGAGTAGGAGCGCCTCCCGTTCGCTGTGCGTCGGGACGAACTCCACGCGCGCGTAGCTCTCCACGAGGTACGCGTCCTTCTCCACCCGCACATGGAGGTGGTCGAGGACGCGGCGCTTCAGGTTCGTCGACTTCCCGACGTAGAGCACTTCGCCCTCGCGTCCCCGGAAAAGATAGACTCCCGGTGTGGCAGGAGCGGGGAAGGTGTCGGCCATAGTGTGTCCGCGCAGCCTACGCGGCAGCGGCGGGAGACTTGGTGGGGGCCGCGGGTGACGGAACGGCCCCGGCTCGTGCACCGAGGTGCTTGCGGAGGTAGGCGCCGGTGTACGACCGCGGGTTCCGGGCCACTTCCTCGGGTGTTCCCACGGCGACCAACTCCCCTCCCCGGTCCCCGCCTTCGGGACCTAGGTCGATGAGGTAATCGGCGCTCTTGAGCACGTCCATGTTGTGCTCGATGACGATCACGGTGTTCCCTCCGGAGCGCAGGCGGAAGAGCACCTCGAGGAGCCGCCGCACATCGTCGAAGTGGAGTCCGGTGGTCGGCTCGTCCAGGAGGTAGAGCGTCTTCCCCGTGGGGGTCCGAGAGAGCTCGAAGGCGATCTTGATCCGTTGTGCCTCGCCCCCGGAGAGGGTCGTAGCGCCCTGGCCGAGCTTGATGTATCCGAGCCCGACCTCGGACAGCAGCTTCAGGCGGGAGGCGATCCGGGGATGGGCCGAGAAGAACTCGAGCGCCTCCTCCACCGTCATGTCGAGCACATCGGCGATCGAACGCCCCTTATAGCGGACCTGAAGGGTCTCCTCGTTGAACCGCAGTCCCTTGCAAGCACCGCACGCCACGTACACGTCAGGGAGGAAATGCATCTCGTATCGGATGACGCCGTCCCCCTCGCACGTGTCGCACCGACCCCCCGCCACATTGAAGGAGAACCGGCCCGGTCGATAGCCCCGGGCCCGGGCCTCCGGCATCATCGCGAAGAGCTCTCGGATGGAGGTGAAGATCCCCGTGTACGTCGCCGGGTTCGAGCGGGGGGTGCGGCCGATCGGGGACTGGTCGATGAAGAACACCCGGTCGATCGCCTCGACGCCGGTGAGGAAATCGTGCTTTCCCGGGGTCTCCCGGCCCACCCCGAGGTGTCGGCGCAGCGCCCGGTGGAGGACCTCCTCCATGAGGGTGCTCTTCCCGCTCCCGGAGACCCCGCTCACGCAGGTGAACGTCCCGAGCGGGAAGCGGACGGTGATGTTCTTCAGGTTGTTCTCCCGGGCCCCATGGACCTCGAGCCAACGCCCGCTGCCGAGTTCGCGACGGAGCGGAAGCGGGATCGACCGCCGGCCCATGAGGTAGTCCGCGGTGAGCGAGTTCTTCGCTCGACCGATGTCGCTTGAGGGACCGTTATAGAGCACCTGCCCCCCGTGGACCCCGGGCCCGGGTCCCATGTCGACGATCCAGTCGGCGGTCCGCATCGTCGCCTCATCATGCTCGACGACGAGCAGGGTGTTCCCGAGGTCCCGCAGCTTCTTCAAGGTGAAGAGCAGGCGGTCGTGGTCCCGGGCATGGAGCCCGATCGACGGTTCATCGAGGATGTAGAGCACCCCCACGAGCCCGCTCCCGATCTGGGTGGCGAGGGCGATGCGTTCCGCCTCCCCGCCCGAGAGGGTACGGCTGGCCCGGTCGAGGGTCACGTACCCAAGCCCCACGTTGTTGAGGAATCCGATCCGGGCCTTGATCTCCTTGACCACTTGGCCCACGATCGTTCGCTCCCGTTCGTCCAGGACGAGGTTCTCGAAGAAGGAGGCCGCAGATTCTACCGACAGGGCCGAGAGGTCCGCCAGGGTCTTGTCCCGGAAGGTAACGGCGAGCGCCTCGGGCTTCAGGCGCCGCCCGTGGCAGCTGCGGCATTCGGTGAAGTTCATGAACCCCATGTAGTACTCGCGAGCTCCGTCGCTCTTCGTCTCCCGCCAACGACGTTCGACGGCGCCGACCAGTCCCTCCGCCCGCCACCCGCCCGACCACCAGTGCCAGTGGCCCCGGGACCGTTGCGCTTCCCGCGATCCGTAGAGCAGTTCCTTCCAACCGGCCTCGTCCAGCTCGGAGACGGGGCGGTTCGGGTCGTAGCCATGCTCCTCGGCAAACTTGCGGAGCTCGGGAGAGTCCGGGGTGAGGCCCCAAACGTTGATGGCTCGGAAGAGGCTCTTTCCTTTGTCCGGGATGATGAGGTCAGGGTCCGCGTGCAATGTGGCCCCGATGCCCGAGCACTCGGGGCAGGCACCCGCCGGATTGTTGAAGGAGAAGAGCTTGGGCTCGAGCTCCCCGAGGGAGAACCCGCAGACCGGACACGAGCGGGAAAGTGAATAGAGGCGCCGATTCCCGTCGCTCCGGATGACGACGATACCGGGCGAGAGCTTCTGGCAGAGCTCGACGCCCTCGGCCAACCGCTCGCGCTCCTCCTCGGACACGACGAAGCTGTCCACGATCACCTCGATGGTGTGTTTCTTCATCTTGGCGAGGTTGATGTCCTTGGACCACTTGACGTCGAGGCCGTCGACCACGAGCCGGGTGTAGCCCTCCTTCCCCAGGGTGGTGAGGATATCCCGGTGCTCCCCCTTGCGCTCCCGGACAACGGGAGCGAGAAGGTCGATGGACTTACCGGCATAGGTATCGAGGACGGACTTCAGGAGGGCATCGAGCCCTTGGGGGGAGATCTCGAGACCGTGGGTCGGGCAGTGGGGGATGCCGACCCGGGCAAAGAGCAAGCGCAGGTAGTCGTGGATCTCCGTGGTCGTGCCCACCGTCGAACGGGGGTTCGAGCTCCCGCTGCGCTGCTCGATGGCGATCGTCGGAGACAGCCCCTCCACAAAGTCCACATCCGGCTTGTCCATCTGTCCCAGGAACTGGCGGGCGTAGGCCGAGAGGCTCTCGATGTACCGGCGCTGACCCTCGGCGTAGAGGGTGTCGAACGCAAGCGAGCTCTTGCCGGAACCGCTGACGCCGGTGATGACGATGAGCTTGTCCCGCGGCAGGTCGAGGGTGATGTTCTTCAGATTGTGTTGCCGTGCACCCCGGATCACGATGCCTCGGTCGACCATCAGCTTCCCCCAAAGATGGCCTGCACGGATTCGAGAAGTCGCTTCCTGACGTGAGCCTGGATTTTCTGGCCGATATCGGCGGAAGCCCCATGGGTGTCCCCGATGACGCTTTCGGGCCACTCCTCCCGGGAGGGGTCGCCGACGGAGAACCGGTGGACCCGATAGTCGACCACCGGACGTTCGGTTCCCACAAGGTCGGGGGAAAGGGCCATCACCCGGGAGGTCTCTAGGAGCCCGGCGTGGCCATCCGTGGATGGCGCAACCTTGCCGCGCAGTTCGTAGACGAACTCATAATCGCAGAGCACAGCGGCCTTGGCCTCGGGATGCCGTCGAACCACATCCCCGATCCCGTCCCGCAGCGCGGCCATGTGCGCGGCGGCACCGTGCCCGGAAACGACGAGGAACCGGCGGAATCCCATGCGGTAGAACTCTTCCCCGATATCGGCGAGGAGACGGGCCAGGGTGGACGGTTGGAGCGATACCGTACCGGGAAAGACTCGCGAACCGGGGCAGACCCCGTACGGGACCCCAGGGGCCACGAAGCAGGGATACTGCTCAGCGAGCTCCCGGGCCGTGGCCTCGGCCTGGAGCAGATCGGCCCCGAGGGGCAGGTGGGGGCCGTGCGCCTCGAGCGCCCCGATCGGTATCACGAGCAAACGCCCGACGGCGTCGGGGATGTCCTTCGAAGCGACATCGGAAAGAAGGGAACGCGACATGGGTAAAGGGGTTCGATGCCCCGGGCCATTATCTAACTTTCGGTTCTGTACGGAACAGCGTGGACCATGCCGAATGTGCGCGTTGATCCCAAGGGATTCCCCCGATACCTCTGGACCCAGGTCGGAGTGAAGGCCGCGATCTTGAGACGGGAGAAGCTCTTGATTCTCCAGCGCAGCCAGCGTCCCCCGCACGCCGGCCAATGGGACTTGGCCGGGGGCGGTGTCGAAGAGGGGGAGTCCTTGGAACAGGCGCTGCGAAGGGAGGTCCTCGAGGAAACCGGATATCGACCCCGGATCGGGCCCCCGATCTTCGTGGGGACCTCATCTTGGCGAAAGACGCCCACCCTCACCATTCCTTTCGTGGTCATCACGTACCGGTGCGAGGTCACCGGGTCCAAGGAACCCCGGCTCGACCGGAACGAGCACACCGCCTACCGCTGGATACTACCCACGGAACTCTCCCACTACCGCATGCCATCTCACATGGCGGCCGCTGCCCGGCGGGCTTTCGCCACCGTGGTCCGACGATCCCCATAGTAAGGTAGAGTTCTTCGTAGAGACCTTGGTCCGTTACCTTGGGCCAGGGTCCGTTGCGCCCATCCTAGTGGACCCGAGGTCCACGCGTCGGTGAGACGAAATTCTTGTTTCGCACCTTTCGCTACCGGAGCTTGAGCATGGCTAAATACGCACGGGGAGACATCGACGTCATGACTGATTTCGTTCTGATCCCAGGGGCTTGGCTTGGGGCGTGGGCGTGGAAAAGGGTGGTCCCTCACCTGCAAAAGGATGGGCATGGTGCCTATCCCGTCACCTTGACGGGGATGGGCGACCGAGTCCACTTGTATTCGAAGGATGTGGGGATGGAGACCGCGATCGAAGATGTCCTGAACGTGATACGGTTCAACGACCTCGAGGGCTTCGTCCTCGTCGGGCACAGCTTTGCGGGCAAGGTCTCCGCAGCCGTGGCGGACCGTGTGCCGGAGAAGGTTAGGCGGGTGATCTATCTGGACGCCTTCCGGCCCGAGAACCAGACGGGGCCCCAAGGAGGCTTCGATCCCACGCGAGAGTTCGGTCCGGTCCCCTCCGGGACGCATGGGATCCCGCTCACCAAGGAGATCATCGATCGCATCGGGAATGATGTGCAGGGTGCGGACCGTCGGTGGATGATGTCGCACGCCACTCCCTGGCCGTTGAAGCACGCCACGGACACGATCGACCTCTCCGCGTCCTTCCCCCAGATCAAGAGTGCCTACATCTTCTGCTCGAAGAGCGGCGACCCCGTCGACGAGATAGTCGCCGGGAAATGGGGCAAGCTGGAAGGCCCCCACACCATCGTCGAAGCCGGTCACTGGCCGATGATCACCAAGCCCAAGGAGACTGCAAGAGACTTGGTCGCCCTCTCGGTGTGACCCGTCCCACCTCGGGCCGCTCCACGAAATACCCGGCTCCGGGAAGCCCTTCCGATCACCCATCGGTGCAAGCTTATCTATCGGACCCGTAGTTCACGCCGTGGTGGCCGAGAAGGAGCTGTCGGGCAAGGAACGGGCCTTCGCAGCCCTCGGGACATGGATCACCCGGCACCCTTACTATCCGCTCATCGCGTGGGTCATCCTCCTCATCGTAGCTGTCCCCACGCTGAGCAATCTCGGGAGCGCGACTACGAACTCGGCCACGGTGCTACCGAACAACGCCCCCAGCATTGTCGCGGCGAACGAGATATCCGCCCTCTTCCCCAGCCAGAACACCGCCTCCTCCAGCATCATCGTGCTCGACGGGTCCAACATCACGGGTCCCGCGGGCCAGGCCAGCACGGTCGCCGTTGCCCGGGCCATCCAGTCCAATCGTTCGATCCAGTACCTCGCGACGATCTCGGATCTTTACGACACCTACGCGGAATACCTCGCCGGACAGACCGAACTCACGCTCGCCGTCCTTGCGAACAGCACCCAGGGTCCCACTTCCCTCTACTCGGCCCTCAACGACACGGCGCTCCTTTTGTGGACCCCTCCCGCGACGTACGCGCAATCGTGGTACGCCGTGCGCGAAGCGAACCCGAGCGCGAACGGTTCCCAGGTCAACTGGGACGCCTACCTCCAGGCCAACTACACGCTCTCGGCCTACACCAACGCGACCGTCCACGCCACGTTGGTCCGGGGACTTTCGATATACTATGCCGCCTTCAACACCACCCCGTCCTGCGCTGGAGAGGCGGGGCTCTACCCACTCTTCCTCGCCTGTTCGGACAATCTCGCGCGGCAGTCCCTGGGTCCCGTGGCGCTCTCGGGTGGGCTTCCGCTGGTTTCCCCCCAACTCGCCGGCCCCGCGCTCTCGGGGCTCGGGGTCGAGAACTTCACGGAAGTCCCGGCCGTACGGGGGCTCACCGCCCGGGTCATCGCATCCCAGACGGGGCTATCCGCCCCGTGGGTCCTTTCGGTGTGGATGACCTTCCCTTCCGGCGGAACGTCCGCCACCGTCTCGGCCTGGGCGAACCGGACGGCGGACACCACCCCGGTCGCGGACTACCCACTCCCGATCCCCCTCTCCCTCGAGCGCTCCTTCGTCTCCCCGGACGGAGAACTCACCCTCATCGCCCTATCCTACACCCAGCAGGATGCCTACACGGCGCCCGACGGAAGCCAACCGATCTTCAACAACATTGATACGATGGACCAGATCCTCGGATCGGTCCTCCACCGGACCGATCCGGCGGGCGGCATATCGTACTACCAGACCGGGGTGGCCCCGCTCGACAAGGACGAGAACAGTGTGCTCTCGGGCGGCCTCGTCCTTACGCTGCCCTTGAGCGTCTCGGTCCTGCTCCTCATCACGGCCCTCTACTTCCGCTCCCCGGTGACGCCCCTCGTCGCCTTCGGCCCGATAGCGATGGCGCTCATCATCGCCATGGGTGGGACCTACCTCATCGGCACGATGATCACGAGGGTCGACGTCACCTCCCTCGAGCTGCAGGATGCCTTCGTGCTGGGTGTGGGAACGGACTATGCGGTGTTCCTCTTTTCGCGCTACCGTGAAGAGCTCGCCCACGGTAAGGAGCACAAACAGGCGGTGATCGCCACGATGACCTGGGCGGGGGAGAGCATCGCTATCAGCGGGGCCACGGTCATCCTCTCGACCCTAGCCCTCGCCTTCTCGGGGGTCGCCCTGCTGAGCGAGTGGGGGATGGTGCTCTCGCTGTCCGTCTTCATTGCGCTGCTCATCTCGCTGACCGTGGTACCGGCACTCATCGTCCTGCTCGGCCCCCGGGTCTTCTGGCCAGACCGGAAGGAGCGGATGGTCCGGCGGGAGGAGGTCCGAGAGCAGCGGGCGGAGACGGGCCAGACCTATTTCCAGAAGGCCGGCCGGTATGCCGTCAAGCACGCGGTGCCGATCGTCCTCGTCGCGGCGCTTGTCTCGTTGCCCCTTTCCTACATCGCTTTCACCGCGCCGGTCACCTACGATTACTTCGGGCAGCTGCCCGCGAACTCGCCCTCCTCGCAGGGGCTCCAGGTGATCTCCGACCATTTCGGTCCCGGGTACGTCTTTCCCCTCGACGTGCTCGTCACCTTCAACGCTCCCCTCATCACGAACGGCCATGAGAGTCCCGGGGAGTTCCAGGCGATCGCCAATGTCACCGCCATGCTGAACGCAACCCCGGGGATCGCCTACGTGGATTCCCCCACGGGTCCCTACGGGGCCCCGCTCTCCTCGTGGCTCTCGTACGGCTCCCTAGGCCCCGTCCAGCAGGTCGAGCTCAATGCCACGCTCTCCCCGTACGTCGGGACCGACGGGCGTTCGATCCTCTTCACCGTGGTGCCATCGACCGGAGGCCTCTCGCTCTCCACCATCCAGGCCCTGTCAAGCGTCGAGGACCGCTTGGGAGCGTACGCACAGTCGCATCCCGGCATCCAGGCGGTCTACTACGGGGGCGCGGCCTCCGAACTGAAGGACCTCGACTTCCAGACCTCTCAGGCGCTCGACCGCATGATCACGATCGTGGTGATCGGCCTCATCGTGGTGCTCCTTGCGCTGCTCGCCTCCCTGACCATCCCGCTCATGGCGGTCGTGACCATCGGGGTGTCGATCGCGTGGGCATGGGCCGTCACCTACCTCGTGATGGCCGTGGCGCTCTCGACGCCGATATTCTTCTTCGACCGGGTCATCCTGTTCATCATCGTTCTTGGCCTTGGGATGGACTACAACGTGTTCATCCTGACCCGGATCCGGGAGGAGAAGTCCGCGGGGATCCCGACCCGGGAGGCGGTGGTGAAGGCCGTGGGGTACACCGGTGGGATCATCACCGCCGCGGCCATCATCCTCGCCAGCGTGTTCTTCGTCCTGGCCTCGAGCTCGTTCGCCCTCCTCCGGACCATCGGCTTCTCCCTCGGCGTCGCCGTGATCTTGGATGCGATGATCGTCCGGACCTTCCTCATGCCCGCGCTCATCAGCATCCTCGGCGAGCGGGTTTGGTGGCTCCCGGGGCGTCGGAAGCGGGTCCCCAGCCCTTCCAAGGTGTAGTGTGCCGGACACACGGTATTTCGAGGATATGCACGAGGGCGACCGGTTCGAGGGCCAACCCCGGACCATCACATCCGCCGACGTCCGGGAGTTCGCCGAGCTCACGGGGGACCGGAACCCGATCCACCTCGACCCGGAGTTCGCAAGGACGACACCCTTCGGACGACCCATCGCCCACGGGATGCTCACCCTCTCCGTCGCCCTCGGGCTCTGGTCGGCCGCGGGGATCACTCGGGACTCCCTCGTCGCGCTCGTGTCCCTGGAGGAGGTGAAGTTCCGCCAACCCCTCTATCCGGGAGAGCGGGTCCACCTGAGCACGGAGGTGTTGTCCGTCCGTCCCAGCCGGTCGCATCCCGGCGGAGGGATCGTCACCTACACCGACCGTTTGCTCGACGATCAACAGGGGGTCGTTGTGGAGTTCCGGCGGGTGGTCTTGCTCAAGAAGCGCTCTCCTTTCACGGGTGCGGAACCTCCGTCCGGAGCCACGGCCGAGAACGGGAACTGAAGATGGACCCGTAGGGTCGGACAGGGCCGCCACACCATTTTCCGATTTCCGGAAATGAGAACCACCATTATACGCCCGCGTACACATCCTTCCTTACAAGGAGGGTTGGACATGGAAGCCATGGCTATGGAATCGGCGCCGATGGATGGAGAGCCGCCTGCGTCTCCTTCGATGTGCCGGATGGCCTTCTCGTTACCGACATACTCTTGCTGCCTCGTGCAGTCCACCCATCGGCATCCCGAAATGACGATCGAGGTGCTCTCGGGGCTGCCTATCTCGGACACCGAGATGGTCGAGGATGTCCGAATGACGGGTCCGGTGCCCCCGGACACCTGGGTCGAGGAACTTCGGAGTTGCCCCGGCGTGCGTTCAGTCGAGGTCCTGCATTCGGAGGCGAACACCATTACCTTCCGTATCCGCCACCCGATCTGCCCAATCGTCCGCCTCCACCAGCAACTGGGCGTCCCGCCAACGCTCCCGGCCACGATCGAGAAAGGGGTCCACAACGTCATCTTCACGGCGTCGCCGGAGGAACTGCGCCGGATCTACAACTATTCCCGGAAGCGGTATCGTGACGTCCGGATCATGTCCTTACGCCACGCGGCCTTCGAGGGGCACGAGGCCCTCCTCACGGAGCGCCAACAGGCGGTGTTCCGGGAAGCCTACCTGTCGGGGTACTGGGACGTTCCCCGGCGCGCAAGCGCCTCGTCTTTGGCCCAGCGCCTGCATGTATCGAAGTCGACCCTCGTGGAGATCATGACGCGCATCGAGAGCCGCCTGATGCATGCAGCCGCCGACGACGTGGTTGGCGGCACGGGGAAGCCCGCTCTGGGCAATGGTTAAACGCTCGGGCCGTTCGAGCAGGTCACGGGCATGCGTCGCATCGAAGAGATCGCGCGGGACCTGAACCTCCCCGAAGAGGCTTGGCAGCCGTACGGCCGCTGGATCGGCAAAGTAGACCCGACCCTCGTCCGACCGCGCAATGGGTCCCCGGGCAAGATCGTGCTCGTCACCGGGATCACCCCGACCGCATTCGGTGTCGGCAAGACGGTGAATTCCATCGGCCTCGGTTCCGCCCTGAATCGGATCGGTTCCCGCGCCATAACCTGCGTCCGTCAGCCCTCCCTCGGCCCCGTCTTCGGGATCAAGGGCGGCGGTGGAGGCGGGGGGCGTTCCACCATCGAACCCTTCGTGGACGTCAACCTCGGCCTCACGGGCGACCTGGATGCGGTATCCAATGCCCACAACCTACTCGCCGCCCTTGTGGACAACGTCCTCCACCACGGCAACTCGCTCTCCATCGACCCGGCGCAGATCTTCTGGCCCCGGACGCTCGATATGGAGGACCGGGCACTGCGCGACATCGAGATCGGCCTGGGGGACAAGAACGGTCCCCCCCGAAGGGGGAGCTTCATCATCACCCCCGCCTCCGAGGTCACCGCCATCCTCGGGCTCGCCCGGGACTTCCACGACCTCCAGGCGCGGCTCGGCCGCATCCTCGTGGCCCGGGATAGACAGGGTCGGCTCGTGACCGCAAGCGCGATCGGGGCCGAAGGTCCTATGACCGCCCTGCTCCGGCGGGCCCTCCTCCCGAACCTCCTTCAATCCTCCGACGGCACCCCGGTCCTTGTGCACGGCGGGCCGTTCGGGAACCTCTCCTACGGTACCTCGACGGTCACCTCCACCCGGCTCGCCCAGAATCTCACGGACATCGCCGTCGTCGAAGCGGGCTTTGCAACGGACCTCGGCGCAGAGAAGTTCGTGGACCTCGTCTCACCGATCGGTGGGTTCCTTCCTTCGGCCGCGGTGCTGGTTGCGAGCCTACCCGTCCTTCGGTCGCATCAGGACTCATCAGGCGAAGTGGGGCTCAAGGGAGGACTCGAGAACATGGAGCAGCACATCCACAACCTCAAGCACCTCGGGCTCGAGGTGGTCGTGGCGCTCAACCGCTTCCCCACCGATTCCGAGGAGGACGTCGCCCGGGTGAAGAGCGCCTGCGCGGATTGGGGGACGCCCGTGGCGGATTCTTACGCCTATGCGAAGGGGGGCGAGGGTTGCGAGGACCTGGCCCGGCGGGTCCTCGAAACGCTGGAAAGGTCCTCGGTCGCCCATCCCGCGTATACGCTGGAGATGCCGGTCCTGGAGAAGATGGACCGGATCGTCCGGGACATCTATGGCGGGGACGGGGTGAGCCTCACCCCGGAGGCCGAGGCGCAGCTCGCCACGCCCCTGTGGCCGGAGATCGGCCGCGTGCCGGTGTGCATGGCGAAGACCGCCCTCTCGATCTCCGACAATCCGAAGGCCACCGGAAGACCCAAGGGGTTCAAGGTCACCGCCCGGCGCTTCATCCCCGCCGCGGGCGCGGGCTATCTCGTGGCCCTCCTCGGGAACATCCAAACGATGCCGGGGCTTCCGTCGGACCCCCGCTCCGCCCAGATGGAACTCCAACAGGACGGGACGGTCGCGGGGCTTCGCTGAGCGCGCGGAGATCCTCGCTCCCGCACGGCCCGTCACTCCGTTCCCCTTGCGTGCAGGACCGCGTCATCGAACGGACCCCACGCATCGGGGTCAAGGCTGCGTTCTCCGCACCCCGACGGCGATCGCCCCCTCGCACGAACCACGGTATGGGCATCGGACGCACTTCGGGTATGCCGGGGACATCGCTCCGCGGTAGGGCCGCTGGACCTCTGCCAGGGCCGCAAGCACCCTCCGACGTCCCACCGCGTTCCAAGGTACTTGGATCTCCGCGCCGTTCCCGTACACGAGAAGGCCGTACGGTGGGGGGTTCCCCTCCTCTTCCAGTAACAGGCAATACGCGAGCACCTGGATCTCGTGCGAAGCGTGCGCATGTCCTCCCGGTGCTGCGCGACCCGATTTGATCTCCACGGGGAACACCCGGCCGTCTGAGGTCTCCCGCAGTTCATCGGGTCGACCGGTCAACCCGTAGCGAGCCGAGGTCATGGTCGGAACACGCTCCATCGGCACCCAGACGGACCTCGCCCATCTTCCCTCCGCAAGGTCGACGGCCCGGACCTTCGTTCCCCGAAGCCGGGGGTGGGCGGTCCGGTAGAGGGCCCAGGCGGTGATCACCACCAGCCCGGCAATCAGAATCGCAACCAGTGGAACCACCAAAGCACTAGGCCTCCGAGTGCCAGCATACCGGCGATCGCCACGGCAGCATAGGGGGCGCGGGAGGCGTACTGCTCCCGCACATGACGCACCTCGGTCACCTCGTGGAATCGGCGGCCCGCTACGAGCGATGACTCGGCGGACCCGGTCTCCGAACGGGGTCCCGCCACACCTCGGGAGGAGTACCACCACGCCCGGGGACAGTAGACGTACTCCGCCAACTCTCGGGCACCGATGTACTTCTGCTGTGGGGAACGCGACATGATGCCCGGAGGGGTGTAGAGCCTATTTGATTCCGATGCCCCGTTGCGTGTAGTCAAGCGGTGGCGCCTGGCCGCTGGCCCAGGGATGCGAGCACGGCACGGGCGCCATCCCTTCCGCTCCGGATGCAGTCCGAAAGGCCGATTCCGTTGTAGAGCGCCCCGGCCAGGGCGACCCCGGGCCAGAGGGTGGCCTCTGCTTTGATCCGTCGGATAAGATCGAGATGGCCAACACGGTATTGCGGCAGAGCGGTGGGGTGGCGGAAGACTCGTGTGTAGAACGGCCTTTCGCCGATGCCGAGCACCCGATGGATCTCTTCCCCCACACGCGAAAGCACTTCGGCATCCGAGAGGCCCATCCAATACGGGGTGGAACGGCGGTCCAGGTACGCTCGTATGCTGGTCCCACCACCCGGTACCGCATAGCCCCACTTCCGGGAGGGAAAGGATATCCCGGCCAGCACGCGGGATTCCTCGCGCAGGATCATCACCCCGGCCCGGTCGAAGGGGACCCGATCCGGCTCCTCGCGATAGGCTAGCCCGACCACGATTATCGGTGAGTAGTGGACCTGGCCGAGTAAACGCTTCCAAACATCCATCGAGGATGGAAGGAGCGAGGCCAGATCGGGTGCGGAGGTGCAGAGCACAGCCCCGTCGAAGCGCTCATCCTCTTTTCCGTCCACCTGCAAGCGGTACCGGCCCTCTAGGTCCCGGTCGATACCCTCGACCCGAGTGTGGGTCCTGACCCTCACTTCGGGGATTTTCTCCACCAGAGCCTCGACGAAGGAGGCGAGCCCCGAACGAAGGGTGAGGAACGGTGAAACGGGAGGCCGGGTGCCAACCGGGCCCTCTCGCGCCCGTGCGCGCACGCCGAGGATCAGGCTGCGATGCTCCGCTTCCATACGGGCGAGGTCCGGATAGGTCGCCCGAAGGCTGAGCTCGTCAACGTCGGTGAGGTGGATGCCGCCGGCGACCGGGGCAGCCAAGTGGTCGACCACCTCACGGCCGAGCCGGCGTTCGAGGAACTTTCCAAGGGAGACATCCCCTTCCCCGCGAAGGGCACGGGTGCGCGGAAGCAGGAGGTCGGCGGAGGCCCGGAGCTTGGCCCTCCAGGAAAGGAGGTCGCTCCGGAGGAAGGTACGGACGTCGGTGGGCAGACCCGAAGGGCCGACGGCCGGGAGGGATCGGAACCGCCCCCGGAGGAGGAGATAGCTCCCTCCCCGCTGCACCCCGATAATGGAGCCTTCGAGCCCGACCTCTCTCACCAAGGTGAGGGCCTCGGGTTTCCGGGCGAGGAAGGAGTCGGGCCCTCCTTCGATGATCCCACCGCTCCCCCGATCGGTGCACACCGCACCTCCCAACCTTTTCGAAGCCTCGAAGAGCTCCACGTCCACGGCACCTCGGCGGGCCAAAGGAGCGAGCTCCCAGGCCGCGGCGAGGCCCGCCATACCGCCACCGATCACCGCGATGCGGGGAACCGGCATGGTCTAGAGAGACCCAGGGTGGGTCGAACGAAGAGGTTCCTGGGGAAGGCTCGCTTGATCCACGGTGAAGGGTCCGCCTCGCCGGCCGGAGACCGTCGCCTCCACCACGCTCGCCAGCGCCGAGACGAGGAGAGGGGAAGCATTTGGCATCTCCGCCCGGGCATAGCCGAGCCCGAGGTCCTCCGCGGCCTTCTTGGCGCGGATATCGAGGTCGTAAAGCACCTCGAGGTGTTCCGAGACGAACCCGTGAGGCACCACGACGACGCCCCGGCTGCCCTGGGCGGCGATCCCGGGCAGTACCTCCAGAAGGTCGGGACCGGCCCAGCCCTCATCCCCTGCCGGGCTTGCACTCTGCCAACAGGTTTCGAAGCGTTCCGGGGGGATCCCCGCCCGCTCGGCGATGGCGCGGGCACCCTCGGCCAACTGCCCGGGATAGGGCGATCCCTTCAGCATGCGCTCGGGGAGACTGTGGGCGGTGAACAGGACCTTCGGGGCCGCACGTGCCTCGGGGAACAGCCGATCGATCGCGCGGTGCACCGACTTGGCCCAGAATTCCACGAGTTCGGGTTCGAGGTGCCAGGGTCCGGAGAGCGCAACGGGGACCCGGTCCGGAGCCTCCGCCCGTGCGGCAGCCAAGGCCTTCTGATATCCCAATTCCGTGAAGCGTGAAACGTGCGGGGCGAGCGGAATGGCGAGCACACCTCGCTCCGTCTGGGACCCGGCCTCGGACATCACCGTTTCCGCAAAAGGGGGGGTGTGGCGGAAACCGTAGAAGACCCGGAAGCTACCTACGCCGTGCTGCCGGACCAACACTTCCTCAAGAGCTGCTGCGGTGGCTTGGGTGATGGCGTTCAGCGGGGAACGGCCCCCGATCTCCCGATAGTGCTGACGGAGGGCCTCGAGAACAGCCGGGACCGCGGGCTGGTCCCCTCGGATGTGCCGATAGTAGGGTTCGATATCCTCCATCCGGTCTGCGGCCCCATGGGAAAGGAGTACGATGACAAAGCGCTTGGGCATGGGTTCCCTGAAAGCCTCCGAACGAGGTCGGTGACCACCCCTCCCCCCGGGGAGGTCTCAATCCTCCGGAGGGGACTTCTCAGGAAGGGCCTTCCTCTCAGGGGGGGAAGAGAGCTCTTGAGGAGCGGGCGAGCCTTCGGGCGTGTCCTCCTCGGGAGAGGCTGCCTCGCCGGAATCTCCCCCTTCCTCCTCGCTCTCCGTTCGGGGCTTCCGCCGGAGCATGTAGTATGTGAATATCGCGACCACCGCGATCCCGGCACCCAAGGTCGCGTAGAACACCGGAGAGCTCAGGAGGGCGGCGATTCCCGACGCGGGGGGTTTCAGGAAGGACACGTGTAAAGACTGTCCTCCGCCGTTCACCGTGACGAGCCCTCCAGTGGGCAGCCGGTTGAACCCGGACTCCCTCCCCACCGAGTAATTGTAGGTCCCGTTCGGCAGTTCGAAAGAGATCGGGGAGGAGATCCCGTAGTGCGTGACCCCGTTCAGGGTCACAGACCAGTTGGTCCCCGCGTGGAGGCCCGACTCGGTGAACACCACCATATAGACGGTCGGTGTGAACGTCACGGTCACCGGTGCCGGCGTCCCCCGTACAGTGACCGTTCCTGCGTATTCGCTCAAGAGGTAACCGGGGACGGGCGACACGGTGAAACCATAGCTTCCGTTCGTCTCGGCCTCGGATCCGGTGAAGCTGAGCGTGCTCGCGTTGCCCTGTTCCCGGTGCCCGGAGAGACTGACCCACCAGACGATCCCGGCGGGCTTCCCGTTCGCGACGAACGTGACGTTGTACTCCGGTAGTCTGTAGGCCACGTTCACGTTCACGTTCGTGGTCTGCACTGACAGCGTACCGGTGCGGGGCGAGGGTCCGTACCCGACGGCGCTCTCAATGGCGTAGGAGTATGTCCCGGCCGGCATCGAGAAGGAGAGCACCGAAGTGGTCGTGTTCTGTTGGGTGCCGTTCAGGACCACGGACCAGTTGGTGCCCGGGGGCAGGCCGTTCTCGGTGAAGGTGACCGTATATTCCGGGATGATCTTGGTGAAGGTGACCGCAATGCTCTGCACCGTCCCCTGAACTTGGAGGTCACCCGAAGTTGGGGTGTCGATGAACCCCGCCACGCCGTTCACCTGATAGTAGTAGGTGCCGTTCTCCAAAAGGAACCGGATCACCGTCGAGGAGGAGGAGAGGGACGTACCTTCGACGTCCACGGACCAGGAGGTCCCGGAGGGGAGCCCCGATTCCGTGAAGGTGACCGAAAAGACCGAGGGAAGCGCGACCGTCAGGGCGAACGAGATGGCCCCCGAGAGCTCATCGACCACCGCCAGGGCGTGGGAAGAGGGGAGGGAGGTGATCGCGGCGGGTGCGGCGTTGTTCAACGGGAGCGTTCCCTGCAGGGCCAGGGTCCGCGTTGATATCACGGAGAGGTCGTTCGAGGAAAGGTCCGTCACGTAGACGCCGCCCGTCCCCGGAACGTACGTGGCCGAAGCGGGGGAAGAGCCCACGGCGATGCTCGTCACATCCGCATTGTCCGTGCCGTTCACGACGCTCACCGAGTTCGAGGCGAAATTTGCCACGTACAGATAGCCTGTGGTGGGGTCCATGGTGACCGCCGATGGATCCGACCCCACGGTGAGGTTGGCGGTCGCCCGACCGGATGAAGGATCAAAGACCGTGAGCGTGCTCGCCGTGATGCCACCCACATAGAGATTCCCGGTGGCCGGATCAAAGAAGGCCGGGTACGGGCTGCCTCCCGTTGCGAGGCTTCCAACCAGAGCGTCCGTACCGGCGTTGACCTCACTCACGTTCCCGGAGAGCGAGTTCGTGACGAAGACGATGGAGGTCGCGGGGTCGTAGGCGAGGGATGAGGGGGCCGACCCCACAGGGACCGTGGCGATCCTGGTGAGGGTGGTGGCGTTGAGGATCGTCAGGTTGTCCGAATCCGCGTTGGCGACGATGACCTTGCCTTGGCCGGTCGCGTACAGAACCGCATCAGGAGCGGAGCCCACCGGTACCGATCCCACTTGTTTCCATGTTGTGGAGCTGATCAGAGCTAGGGTGTCGGCCGAGGCGTAAGCGACGAGCAGGTCTCCATCGGCGGGGTCGTAGGCGCTGGCATCGGGTGAGAGACCGGTCAAGATTTCCCCGGTCGAACGGTTTGATGTGGGGGAGACCTTGGTGACGAGATTGCTACCGCGGTCGGAGACATAGACGACGCCGGTCGCGGGATCCACCGCGGTGCCACCGGGGTCCTTGCCCACCGGGATCGTGCCGTTGAGACGAACGCCATTGAGGCGGGAGACGTTGCCCGAGCCCGAGTTGGCGCAATACACCCCGGAGCCGACGGGATCGTAGACCACGGAGAGCGGGGTCGACCCCACGGAGACATTGCCCAAGGTCGCCAAGGTCGCGGCGTTGAAGACCCGCACGAGGTCGAGCGAAGAGCTCGCCACATAGAGGTCATGATCGTTCGGATCGTACACTACGGCGGCCGCCCCCGACGGGGCGGCAACCGCGGTGGTGATCACCTGAGTGGTCCCATTGATCTCGGCGAGGGTGGAGGGAGACGAGGCGATCGCGAAGACCTGCCCCGTCTGGGGGTCGAAGGTTAGCGCCTTCGAAGCGTTGAACGGGATGTAGGTCGCAATGGAGCCGGTGGCGGCGTCCACGACCGCGATGTTGTTGCTCGCGGTGTCCGCCACGTAAACGTCTCCGTTCACCGGGTCATAGGCGATCGAGCACGGCGAATTGCCCACCTTGAGGTACGTAGAGACGGTGCCAGTGGTCCCATTGAGGACGGCCACGGTGCCGCGGGACATCACCGAGACGTAGAGCGAGTCGGAGCGGTTGTCGTAGGTGATCCCGCAAGGGGTCCCGGACAGCGGGGTGTATCCGACCACAGCCCCCGTCCCGACATCCACCTCCGCCACGTTGTCCGATGCGTAGTCATCGACGAAGAGGGTCCCGTGGGCTGGATCGAAGGCATCGGAGATGGGTTGGATCCCGCTTTGCGCGGTCGCATTCCCGGGCATGAGGGTATTGTTGTACAGTGAGAGGGTGTTCCCAACGAGGGCCGCGACAAAATGAACCGGGACCTCGAACGCCGCTCCTGCCACGAGAACGTTCCCCGACGATGGGGTTGGCGAGTAGCCGACAACGGACGGAATGGAGAAGAGGTAGCTGCCGTTCGGCATGTTGTACGTGATCGAGACTGAGGATGACGTGGAGCTCGTCCCGTTCAAGGTCGCTGTCCAGTTCGTGCCGGAAGGAAGGCCGTACTCAAGGAATGTCACGGGATAGGCGGAGCGAAGCGGGTACGCGGGAAGGGCTGGGGAAGAAGGGAGAACGGTTCGGGAAGTCGCAGGGAAGTGTGTGAGCGAAGCCGGGGCGGCGGCAAGCGAGGACCCTAGGAGAACCAGCACGAGGAGGCAGGCGAGGGGCGGGGTGAGGTGCCTTGACATGCGATGGGGGAAGATGGGGTGCGTATATAACGCATGGAGGGAGATTCCGGGGAGGCGGGCTAGGTTGATGGCCTCAAGGATCGAGCGCCTCCTGCGGCCTGATCACGGTAGAATGAAAACGGAGTTCCTATCCTACTTGCGGCTGCCTCATTCCATCGAGATTCCCTCACCTGCCGAAAAGGGAACTGTCGACGGCTCTCGGCTTCAGGAAGATCGTATTCCTGAGAGACGTGGCGTCCCCCACCGCCTCTTGGCGGGGGAACTCTCCGCCGATTCAGCCTATCCCCCCTTCGTTGCCCCGGTGGGGACAACTTCTGCGGTGGGGAACGTATGCCACGCTCCCGCAAGAACCCCAAGGAGCGAGCGGCGCAATCGTTCCCCCTGCCCTCAATGCAGTGAAGCTTTCCAGAACGTCGGGACCCGGGGGGAGTACTCGACTTCGTTCGCGCCGAGGAACCGTGCGAACCCCTCGATGGTCGCGCGGATCATGTCCGCGACCCCGGGGTCGTCAGGTGCGTCGGGTTCCGCGTGAACCGCGTGGATGCGGAGCCGTCCTGTCGCCTTGTCTAGGCTCGGGTCGATGCGTCCGATTAGCCGCTCGCCCCAGAGGATGGGGAGCACGTAGGTCCCGAAACGCCTCTTTTCCTTTGGCAGGAACTGTTCCCGGACGTAGGCAAAGCCGAAGAGCCGCTGGGTCCGGACCGGATCGTAAAGGAGGTTGTCGAACGGCGGGAGAAGCGCCATGCGCGGGACAAAGGCACGCCCTTCCATCGAGGCCAAGAGGGGAACGTCCTCACGGTGGATGTAGCGCACCTCCCGGGTCCCCAATCCTTCGATCCGCACCCGTTGGATCAAGGAATCCGTTTCCAATCGGGCGAGCGTCTGGCCGAGGTCCTGATAGCGACCCCGGACGAAATAGTGGGTGATCTCCCTCGGAGTGGCCGTGCCCAAGGCCCGAAGGGCGCGCTGGGCCGCCCTCCGCTCGAACTCCTCCATCGTGAACATCCCCCGTTCGGTCCCGTGGGGTAGGAAGCCTTCCGTCAAGCCCCAGATGTTCTGGTTCCCCTCGTGGCCTACGACCATCACCTCGCCGCTCATCAGCAGATGGAAGAGCATTTCGGAAACGTCACTGTTCGGGGCCCATTCCGCGCTCGAGCGCTTCGTCCGTAGGTGCTCTCCAAAATCGCGCACCCCGAGCGGCCCTCCCTGAAGCTCCTTGAGCATCCTCTTGCGCAGGGCCGAATGCCGGGCGAGGAACCGTCTTGCCCTGTCCCGCTGGGCTCCCCAGGAGTGGGAGAGCGAGGTGGGATACCTTCGCATCAAAGCATAGTACAGGGGGTAATCCTCGGTCAGCACGATGGAGGCCATGGGGGTCCAGTGTTCGAAGAGCCGCTTTTCCTGCCAGAGCAGGCGTTCGAGGTCCGAAGGCTGAAAATCGCCCAGTCGAGCCCAGAGGGAGATGATGTGGGAGGGCGCCACGATGCTGACAGGGTCCCACTGAACGTAGGCGATGTCCCGTACCACGGCACAGAGCGCATCCCGGGTGGGTTTGCGGGGCAACCGGCCCGACAGATGTTGCTTGGTGACCGCCAGGCGTCGGGCGGAGGTTAAGGATATGTCGAGCGTTCCGGGGTTCAATGTCCGGCCACCCCGGGTAGAGTGTGTGTGGCCGGTTCGCTCAAGCGTGCACCGGGAGTACGAGGGAAGGCCGCTCTTCCCATCCGGCCGGGACGTAGGGGCAGGCAGGGTCCTCGGCCTGGAGGTCGCCAGTGACGGCATACGCGCGGGCGCGGGAGCCTCCGCAGATCCGCTTGTACTCGCACGCCCCGCAGCGCCCTTGGAGCCGGTTGGGGTCCCGAAGTTGTCGGAACAGGGGCGAATCCCGATAGAGCTTCGAGAACGGCGTCCTCCGCACGTTGCCCGCTGAAACCGGGAGGTATCCGCTGGGACAGACCTCTCCCAGGTGGTCGATGAAAGCGAATCCCTGGGCCTCCCGAATCGCCGGGAACTTGGGCCACGGGGACCCGGGGACGTTCTCCAAGATGAGCCGGCGGAACTGCGGGGCGGCGATCGCGGTGACGCGGAAGCGCACGGTCTGCGCGTACGTGGCCAGCCACTTCAGGGTCGATTCCGTGGCCTCCCGGGTGATCTTGGGAAGCACTCTCCCCCGTCCTGTCGGGACGACAAAGAACACTTCCCAGCTGGTCACGCCCAGGTCCTTGACGAGCTCCCCCATCCCCGGCACCCCCGGGAGGGTATCTCCGCAGATCGATGTGTTGACCTGGAGTCCCATGCCGAGGTCCCGTACATCGCGCGCCCGTTCGATGGATGCGGCGAACGTGCCGTCCACCCTCCGGAAGCGGTCATGGATGGCCGGGGAGGGGCCATCGATGCTGATCGAGACCGTCTTCACCCCGATCTCTTTCCATTCCTCCAGTACTTTCCGAGTGAGGAGCGGGGTCACGCTCGGGGAGACGGCGGTATGGAGGTTGCGGGCCACGCTCGCCCGCAGGATATCGGAAAGGTCTGAGCGTTCCACCGGGTCCCCACCGGTGAAGACCATGAGCGGGGGCGGTGCAAGCGTCGATGCGATATCGTCGAGCACCGTGACCACCTCGGAGAGCGAGAGCTCGCGCGCGTTACGTCGGGGAATCGCATTGGCCCGACAATGACGGCACTTGAGACCGCACGCTCGGGTCAGTTCCCACGTGAGCACATGCGGTCCCTGTTCGAGGTCCATGGTCGAACGTGGGAGCGGTGGGGCTCTCTTACGGTTTTCGGTAGGGAAGAAAGGGTTGGTCGTTTCAGTACGACCGACGCCCATTCGGCGAGGATCACCTCTTCGCCCGAGCGAGGAGTAATACCAGGACCCTTGTGATGGGATGCGCTCCTCGCGGTGGGTGTCCACCGGGACTATGGTCCCAGCCTGCCGGAGGAAGAGGGTTTGAAGGGCCCCTTCTCGAGAACCCTCTCTTGGGTTTCGGGGAAGGCCTCGATCACCAATTCAAACGGATGAGAAGGGGCGGGCCCGATTTATATGCGCGTTCCCTGTGTTCCTATCATGTCCTCCGTCCGCCGGAGCATCGGGAGCCGGTTGGTTCTGGAACGTTCGGATTTCCCCCGGCTGCTGGAAGGGCTCGGAATCCGAGGGTACGTAACGGTGGGTCCTGTGGTGCGGGACGGTGCCATCGTCTACGGTCCGATCTCCCGGGTCGAGGACCTGCCCATCGGGTGGACGGATCGTCAAGAGGCGGGGACCTACCGGCTCGAGCGAAGAGACGACGGCGCCCTCTTCGGTTACACCGTGGGTCCCCACAGTTGGAAGAAGTACCTCTTTCCCGCACACGAACGCCTGTGGACCGCGGAACGATCTCCCGAGGGTTTTCACATCCTGCCCCGGTCGGAGCCGGAGCCCCGGTATGCCTTTCTCGGCGTCCGGGCGTGCGAGCTCGCCGCCATCCGGATCCAAGACCGAGTCTTCGACGGGGCATTCAAGGACCCGGGGTACCATCAACGGCGGTCGGAGGCTTTCCGGATCGCGGTCCAGTGCACTCAGGCCGGGAACACCTGTTTCTGCGCATCGATGGGGACAGGCCCCCGAGTCGAGGCAGACCACGACCTGGCTCTCACCGAGATCCTCACCGGCTCCGCCCACTACTTTCTGGTCGACGTGGGGTCCGAGCGCGGAGCGGAGCTGGCCACCGATCTCCCCTTACGACCCGCCACCGAGGCGGACATCCGTGCGGTCGACGACCTCTTGGAGAAAACCACCGCATCCATGGGTCGGACCATGAACGCGGTCGGCTTGCGCGACCTGCTCCTCGGGCGGCCCGAGCACTCTCGATGGACCGATGTCGGAAAGCGGTGCCTCACGTGCACCAATTGTACCCTCGCCTGCCCGACGTGCTTCTGCAGCACCACGGAGGAGGTACCCGATCTGGACGCAGACCGGGTGGAGCGGTGGCGCCGGTGGGATTCCTGCTTCACCCTAGGCTTCACCCATCAGGGGAGAACCTCGGTCCGCACGAGCGCATCCTCCCGCTACCGTCAATGGCTCACGCACAAGCTCGCCTCATGGCACGATCAATTCGGCACATCGGGCTGCGTCGGTTGCGGCCGGTGCATCACTTGGTGCCCGGTGGGCATCGACATCACCGAGGAGGTCGCAGCCTTGCGGAAGGAGGAGCCGGTGGCGGTGTCCGCCGGAGGGACCCGATGACATCCTTGGGAGATGGGCCTATCGTGCTGACGGAGGGCACGCACCCCTTCCTGGAGCGGTTCGACCCGAAGTTCCTCGCGGCCGCGAGCGCGAATGCACGAGAGATGCGGTTCGAGACCGATGAATATGTCTTCCGGGAAGGAGAACGGGCCCAGCGATTCTTCCTCATCTTGGAAGGGAAGGTGGGATTGGAGATCGAGGCCGCGGACCGGCCCCGCCTGACCGTGCAGACCATCGGCCCCGGCGAGGTGATGGGATGGGCATGGCTCGTCCACCCCTACCATTGGCCCGTGGCCGCCCGGGCCCTCAAACCTACCCGGGCGATCGCCCTCGACACCTTCGTGCTCCACCGCTACTTTAAGCTCCACCCCGACGTGGGGTACCGTTTCGTGCTCCGACTCATGCCGGTCATAGCAAAGCGCCTGGATGACACCCGGGTACAACTGGCGGACATCCATGCGTGAGTTCGCCGCGGAACTGGCCACCGGTACCGGGGACCCGGGCCCCTATGCCCCGTTCCCCCATCGCGTGATCTCGCGAACGAAGGAGACTGCGGACACCACCACGCTCGTGCTGGCCCCGGTCGGTGGGGGGAAGGGGGCGCGCTTCTCCCCGGGTCAGTTCAACATGCTCTACGCCTTCGGGGTCGGGGAGGCCGCGATCTCCATGAGCGGAGATCCTTCCGAGGAAGGAACCCTCGTGCATACCGTGCGGGCGGTCGGCAACGTCAGTACCGCCCTCTCCCGGCTCGGGCCTGGAGATGTCGTCGGGGTACGAGGCCCGTACGGGAAGGGCTGGCCGGTGGACCAGATGCGGGGGAAGGATGTGGTGGTCATGGCGGGGGGCCTGGGCCTCGCCCCGTTGCGCCCCGTGATCTACGAACTCTACGCCCACCGGGAAGACTACGGGCGCGTGGAGATAATCTACGGGTCCCGGAGCCCTGCGGAATTGCTCTACTACGACGAGATCCAATCGTGGCGGACCCGGACCGATACCCGCTTTCAGGTGACGGTGGACTCGGCCGATAGGAACTGGTACGGGGATGTGGGGGTGGTCACCCAACGGGTCCCGGATGCCCGCTTCGACCCTGCCCGCACGATCGCGCTCATGTGCGGTCCCGAGATCATGATGAAGCTCTCCGCGCAGGCGCTGGAAGCCCGGGGGATAGCTCCCTCCGACATCTGGCTGTCCATGGAGCGGAACATGAAGTGTGCCATCGCGCAGTGCGGACATTGCCAGTTCGGACCGTACTTCATTTGCCGGGACGGCCCGGTCCTTCCGTACGCTCGGATCCGCCCCTTTCTCGCCGTGAGGGAGGTATAGCATGCCCGGGAAAGCGCGCCCCAAGGTGGGCGTGTGGAAGTTCGCTTCGTGCGACGGTTGTCAGCTCACGCTCCTCGACTGCGAGGATGCCTTGCTGGAGCTTTCGGAACGGATCGAGATCGCCAATTTCCGCGAGGCCACGAGCACTGTGACGGAAGGACCGTACGACATATCGATCGTGGAAGGTTCGCTCACCACACCGGAGGATGCGGGCCGGATACGCGAGATCCGTGGCGCTTCCCGGGTGCTCGTTACCATCGGGGCCTGTGCCACCGCGGGAGGCATCCAAGCCCTGCGCAATTTCGGAGATGTCGAGGAGTTCCGGAGGGCCGTGTACGCCCGTCCCGAGTACATCTCGACCCTCGCCACATCGACCGCGATCCAGGAGCATGTGACCGTGGACCTGGAGCTCCGGGGATGCCCGATCGACAAGGGACAGCTTTTGGAGGTCATCTCCGCCCTCCTCCACGGGCGCTCACCGAACCTCCCCACGGAGAGCGTTTGCGCCGAATGCAAACGCAGGGGGAACGTGTGCGTCATGGTCGCCCAGGGAACCCCATGTCTCGGCCCGGTCACCCAATCGGGGTGCGGGGCCATCTGCCCCTCCTACCATCGGGGGTGCTATGGTTGTTTCGGTCCCCAGGAGAGCCCGAACACGGTCTCGTTGGGACACCGGCTGGAGACCCTGGGAATGAAGGCGGATGACCGGCTCAGGGTCTACCGCACCTTCGCAGCCGCCAGTCCCGCATTCCGTGCCGCGAGCGAAGATGCAGAGCGAAAGTTGAGGAAACCATGACCGAGCGGTCGATCCATGTGGACTACGTCGCCCGGGTCGAGGGAGAGGGCGCCCTCCGCGTCAAGCTCCACGACCGGACCGTCGAGAAGGTCGAACTGCGGATCTTCGAGCCCCCCCGGTTCTTCGAGGCGTTCCTCCGGGGAAGAAGGTACGATGAGGCTCCCGACATCACGGCCCGGATCTGCGGCATCTGTCCGGTCGCCTATCAGATGAGCGCATGCCATGCCATGGAGAAGGCCCTGGGGATCCGGGTCGGGGGAACCCTCCGGGAGCTCCGTCGGCTCCTGTACTGTGGTGAATGGATCGAGAGTCACACGCTCCACATGTATCTCCTCCATGCACCGGACTTCCTGGGTTTCCCGGACGCTATCGCCCTGGCAAAGGAACAACCCGAAGCCGTCCGGCGGGGTCTCGAGCTCAAGAAGATAGGCAATGCGATCATGCGCGTCTTGGGAGGACGGGAGATCCACCCCATCAACGTCCGCGTGGGGGGTTTCTACCGCTGTCCCACGCCGGAAGAGATGGTCGCCCTCAGACCTCAGGTCGAACGGGCCATGGGGTTGGCAGAGGAGACCGTCCGGTTCATGGCCGGGCTCACCTTTCCCGACTTTGAGGAGGACTACGAGTTCGTGGCGCTCCGCGGTCCGGAGGAGTACCCGTTCAACGAGGGAGAGATCCGCTCCTCCCGGGGGCTTCGGATCCCACAGGAGAAGTTCGAGGAGCAATTCGAGGAGGTGCAGGTGCCGTACTCGAATGCGTACCACGTCATCCGGAAGGGCGGAGGTTCTTTCCTGGTCGGACCCCTCGCCCGCTACGCCATCAACCACGATCTCCTGACCCCCCGGGCCAAGGCTTTGGCCCGGGAGGCCGGTCTACGGGAGGTCGAGCGAAATCCCTACCGGTCCATCCTCGTGCGCGCGGTGGAGGTCCTCTTCGCCTGCGAAGAGTCCCTGCGCATCATCGACGGGTACCGTCCCCCGGAGGTCCCCTGGGTCGCGTCCGACACTCCCATTGCCGTGGGGGATTTCTCCGCGGTGACGGAGGCGCCCCGCGGGATGCTCTACCATCGGTACAAGCTCGGCACTGGAGGGATGATCCAGGAAGCCCGGATCGTGGCCCCCACGACGCAAAACCAGTTGCGCATCGAGGACGATCTACGGGACGTGGTCGCCCGGGGACTCGACATGGACGATGCCCATCTTGCCGATGCGTGCGAGAAGGCGATCCGGAACCACGACCCGTGCATCTCCTGCGCCACCCACTTCCTGCGCCTCGAGGTTGACCGGAGGGAGGAATGAAGGAGTCTGAGGACATCCTGCTCGCCGGCGTTGGCAACGAGAGCCGGCGGGACGACGCCTTGGGCCTCGCGGTCGTCCGTCAGATCTCCCGGGACCCACCGCCCGGCGTGCTCATCGCCGAGATCCAAGGGGACCTCACGGACATCCTCGACCTCTGGCAGGGGCGACGCCTTGTCGTGGTGGTCGATGCCATGCGCACCTCGCTTCCCCCGGGTACGATCGTGCGGAGCGAAGTGTTCGGCCCGGGATTCGAGGGGAGCCCGACACCTTCTTCCACCCACGGGCTCTCCCTCGTCCATGCGGTCGGGCTGGGCCGGGCACTGGGCAAGCTCCCCGAGGAGATCGTGTTGTTCACCATCGAAGCCCGAGAGGTGAGGATGGGGATCGGACTCTCCCAAGAAGTGGGTTCGGCCATCCCCCGGGTGGTCGCTCAGGTCTTGGCGGAGGTCGCCCGGGTTGTTCCGACGCCGGCCAGACCCCGGCACGGAGGGACCGTCCATGCATGAGGAAACCTTGCTTAGGGACCTGAAACGAAAGGTCGAGGAGGTGGCCTTGGGAGATCGTGCGGTCCGGGTCAACCGGGTAAGGATTTGGGTCGGCGCCCTCGCGCACATCTCGGACGGTCAGCTCCGGGCCCGGTGGATCGAGATCACGGAAGGGGGCATCGCGGAAGGGGCGGCGTTGGAGATCGACCGCTCGATGGACCCAGGGGATCCACGGGCCCAAAGCATCGTGCTCACGCGTGTGGACGTGGACCGGGATGACTCCCCGCTCTTGGAAGGAGGCGATCTTGTCGAACATCCCTGATCGGAAAGTTACCCGAGACGAGGGGAGGGACATGCGATGTGCCTGACGATCCCGGGACGGGTCCTTAGCATCGAAACATCGGACCCTACTTCCCCGATGGCGGTCGTGGATTTCGCCGGAGTAGAGAAACGGGTGAACATGATCTATCTCCCGGAGGCCAAGGTCGGGAACTACGTGCTCGTCCACGCCGGCTTCGCCACGGACACGATGGACGAGGCCGAGGCCCGTGAAGCCCTCCGATACGCCGCTGAGATGAACGAGCAGATCGCCTCTTCTCCACCGCAGGGGACCGCGACAGCATCCCAGGCTCGGCGGGATGCCCTCGAGCGGAAAAGGCTCCCCGAGGTGACCCAGTGAACGGGCCTCTTTCGAAATGGGATGGCCGGGTGGGGATCGGACTCCTCCTCGTTCTTTCCACCGCAGTGATCAGCGGGGTCTCCACCTTCCTCAACACCTACGCGGTCGGCGGAACGAGCACGGACGCCTTTGTGACGGTGCGGAATTCCCTGGTCGCCGTCGCCATGGTCCCGATGGCGCTCTTGGCCACGTCGGGGACCCGGAAGGGCCTCGAGAAGCGGGATTGGGCCCGCCTCGCCGTCATCGGGCTGATCGGAGGGTCCATCCCCTTCCTTCTCTTCTTCCACGGTCTCCAAATGGCCACCCAGGCCGGGGGAGGTGTCACGGCCTCCTTCTTCTACCGGACCCTGTTCCTCATGGCCATCGTCATGGGCATCGTCACCCTCGGTGAACGGCTGCGCCCCGCGGCGCTGCTCGGGGCGGTGCTGCTCCTCGGTGGGAATGCCCTCCTCCTCTCCCTGACCTCCGCGATCTGGGTCGATGGGACGGGCTACGTCGTCCTTGCCACTCTCCTGTGGGCCTGCGAGTACACCCTGTCGAAGTGGACGATGCGAGACCTCCCCTCGGGCACGGTCGCCCTGGGGCGGATGGGGTTCGGAGCGGTCTTCCTGCTGGCGTACCTCGCCTTCACGGACCAGGTCGCCGCCGTCGGCGCTTTCAGCGCCGCCCAGTGGATTTGGGTCGGGATCAGTGCTGCTCTCTTGGTGGCTTTCGTGGCTACCTGGTATGAAGGGCTCCGCCGGGTCGACCTCGGGGTGGCGACCTCCATGCTTGTCCTCGGTTTCCCCGTCACGTTCCTCCTCGCCGTGGCGTTGCGGGGATCCCCCATGAGCCTGGGGCAATCCCTCGGGGTCTTCGCCATCTTCGCGGGGGCTGCACTGACCGTGGGGTGGGTGCTGGCGCGGGAAACCGGGACCGTGCTCCGCCGGGCCGTGCAATGGGGGACCCGGGTCCCTCCGTGAGATGGAAGGGGTCCAGCTGGGGGCCCGGTTCTCCCTCGCGACGAACCGTCTCAGCTACTGTGGCCCCGAGAATGCAGAGCCTCTCCTCTATCGAGCCATCACCCGGAACCTCGACCTCGAGGCTGCCGGGGAAACCCTCCTCAAGTTCGAGGCCTTAGCCCCGTACCTCCACGCGATCGCACACAAGCACGGCCTGAAGCCTCTGGACTACCGCGTGGTTGAAGCCTACTGGATCGGGAACCCCTTGCTGGACGCGTTCAATCGGGAGGATTTCAAGGATATCCTGATGGCCTTGGTCCGACGCGGACTTCCCCGCCGGCTGGCCGAACGCATGATCGATCGGCTCCCTTCCCATCCCCTCCCGCACCATGCCTTCCATGTGTGCTTCGTGGGCGTAGGCAATGTCACTGGGCACGTGGAAACGACGGTCCAGAACATGGAGTCCTGCCGGCCCGCCGGCGCGACCGTGGACGCCATTGAGGGAGAGCATTTGTGGTTGTCGAAACCATCCCTTCGAGCGGACCGTGGGGTTATCCTTCTGGGCGACCCGGAGCGGGTCCGGGTCCATTACGACCCGCTCGTGCTCCCCAACCTCCGAAAGGGGGCCCGCGTGGCCCTCCACTGGGGGTGGCCGGCCGTGGAGATGGATGAGGGCCAGGCTCGTGCTCTTGAGCACTACTCCCGGGTATCCCTGGAGATGGCCAACGAATCCCTCCCTCGATAGCCCACCCCTTGCTCCACAGAGAAGCGAATTGGGAACCGTGGATCGTCACAAAGAGGGCTCGATAAGAGGGGTCGAAGTAGGTTCCCACGGGCTCCCGGTGACCGGGGCGCCGACGAACGGAGAAGGGGGGTTGTCGCCGATTAACAACTCCTGTCGTCCACCGCTGACAACCCGTTCTTATACCTGCCCTCCCTTGTTTTTCTTCGTGGCGCTCTTCGTTGCCGAGCACGAACACCCCGCGGACCGGTGCCCCGCCCGGGACCCGCAGATGGGCGCGATGCTCCTCATGCACCTTTCGGATGCCAACGCAGAGAAGCTGGGGATCACCATCCAAGGGAAGGCGGTAGCGGACCACCTCCACCGCCTCTACCTGATCCTGGAAGCGCCATCCGAGAAGTCCGTGCACGAGTTCATGGCCCCTTTTGCCCAGGCGGGAAGCGTGAAGGTCCTGCCGGCCTCCTCCTGCGAGAGGGTTGTCGAACGCCGCGGTTGCGACGCCTGACCCCCCTGCTTGGGTTTCCTCTCTCTAAGTCGCATTCTAGGTCGGTATCTCCCCCGTACCGAGCGTACCACCGGCGGGCGTTTGACCTCGAACCGTTTCGACGTGGTGTTCTACTACCAACCCGGCATTCCATGGGATGAGGCAGGTATGAGCGAAGACATGGGAACCCGGACCGTCTTGGAGCCATTCGATACCTTCAGCGAGCTGCGCCGGGAGCATGACTTCGCCCAACCGCTGCTCGCCCATCTTGCGCAACTGCGCGAACGTCTGGTCCAGGGACCCCCTCCCTCCCCGAGAGAAGTCCACATCGGGGTCGCACTGCTGGACGTCTACCTCCACCGTGTCCATGTCCATCAGGAGGACCGTGAGGTCTTCCCGGAGGCAATGCACTCGATGCCCGGCTCCTGCCGGAGCGAGGTTAGATACATCTTGGAAGCCCACGGTGAGATGCAGGAACGGTCGCAGAGGTTGCTAACACACCTACATCAGTGGGATACCACGGACGTGGTAGCCCGCCATCGCTTGGGGGAGGAGTTGAACCTCCTCCTTGAGCGGGATCGACGGATGCTCTCCTGGGAAGATGCCCATACCCTCGGCTGCGTCCAGGCCGCGGTGACTTGGTCGGTCCGGCAAGCGTTCGACGACCGGATCGCGGCGCATCAACAGACGCTCCGCGCCGTGCAGGGGCGCATTGCTCGCTACCTGAACGGCACTTATTCGACGTGAGCCGAGGAACACCCCGGCGAATCCACATTCCAGGTCAGGAGATGATAACAATGTCCGAAGAACCAAACGATGAACCATTGGAAGAGCTACAGCGAGAGAACGACACGACCCAGGGGCTGCTGGAACGGCTACTGGAACTGTCCGAGCTGATCAAGTCCGGGAAGGAAGTGTTCCCGGGGGAGGTCTCGGAAGGCCTCCGACTGCTCGAGCAGTATCTCACCCTCCACTCCGCCCGCTTCGACCACGAGCTCGAGCCCGCGGCACGCCCCGTGGCCATGGAGACGTGCCATCCCCACCTCGACCATTTGATCGAAGAGCATGCCAGCCTCCTCCACCAGATCGGCGAGTTCCGGTCATCCCTCGCCGACTCGGCGGGCTGGAGCGATGGGGACCGGGCGCGGATCGCTGAAGGTTTGGATACCATTGCCAACCGGACCTATGCGATGCTCACCTTCGAGCGAGACTACCCGCTCTCCTGTCTCATCACCGCGCTTCCGGAGGACACCTCGCAACGGGTCGCCGCGCAGTTCACAAGTTCCCAGGCAGCCTTGGCGGACCTCGAGCAGCACATCCACCGGTACTTGGCCGCGGCGGCCGGTCAAGCCCGCACCTCGATCACAGTGCATTGTGCCACACCAGGGTGCCCGGAGACCGCTACCGGAGAAGTGGTTCCCGGCCGCGGGGGGCGTCTGGCCCTGCTTGCACCGGATGGGGGATGGAGCATGCACTCCCGTAAGCCCGGCTCCGATCACGAAGGTTTGATCCACCTGCAAGTGGACTACTACTGCCCCCGTCACCGGACGGAGGCGGGCACCGAAGACGCGACATCGATGGATGTCCCGGCCTCCTTGTTGGGCGCTTGGGCGGATGATGGCGGCAGAGTGAGTTGAAGTGCGGTACTGCCCTGAGCACCGCCTGAGGGGTATGGTAATGCCGCGATCCAAGGTTCAAGGGGGGCAAGAACCAGACCCGGTGCTGGTGCTGGGGGCAGGGTATGCGGGGGTTTCAGTTGCCCAATGGATATCCCATCTAACCCGACAACGGACCCGGGTGACGATCATCGACCGCCTTCCTGAACATGTCTTCCGCAACGAGCTCTTCAAGCTCGATCAGATGGTACGGGGGCGTCAGGGTGTGAACCGTTGGTCCACCCCGGTCCGTACCGCTCTGGGAAGCACGAGCACCCCGACGGAGTTCTTCGAGGGGACCGTTGAGTCTATCGATCTCGGGTCCCGTACCGTTCAGGTGGGCCCCCGTAGCCTGTCGTACTCCACCCTGGCCATCGCCCTCGGCAGTGTGCCGGCCTACTACCACATTCCCGGGGCCGAACAGTACACGTGCAAGGTCTACTCCCTCAAGGATGCCATGCAGGCCGCCCAGTCGATCCAACAGTACGTGAAGGAGCTCGCATCCGGACCTTCCCCCCGGGGCCCTCACATCGTCGTGGTGGGTGGTGGTTCGACTGGGACCGAGGTCGCCTCGGAGATCGCGGACGCCCACTGGTCCACGGGAACCCCCGGGAATGCTCCGAGACCCTCGGTAGACCTCGTCACCGGATCTGTCCCCTTCCTGATGGGCTTGGATGAGACGTCCATCCGGCGTGCCCGCGCGCTCCTGATGAAAGAAGGGGTCCGGTTGGTGGAGGGTCGCAACGTACGTTCCGTCGCTCCCCATGAACTTGCACTCGAAGATGGTACCGTCCTCCCCTTCGATGTGTGCATCTGGTGTGCGGGGATCGAGGCTCCTCCGGTCCTACGGAACCTCCCGATACCCCACGGTCACGGGGGCCGGTTGCGGGTCGAAGCCACCCTGGAACTCCCGGGATGGCCCGGCGTATTCGGGGTCGGTGATGTTATCGAACTCGAGGATCCCCTCTCCGGCATTCCTGTCCCTGCCACCGCGCAGGCCGCCCTCGCGGAAGCCCCGTACGCGGCCCGTAACATCGTGGCCCGTCTGAAAGGCCACCCGCTGGTGCCCTTCCACTACCGGGAGACCTCCACCTTGGTCTCCGTCGGCGAGAAGAGCGCGGTCGGTGTGGTGCACCGCATCCCGATATGGGGGACGCCAGCCCATCTGCTCAAGGTGGCGGTGGAAAGGGAATACGCATTGACCCGGGGTCACGGTGTCTGGCCTTGGGGTCTGTGATACTCCCTCTATCGCGAGACGGTATCAGCTCAGATTTTCCTCGAGCAGTTCCTTCAGCACGCTAGCATTGCACCGATCGGTATCCCGGGCAGCGAACACGAGCGTCAGGGTCCCAACTTCCGCCTTCACGATGAGCTCGGCAATCGCCTCGGTATGCTGCAGGAGTTCACCCCGATATCGGGCGCGGAAGCGAGCGAACCGCGCGGGCTTGTGCCCGTACCATTCCCGGAGCTCCTCGCTCGGGGCGAGGTCCCGGCGCCACTCGTCCACACGAGCGCGCACTTTGCTGATCCCCCGTGGCCAGAAGGGGTCTATCAGAACCCTTGTCCCATCCTGGGAAGAAGGGGCCTCGTAGACACGCTTTATGTGGATCTTGAAGGCACCCCGACTATCGTTGCCATGATTCTCCGGCATGGTCCCAGCATGTATCACTAGGTTCCCCGGCTTCCGTGTTTCCCCTAGACGTTTCAATTGCGGGAGCGCAAACTGACGCGTGCGGGAGGGTGTCCCGTGGGCTCATAAATGCGTGCGGGTTCTCGACGTTGCCCTGCGGGACCCCATGACGGCGCGAAAGAGGAAGCTCGCTCGATCGCCCAAGAGGCAGACGCTGACACCTCCCGAACCTCCTTCGATCCTCACATGCCGGATTCAAGTCCCAATGCCCGACGCGTCGTGGATGAGCCAGTTCACGCTCGCTCATCCCGAGCTTCGTATGGATGTGCTCGACCGCCTTGAACTGGGGCGGGGAACGACCTTGTTGGAGGTCCGTATCTCTGCTCCGGAGGAACCTGAAGGAGGCGGATGGAGCGAGGAGATCCGACGGTTGGCGAGCGTACGGGATGTGGAGCTCTTAGGCACGACCGGGAACTCGGAGACGTGCCGTGTCATCTTCCGCGGCACCACGTTCATACCGATACTCCGACGGCTCCGGCTCGTCCGGCACTTTCCGTTCCCGATCCAGAACGGAGTGGCCACATGGAACGTGGTCGGTCCGGAGGGAAAGGTTCGCCAACTCCTCGACACTTTGGGGAAGCTCACGGACCGGGTCCAGGTACTGGGAGTGCGGCATGGCTCATCCTCAGGGGAACCGGCCCTGTTGAGCCCGCGCCAAGAAGAGGTCCTGCGGCGGGCGTTGGCTGAGGGGTATTTTGACGTCCCGCGCCGAATCTCCCTCACTCAGCTCGCTGCGAAGATGGGGGTGGCCATCTCGACCCTATCCGTGACGCTGGCCGTGATCGAGAAGAAGATCCTCGAACCACGAACGTGATCTGAGCAACTCAAGGTTGTCTAGACGTTTCGCCATGTCACTCATACCTTGGCTACCACTCCCGTCCCAATGGAGGTATGTCCATGTGCGAAACCTGCGGCTGTAAGAACAAGAAGAAGGAATGAGGCTGTCTCGACCCGGGGTTGCCGACGTCGTGCGATAAGCTCCTCGCCCAGAGGAACACCCAGGTCGCGCAGAACCGACGTTCCAACTCCGGGGTTAGCCCCTCCATAGGAGTTTCGAGCTATGGCAGGCTGGGGCAAAGGCCTGCCGATATGATGGCAGGGCGCCAGATCCTTCAACCGATACACGGATCGAGGGGGAGAGAGCAGTAGCCCGGTCCGTGGCCCGAGATCGCTTTAGCGGTACATGTCAGCGGGTTCGGAGGAGGTTAGCCGCCGCACGGAGTCCCGGTGGCCTTGTAGCACCTTGCGCTGGGCGGCTTCGATCAATTGCGCTTGCTGGCGCAGCGGTTCTGGGTCGAGTGATATCTGAGGTACCATGGGTTGGATGGACTCGATGATCTTCGCGGCGGCCCGGGCATCGGGGTGGCCCCCGGTCGTCTCGGCCACCAGGCAGAGGATGGGGATCTCCCGATGGAGCCCGGCCCGCAGGATCGCCGCGCCGAAGCCGGTGAGCATTCCGGAAGCCGGGAGGAAGCCGCTCGACTTCAGGATGGACGCTCCCGCCTTGTTGGCTATCGCCACCACCTGCAGTTGCTCCTGTGCGGAAGGCGTCTCCGTGGGTTCCCCCTCGACCACGAGGATCATCCGCACTCCGCGGTCCTCAGCCCAAGCTACGATCGCCGTGCCGAGGGGATTGAGGAGCGCAGGTTCCGGTTGGATCTCCGAAACGGCGACGAGAAGCTGGCTGCACTTCTTGTCCGGGCCGCAGACGACCCCGCTTGCGTAGATATGGATCGGTGATTCGACGAGACCATCCCGCATCGTCACCGTGGGTGGAAGCGCCTCGGAGTCCACCTCGGCGAGTGGGGCCATCTTCAAAGCATCCACGAGGAACGCCGTGGTGATGGAGCCGACCAGTCCATGCGTCGGGAACCCCACGATCAGCATGGAGTCCTTCAACATCTCGGAAGTTCCCCGCACCTCGATCTTCACGGGCCAGGGGGGAAGGCTACTCCGGGGTTGGGGTCCGACGGCGGGAATCCCCTCGTCATCCGTGCCGTTCATCTTTTGCGATACCAAGACACGGAGAGAGATAAAGGGCGGTGGGGGGCAAGGACGCCCTACTCGCGTGAGGCGGCGTGCACGAGATCCACCAAACGCTTCACTTGTTGCGGATCGGTCTCTGGCAGCACCCCGTGCCCAAGGTTGAAAATGTGCCCCGCGCCGGAGGGGACCCGAGAGAGCACCTCCCGTGCGGCGGATTCCAAGGACTCCGGTGTGCCGAGCAGAGCGGCAGGGTCGAGGTTCCCCTGCAACACGGTCCCGTCCCCCGTCACCCGGTGCACCTCGTCCAGCGGGACGCGCCAATCCACGCTGAGCGCGGTGGCTCCCAGGCTGGATTCGAGCGGCAACAGATGGGAAGACCCCGTGGAGAAGTAGATCGTGGGGACATCGACCGAGGTCAGGATCTCTCCGAGATAGGGCGATACATGGGTCGCGTACTGGTCGGCGGAAAGGATGCCCGCCCAAGTGTCGAAGATCTGGATCGCGTGAGCCCCGGCCCGTTCCTGCATCTGCACGTACTCGATGGTTGCTGCGGAGAGGACCATCATGAGCTGCCGGACGAACTCAGGGTCGGAGGAGAGCAGGCGGCGCATCGCGGGAAAGTCGCGTTCGTGCCGCCCCTGCACAAGGTAGCATGCGAGGGTGAAGGGGGATGCGGAGAACCCGATGACGGGCCGGTCGGTCCGCTCCCGCAGGCGCCGGATCGTCTGCCCGACGAATCCCGTCTGCCCCTCGGCATCCAGCGGGGTGCGAAGGCGGGCGAGGTCCGTCAGACCGCGCACGGGGTTCTCGATGCGAGGGCCCTGTCCCGCATCCAACCGCACCTCCACGCCAAGACCCTCGAGCGGATGGATGATGTCCGCAAAGACTATCGCCGCGTCGAGATCGAAAAGCGTCAGGGGCTCCTCGGCCACCTGCGCAGCGAGGTCCGGGTCCTTGGCCAGTTCGAGAATATCATGGGTCTCCCGCAGCTTTCGGTACCCGGGAAGATAACGGCCCGCCTGGCGCATGAGCCAGATCGGGGTAGCATCGGGTTCCTCTCCCGAGAGGACATCCAAGAAGCGCCGGTTCATCGACGCCTCACCCACCGGGCTTTTTTGAGGAGGCTGGCCGCCCGTTCTCCGAGAACCTGGGGATCGGACTCCGGTTCGTGCAGCGCTATCTTTCGTCTACTAGAGCCATCCTCGGCCCATTCGGCGGCCACGAAAGCCTTCCGGGCGTAGTCGGCGTGACCTCCCAGGGCCTTCGAACATCCCCCACCGATCGCGGATAGGAAAGCCCTCTCGGCAAGGAGCTCCCACCATGCTTCACGTGCGGAAGTCCGCATCGGTTCGAAGTCAGGGAACCGCTCCTCGCTCGCGACAAGCGCCATGATACCCTGGCCCGGGGCGGGTGGAAAGCTGGAGAGTGCCAACCGGCGGAAGGGGGGGTCGAGCCCGAGCCGCTCGAGGCCCGCTTCGGCGAGGATGAGGGCGTCGCAGGCGCCGCCCTTCAGCTTCTCGACCCGCGTCCCCACGTTCCCCCGCACGAACACCGTTTCCGCTTCCGGCGATGAGTAGCGCACCATTGCACGTCGGCGGACGCTGGAGGTACCCACCCGGAAGCCCGCGGGGAGCGCACCGATGGAGGGAGGCCGACCGTCCCACCCCACGAGCACGTCGCCGGGAGGCCCGCGCGGGAGCGCCGCGATGATCGCCAAGCCCTTCGGAAGATCCGAGGGGATGTCCTTCGATGAATGGACCGCGATGTCGGCGCGCCCATCAAGGACAGCGAGGTCGACCTCCTTTTCGAAGAAGCCCGGGGTCGGGAGCTCTTCCCGCCCGGAGTCCCGTTTCCGGTCTCCGGTCGTGGTGATCCATAGCTCCGAGAAACCGGTTCCGGGGAAAGCTCGATGGAGCGCGGCCTTCGCAGCGTTGGACTGGACTCGGCTGAGTGGGCTTCCCCTCGCGGCAAGGGTCCATTTGACGGGTTGGGTGGAGGAGGACATCGTCCGGTATCCTCAGTGAAGGCCACTGCCCTTTTGAGCTTCTCCGAACAGGCACGCTTGGGCGCAGCATATGAACTGTGGGGGTCTCGTCAAGGCATGGGAGATCGTGCGCGTCCCTTCTCGTTCATCGATCCGCCTCCTCTTGTGGACGGAGAGCTCCGCGTGGTACTAGCAGGGACGACTCCGGCCGACCCGGTGAAAGGGTATGTTCCGATGTACTCCTTCGCATTGACCCTCCGCCCGACGGGAAAGAAGATCGGAGAGATGCGGCTCCGTATCGGCCCCGACGACGCATTGCTCTATCCGGGCCACATCGGGTACGGTGTCAACGAACCCCACCGGGGGCACCATTACGCTGAAAGGGCCTGCCGATTGGTGACCCGGATAGCGCGTGTCCATGGGCTCACCCACCTGCTCCTCACGTGTGATCCGGTGAACACGGCATCCCGACGGACGATCGAGCGACTCGGGGCCCGACTCCTCGGACTCTACGACATCCCCCCGGAACAAGAGATGTACCGGGAGGGGAAACGGCGTGTACTCTGCTACCGGTGGGAGATCGGGTCCACTCCCTTGGACCCCTCGCCCAGGACTCTTCCCGACGCACGTCTCAAATCCCCTCGCCCACGGCATGGGATCAAGCCCGCACGCAACCGAAGCCTCTAGCGGGACCGTGCCATCGGCACGACCCTGAAGAGGTCGCCCGCGAACGGACCGAGATCGTGGAGTGGGTAGCCTCACGAGGTGCGAGGGCACGGCGCTCGCCGACGCACAAGTACCGTGACTTGAAGCGAACGAACGCCAACTCCCGACCTGCCCTCAGGGTAAGTCGAGTCACCGAACGGGGGGTTTTCCGGTCGGATACTTCCGGCCGAACCGCAACGCAAGAACTATCGCAACCGCGATCACGACCACAAAGGATGCGCCGATGACGAGGTAGAGAGTTTCATTGTTCGGAGAGGCGGGAGCGTTTCCACCACCCGTAGTTGTGGATTGTAGCTTGAGTGTTCCCCACATTCCCGACTCAAAGTGTCCGGGAACGAGGCAGACGAAGTAGTAGGTCCCTTGAGAGGCGGTCAAGTGGATGGGCTTTGAAACGTTCCGTTGGCTGGGGGAGTTCACCGCTAAGTTCACCGCGGTGTGGTTCGCAAAGTAGGAACTGAGCTGGGCGTTGGATACGGAGCTTGGGTTCGCCGTCCAGGACTGCAACGTGGTGTCATTCACCACCGCATCCAAGGCAAAGTCATGACTGAACGCACCCACTTCGCCCACATTGAAGATGATGGTGGCATTCGAGGGTGCCGTCAGCGCGTTGGGATCCCATGAGAGTGCGCCGGTCCCATTGAGATAGCATTCGACGGTCGGGCCCGCATTCCCCGAAGCGGGTTGGACCACGGGGCAGCTGACGGCCGACGTGGCCGCCCCTTCCCCTGCGGGGGAGAAGCTCGCACCGAGACCCGAGGCGCTGGAGACCAAGAGGACAAGGGCCACGGTGACGGTCAGCCCGCAAACAAAGAGGGGAGCGTTCAAGGGGTCCTCGCAAAGTTCGAACGGCTCGGTCGTATTTATCTCTTGTATTGTGGCTATTTCACAATCTACATTCCATAAGAGGGCCGGCCACTCGGTCTTGCATCCACAGTCTCCCTAGGCACGCCTGTTTCCGTTGTCCCCCAAGTTGGCGGAAGGGTGGGTACCGGACCGCATCATGCGAGGGGACTTTGCCGGGAGGGTCGAGCCCGCAGTCTCGGCCAACGAGAGCGGAGGATTCCGATCGCAACCAGGCCCACGAGACCGACCAGGACGAAGACCACGGTCGGGAAAAGGTGTGGGACAGAAGGCTGTGCGGAGACGGTCGTTGCAGCCGGGCTGCCAACGCATTCGAGTTCCAGGCTGCCGCCGGCGAGGCCTTGATCCGAGCTTCCCGGGGCGGCCCACCACAGACATAGTTCCCAAGACCCGCTTCCTGTCGACGGGGTCGGGGGAAGCGAATAGGTCTGGGTTCCCACCGTGAAGTTGAGCGCGGCGACATCGTTCTCTGCAGTGCACGGAGGGGAGCATCCCTCTGGGGAAGGAGTGTACACCCAAGCGAGGTCAAAGGGGGCCACATTCGTGTCGGGAACGATGCGATCGAGGGCTTGCAGCTCCACACGGGAGGTCGGGCCCGCGTGGCTTTCTTGGGAGGGAACGGTCAGCCCCGCAAGGTACTCGATGTCGATCGCCGAGGGGGCGGCACCCGACGGGCGGAGCGAGACCCATGTCATGTACGCCGGGGCCGTGGGCCCGAACGTGCTCTGCAGGTTGAGTACGAGCGAAGTCTCCGGGGAAGCCAGCGAGCTGACCGAAAGCCAAGTCCCCTCGGCAACGATCATGAGATTCGTGAAGGCCGTCTCCTGGAAGGCGGGTAAGGCAGTGAGGGCGCCGGAGAGGTGAGGGCTCTCAAGGATCCAATCGGCCGAGTTGAGGTCCACCGAATTGCACGCAGCCCAGAAGAGCGATCCCCCACAGACCTGGATCATGCCGCCATTGTCCCACTCGGTCCCTGAGGTGAGGTCGCGCAGGGAAAAGTACCACAATTGTTGGCCGAAGGGGTTGAGACCGACCATCTCGGTCTGGGCACAGACCTCGTCTCCGGAGTTGACCTCAAGGGAGATGGGTTGGGCCGGGCTGGGCAGGGTCTCCCACCACGCGCTGGGCGCTTGCCCGGGGGTTTCGGTGACGCCAATCTGAGCCAGATGGTCCCCGTGGGTTCCCCCGACCCCGATCCACGTGGTGGCAATCTGCGTTCCTCCCGAGGAACCGGTCGGGAGCGTCTGAGCGACGGCGGGAACGGTCCAGCATCCGAAGACGCCGTCCACGGTGCCCGGCCCCTCCGCACAGAGGTCCGGGGTCACGCCATCCGGGCAGTAGAGGTACCCCGCCCAGTTCGATGTGGTCTCAGACGCGGGACCCGAGGGAAAGGAGGAGATGAGCGCCGGTCCGGATTGGAGCTGTGCCCCCACCGGGAATGGTCCGAGCCCCGAGAGGCCCAGTACGAAGACGACGATCACCAATCCCACGGGAGCTCCGAAGGTCCTCATCATCCTCCTCGATTGGGAAGAAGGGCAACCTCATCGTGAACGGAATCCCGGAGCAGCGCGGGGAACCTGTTCGCCGCAGAGCACGTACGAACATGTTCGGGGAGATAGGGAAGTCCAGTTGCCTCTCAATGCAGGGTGGTGATGTGCCGACCATGACGATGATCCGACTGTTCCCGGCGAAGGAGTACGCCCTGTGGCTGACCCGTGCACCCAAGGACCCCACCCTGCGGTCCGGGCCATGGCCGATTGGGGGGAACGCGCCCCCGAGCATCTGCGGGCGCGTAGATCCTAGACCGGGTCCCCGGCCATAAGCGGTTCTATCGTTCCCTTTCCCGCCATCACTTGGGGAGATCCCTGCGGTAGGTCATTGGGTCCATCCGCCCACCCGTGACGGACCTGGGAGACGGAGTGGGACGCACGTACCGGTACGGTTCGTCAGAAAACACCACCGGGTAGGCGGGGAGGAGGAAGTGGGGCGCCCCCGGTCGGTAAAGACCGCTCGGTTTGTGGTTCTCGAAGGAGCGGGGATCCTATGGGAGGTGCCGCTCGCCGGGGCCGAGATACACCTGCTTGGGTCGGACGATCCTCTGCTCGGGGTCGGTCACCCCTTCCTGCCATTGGGCGAGCCATCCCGACATGCGGGGGATCGCAAAGAGCACCGGGAACATGTCCGTCGGGAACCCCATCGATTGATAGATGATCCCGGAGTAGAAGTCCACATTGGGGTAGAGGTGACGGCTGATGAAATACTCGTCGGAGAGCGCGATCCGCTCGAGCTCGAGGGCGACGTGGAGGAGGGGGTTCATCCCCGTGATCTCGAAGACCTTGTCGGCCATGCGCTTGATGATCTTCGCCCGGGGATCGTAGTTGCGGTAGACCCGATGTCCGAATCCCATGAGGCGGCGCTTGCCCGCCTTGACCTCTTGGATGATGGCCGGGATCTTGTCGACCGACCCGATCTCCTCGAGCATCCGAACTACCGCCTCGTTAGCCCCTCCGTGGAGGGGACCGTAGAGGGCGGCCGCCGCCGCGGCGGCACAGCTGAAGGGATCCGCGAGGGAGCTTCCCACCGCCCGCATCGCGCTCGTGCTGCAGTTCTGCTCGTGGTCGGCATGGAGGACGAAGAGCACGTCGAGCGCTCTCGCCAGTTCCGGGTGGACCTCGTATCGGCTCGAGATGGAGGGGCGGAACGTGATGGACAGGAAGTTCTCCGCGTAGGACAGGTCGTTGCTCGGGTCGATGTAGGCCCATCCCTGGGAATGGCGGTAGGCGAACGCAGCGATCGTGGGGATCTTGGCGATCAGCCGGTAGATCTGCAACCGCCGGGAGGCCGTGTCTTTTACGTTCTTGGCGTCCGGGTAGAATGTGGAGAGCGCCCCGAGGGTTCCCACGAGGATCCCCATCGGGTGGGCGTCGTAGCGGAACCCGCTCATGAACACCTTGAGATTCTCGTGGATGAGCGTGTGGAACGTGATGTTGTGCTGCCATTCCGCAAGATCGCTGGGCGATGGCAGCTCTCCGTGGATGAGGAGGTAGGCGACCTCGAGGTACGACTTCTTCTCCGCGAGCTCCTCGATGGGGTACCCACGGTAGCGCAAGATCCCCTTCTCCCCGTCGATGTAGGTGATCGTGCTCTTGCATATCGCCGTGTTGATGAGCCCCGGGTCATACGAGACCAGGCCGGGAGCCCCCTCCGTCTTCACGATCTGTTCGAGCTGCGCGGCGCGGATATGGTCCCCCTCCACCGGAACAGTATAGTTCTTTCCCGTCCTTTGGTCTTGGATGCTAAGAGAATCTGGAGCCATGGCGTTCACGCTCGACATTTAACGAACTCGTTGCCGAGATAAAGATAGCTCAAGCATAGAGGGGTCCCTGACCTCGGGAACCCCTCCGAGGAAGACCGCGGACGGCATCGGTGGAGAGAGACGATACCCGAGGTGCTCGACCGACGGGACATCGAAGCAGGCGACGTCCGCCCGACCACCCGGTACGATCCGTCCACCACCGGTAAGTCCGATCGCGTGGGCCGAGTTCACCGTGGCGGCGGTGAGGGCTTCGGACGGTGTGAGGCGGCCGGAATAGACGGCATGCGCCATGACGAGCGGCATCGCCTCCTCCCATGAGTTGGGGCTCAGGTCGGAACCGAGCGCCACCGAGACGCCGGTGTCGACGAATTCCCGGCCGGGCGAACGGGTGCCTGCAAGCGAGGCGAACGGGGTGGTGGGCAGGAGCACGGCGGTCACCCCCGATGCTGCGAGCCGCTCCCGGTCATCCGCCGTGGCCGCCAGCAGGTGATCCGCGCTCACGGCGTGAAGGTCCGCGGCGACCCGCGCACCCCCGCTATGTACGAATTCTTCCGCGTGGATCTTAGCACCGAGCCCAGCGGCCATGCCCGCCATGAGGATGCGTCGGGACTGTTCCGGGGAAAAGAATCCGGGTTCACAGAACACGTCGCAGAACCGGGCGATCCCCTGGCGAGCCACCGCCGGAATCTGCCGGTCCACTACATCCCGCACGTACTTTCCGGGCCGTCCCGCGAACTCCGGGGGGACCGCATGTCCCCCGAGGAAGGTGGGGACGATGGTGGCCCGGGTAGCTCCGGATAGTTTTCGGACCACCCGGAGCATCCTGAGTTCGGTATCCAGCCGGAGGCCATAACCGCTCTTGGCCTCGATGGCCGTCGTGCCCCACCGTACCATCCGTTTGAGGCGAGCCAAGGCTTCCTTGAAGAGGGCCATCTCCGAGGCTGCGCGCGTAGCCCGGACGGTTCCCAGAAGACCGCCGCCCCGCCGGGCGATGTCGAGGTAGCTCTCGCCCCGAAGCTTGCGTCGCACCTCCCCCGAGCGATCTCCGGCAAAGACGAGATGGGTATGGGCATCGACCAGTCCGGGAACGGCCACACCTCCGGGGAACTCCCACCGGGACCCTCCCTTCCGGAGGCGCACCACCCGCCGCAATTGGGAGGTCTTGCCGACCCAGGCGATGGTCTCTCCGGACAGTGCGATCGCTCCCTTCTCGATCCGGGCGAGGTCCTCCATGGCGACACCCCGGCGAGGGATGGGTCCGCGGGATAGCGTGGCGACCTCGGTGAATCCGGAGAGGATTGCGTCGGCGCCTACCATCGGGATCACCGTTGCCGTACGATGACGGACAAGAGATCCGAAGCCGCCGTGGACCGTTCGAAATGAAGGCGCGCCTCCGCCTCGAGTGGTGCGACGTCGGGGTACCGGGAAGAATAGTGGGTGAGGTAGAGCTCATCGACGTGTGCGTCGCGGGCGGCCTGGGCGGCCTGACGGGCCGAGGAATGACCCCAGGTGTTCGCGTCCTTCTCTAGGGACGACTCGACCGTGGCCTCATGGATGAGGATCGTAGCCCCCTGGGCGAGGGCGATCACATCGGCGGACGGAGCGGTGTCCCCCGTGTACACGACAGAGCGCCCCGGTCGGCGGGGACCCAGGACCATCTCGGGCGTCACCTGGGTGCCATCCCGGACGGTGACGGTCTCTCCGCGCTCCAAGAGGGCGAAATCCCGGCCTTGACACCCCAGAGCGTGGGCCCGGTCGGCATCGAAGCGACCGCGCTTTTCCCGTTCCTCGATGCGAAAGGCCAGGGCGGGCACCGGGTGGTTCGCCCGGGCACAGGACACGGTGTAAGTGCCCAGGTCCTCCCGGGACCCCGGCGCCATCGGGTGGGGGACCACGGGGAACTTCTGGGTGAAGTGGCCCAGGCCCATGATGAGATCCACCTGGTGTCCCACCTCCTCGGGACCATAGATGTCCAGCGGCTCGGTGCGATTGTTGAGGCCCATGCTCTGGATAAGCCCCGGCAAGCCCAGGAAGTGGTCGCCATGGAAGTGGGTGATGAAGACACGTCGCACCCGCATGAAGGACACCGGGCTCAGGAAGAACTGCCGTTGTGTGCCCTCCCCGCAATCGAGGAGTATCACCTCCCCTTCCATATCGAGGGCGATGGCGCTTGCGTTGCGCTCCTTGGTGGGCCACGAACCGGCCGTACCGAGGAAGGTCAGCTGCATCGGGAGGAATCCACCAGAACCGCGCGTTTGGAGTCGATCAAGATCCGGGCCTCCCGCTCGGGCAGCGTCACAACGTCCTCCTTGTGGAGCGGGGAATCCCCATAGGTCTCGATGGGTAGCTGAGGCCCGTCTGCCACGATACGAACCACCACTTCCCGCACCGCCTCGGCGGGAACCGGGGCTTCCGGTACCGGGGCTTTCGTCCCGTCACTGTCGAAATCATATTGTCGGGTGAACCCCTTGAGCTCCCGGACCATCGCCTCATAGAGCCCTTTTTCCTCAGGCAGCAGGTCCTCCGCGGCGGCGCCCCCGGCGGCCGCCTGCACCGCCAGATGGGCGATCTTGCTCAGACGCAATCCCTGGACCTCCCGTGCCGCGGTCAGGGCTCGTTGGTACTGGTTGCGGGTGTAATCGACCTTCTGGGAAAGGGGGTCCTCTTGGATTTCCTTCTGGAGCAGGACCCGAAGTTCGTCGAGGTAGGCTCGGGTGGCCGGATAGAAGTCGTGCCCCGTCTTCGCAAGTCGATAGGGCGTGCTCCGTTCATCCCTTCGTTGTTGCAGGAGCCGGGCGCCCCGGTCTTCCTTCCCCCCCATCGCAAAGGACCAAGTTCCGCCAGATAAATAAGCCGTCCGTGGTCCGCGTCCTCCCGCGACGGGTGGGATGGCGCACGGAACGAGAGCCTCCCGTGTCCTCACCCCGCTCCTGAGCTTGGCTCGCTCCCGGATTTTCCTAAGACGGCAAGTCTTTATAGACGGGTTCCCTGCGTGAGATGTCGATACATGGCATATCGGACCCTGCCCGGGCATGGAATCTACCCTCGAGTGGGAAGGATCCCTTTGTGGTTGATAGTCTCCGGGCTGCTCCTCACGGGGGGGACCGGCATCGTCTCACCGGGCACCCTGGCCTTCCATCCCGCCATTCCCGGGCTGGATGCTCCCGCCCCCTCTCCTCGGGTCACATCGACGACCTGCCCGAACTCGAACTTCTATGGCGTTTCGACCACACTCAGCCTGCAACAGACGGTGGACTGCGCGGCGTACGCGGGTTATACCGGCAACCTCGAGATCACGTTCGTCTCAATGGCGTATCAGGAGAGCAATTTTTGTGCAGGGGCCATCGAAAGCGGCTCCGGGAACTGTTTCGTGACCTCACCGGGGTGCGGCTCCTCCTATCCCGACGCCGAGGGTATCCTGCAGGAGGGCACCGGTGGCCAATGCCCGCCCGCGGGCGGCTCGTTCTCCGTCCCGAACTACAATCCCGCCGAATGCCCTACCTGGTCGGGGAGCTCTTCGGACTGGGGGGGCATCTACTTCAATCCCATGTGCTCGTTCAACTGGTCGCTCGCCTATTATCACTACAACGGGTACAACTTCTGGGGCAGCTATCTCAGCGCGGCGTACTGCCAGTGGGCGCCCACGGGCTTCCCGGGGACGGGCACCGTACTTTGCGATTCTGCCAACGGATATCCCAACGGAGGAACGAACTCGGCCCCGCTCGGTTGGAGCACCATTTGCCCCGGGAACGTTTGCCAGAGCGATCCGCTTCCCTCGTACACAGTGAAGGACCTCACGACCGGTGCAAGCCTCTCCTGTGGGGGGAGCTTTACGGCCGGGGACAGCATCCAGTTCACCGCCTCTGTCCAAGGGGGCACCCCTTCCTTCTCCTACGCGTGGGCCTTCGGGGATGGAGGCACCGGTTCCGGGGTTCAGGTCACCCATACCTACACCACCGCGGCCACGGTCAACCCCACCTTGAGCGTGACCGACTCGACAGGGCGGACCGGATCTACCGGCGCCGGCTGCAACTTCACGGTCAACGCGGCACCCCAGCCGACCATCTCTTCGTTTACGGCCACACCCTCCACGATTACCCTGGGGAGTTCTACGAACCTTTCGGTCGTGGCGTCCGGTGGTACGAGCCCCTATTCCTACGCTTACACGGGACTCCCGAAAGGCTGCGCAACGGCAAATTCGAAGAACCTCCTGTGCACCCCCTCGGCCACGGGCAACTTCTCGATCAAAGTTACCGTGACAGACGCCCGCTCGCAATCCGTTTCCAAGTCGACCTCCCTCGTGGTGAAGAACCCCGGAGGTCCGAGCATCACATCCTTCACGCTCTCGGCCCCATCGACCCCCCTTGGAGGGTCGGTTTGGATCAACGTCTCGGCCACGGGTGGCGTTCTCCCGTACACCTACACTTACACGGGACTTCCCAAGGGGTGTTCCTCCGCCAATACCTCGACGCTTTCGTGCACCCCGACTGCTTCCGGCCAGTTCCCATGGATCAACGCAACGGTCACAGACCACACCGGAGCCTCGGTCTCCCGGGGACCGCTCACCCTCAACGTCACCGCCACGGTCCCGCCACCCCAGGTCACTTCCTTCGCGGCCATGCCTTCCCTCGTGGCCCTTGGGGGTACCGTCTACCTTAACGCCACCGTGGCCAATGGGTCCCTTCCTTTGCGGTTCACCTACTCCAACCTCCCCCCGGGGTGCACCTCGCAGAGCACTCCCTCCCTTGCGTGCACTTCCACCACCCTCGGGAATTTTACGGTCTCACTCGTCGTGACGGACGCGGCCGGTCGGAATGCGACCGCGTCCGCATCCTTCCAAGTGGTGCAGACCATCCCGCCGCCGACGATCTCCGCCTTCACGGCCAGCCCGGCCTCTGTCCCGGTGG
>JAJYXQ010000061.1:0-4518 GCA_021796385.1 Thermoplasmata archaeon | reverse complement strand
GGGCGGAACCTCCACATTGAGCGTGTCGGTGACGGGGGGAGCTTCCCCGCTCCACTATGTGTACGCCGGCTTGCCGACGGGGTGCAGTAGTTCGAACGCTCCCACCCTCTCCTGTGTGCCCACCTCGGCCGGCAGCTTCTCGATCCATGTCACTGTGTCCGATGCTCTCGGCCGATCGATCAGTGCAACCACCCCCCTCGCCGTGACCCAATCCGCCGGGAGCCCATCGATCACCGCCTTCACGATCTCTCCGACCTCCGTCCACGTGGGGACACCTGTGACTCTCTCAGTGACAGCCGCGGGCGGGGTCCCACCCTACTCTTACCTCTACTCCGGGTTACCCCCCGGATGCGGAACGAAGAGCCTCGCCACGCTTTCATGCACCCCGATCGCGGCCGGTTCGTACACCGTCACGGTCGAACTGACCGATGCCACTTCCCACACGGCATCGAAGTCCGCCACGTTTGTGGTGGTGAGCGGCTCTTCGACCCCGCTCGTGCTCGACTCGTTCGTGGCGAGCCAAAACCCGGTCTTCGAGGGGGCGTCGACCGATCTCGTGGCGACCATCTCGGGAGGCGTTGCCCCGTTCGTGTACTCCTATACGGGCCTTCCCGCGGGCTGCACCTCATCGAACACCGCCAGCCTGCCTTGCAGTCCGCAGGCGAACGGTTCCTTCCCGATCACCGTGGTGGTAAAGGACTCGAGCGGCCAATCCGTGTCCGGTATCGTGACCCTCACCGTGGATCGGCCCGCCGCGGGCAACAATTCTCCCTCGGGTTCCGGAGTCCTCGAGGGTTGGATCCTTATCGGTGGGATCATCGCCGTTGCTGGGCTTCTCACAGTGGCGATCATCGTGCGGCGTCGTAGGATTCCTCCACCAACCAGCGAGTACTGATCCAGCGGACGGGCCGGGAACTATATTCCCGTGTATCGTCTCCCGGGAAGTGACAGTGTATGGTCACGCGTGAGATGTTCGAGGAGTTCGTTCGGATCCTCGCCCGGTTGCGGGAGACGGCGACCGAAGGCGGGTCCCTCATCCTAGTCGAAGGGGATCGGGACCGCCGAGCACTTTCCCGGATCGGACTACCACGCGAGTCGATCGTGCTGGTTCACGACGGTCGCAGTCTCCCGGAACTGGCCAGCCGTTTGGCGGCCAGGGGACGACCGATCATCCTTTTGACCGACTGGGACGGAAAGGGGGGCACATTGATCCGTCATCTGACACGGTTGCTTCAGGGGTCTAGCGTCCCCGTGGACACGGAGACCCGACGGCGCCTCGCCCGCGTGGTCCGAGGGGACATCGTGAGCGTGGAAGAGCTCTCGGGGTGGGCGGAACGGTACTCCGAGACCTTTCACTGTCCGCTCTCTGCGGGCCCGGCGTGAACAGACGGCCTACGGTATGGCCTTGACGTGCGTCCGGTTCTCGACTTTCCGGTTCGCCTGTCGGGAGGGACGCATCCGTTCGGCACCTTTGCCTTTCCAGCGCAGACCCCGGCCCTTCTTCCCGGCGCTCGTCAAGCCCCGGTAGACCCTCCGGTGGTTCCCCGGCTCCGTGATCCAGCGGATCTTCGGATCGCTCAGGATCGCGGGATGGGACCGATCGACCATGATGATCTCATAGAACTTGTCCTTTCCATCCTCCCCTACCCAGTACGAGTTGAGGACCTCGAGGTTGGGGTGCTTCTTCTGCGCCCGCTCCTCGGCGATACGCTGGATCGACTTGTTGAGGGTCATCTTGAGGATCCCTTTGTGCTTGGGGCGCCGTCCGGCAATGATATGGCGCTTCCCTTGCCCACCGCGGCGTACGCGGACACGCAGCAACAGGTAGCCCGGTTTGGATCGCCATCCCAAGGCGTGCGCCCGGTCGAGCCGGGTGGGACGCTCAAGCCGCGTGATGGCATGCTCCTGTCGCCAGTGGAACAGGCGCTCTCGGCGCCAGGCGGCGCCCTCCTTGCCGAGGGTCTGGTGGAAGGATTCACTGTAGTGTCGGAAAACGGATTCGGACATGGGCTCGCTCGGGAGTGAGGGCGAATGAGTCCTCGTTTAAAACGCTATCCCTCCTTCCAACCGGGCATTCCGGGGTGCATTTCCGGGCGCCCCTCGGGTCCGAAGAGGGTGTGATCCACCGGGACCTCGATCTTCCCTTGCCGCTCGATCGCCGCCTGCAATTGAGTGGAAGCATCCTCAAGGATCGGGGCTCCATGCCCGGGGAATATCCCCCGAACGTTTAGGCGGGCGAACTTGGCCAACGAGGCCGCCGCCGCCTCCGGGTCGTAGCTGTACGATCGGCGTGGTAGCGAGAGCGTTCCGTGATTGCCCCTCATGAGTGCGTCCCCGGTGAAGAGAAGCCCCTTGGCCTTGTGATAATAGGCCACGCTCCCCGGCGTATGGCCCGGGACGTGGATCACCTCGAACGGTCCGACGGTGGCCCCTTCCCGGACCACGTTCGAAACGGTGACGGCCGGGCGTCGGAGCAGCCATGTCAGAAGAGCAGGGCCAACCCCTGGGCCCGTCCGCTCGATCGCCGGCGTGTCAAAGGGGTGGGCGCTCACCGGGGCTCCGGTGAGCCAGTGAAGTCGTGCCGCTCCACCTACATGGTCCATATGCTGGTGGGTAAGGAGGATCGCACGGAGGGGTTTCTCCGGACCCACCTGCGCGAGAGCGGCCTGGATACGTCCAGCGCTTTCGCGGAAGAGCGTGTCCACGAGGTACAGGCCATCGGGTTCCCGAACCAAGAAGGCATTCGCGATCCGGTCGGCAAGGTGCATCACGCCCTCCATGGGGTCCGCATTTGGGGTGGGCTTGGTGGATGTCGGTGGAGGGGTTCCCATCGACCGAATGTTGAACCGACCAGGCTAAAAGGTTGCCGGTGAGGTGGTCCGGGATCCGCTTCGGAACGCCCAGAGGCGAACGATCGACCCCGCGTCCGTTCAAGAGGAGGAACGCTGGGAAGCGACAGGCTTCAGTGGGCCCACTATTGTTAAGTGTGGTGCACCTTTTCGAGACTGTTTCAGACGCGCAGGACGAAAGGTGTCGTTCGGACGACAGATCCTACAACTCAGTTCATCGTCGACCTTTTCTTGCTCTTGGGGAGCGCGGTCCTGGCCGGGGAGGTAGCCACCCATTTCAAGCAGCCGGCCATGGTCGGCCAGCTTCTCGTCGGGATACTCCTCGGTCCGACCCTCCTCGGACCTTTTCTCGGGCTCAATCCGACATCGTCGACCGGCCCTGCCCTCAGCCCCCAACTCGGCACGATGCAGATCCTTGCTACGGTCTTCATCTTGTTCATGGCCGGCCTCGAAGTGTCACCCGAGGACATCTTCACCATGGAGCTCTCCACGGTGATCCTGGGGCTCTCCGTCCTCTTCATCCCTTTCGGCCTGGCGGCGACTGTCCTTCCTTCCCTTCGTGCTCCACCAAATATCGTTCCTGGAGGGCCTTCTCATCGCGGTCACCCTCTCCATCACGGTGCTCCCGGTCATGGGCCTCATGCTCCAAGAGTTCGGCCTTAGCGAGTCCCGGATCGGGAAGCTCCTCATCAACACAGCCCTCCTCAACGAATTCTCGAAGAATTGCAGGGCGTTCTCGATCACTCCAAATACGCCACTGATGACCAATAACAGGATAATGGCAACAATGACCCCGATGTGGACGATATCGATCAATTCCGGAGCCGAGGGGTCGGGGTTCGTGCTACTCCCAAAGTCGCCGGATAGCCCCGAGTTCCCCGAAGATGAAACCAAGGCATTTACGGAAGCGACGGCTTGAGTGGGGGTCGGGAAGGGTTCCGACTGTGAAGAAGGGACCGTGACTGGGTCGTTGGCAATGCCGAGCAGACTGAACGGCACCGTGAGGGCGTCGGCCACCGCCGAGAAGAGGCCACTGGCCACTTGGTTGAGGGCCGACTGGATGTCGGCCAACGGGTTGAACCCGGTGGCGGCTCCCAGGGCATTCGAGATGATGGAAAGCAAGCGGTTCAATGAGATGAGGTTGAGGATGGGATTCACAACGGACATGACCGTGCTCATTACGTTGGAAAGGGAGTTCACGAAGGACTGGATTCCAAACAGGCTGAGTAACAAGGAGCCGGAGTCAGCCAGAATGGTGGTGGCGCTGGGAGAACTTGCGGTGAAGTCTTGGAATAGCTGAGAAAGGGAGGAGGCGACCCCTCCGAGATAAGCCCCAATCGCCGAGGTAATGGTCTCGATGACGGTGTGCATCAGTTGTCCCACTTGGCTCAGGATGTAGTTGACGAGCGCCTGGAGGGCGGCCTCCAGCGCCTGCCCCACCGCCGTGAGCGCGCTCACCGTGTTCCATTGCGTGCACCCCCACTCACAAACGGGGGGAGGTTCAACCGCCTGCCAACTCGGCGTGAAGTTGTCGCGCGGGGTATAGACCGAGGGGGTGGCCGTGGTGACCGGAGGGACGGCCCAAGGGGAGGTGGTGTTGAAGGGCGTCCAGGGAAAAATACCGGCCTCCATGGTCCCCCAGAAGTAAGGCACCGAGGGACTTCAAGGA
>JAJYXQ010000015.1 GCA_021796385.1 Thermoplasmata archaeon | reverse complement strand
CCGATCTTCGACCCCGCCAGCGTTTTTCAAGGTCAAGGGATAGGTTCGTGTCGCACGCGCGAGGATCTTCCCCGCTCGTTCCGCTATGACGACCTTGCACGAAGAGGTGCCAAGGTCGATCCCGAGGAACACGTCACCGTGGGTCGAAGTCGTCACGGTTCTCCTTCCTTTCAGTCCCCGTGATATATCCAGTCGATCACGGATTCGAAGAATTCCCCGACCGCCTCCTCGGGTAGTGCTTCGGCCAATCCGTAAATGGGCGCGAGCCCGGAGGGAGCCGACGGGCGGGCCGCCTCTAACAATGCCCAATCCAAGTCCTTGAGGAAGCGCTCTCGGACGCTCCGGGCTACGTGGCGGACCGTCACTGCCAAGTGCACCCCGGGCGGGTTCTGCAACCCGTTCAAGAACCAGCCGCGCCGCGCCAGATGCTCCATGACCTGATACACATCTTGCGGTTTCGTGGTAAAGGCCGCAACGAAGTGGGACTTCCCCATCAAGGTGACTCCGCTCCGTTCACCAATCCCCGCGCGCATCTTCTTCGCCGAACCGAGAATCCGCGCGGCCATCGTACGGTACCCTTCTTCACCGAGAGACAGCATCGTGGCCCACGCCGCAGCAATCAGCCCTCCCGGGCGGCTTCCCGCCATCGAGGTCGAGAAGTAGATGCCTCCGGGCCATCGCTTGGCCACGTAGTACTGCTTGTGCAGCAATTCCGGGTCCGAGTAAAGGACCACAGAGATCCCCTTCGGGGTGTAGCCGTACTTGTGCGGGTCGACAGATATCGAAGTGACCCCCGGAAGCCGGAGGTCGAAGTCGGGCACGGGATACCCGAGGCTCCGGGCCCACGGAAGGAGGAAACCCCCAAGGCAGGCATCTGCGTGGAACCCGACCCCTTTGTCGTGGGCGATCTCGGACATTCCCCGGATGTCATCCATCACTCCGTAAGGAAAACACGGGGCCGAGCCCACAACCGCCACGGTGTTGGGGCTTATTGCCTCCTTCACGGCTTCCACATCCGCCGAAAAGTCTGGACCTAGTGGGACGATCCGCGGACGCAAACCGAAGTAGTGGCAGGCCTTGTCGAAGGCCACATGGGCGGACGCGGGGAGTACGACCTCCGGATCGGTGATCCCCCGTTTCTCCCGAGCCCAGTCGCGGTAGGCCTTCATCGCCATGAGAATGCTTTCCGTACCTCCCGAGGTGAGGGCCCCACGCGTGCTGGGTCCCCCTCCAAGCATGTGCGAAGTCATCGCCACGATCTCTCCCTCCATCTTGACCAGGCTCGGCCACACATCTGGATGGAGCGGGTTGGAGAGCGACGCAAGGGCGTACGCTCTTGTTGAGAACCGGGTGTGCCCGTCCCTTCCGTGGTAGACCGCCCCGGAGACGTAGCCCTCCTTCCAACGACCCTCCTCCGCGCGCTGAAATCGCCGAAGGAGTGCGAGCACTTCACTCTGGGCCACTCCCTTTCGCGGCAGTTCGGCAAAGTCCGGGAAGGACTTCTCGTAGGGACGGAACTGCTGCCGCACGGCGCCCAGCAGCCCCTCGAGGTCCATGGGAGGGCCGCAGGGGACATCTATTTAGAAGACTTTCGCTCTTCCCTCCCGTGAACGGGCCGGGGACCGTGTTGGAGCGCCCTTCCCCTTACCGATGGGTCGTACTCGCCGTGTTCATGGCGACGAGCATTGTGGCCCAGATGCTGTGGCTCTCCTTCTCCGCCCTTCCCCCGTGCACGACCAACGTGCTCTGTCCCACCGCCGACAACGTCACCTTTCTCACGGCGATCTACCCCATCGTCTTCGTCGCGATATCGCTCCCCACTGGCTACTTCATCGATGCTCGAGGATTCCGGTCTCCGGTCATCCTCGGAGCGACCCTCCTCGCCGTCTCCGGGATGCTTCGGCCCTTCGCCCCGTCCTTCCCGGTCCTACTCGCCCTTCAGGGGGTCGGCGCCGTAGGCCAACCATTCCTCCTCAACAGCATTTCGAAGATCGCCCGGTCCTGGTTTCCCTCATCCGAGGTCACGACGGCGACCGGGCTCGGGACCCTTTCCATCTACATCGGTCTCGCCCTCGGGTTCGGACTTACTCCGGTATTCGCCTCGCTGCAGGGGACTAGGGGCATGTTGTTCACCTATGGCATCCTCGCCATCGTCGCCGCTGCCCTCTTCATCGGGTTCGGTCGCGAGCCCAAGCAAGGTGTGGCACCGGAGAAAGGTCCCTCGTTCCGTGAGATCTTCGGTATGCTGAAGATCCGCAATATTGCCCTCCTCTCGGCGCTCTTTTTCTTAGGGATCGGCGTGTTCAATGCCTTCGCTACATACGTCCAACCGATGTTGCTCGCCCGGGGTATCGCCAATGCCCTGGGGGGGATCTTGGGAGGCGTCATGATCATTGGAGGGATAGCGGGGGCGCTGGCGATGTCGGTCCTCGCGGATCGCTTTCACACCCTGCGCATCCCCTTCCTGGGGTGCCTTGGGGCCGCAACCGTTCTTTGGATGGCCCTGGGCGTTATGGAGGGCGTGGTTCCCGAGACGATCGGCCTCTTCATCCTGGGCTTCTTCTTCATGTCCGCCCTTCCGCTGGGTCTGGAACTCTCCGCCCGCAGCGTGAGCCCCTCGGCTGAGGGAGCGGCGAATGCCTTGGTCTGGGAGTTCTCCCAGATCGGCGGCTCGGTCCTCATTTTCGTCTTCGAGGGTGTCGGAACTACCTACGGTTGGACCCTGACCTTCTTCCTCGCCGCAGCCATCACCGCGAGCATGCTGCTCTTTTCGTTCGGACTTCGGTCCCGATAACGGGCACCCCGTCTCCATCGGCCCTGCCGAGAGAAAGGTCTAACGATCGGACCACTTCTCTCGATGCGGAATCGCCCCCACCCACCGCCATGGCTAGGACCGGGCGGAAGTCGACCGAGCGTTGGGCCATTCACGTCTTATTTTCACACTCGGCAGGGCCGGTATGGCCATCCCCTTGGTTGGCGACGAGGTCCGTTCACTGCGCGCCGGGTGGGGGTGGCGGAGGTGCCGGAGGGAAGGGACCCGGCGGGGGTACTTGGGCCCCCGTTCCGTGCGACAATCCTGAGGGAGGTGTCGCAGGGGGAGGGGCTCTGAAGGGACCGGGAGAAAATGGGGGAGGTGCCGGAGTGTCCTTCCTCAGCCGCCGCCGCCGGACTACGATCGCTAGGATAGCGACCGCAATTACGGCCGCCACGATTAGGATGAGGAAGATCTCTGGAAGACCGGCCCCGAGGGGCGAAGAATTCGAAACAGCGGCGGTTACCGAGAGTCGAGTTGAAGCACTGGCGGTCTTCCCCGCTCCGTCCGTGACCGTCACCGTGATCGTGAAGTTCCCACTCGTTGCAGGAGTGCAGGACAGGCTAGCGGTGTTGGAACTCATGCACCCCGGGGGGAGGCCCACATATCCATACGTGAACGGCCCGACCCCTCCGGCCACCACCACCTCCAGAGTGGCGGACTGGCCCTGAAGTATGGTCGATGGCGAAGCCGCGAACGAAGTCACGGAGGGGGCCCCCACCACCATGAAGTTGGCGGAATGGATCTTCGCCGAATGGCCGCCCAGAGAATCCGTCACCTCGACCGCCACCCAATAGGTGCTTCCGATCGCCGTCGGGGAACAGGTGATGGAGGCCGAGTTCCCAAAGGCACACCCGAGACCGGCAGCCGAGGCGGACCATGCGTAATTCGTGTACGTTCCGCTGCCTCCGGAAGCGGTGGTCGTGAAGGTAACCGACTGGCTCAGTTCCACCTCCGTTGCCGACGCCGATGGAGCCGTTGTGGTGACCTGCGCAACGACCGTGAAGGTCGCCGATGTCGCATCCACGGAGGTGGCCCCGTTCGAATCCGTGACCCGGACCGAGATGGTATAAGCGCTGCCTGCCGCCGTCGGGGTGCAGGAGATGCTCGCCGCCGTGGTCGAGGCACAACCGAGCGCGTTCGACGAGGGAGTCCATGTGTAGGTTGAGTACGTCCCGCTGCCCCCGCTGGCAGTCGTCGAGAATACGGTCGTCAGACCGACCTCCCCCTCCGATGGGCTGGCGACCGGGCTTGTTACGGTCGGGATGCTCGTGACGGTGAAGGTTGGGGACGTCTGGGCAGGAGATTGTATCCCGTTCGAATCTGTCACGGACACCGTCACCGTGTAGCTCCCCACACTCGTCGGCGTGCAGGTGATCGTGGCCGCATTGGCGAGCGAACAGCCGAGGGAAGACGCCGACTCGGTCCAAGCGAACGTTGAGTACGTGCCGCTTCCACCGCTTGCGGCCGTAGAGAACGTGACGCTCTGACCTAGTGTGATGGAAGAAGGATTCGCCAAGGGAGGTGCGACCGCTGGACCAGGATTCACTGTGACCGAAGACGACGTCGCCGCGGGAGAGACGCCCCCGTTCGAGTCCGTGACCGTGACCGATGCGGTGTACGAGCCTGCGGTCGTCGGGGTGCAGGTTATGCTCGGCGTGGTGCTAGCCGCACATCCCAGTCCGGGACCCGAGGAAGACCAAGTGTACGAAGGGAAAGTCCCTGTACCTCCCGAGGCGGTGGTCGTGAATGTCACGCTCTGTCCCACCTCCAAGGAAGTGATCGATGGGATGGGGGCAGTGACAGAAGGTCGGGGCAGAACCGTGAACGGCGCCGAAGTTTGCACCGCGGATTTGGTTCCGGAAGAATCCGTCACCGAAACCGACACCGTATAGCTCGAACCCGGTGCCGCGGGAACGCACGTGATCGATGCCGCATTGGCAAGCGTGCAGCCTAGGCTCGCATTGGAAGCGCTCCAGGTGTACGTAGAGTACGTGCCCGAACCTCCGGATGGGATCGTGGAGAAGGTCACGGGTTGACCGACATCCACCGACGTCGGAGATGGGACGGGAACCGAAGTGCTCAGGCCCCCACCGCCTCCCCCGCAGATCGTCGATGCGCTCACCGGGATCTTACCCCCCGCGGTCACCGTGACCATTCCGAGGTCGTCCGAGGTGCTCGAATCATTGGCCCAGAAGTGATAGGTGCCCGGCTCCAGTGTGAGGGCTGCCCAAGTCCCATTGAAGTACCATCGGGTCGCCCCGGCCGCCACGTATCCATCCGTGATGGAACAGGATGCACTCACGTTGACCGACCCCACTTGGCTCGGGTTGTAGGCGATTCCCGGAGTCGCATCCTTGGCCGTCCCATCGATCTGGACCGTTCGGAGCGAACCATCCTTGCTCCATGATCCGATCGATTGGACGTTCGATACGGTTTCTCCCGTGTCCCCCCCGAAATTCCAGGCGCCGGGGGTGGACTCAAAGTTGTCCCCGTTGAACCAATAGATGGACATGTCGGCCTTTGTGGCGTTGGCGATGGTGGTTGACGCACCCCCTCCCGGACCACCTTGGTCCAGCTCTGCACTGTATGTGAGAGGGGTCCCCAAGGGGGTGTACTGCGTGCCGTCAACCGTGAATCCGTTGTCCGAGGAGACCGCCGTCGCAAATTTGAACACGACATTGTCATAGGTCACAAAGTGACCTGCCGTCCCCGGGTCGGCATACTCGAACGAGACCTCCGGTTCCCCTCCGGTAGAGGTGTAGGACCGGACGAGAAGTTCGAAACTGCCCGGGGCCGGGATCGTCGTGCTCTCCCCTGGGAGCGAGCCAGCGGCCACATCATAGTAGTAGTTCCCGGACGAACCCGCGGATGCCACCGTGCCGTTCCCGGAAATGTCCGAGGAGGTCAGGGTGAAACTGCTGCTCGAAAAGCTCCACACATTGTCGATGTAGCTCATGGAGAGCGTGTTGGAACCGTCGTCAGTGGGTTCGGCGACGTCCTGGATCCAGAAGGCATAAGTTGTTCCGGAATCCACGAAGCGCAGCACGACATTGAGCTGAACCGTGAACTGACTGCCCGACCCACCGTAGTTCTCTGCGGTCCAGGCATACTTCCCGAGAAACGCGGGAGTGCCATAGGTGTAGGCCGTGCCTCCGGAAGTCACCCCGAAGTCGGCGATCCCCATCGGCGCCGGCTCACTGCTATACCCCCCTGTGGGGTTGATCACCGCCCCATAACTTGCCGATGAGCCAGAAACAGCGTGGGGGATGATCCGGGGATGCATCGGGGGAAAGGCATCTGGCCCAACGATACCAACGCTGACGCGCTGCGGTGCATCCCGGATGGGTCCACCGGAAACCGTCAATCCGAGGGAGAACGACGTAAGCACCATGCCGAGGGACAGCCCGAGAACCACCCATCGACCATACTTCGCCCCAAACCCCCTGCCGCCCAATCGGACGGAACGGTTGTTCGTCATCGACCGAAACCGAACCCGTCGAGACGTGGTCGCCATATAGCCATTGCTGATGAATCCTGCTATGCCAAAGATGGGCGTGGCAGAACCCCCCACACCCCCCCTCTGCGAAGGCAGACGAGGTCAGTGGACGTTGTCCACAAATGCCAAATACGTCCTGCACCGTTTATCCTATGGAACTCGTCCCTCGGTGAGGTACCACGGTATAGCCCGATACCTCGTCATCGACAAGAGGAAGGTGGGATTTGAACGAAACAAAGGAAGGGGATCGCGGTCCCCCTTTGGTCTGCCGGATGAAGATCCCGCTCGCTCCCGGGCAGGGTTTCTGTGCGACGGTGACCCGCACCTTCCCTGGGATCGTCATCGCCATCTCCAGTTACCTCGCCACACCGACGGAGGTCCTGCTGCTCCTTCGGGTCATGGCCCCTTCGGTGCTCGAAGAGGTCCTTGTGTCCATTCGGAGCTCCCCGGACGTGGTCTCCTACGAATTCCTCGGGCGCACAGGCCCCACCGCCATCATCCTCGTCAAGGCCCGTCGGCCCGAACACAGTGCGATCACCATCAGCTCATGTGTCTCGCTCGTTCCGAGCTTTCCTATCCACGTACGAGATGGGGTGCTCACCCTCTTGATCGCCGCGGAGGCGCCCAAGGTACGCACCTTGATCCTCCAGGTGCGCAAGCAATTCCCCAATATGGTGGTCACATCGATGCGGAACGCCTTCCTCGACATCCCCGCCCATCTGTTCGCCCCCCAAGAGAACCAGCTCTTCCATGCCGCGGTCTCCGCGGGCTACTGGGATGTCCCCCGTCGCGTGTCCCCGGTGGATATGGCCGCACTGTTCCAAGTTTCCAAATCCAGCATGGTCGAGGCGCTTGGACACATTGAGAGACAACTCCTCTACGGGTCGGGCGACCCACCCTTCTTGCGTTTGCGGGCCGAGTGAACCCGGGTCCCTGGAGACCGCGAGGGCCGGAACGAGCCTTCTCCCGAAAGAAGCAGTCCGAAATGGGTCAGCGCTTCCAGGAAACCTTCCCCGTCTCCCCGGGTGGTAATGTAGTCGGCCGTCGCACGGGCCCTTGGCATGGCTTCTGGGAACGTCACGCTCACCGAGGCAGCCTGCATCAGGGCCACGTCGTTGTCCCCATCACCGGCCACAAGACAATCCTCCACCCCAATGCCGTACGGTTCTAGCGCGATGCGCGCAGCCGGGAGCTTCCCGGCAGTTGGTTCGAAAAGATGGATCGCAAAGCCTGTGCTCTCCACTCGGACCCCCATTCCCTTCACCCGGGATGCAATCTCCGTAACCGGGAGATCCGGGACCAGAGCCACCTCCGTCTCCCGCCATCGATCGGTGAAGAGCGGGCGGACCGGGAGCGTCTCCCGCAACTTCTCGAAGGCCTGGAGGGCTATCTCCCTCCGCGCAAGCCGGACGATCCGGTTCTCATCAAAGTACACCAGCCCCCCGTTGTCAGCGATGATTGGCCCCTTGAGTCCGATGAAGCGGTGGAGCCCAAGCGAGATGGGAAGGACGTTACCCGTCGCCAATACCACGGGGAAGCCCCGGTTTGAAAGCGTGCGCAGCGCCCGCGCTGCATCCAGGTTGAGCACCCGGTCCCGGTCAGTCAATGTGCCATCCACATCTACGATGAGACCGCGGAGCGGTCGACGGGGGACTTTGCTCACGCTGAGCTCCCTAGTCGCCCCCGCAGGAGCCGTTGCAGTGTCTCCGATACTTCCTTTCCATCCCGCCGGCCGCGGACCTGGCCCATCACATCCCCCATGAGTGGCCCCAGAGCGCCCATTCCCCGTTCCGCGAGCAACTTTTCATTCTGGTCCAGGATCTTTTGGATGAGCTCTTCAAGCTCCCTCGGTGTCATCCCGGAAAGGCCCGCTTTTGATACCGCCACTTCGAGGGTCAAGCCATCCACCAGGGTCCCCCGCAGGACGGGCAAGAGCCCCTCCTTGGAGAACGTCCCCCGCTCGACCGCGCGCAGAGCCGGTTCGATGATGTCCGGGATCATGGCCGCTCCTTCAAAGAGCGGTCGCTGCGCCTCCCGCTCCAGGGCGGGGAGTTCTTGGGTGAGCACCCGGACGGCGAGGTTGTGCGGGATGCCCCGCAATACCAACATGTCAAAGGTATCGACATCCCCCCCGCGCAAGAGCTGCATCGACTGCTCCGCGCTCAGGCCGAGGGTGCCCAGCCGCCTTAGGGTTTCTTCCGGACGCTCGGGCAGATTCGACCGGACGGACTTTAGGAGCTTCAAATCGATGAGCGAGGGGGGAAGGTCAGTCTCAGGATACATCCGGTGACGCCCGGGAAGTGGCCGGGAGTATCGGGTCCTTCCATCCGGGAGCGGGTCGCGAGTCTCCTCAGGAAGCCCTTCGAGCGCGACTAATGCCCGTCGCCGTATGGCTTCGATGGCGGCCAACGCGCGCACGCGGGACGGGCTGGCCACTAGGACGAAACCATCGGTGGCCGGATCCGCCGAAAGGGCGCGACGGATGGCTGAAACTTCCATGTCCGTGACCCCATACCCCGGGAGCTCATCCGAATGCAGGATTCCTGAAACCCCGGCGGCTCGGGCATGGTCAGCGAACTCCCGTCCAAGGCGCTCCTCTTCTTTCGTCTTCGATCCGAGAAGGCCCGCAAAACCGGGAAGCTTGAGACCTAACACAGCTCCCCCGGGCTTCCGGCCTGTGGCCAGGATCTTCGACGGGGAACCTCCCAGGACCGGGCCGAGGTCCACATGACCCGAGGCGACCTCCGCACCGCGACTGCGAAGCGCGTTGCGTCTCTCGAGCAAGGTGCCTTGCCGGTGAACTTCATTCGCCACATAGTCTTCGATGAGCCCGAGCTCCTGTACACCCTTGATCTCGACTCGGGCTCCTCCTTCGATCGAAACGTTGAGGTCCTCCCGGATCGTCCCGATCCCGCGCTTCACCTTCCGGGTCGACCGTAAGAGCATCCCGATCGATTCCGCCACCTCCCGGGCCTCCCGTCCGTCCTCGATGTCCGGGGCGGTCGCTATCTCGATGAGCGGGATGCCCAGCCGGTCGAGCCGATACGTGATCTCCCCCTCCTCCTCGGCGATCTTCCGGGCGGCATCTTCCTCGAGACATATGGTGGAGATGCCGTGGCGTTTCCCGTTCACCGTGATCTCCCCATCCATGGCGATAACGACCGTCCGCTGGAAGCCCGCCGTGTTCGAACCGTCGACCACGATCTTGCGCATGACGATCGCTTCCTCCGGTGCTTGGGCGGAGAGCAGTTCCGCCATGGTCAAGGCAACGCGGAGGGCTTCGGGGTTGATCGGGTGCGGAGGTTCTTCATCCGCTTCCACGAGACAGGAGTTCGGGGTCACTTGGTATCGGTAGCGGGTCCTCTTCGCCGTTTGAACCCGAGCCGCCTCGTCGAGCACACCCCCTTCCCCGCTGGTGGCGTGCAGTTCCCGGACGAACGCCCCCAGTACCTCTTCCCGCAACTCGGCACGACAACCGCAGAACAATTTTCCGGTGTCCAATTGCTGATGGATCTCAAGGCCGACTTTCATTGCTCTCCCTCTCCCCGAAGAGAGATCGTCCGGGGCTCATCTCCCCGGCGAGGTCGGTTCCAAGGGTCTGCTCGACAGCCTCGCGACCTTTTGCCCTGTGCAACGCCCAGAGCAGTTTCACGAACGCTGTCTCCGGCAACATGTCACCGAGGTACACGACCCCGCTCGAGGCGAGCTCCCTGCCCCGAGAGTAGACGTACGGATCAACCGTTCCCCCCAAACATTGCGTGGTCATCGCGAAAAGCGTCCCGGCCTTCCCTTGATCTCGGATCCATGCGAGCAACTGGGATGGCACATGACCCATCCCGGTGCCCACAAGCAGGACGCCCCGGGCCCCCACCGTGGCAGCCGTCGCCTCCTCCGGGGTGATCCCGGGGTGGATCCAAAGCATCCGGCCGTTGCGATCGAACCCTTTCTCAAGTTTTGCGGTGGACTTCGCCCGGCTACGATGGTCCCCCGTCAGGTGTACCGCCGCATCGACCCACCCGAGCGGGGAACTATTCAGCGTTCGGAACGCATCCCGCCGCGTCGAATGCATCTTCCGGACCCGGGTACCCCGATGAATGTCAGCCCGAATGTCAGAAGCATCCGAGTGCATCACCACGACTACCTCTCCTAGGTCCGCCTCCCGGGCCACTTGGACAGCACAACGCATGTTGAAGATACCATCAGAAGACGGCCGGTCGATCGAACGTTGGGCTCCCACCAACACCACGGGCCCAGGCAGGTCTCGCAATTGGAACGCAAGGGCACTTGCTGTGTACGCCATGGTGTCGGTGCCATGGGTGATGACCACGCCCCGGGCACCACCTTGGAATGCTTCCTGAACTTCTTCGGCGAGCCGCTCCCAGTGTTCCGGGCCGATGTCTTCGCTCAGGATATCAAAGACATCTTTGAGCACCACGCGCCCCGGGTCGTCTGGGAATAGGGCCTCGAGCGCCCGCCAGCCCGGCATAGGCTTCACCCCTCCAGTCGTGTAATCCACGTACGAGGCGATCGTACCCCCGGTCGTAAGGATCGTCACGCGGGCCCCATCGGGCGAAGCATGGGCACCACCCACCTCGTTAGGGGGCCCGTTATGGCCAGCCACCTCTCCCCAGGGTGCCCCCCCGATGGTTTCGATGGAGGCCACCTCCCGGAGCGAGAGACCGATGTTGTATCCTGACGAGAGTTTGAGGCGGAAAGACTCCGGGGGCGAATATGGATCGCGGGGGAGCAGCCAACCTTCCCATCGTCCCCCGTCCTTTCTGTGAACGACGATGTGGGTTCCCGGGGGCAAGGTCGATAGTTGTTCATCCATCGGTTGATCTCCCTGGGGTCTCATCCCCGTCGAATCCAAGACCGACTCACCACGGGCGACTCCATCTCCAAGGTTCGAGAACTCGTCAAGGATAAGACCATTGCATAGGAATATGGTGAGACCCAACCCCTTCTGCCGACACTTTTCGAACGTCTTTCCCCTTTTGTTTATCGTCCAGTACTTCCCTTGTCGGTCACCCTCCGGCCAACGTTATATCCCCTCAATCCCTTTCACTGTCATGAGCTATCATGGCTCAGGAACCCCGGGGTCGGTTCCTTCTGTGTTCACCTTCTCCTTGAGCCTCTGTCTGGGGGTCCTGCTCATGAGCACTGCGCCTTCAGGTTTCGCTTCCCCAACCACCATCGCTGGGACTACGATGGCCCCAAGGGCCTCCCTGGGGAGCTTAACCCCAACGGTCCGCGCGGCTGCTCCCTACAGTGCTCCGACCGCCCCCTCTACCGTCTTGAACGGGATCGATGTTTCGCAATATCAGGGTCAACCCAACTGGGGTAGCGTCCACTCCGGGAGCGGCATCGTTTTTTCCTTCGCCCGCGCGGTCGCCTACTACGGGACCAACGACCCGGACTTCGGATACGACATG
>JAJYXQ010000004.1 GCA_021796385.1 Thermoplasmata archaeon | reverse complement strand
GAGCCCGTTCAGCGTATCGGTCTCGGTCACGGATTCGAACGGGAAGACGACCCCGAGCCCTGTCCTCCCCTACACGGTCGACCCTGCGCTGGGACTCGGGTTGACGGTCAGCCTTCCCCCGGCCCGGCCGTTCATGGACGTGGGACAGACGGTCGTGTTCACGGCATCGGCCACGGCCGGTGCCGGCACCTACACGTTCTCCTGGAGCGGTGTCGGTCCGTCCGATGGATGTGTCAGCGCATGGAGCGGTGGCACGGGCTGGTTGAACTGCACTCCCTCGGCGTCGGCGGGGGGGACATCCTTCTCGGCCGCGGTGACGGTGGTGGACGGGAACGGGGTGTCGAAGAGCGTGGGCAGCTTCCCCGTGGTCGTCTCCCCGGACCCGACCGTAAGCACTCCGGTGGCCAGCCGGACTTCCTTGGATGTCGGGCAGACGGTGGTCTTGACCACCACGGCCACACCCGGTAGCGGGAGCGATCACTTTGTCTGGTCGGGGCTCCCGATCGGGTGCTCCACTGCAAACACGACCAGCATCACCTGCAAACCCACAGCACCGAGCAATGGCTCCATGATCAGCGTGACGGTGACGGACTCGAACGGAGGTTCGCAAGTGTCCGGGCCGGTGCTCGTCACGGTGTCGGCCCCCCCGACCCTCGGAAGCCTCGCATGGAGCCCGGGCGCCATCGACCTGGGACAGAGCACCACATTGACCGCCACCGGAACGTCGGGTAGTGGAGGGCTCACCTTCACTTGGAGCGGCCTTCCCTCAGGATGCTCCGGGCTCAATGTCTGGATACTGTCCTGCATCCCGGGCCACACCGGGAGCTCGGTACCCGCCTTGACCATCACGGATTCGAACGGTGGGAACGCTACCCTGTCGGGAAGTACGCTCACGGTCTTTGCGGACCCCACGATCACCACACCCGCCGTCAGCCGGAACCTCCTTGATGATGGCCAGACGACCACCTTGAGCGCCCTGGCGAGCGTCGCCACGGGAACACCCACCTATGCCTGGATGGGTTTGCCCGGGGGATGCACGGGGACGAGGACGTCTACGGTCTCCTGCACTCCGCCGACCGGGACTGCGGGGACATACACCGTGACCGTTTCCGTCACCGACGGAAATGGGATGAATGTGAGCTCTTCTCCGGTCCAGATCACGGTGTCAGCCGCGCTCGGGACCCCTGGGGTTTCTGCCACCGTGACCGCACTGGACGTCGGGATGGGCGTTACCTTCACGGTGACGATCGCCGGCGGGGCCTCGCCCTATGCCTACGTCTGGAGCGGGCTCCCGTCCGGCTGCGCCTCCGTGGACGGGCCCTCGCTTTCCTGCGCCCCTTCCCGGAGCGGAACGTACACGGTCTCGGTCTCGTTGACCGATGGAAACGGGGCGGTCCGAATTTCCGCGGGGATAGCCCTTGACGTATCAGCGGCCCCCTTGGCGGGGACGCTAACGGTCTCGAAGAGCTCCTTGGACCTCGGGACCAGTACAAACCTCTCGGTGAGCCCGGTCGCGGGTACGGCCTCGTTCGGTGTGGTCTGGCACGGTCTCCCGCCGGGTTGCTCCAGCGCCAACGCGACCACGCTCGCATGCATCCCCAACGCGCCCGGAACGTACTCCGTGTGGGTGACCGTTACGGATTCGAATGGAGAAAGTGTCACCGGGTCTCCGCTGACCATCACTGTATTCCCCGCGCTTGGGACGGCGACGTTGACGGCATCGGTGACGGCCTTGGACCTCGGGGAGAGCTTCAGCGTGGCCGCCGGCATATCTGGTGGGAGCGGTGCTTACACGTATGCTTGGTCTGGCCTTCCGCCGGGATGTCTCGGCGCCGACACCGGGACGCTGACGTGCGTTCCGACCGCGGCCGGGAACCGGACCCTCTCAGTGACCGCGACCGACTCCACGGGGTCGACAGCGAGCGCGTCCGTGAGCGTGACCGTGAACCCCGCCTTGCGGGTGACGCTCGCAACCTCCCCGGTTTCGGCCACGGGACCCACCACCCTCACGTTCACCGCCAGTGTGAGCGGAGGGACGGGGATCGTGGTCTACGCGTGGTACCTGAACGGTTCCCTGCTGTCGGGAAAGGCGAGTCCTTCCCTTACCCTTCCCGGGGCGAATCCGGGAACATACATGGTGAGCGTGGAGGTGACGGACGGGACGGGAGCGACGGCCACGAGCCTCCCGGCAAGTGTCGTGGTGTCACCGAACGCTACGAGCGGCCCGGGGGCGTCCCCGACATCGGTGACGACCTCGCCGACATGGGTGGATTACCTCCTCGTGGTGCTGGTCGCCATCCTGGTCCTGATCGGGATAGCGCTCCTCCTGCAACTCTGGTCGCGCAAGGGAGGTGGCTCGTCGAGCGTAGTCTCGTCCACCCAGACATCCCTGTCCCCTGGGGTCCACCAGGAGAGCCCTGGAGGGACGGTACTGCCACGGCCGGCACCTGCGCCTACCTCTCCCGCTCCAGGGACACCGGGTGAGCCGTAGGACAGGGATCTTCCCCCCGCTTCGTTGACTATGTGAATTGCGTTGATCACCTCAAGCGGTTCTGCCCAGATCTGGTCCTCCAGCAACCGTTCTTGATACTCCGCCACTGGGTCCTCTTTCACCCCTCCGCCCATCGTTCATCCCCGGAGCTCGGTCCGCGGACGCAACACCAATCGAGAGACGAACAGGCGGGCCCGAAGAAAGCTTGAGATGGGCAAGAGCGTCGACAGTGGACTGTGATACAAGACCCGATACAAACTTTCGATTGGGAAGGAATGATGTTCGTCCGGGTCCGCACCGTCCGGATGATGTCTAACCTTGTCGTTCGTCGACCTTGGGCAGTCCCAAGAGGGCCACCGCATTGTCGTAGGCAATGGCGCGGATCTCTTTGTATTTGAATCCCAATCTTCTCAGCGAAAGCAAGCTCTTCTGGGGATCCGGGGCCAACGGGTAGTCGCTCCCAAACAAGAGCCGGTCGGTCCCCACCTTTCTCAGGACCCACGCCAGTTGCTCTGCAAAGGGGCTTGGGGCCAATAGCTCTCCGATCATCGAAACATCGATCCAAACCTGCCGGGGCCACCAGGGGTATAGGGATAGGATGGGATACACCAGCAATTGAGGAAAGTTCGGACCATGCGCGTGGGCCAAGATCAGACGGGCAGTAGGGACCGACAAGGCCAACTGCACGAATTTCCCCGGCTGGGCTGGATCGAAAGGGGAATACGCGTCGAAAAGCACGGGCAGGCCCTTTTCCGTGGCCCGCTCCACAATCGAACGTACCTTTGGGTCGGCCACGTCGAATTGTTGGGTGTTAGGGTGGAGCTTGAGCCCCCGTGCTCCCAGCCGAGCCACCCGGTCGATTTCCCCGAGGGCAAACGCGCCATCAAGCGGGTGAACCGAGCAAAATGGGAGGAACGGGCTCTTCGGTCTTCGGGACAGGGAAAGGACCCAATCGTTCCTTCGGCGCGTCTCCTCCCTATTCCCTCGGGGGGCCATGGCCAGCGCACAGGCGGCCCGAAGGTGGATGTTCCGTGTGGCCCTGAGGTAATCGTTCGGGCGATGCGACCGGGTCCCGAGTACTGGGGTGTCGCCCGATTGAAGATGAACGTGGGTATCGATCACGGGTCCATCGTAGCGGGCTCCCTCTGGGGGCATGGTCACTGTCTTCTCCACGGCATGGAGAGAATTAACACTGTCTGTTCTGTGCGGGGCTCGATGGTCTCACCCATAGAGGGCGCTGACCGCTTTTTCGTTCCTGCCCAACCACAGTAGGTTTGGAGGGGGCCTTCGGCGAAGGGGGGGGGTCTTAAAGACCCCTAGTTCGTGTCGCTTTGCGTCCTCTTCCGATGTGTTGAAGATCCTCCTCGATGTGTGGAGATTTGACACCGGTCAAGCCCGTGGGCACAAGTTCCCGAGGATGGTCGTAGGAAAGTCGGGGTGCACAGGGGGCGCGATCAGTGCTTTGCTTTTGGCGCTCCTTCCTCGATCTTCCTACAGTCTCAGGACCTTCACACCATCCTCGATCTGATGGAGTTCCTTCGACCCGATCACCACCGGGTCGGCGTAGACGAGTACCGCGCCCCTCGTTCTTTCCGCGGTCTCCCGTAAAATGTCCAAGAGATTCCGGGTGGTCCGAAAGCTCGCCTCTTCGATCACCCGGTCGATGCCCTTCAGTACGATCGCCTGACCGCTCTCCTTGTCCAAGTGTTCCGAGAGGATGTAGCCCAACTTGTCGGCATCCGCCGGGGAGACCTTACGTTCGCCCTCGGTACGGGTGAGTCGCCAAAGGGTCGCACCGGCCAAGCCGTAGGCGGCGGATATCTCGGCCGGAGATTCCGTGCAAACGATGAGGAGCTTGCTCCGGTCCACCCCGGAGGATCCGACGATCCGCCAAAAGGCATCCGGATCCGGGGCTTCAACGATCGTCATGGGAACCATGGGCCAGGCTGGCAGCCCCGGACGGGAGAGCCCCTGCCCGGTGGGTTGGTGAGCCTCGGGTTTGCCCTCTGTGCTTGGAGGGGGAGGGGCAATGGCTGGCGAAGGTACGGGATCGACAGCCGATCGGCTCGGTTGAACCGGGCTGCGCGGGGAGCTTTCCGTGGGGGTCGGTTCCGGGACCTGCGGGCTATGTTGGGTGATGGGAGAACCCGTCGCCTGGGAAGTGGTTCGGCCCCGCTCGATGAGCCATAGGGCCCGCCCATTCTCTCGCGAGTTTCCCTTTCCAACGGAGAAGTATTCTCCCTGCACGAAGAACCCGGAAGGACCGTCATGGCCGCCTTGTCCCGAATGCGGTGTCACCCCGCCTAGGGAAGTGAGAGGCCAATCGAGCGCGGACACAAGCCCGTACCTTTTTGAGAACCGGCTTCCGGTCTCTTGTACAAACACCAGCCGTCGGGTGGTGAGCACGAGGTAACCTTCGATATGTTCAGGGAAGCCCGGGATGGCGCGTGTGGCAGGACCGCACCGATGGGTCGCCTCCCAAGCGTTTGTGATGCGTTCGTCCGGATTAAGCCGAGCGGCCACGGCGGCCTCAGGGGGCAGATCGCTCACGAACTTCCAATGTAGAGGGTGATTAAAGCCGTTGCCCCAATCGGCGGGGAGGGGGCTCTCCACGCAAAGGGATTTTTAGTGTCGAGACCTGGCTTGGGTGCTTCCATGGCCGACGAACTGAGGTTCCAAGTCCTTCTCTTCGCATCCGCCCGAGAGGCGGTCGGGCGGTCCAGCGTCCAGTTCTCCTATCGTACCGGCGAGCGGCTCTCGACGTTCTTGGAACGGCTCTTCCGGACCTACCCCGCTCTGGGCCGGCCCCAGCGGTACCGGTACGCCCTGAACGGGGAGTTCGTGGAGGGGTCGCTGGACGCGGTCCGCCTGATCGATGCCGAAGAACTGGCGGTACTTCCCCCCTACTCGGGCGGGTGAAGAATGGGTTCCGGCACCGCTCGAACCTCCATTGCCCTCTTGCGCGAGCCCTTGAAGGTCGCCGCAGTACTTCCGCTCCTTTCGGATCCCCGTTCGGGTGGTGTGGCGATCTTCGTGGGCCGCGTTCGGGACGATGGGGAGGTCCCCCTCTCGAAGCGAAGGCGCAACGGTACCGTCCTCGTGTACGAGGCGTACCGTCCTCTCGCCCTTCGAGAGCTGAAGCGGCTCGCGGGAACCGCAGCGTTGCGCTTCGGGGCCCGGGCGATCGTGATCCGTCACCGGATCGGTACGCTCCGTACCGGGGAGCCCTCCGTGATCATCGCCGTGGCCTGTCCGCACCGGAAGGAGGCGTTCGCCGCTTGTCGGTTCCTCATCGACCGCTTGAAAAAGGAGGTCCCTATCTGGAAGACGTTAGAGACCGTGGAAGGCAGCCCAAGTCACGGCGCGGTGGAGTTCTCAGGACGTAGGGCCGGAGGTCGGAAGTGAACTTTCGAGGGGGTCATCTTTCACGGGCGTCGTCCACCGGAATTTCCTTGGCCCGCTTTTTGCGTAGGGAGGCCCGGGGTGGTGTGGAGTCCGCGGAATCCCCCGAGGAGAGGACTCGCCGTATGCGTTCCCTGGCGGCCCGCACATAGTCTTCCACGAGGTCCATCCCGACGTAGTGGCGGTTCAATGTCGCCGCAGCGACGCAGGTGCTGCCCACACCACAGAACGGGTCGAGGACGACCTCGCCCTCGTAGGTGAAAAGGCGGATGAGGCGCGAAGGGAGTTCGACCGGAAATGGGGCCGGATGCCCCACCCGCGTGGCCGACTCAGGGGAGAAGGACCAGATGCTCTTCGTCCACGCAACGAACTGTTCGGAGGTGATCGAGGCCTTTCCTCCATTCACCCGTCGTCCGAACTGCCCCTTAGAGAACACGAGGATGTACTCATGGACGTCTCGGAACGTGGGATTCGACGGGGAGCGCCAGCTTCCCCAGGCCGTCGAGACACCGGCACCGGCCCCCTTGTCCCAAATGACCTCGCCGCGCATCAGGAAGCCGATCTCCTCCATCGCATCGATGATGAACCGATGGTAGGGGATGTAGGGCTTCCGACCCACGTTGGCGATGTTCACGCACGCGCGGCCCCCGTCCACAAGGACCCGATAGGTCTCTCCAAAGACGTCCTTGAGGAGCGTGCGGTACTCCCCGAGATCGAGGTCCTGATCGTAGTCCTTGCCCACATTGTACGGAGGCGACGTGACCATGAGGTGGATGGAGCGGTCTGGAAGTCCCTCCATCTTCCGGGCATCCATCTGGAGCACCTTGTCGAGGAAGGCTCCGGGCACGGCATTCTCCGGTTGCGTTGTCAGCGGTGCGCTCCGGCGCCCGGCATAAAGCTTCTGGTGATAGAATGGGGAAGAATCGTGTCCCTCCCTCCGGGAGGAACCGAACGTTCGGGTCTTGGTGCTCCGGGACATGTCTTGCGTGGTGCCGGACGGGAGGGGGGACTTGAGGATTGCCAGGGGTCCCGTCCACGGGTTCCCGGGAGGGTCCGCTAGAAGCCTTATCCCCCCGGCCCTTTTCGATGCCCGAAGCGATGAGCGAGCCGAGCGCCATGATGGCCCAATACAACGGGGTGCGGGACCGGTACCCCGGGCACATCATTCTCTTTCGGGTCGGGGACTTCTTCGAGAGCTTCGGCCCCGATGCTGAGACCCTCGCTCGTGAGCTCGACATCGTCCTAACCAGCCGTCAGAACGATGCTTCGGGCCAGCGGATCCCCATGGCCGGGGTGCCCCAACATGCGTTGGAGACGTACCTTTCCCGTCTCGTTCGGAAAGGGCATCGTGTGGTGGTCTGTGATCAGGTGGAGGACCCGAAGATGGCCAAAGGGCTCATTGAGCGGGCGGTGACCCGGGTGGTCACCCCGGGCACAGTGGTCGAGGATGCGCTCCTCCCACCGGGTCGGAGCAACTTCCTCGCAGCGGTGGCCGGGACTCCTACGGACGGGTACGTCGTGGTCCTGGTCGAGGTCTCCACGGCCGAGGTGAACGTGCGGACCTATCCGCCCAGCCCCTTCCTGACGGTGATCCACGAGATCGCTCTCCTTCGCCCGTCCGAGGTGCTCATTGGGGAGCGGGTCCCGGCTGGGGAGGCGGAACTGGCCGCATGGCACGCTGCGCTCCCATCGGCCCGCATCGTACCGGGGGTGGTGGCGGCTCCCTCCGGTTCCCTTCCTCCGGCCTGGGCATCCGAGGGAGAGCAGAGCCCCATCGCTGCCGAAGCCTTTGGCATGGCGGCCGCGTACGTCGCCCAGTGCGCACCCACGCTCCTTAGCAATCTTTCCGCCCCGGTCTGGCACGACCGGCAAGCCATGATGTCTCTCGACATCACCACGCTCCGGCACCTCGAAGTGACGGAGCCGATGAACCCGGCGCTGAAAGGTTCGAAGACCCTCCTTGACGTCCTCGATAAGGCGGAGAGTCCGGCCGGGAAGCGAACCCTGACGGCGTGGCTCACGAATCCCTTGGCGAATGTGGCTGAGATCGAGCGGCGGTTGGAGGCCGTCGACTGGTTCGTGGGCCAACGGGAGCGCCTCCCCGTTTTCCGGGCCCGGATCCACCAGGTCTCGGACCTCTCCCGCCTAGCCTCCCGAGTGCTCGCGCACCGTGCTTCCCCGAGGGACTTGCGGGCCATCGGCCGCTCCCTAGAGTCCGCTCGGGAATTGCGCGGCTCCCTCACGGCTATCGGTTCGGAGACCGCTCCTTCCCTCGTAACCGACCTCTCGGCAAAGCTCTCCGAGGACACCACGCTCCCAGCGCTCCTCCTCCGTGCGATCCCGGAGGATGCTTCCTCCCTCCCCGGGTCGAGTGGCGCCCTGGACCCAGAAGCCTTCCCTGACCTGAAGGAGGTCCGGGCACAAGAATCGGCAAGCCTCACCGCCCTCACCGAACTGGAAGCCCGCGAGGGCGCAGCCACCGGGATCAAGAGCCTGAAGATCGGCTACACGCAGGTCTTCGGGTACTATTTCGAGGTCACGCGACCCAATCTCGCCAAGGTACCGACTGACCGTTGGAAGCGCAAGCAAACGCTGGCGAACGCCGAGCGCTTCACGAGTGAGGAGTTGTTGGCCATTGAGAACCGGCTCCTATCGATCCGGGAGGAGGCCACCCGGAGGGAGGCCGAGCTCTGGAATCGGTTGGTCGCACAGGTAGCCGCGTCCTCTCCCATGCTCCGGGAGACCGGGGAAGCCGTCGGGCAGCTTGATACCCTGTCGACCCTCGCGCACATTGCGCGGAGCAAAGGCTGGGTCCGCCCTAAGGTCGGCCCGGGGGTTGGGATCCGCATCCGCGAGGGCCGCCATCCCGTCCTTGAAGAGACGCTGGGACCGGCCTATGTCCCGAACGACGTGGAACTCGGGGAAGGTTCCCCGCGCCTCCTTCTCCTGACCGGTCCCAACATGGCCGGGAAATCGACCTATATGCGGATGGTCGGGCTCCTGGTGTACCTAGCCCAGTGCGGTTCCTACGTTCCGGCCCGCTATGCCGAGATCGGCGTGGTGAACCATCTCGCCACCCGCATGGGCTTCACCGATGAGACCGGGCAGGGCAAATCGAGCTTCATGGTCGAGATGAGCGAGGTCGCTCAGATCCTGTCCCACTCGGATGCCTCGAGCCTCATCCTTCTCGATGAAGTGGGGCGAGGGACCAGCACTTCGGATGGATTGGCCCTTGCCTGGGCCATCATCCATCACGTCCACGACCGGGTACGGGCCCGGACCATCGTCGCAACCCACTACCATCAATTGGCCGATCTGGTCTCCACACTGCCATCGGCGAAGAACGCCCATCTTGGCGTGCTGGAAAAGGAGGGGGAGATCACGTTCTTGCGCACCCTGCTTCCAGGCGCGACCAACAAGAGCTACGGTATCCATGTAGCGAAGCTCGCCGGACTTCCACCCGCCGTGACCAAGGAGGCTACCGCGTTGCTTCGGACCACCGAGGAACAGACGGCCCTTCCTTCCCTTCCGGAGAAGGGCCGGAAGAGCCCGGGAGGCGGTGCCCGATACACGCAAGCGCTCCTGCTGCACGATGAAGGTTCCGAGCACGCGTTCAAAGTCCTGTCGGAACTCAAGTCTCTGGATGTGCACTCCATGACCCCCATCGAGGCGCTAAACCGCCTCAACGAGCTGGTCGAGCGGGCGCGAAAGGTCCCGAACAGTTCCGGGGGCCGAGACCAGCGTTAAGTGGCCCGCGTATTTCCCGAGGTCCATGCCCCCCGGAAAGAAGGACACCCCCCGAGGGATCCGACGGCTCGACGAGGCGACCGTGCGCCAGATCGCCGCCGGAGAGGTGGTCGAGCGTCCGGCATCGGTCGTGAAGGAGCTCATCGAGAACGCCCTGGATGCGGAAGCGACGGAGGTCCGGATCCGCATCGAGGGCGGAGGACTGGAGGTCATCGAGGTGTCCGACAACGGCACGGGCATCCCCCCGGAGGAATTCCCCCTGGTCTTCGAACGCCATGCCACGAGCAAGATCCGGGATGCCCGGGACCTCGGGTCGGTCCGCTCGCTTGGATTCCGGGGTGAGGCGATGGCCTCCATCGCGGCCGTTTCCCGGGTCACCTTGGTGAGCCGTGCCGAAGGGTCACCGACGGCCTTTGCGATGGAGGCAGGGCCAGGGACCGGAAAGGTGGAACCCAAGCCTTCGGCCCGGTCCCAGGGAACAACGGTGACGGTCCGAGATCTCTTCTTCAATGTACCCGCCCGCCGGAAGTTCCTGCGGAGTCCCGCCTCGGAAGCCCTGAAGATCGGCGATGTCGTGGAACAGCTCTATCTCGCCTCGCCCTCCGTCACCTACGTCCTCATCTCGGGCGAGCGGGAGGTGGCCCGGTACCCTCGGACGGATTCCCTGGCCGAGGCGGCGGTGATCGCCTTCGGCCTCGAGTTCGCCGAGAACTCCTTCCTCTTCTCCTCTTCGGGAGGGCCTGGGACGTGGATCGAGGGGGTCGCATCGCAACCCGGGCTTACCCGGGGAAATGCCGGTCGTATCCTGTTGGCCGTGAACGGACGGGCGTTCTTCTCTCGAGCGCTCGTGGAGGTACTTCGGAGCGCCTACCTCGATCTCATCCCGAAGGGGCGCTATCCGCTCGCCCTCGTCCACCTTACCGTGGAAGGAGAAGGGGTCGATGTGAACGTGCACCCGGCCAAGCGGGAGGTCCGGTTCCAGTGGGAAGAGGAGCTCAAGACGTCGCTCCGATCGGCCCTCGTCTCAGGGCTCGGGGGTGCGCGCCGGAGCACGGTCCCCTCGCCACCCACCCCCCCACTCCGGACCTTGACACCGGTGCCGGGGGTCCAGAGTTCTCCTTTCAAACAGCGGACGATCTCCGAAGGGACCTCCGCCCCCGATAGCGAGCATGTTCCCGCACAGGTCCAGGGGACCCTTGGTCATCCCGGGGTGAGGATCCTGGGACAGGTCGGCAAACTCTACATCGTGGGTGAGCCGACCGACGACAGCGGGCTTCTCTTCGTGATGGACGCCCATGCCGCGAGCGAGAGGGTGGTTTACGAGCGCCTCATCGCCTCCACGGAAAGTGCCCAGCAGGAGCTGATCGTCCCGGTCGACCTACAGCTGTCCGACCGGCAAGCGGCCACCTTTGCCGCGGCCGCTACAGAGTTGGCCAGCATCGGTTTCCGCGTGGAACCGTTCGGGGGAAAAACGTACCGGGTGAAGGCGATCCCCAGCTTCCTGTGGCACCGGGTCAAGCCCGAGCGATTGGTGGCCGTCTTGGACGAGCTCGCCGAGGCGGATCTTCGCAAGGTGAAGAGTGAACTGCACGAAAGGGTGGTGAAGACGCTGGCCTGCCACATGGCCATCCGCGGAGGGGATGCACTGTCGATGGACGAGATGGAACGTCTCGTCGTGGAACTGTACGGGACGAAGGATAATTTCACCTGCCCCCATGGTCGTCCGATCATGGTGACGCTGCGGAGGGAGGACCTCGACCGATGGTTTCACCGTCCAGCATCGAAGGCTGCCCCCCGCTGAGTTCCGTCGATCTACCTTTGGTTCCTATGAGAAGCTTCTCCTCGCTCGGGGCTGGGCGAGGCGGGTAGGACTCTCGAAAAGGGCCAGTCCGATGGGCACAGGCTCTTCGCCTCCTTGAGACTTCACCCAGCTTCAGGGTGCACCCAAAACCCCCGCCGAATTGGAAACGGGGATAATCGGGTCCAGGGACCAGGCTCGCTCTCCTCCGCGGAGAGTCGGACGCCCCGTTCTTTCGGTTCGTGCGTACCAAGGTGGCGGAAAGCAGTCGGCAAAGGCCCCCCAGCATATACTTAAATCTCACCAAATGTTGTTCTCTGGGATGACGTCCTTGGGGAGCGGCCGAAGTTTGTTTGCCCAGTGTGGGTGGATGACCTGCCTGATGATGCTGATTGTGAGTTCAGGGGCAAGTGGGGTGCTGGCGGCCAACCACGCGAGCAATACTTCCTTCGCGCCTCCAGTTTCCATAACCCATGCGTCCTTGACCACTGCAGGAGTCCACCCGCGAACACTTCCGAGTTCCCCTCACCCGGGCACAGTGACGGCCTATGAGCTCTCGACGTCTGGAGCGTTCTCTGAAGACCCGGCAGTGGACTACGAATCGTTTGGCATAGAACCGATCATCAATGTGTTTCAAACCCTCATAAGTCACAATGGCACCAGTACCGGGTCCTTCCCTTCGGACTATGTGCCCGACCTCGCCACCTGCGTGCCTGGTTCGCTCCAGTGCACCCAGATCTACGGCAATAGTCTCCAGAACGGGGATAACTACACCTTCGTCATCAACCCGAACGCCACCTTCTACGATATCTACAACGGTACGACCCGGTCTGTGTATCCGGTGGACGTATTGTTCAGTCTGGCTCGGGACTGTCTCTTCTCCGACTATCCCTATGGCAACCCGGGTTGGATCCAGTGCCAAGCCTTGCTTCCGAACGGGAACCCCAGCTGGGATGCGGGTTTGCATTATCCGTACAACAGCACGCCCACGAACCTGTTCAACGCCGTCGTGATGAACGGTAGCTCGTGCCCTGCACTTGCCACTCATGGATGTGTGACGCTCGACACGCAATTCAGCGGGCAGGGTCCGAACTGGCCCGAGTTTTTGGAACTCCTTTCCAATCCCTTCGGGGGAGGGATCATGGATTGCAGCTTTGCCGCCAGTGTGGGCGGGGGACTACCCGGACTTCCTTGCACCGCGAAGACCGACCCTACAGGACTTGCCGATACGGCATGGGACACCGTAGAAACGGGTCTTGGACCGCAGGGGAACGATTATTCCTCCAACAATGCGTCCGCGCCCGTAGCCAACTGGGCGAACATCCTGCGCTGGTCCATGGTGGGGAGCGGACCATACTATCTGAGTTCCATCACCCCGGGTAAGAACTACACGCTGAAGGCCAGCCCGGTTTGGGGCGGAACGACCTGCGCGTGGGCAGGATGCCTACCCTCCACCTTCCCAGTGAAGACCGTCAATGTGGCCTGGGAGGCCAATGCGACGGCGGGCCAACTGGCGCTCAAGTCAGGACAGGCAGACATGGCCACCATACCCGTGGCCAACTACTCTTCCGATCTACTTCCCTTGATGCGATCGGGCAATGTCTCCGTGGCCTTGGCTCCCTCGTACGGCGAATTCCTCACCAACTTCAACCTCTACTTTTCGGAGCCGGGCGCGGCCAGTCTTCTCAACGGAACAGGGTACATTCTTCATGCCCCACCTAATCTCTTCCAAGACTTGGCTTTCCGACAGTTCCTAGTCCACGCCTTTCCCTATGGAACCGTGGCGAGCCAGTACAACACGGTGGATGGCATACCACAGTACTCTCTCTTCGGTGGTGCGATACCCCAGCATATGGGGAGCTACTACCCAACGAACATCTCCTGGCCTTTCCAGGACCCGACCACACCTAACCCAAATTCGAACGCGAGTCCCTATCACTGGTGGGCGCAAGTTCAGCAGGAAGAGGGCATCGCCGCCCAGGCCTGCAGCCCGGCGAATCCCTGTGTTTTCCCCTTTGCGTCGGTCCAAAACGATACTAGCCAAAATGTGATCGACCGGATGTGGGCCTCCAACATCTCGAAATTCTCGGATGGAGCGGTGATGCCCATCGTGGTAAACCTTCCGTTCTTTAACATCATCGTAAACAGCTTCCAACCCTCGGGCACAAACCCCATGCCATTGTACGATTCTGGCTGGAGTCCGGATTATCCGGATCCCACCGATTACACGAATCCCCTTTACTCGCCCTATGGTTCGTACCCTACGGGCGACGCTTTGTGTGAAAGCCTCGAGGGTGCGATCTGCGGCGGGACTGCGTTGAACAGTTCGAACTACCTCAACCCCTGCCCCGCCGGGTACGCTTGGGCGAATGCGAGCGTCACTTCGAATTGCCAGGGTTCCGCGTATCAAAATATGACGAACCTCCTGGGTTCCGCCGCCTCGAACACCAATCCTGCTGGCCGAGAGCTCCTCTACAACGAGGCGGAGCACATCGCACAGCAACTGGGAATTTTCACCGCGAACCCAGGTCAAACGGTGAACGCGTTCGTTCTGGCCTCTTGGCTGGACCCGAACTCGATGGATGTGAACCCCATGATCGGTGGGAACGGGGATGTGGCCTGGTACGACCTCCAATACTGGCCTACAGCGCCCGGATATCCTGTGGATTTTATCGAATCCGGTCTGCCGGTGAACACCACATGGTCCGTCACCTTGGGCCAAGCCACCAATGTCAATTCTAGCTCCACGGTGCATTTTGCGTCGCCGAACGGAACCTACTCCTTTGCGATCGCTAACGTTTCCGGTTACAGCGTATCTCCAACCTTCGGCAACGTTATCGTGAACGGAGCCTCCGTAACGGTACCGATCACCTTCATCCCCACGACCTTCCCCGTGAGCTTCACCCTCTCCGGACCACCGGCGGGCGTCGTCTGGGGCGTATCCCTGAACGGTGGAGTGCCCCAGTATTCGACAGGGGCCACCATCTCGTTCTCCTCATCGAATGGGACGTATGCTTACTCGATCGTGGCACCCTCCGGTTACACGTGTGTCCCGTCCTCCGGTTATGTGACGATCGCGGGATCCGTGGTTTCCCAGGGAATCCATTGCACGGTAATACCCGCCGGCCAGTATTCGGTGGGGATCTACGAGACGGGACTTCCTCCCGCCACGAACTGGTCCTTCACGCTGGGGGGGAACGTAGAGCATTCCACGGGAGGATCGATGTTCTTCACCGAGCCGAATGGTACCATTGCCTTTTCGGCGCAACCCTTCCAGAGCTACCTTCCCTCGCCCGCCTCGGGCAACATCACGGTGAACGGTTCGATGAGCTCCCTCTCGGTGAGTTACTCTTGGCATCCCGCGGGAACCTATTCGGTGACATTCGTGGAATCCGGACTGCCCACGGGAACTTCCTGGAGCGTCGACCTGTCGGGCACGACATGGTACTCGAGTGGGACCGTGCTTGAGATCCCCGAAACGAACGGCAGCTATTCGTACACCGCAGCTCCCGCCTCGGGGTATTCGGTGTCACCGTCCAGAGGCTCCGTGGTGGTCTCCGGTGGGAACGACTTCGTGTACCTGACGTACACCCCGCCTCCGACCTACTTGGTGACATTCACGCAATCGGGTCTTATTCGCGGCACCCATTGGAACGTGACCCTGAACGGAGCCACCCTTTCCTCGACCGGGACCGCGATCTCGTTCTCTGAGCCCAATGGGACCTACAGCTACTCGGTCGGGGGACCGGGAGGCTACAGCATCAATCCCGCTTCGGGTTTCGTAACCGTCTCAGGTGTACCATCCAATACCGTGGTCAACTTCACGGCTTTAGGAGCGCTCTATCCCGTGGTGTTCTATGAGAGCGGGCTTGCCGCAGGCATGAATTGGAGCGTCACCTACAACGGCTTCTCGAACTTCTCTACGAGCGGGTCGATCATCTTCGAAGATCCGAACGGCACCTTCGGATACACCGCGGGGACCGTCCCAGGGTACACGGCGCATCCCACTTCGGGTACGCTGACCGTGAACGGGTCCTCGGCGGGTACCACCATCATCTACGTCCGGAACCCCCAGAACTTCACCGCCATATTTGTTGAGTCGGGACTGCCCTCCGGGACTTCATGGTCCGTGACCTTCGCGGGAACTACGTACGGCTCAAACCAGCCGTACATCAATTTCTCGATGGCGAACGGCACCTACGGCTACATCATCGGTTCGGTTCCGGGCTATGCGGCCTCCCCGTCCTCCGGGAATGTGTACATTAACGGTGCGAACGTCCGCGTGAACATCACCTACGTCGCCACGCCTCCCGGGACTTACCTCGTTTCGTTCAATGAAACCGGACTCCCGACCGGCACTCACTGGAATGTCACGCTCAACGGGTCCGTCAACTCCTCGACGGGGAGCTCGATCGCCTTCGTGGAGCGCAATGGCTCCTACACGTTCTCCCTCGGGAATGTGCCGGGGTACACCGCCAATGTGACCTCAGGCAGCCTTACGGTCAGTGGACGGTCGGTTTACCGGACCATCTCCTTCACAGCGAACACCGCCCCCACTTACATCATCTACTTCAATGAGACCGGGCTTCCTTCGGGTACCGCTTGGAACGTCACCTTCAACGGGATCTTCGATTCCTCAACCTTTTCAATCATCACCTTCGTCGAACCGAACGGTTCCTACAACTTCACGGTCGGACATGAGACGGGGTACACTGCTACCCCCTCCTCAGGCACCGTGACTGTCAATGGGAGGGCTGCCAATCGAACGATCACGTTCTCGATAGCCCCCCCGGTCCTCTACTCCGTGGTGTTCTATGAATCGGGGTTGCCGACCGGCACGTACTGGAACATCACCTATCACGGTGTCACCAACTCCTCGACCACGACGAGCATACTCTTCTACGAGCCGAACGGGACGTACGCGTACACGGCGGGAGTTGTACCCGGCTTCTCCGCCGGCCCTCCATCGGGAACGTTGAGCGTGAACGGGGGCCCCTCCGGGACCACGATCATCTACACCGCGATCCCCAAGGGATCCTATGCGGTGACGTTCACGGAGATTGGGCTTCCAACCGGCACCCTTTGGAACGTCACGTTGAATGGGAGCTTTTCCTCGTCCACGGGAAATACGATCGCCTACACGATGTCGAACGGGACGTACAATTTCTCCCTTGGGATCGTCTCGGGCTACACGCCCAGTCCTACCCATGGGACGCTGACCGTGATTGGCCAGTCCGTCAACCAGACGATCACCTTCACCACGACCGTCTACACGTATACCTTCACAGAGACCGGCCTTCCGACAGGAACTTTGTGGAACGTGACAGTTCAGGGGGTCTTACACTTCTCTACCAGCAACACTGTGAGCTTCACGGAACCCAATGGCACCTACGCTTACTCAGTGGGTGTGGTGTCCGGTTACATGCCTAGCCCGACCTCGGGTACCCTGACGGTCCGGGGGGCAGGGTCCGGACCGACCATCACGTTCTCTCCGGTCTATTACAACGTCACCTTCACGGAATCAGGCCTTCCCACGGGAACGATGTGGAACGCAACCCTTAACGGGATCCAACGATCGTCGACCTCGTTTGCTATCGTGTTCTCTGAGGCGAACGGCACGTATAGCTATTCAGTGGGTCCGGTCCCGGGCTACACGGCTTCACCTTCCTCCGGGCAGGTCAAGGTGAACGGGGTCTCGGTCACGGTCCCGATCACCTTCACTGTGGTCACCTACACCGTTTCCTTCACGGAGTCCGGATTGCCGGCCGGTACGACGTGGAGTGTGACCCTGAACGGCGTCAAGCACCAAGTGGTCAGCACGATGATCTCCTTCATCGTGCCGAACGGGACGTATACCTATGCCCTGGGTATCGTGCCGGGGTACACCCCCAGTCCGGCGTCGGGTTCCCTCACGGTGAACGGTGCCGCAGTGAACCAGCCGATCGTGTTTACGCTTGCCACCTACACCGTCAACTTCTCGGAGACCGGTCTGCCGACCGGCACGTCGTGGAGTGTGACCTTGAATGGGGGTAAACTTTCGTCGACGTCGTCATCTATTTTGTTCTCTGAGACGAACGGAACGTACAGCTACTCGGTGGGTTCGGTCCCAGGTTACACCGCCTCACCTTCTTCGGGTCAGGTCAAGGTGAACGGGTCCTCGATCACGGTACAGGTCACTTTTACCCTCGTCACTTACACGGTTTCCTTCACGGAGTCGGGATTGCCCGCGGGTACCGCGTGGAACGTCACCCTCAATGGTGTCAAACACCAGGCCGTAAGCACCGTGATATCCTTCCTCGTGCCCAATGGGACGTATAGCTATGTTCTCGGAATCGTACCGGGGTACACTCCCAGTCCCGCGTCGGGTTCATTGACGGTGAACGGTGCCGCGGTGAACCAGCCGATCTCGTTCTCGCCCAAGACCTACACCGTGACCTTTTCCGAGACCGGTTTGCCGACGGGCACATCGTGGAACGTGACCTTGGCCGGAACCCCCCGCTCCTCCACCAGCTCCACGATTACATTTGTGGAGGGGAACGGGACGTTGGGGTTCACCATTGGTGGGGTGCCAGGGTATTCCGCCACCCCCGCATCGGGGTCGATTACCGTCAGCGGGAGCAACACCGGCCAGACGATCACGTTCACGGCCCTACCCCCTACCTCGTATCCGGTAACGTTCGATGAGACGGGTCTGCCCGGCGGAACATCATGGAATGTGACATTGGGTGGGGTCACTCATGTCTCGACCGGGACCTCCATCGTGTTCTCTGAAGTGAACGGCACCTACAATTTCTCGGTCGGTCCTGTCTCGGGGTATGCGACCAGCCCTGCTTCCGGTTCCGTCACAGTCTCTGGGACTGGTATCTCTCGGACGATCACGTTCACCGCCATCCCCCCCGGAAAGTTCTCCGTCACGTTCTCCGAGACCGGTCTTGCGGTGGGAACCACCTGGAGCGTCACGCTGGGCAGCGTCAATCTGACGTCGGGCGGATCGGCGATCACCTTTGTCGAGGTCAATGGCACCTACACCTTCAATGTGGCCGCTGTTGCGGGGTATTCCGCGTCCCCATCGTCCGGGGTCGTCACCGTGAGCGGGACGAACGTGACCAAGGTCGTCAGCTTTTCCCCACTCCCGGTGGGCTCGTATCTTGTGACGTTCGATGAGACTGGCCTCCCCACCGGGACAACCTGGAACGTGACGCTGAACGGGACCTCCCGTTCCTCGGTCGGCAGCGCGATCTCTTTCACCGAGCGGAATGGCTCTTACGGTTTCACGGTGACACGGGTAAGCGGGTACCTTGCAACTCCATCTAACGGGTCCGTGTCGGTTACTGGGAGCCCGGTCACAAGAACCATCACATTCACCCCGGCCCCTCCCGCCACCTATTCCGTGACCTTTAGTGAACACGGACTTCCGTCGGGCACCCTCTGGAGCGTCACCCTGAACGGGGTCAGCCGTTCGTCGTCGGGAAGCGCGATCATCTTCAATGAGGTGAACGGAAGTTACGCCTACTCGGTCGGGTCGGTGGCGGGGTATTCCCGCAACCCTTCGTCCGGGACCGTGACGGTCAACGGGGCTTCGACCGGGGCTACCGTATCCTTCACAAAGCTAACGACTACCTTCGCGGTCATCTTCAATGAGTCGGGATTGCTCCCTGGGACCGCCTGGTCCGTGATGTTGAACAACTCGACACAGAGTTCGACCAACAACTTGATCCAGTTCGCCGAGGCGAACGGGACCTACGGGTTCACCGTCCACAGCATAAGCCGATTCCTGGCGGTTCCCTCGTCGGGTCAGATCACCGTCCGAGGAGCCCCGGCCAACCAGAGCATCAATTTCATGCCGGCTCCACCCCCTCAGTTCCCGGTGGTTTTCTACGCCACGGGGCTCTCCCCGGGCACCGCCTGGAGCGTGACGATGGGCGGGTTCCGGCAGACCTCGACCACGAGTTCCATCACGTTCTCCGAGGGAAACGGGACTTACACCTACTCAGTAGGTGCCCCCTCGGGGTATGCCGCCAGTCCCTCTTCAGGCACGGTAAAGGTGAGCGGAATCCAACAGACGATCAACCTTTCCTTCGCCCCGGTATCCAATACGAACTCTCCGGGAACGACCTTCCTTGGCATGCCGTGGGAGGAAGCCTCCATCCTCATCGGGGGTTTGCTGGTGGCCATCGTGGTAGCGGTGATCGTGATGGCCTGGCTCCGCCGACGTAGCCCTCCGGAACCTTCCGTAAGCGCCCCGACTCAACCAGCAAACAATCCCCCTCCTCCTCCACCACCACCTCCCCCACCCCAGATGTCCAACGAGGCTGAGCCCGACGAGGCTTCGGAGTCCGACACCTAGGGCTTCGTTCGGGACGGGAGGGGCTGGTGGCCTCGCCCCTATTGGGCTACGCGCCCGCTGTGGGGCCGGTGCGGAGTACCGGAAGCCCGGTGAGCGCGGAGATCTGCAAAAGGGCTTTTCGGGCCTGCCCGATCTCCCCACGACCGATCCTTGAGTATCCGCTCCGCCGTACGTCCCGGGCGAGCTCGCAGAGCACCGTGAGAGCCTCGGGAGTGCCGATGTTGTCCCCCAGGACCCGGAGGATTTCTGTGGCGGCCGCCTCGATCCGCCCGACCGGGAACCCGGAACTCCCGCCCGGCCGGACCAGGTCTTCCAACGTCGCTTGGAGCATGGACCACTCCTCCTCGGCCTGGTGGGCCTCGAACAGGGAGAACTCAAGCCGCTCTTCGTATCCCTTGCCCATAAGGTAGTACCGGAGCCCGCCTGGGGAGACGATGTCCAGCGCTTCGCCGATGCCGACGAGGTTCCCCGTAGATTTCGCCATCTTCCGGGCATCCATCGTCACGAAGGCGCTGTGGATGAAGTTCCGGGAGATGAGGTGGTTCGTCATGGCGAGTGAGATGAGGTTCTCGGCATAATGGTGCGGGAAGATGAGGTCGAGCCCTCCCCCATGGAGGTCCATGGGGAGGTGCATGTAGCTCGAAGACATGACGAAGCATTCGATGTGCCACCCGGGCATCCCTCGTCCCCAAGGAGAAGGCCATTCGGGGGCAGGTTTCCGGGAGGGTTTCCACAGGACGAAGTCCCGGGGGTCATTCGCCTCCGGGAGGGCGCTGAGGCCGGGTTCGGCGACCGCATGCGCGCTCAAGAAATCCTCGGCAGAGAAATTGTTCCTGTCCGTCACCCGGGAAGCGTCGAAATAGACGGAACCGTTCCTCGAGTACGTGAACCCGGTCCGCTCGAGCTTGCGGATCATCTCGATCATCGGTCGCACGAAGTGGCTCGAAGCCGGGCTCACGTCGGGGGGCAAGATGCCCGCCCGGTCCATCATCCGGGTGAAGTCCTTCGTCTCCCGTCGGGAGACCTGCCGCCACCCGACCCCCTCGACCTTGGCGCGCTGCGTGATCTTGTCCTCGAAATCCGTGAAGTTCCGGACATAATGGACGCGCTTACCTTGAGCTTGGAAGAATCGCCGAACCGTGTCGAAGAGGAGGTAGGTACGCAGGTGGCCGACGTGGGCCGCGGAATAGACGGTCGGTCCGCAAACGTAGAGCTCCAAGCGGGACTTTCCACGAATGGAAAGCGAGGATCTACGCTGGGTCAGGGTGTCCTTGAAGACGAGGTCCACGGCACGGGATTCAACGTCGGGTCGGCTTTAACTTTGCTCTCAGCGACCCCCCGGCATACCGCTACCGCCGGGAGGGGGTTTGCCATCGCATGGGCGCTGTCACCGGGTGGGGCTGGGCGCCGCTTCGCGCTCAGTCGCCCACGCTCAGCAAGGTCAAATATTGCCGGTCGGTCCCTCCGACCAAGACCATGAGCGAGGCACCGGAACCATTGCCGGATCTGCCCTCGCTGACCTTCATCACATTCAAGCGGGGGATGTTGGCCGGCCGGCTCTACCTGATCATGGGCCTTGCCGTGACCTTGATCCTGGCCGTGGTCCTGCTCCGCACCGCCCGAGGAGCCAGCGCGTTTGTGACTACTTTCCCCCTTGAGATCCCCCTTTTTGCCTCCTTGGGAGCGATGGGAGGGATGATGCTCTTCGTGGGAGACCGGTCCAAGGGCGTGCTCGAGTACCTAATCGCCTATGGGATCCCCCCCCGTCGGCTCTTCGCGAACTGCCTGCTAGCGACCGTAGGACTCTCGACCATCGTTTTGGGCGCAGCTCTCGCCGTGGGTCTGGGAAGCTACGTGGCCGCCGGGAACTCGATATCGACCGATCTGCAGAACTCCATCCTTGGCTACACCATTCCCATGACCTACGCGAGTTCGCTTTTCGCCGCGACGAGCGGGATGATATGGTCCACGCTCTCCACGCCACGGATGGGGGTCAACAGCCCGGTGGGAGTGGCGCCGATCTTGGGGGTCGCCCCTCCCTTGCTCGTGCTCGTCATAGCGAATTCGTTCGCGAAGTCCGAGTACTACTACGTCACCGTAGGGGCCGCGGTGGCCTTCCTCGCCGTCGTGCTCCTACTGCTCGCTGCATCCACGCGGCTCATGAGCCGGGAACGATACCTCTCCCCGATGTGAAGGATCAAGATATGGAGGAAGTCAAGCTCGAAGGTTCTGCGGGGGACCGGTCGGCGATGATCGCTTGCCGGAATGTCTCTTCGGGGTATGGTGGCACCCGGGTGCTGAACGATGTGAGCTTCACCATTCGGGAACCCTCGGTCTACGTGGTGCTGGGGCCTAACGGCGCGGGGAAGACCACCTTGTTCCGCACGATGGCGGGCATCTTGCAACCCTACTCCGGATCCGTGGAGATCGAAGGTCGATCCATCGAAGAACAGACCACCCGGGACCGGCTTCACTTTCTTTCCCATATCGATGGCATACCTGACGGCCTCACGGTGGAGGAGGCGCTGCGATTGTATGCCTCCGTGGAGCGTGCCACATCCTCGGACGTGGAACGCGTGCTCAAGCTCCTCGAGATCGACCCGTTGCGCGAAAAGTACTTCTCCGACCTGAGCGCCGGCCAGAAGAAGCGGGTGTCGATCGCACGCATCTTCCTTCGGCAACGAGACATCTATCTCCTTGACGAACCGACCGCCAACCTCGACCCCAAGGTTGCAGGGGAGATCCGGGACATCATCCTGAAGTTGAGCCAGGACCGGGTGGTCCTGTACTCCTCGCACAATCTCTTCGAGGCGCGGGAGATCGGAAGCTATGTGATCGCGATCAAGTCCGGAAGGCTGGCCCTCTTCAGCCGGATCGCCGACATGCGCTCGTCGAAGTACACCGTAGGCATTCGGGCGACTCGGGGCGAGGAGGCCCTGCCGAAGTCCGCGCGGAAGGGAGAGTATTATGTCTACGAGCTCAGTGGGCCCGACGATGTGCCGAAGCTCCTCCGGGAACTCGATGGAAAGGGAGTCCTTGTCCGGGAGGTCAAGGAGATGGGGAACCCCCTCGAGGATCTCTTCTCCTGAGTTGCCCGCCTTCGGACGTCCCGCACGCTCGGCCTTCGCCCCGGGGACGAGGTTCCGGTTGCTTCGACAGGAGCATTCGTAAGAGCGAGGGGGGATCTCTTCGACTCTCCCGGCCCGCTTCTCCAGGAGCGGTGGGAGAACGGCTATCAGGCGATCTTTTGGGCGGGAGATGCCGAGACCTCGACTTTGCCACTGCGGCGCCCGGGGGAGAGAAAAGACTGGGTCCGGGTGTCCAGCCCGCCTCCAGGACACCTTTCTCGGGACGCTCAACCCGGCCTTTGTATCCTTTCGCTGGACTTAGAGGGCGTGAACCCAGAGAAAGGCAGAGTTTTATAGGCCATTTCAAGTTCCCTACACGTGACCGGAGAGCACCGTTACCGTGCGGTGTCACTCGACCTATGGTCCACGTGCCTCCTTGAGCATCCGGGTTCGGACGATGTTCTCCAAGCGGCGCGGCTCAGATTCCTTCGTGACGTGTTGAAAGCTCCCGGGGGTGACCCGGTGGAAGGAGCGCACATGGAACAGGTGCTGCTTGCCGTGGATGATGAGTTTCGTGCCCAAGGGAAGAAGCGGATCGAGGTACACCCCGCAACATTCATGCAATGTATCGCAAGTAAGCTGCGGTCGGTTCCTTCCCAGTCCTTCGCCGAGCTCGGGCGCGGCTTCGCCCGGGTCGGATTGTCCGACAACATGACTGAGGTGAACCCCGAAGCGGAACGTCTCATCGGGGAGCTCGAGGTTCGCCAAGTGCCTACCATCGCCCTCACGAATACGGTTCGTCCGGAGGAGGCCTGGCAGGAGTACTTCCACGATCGGACGCGTTTGCGCTTCCGACACGTGGTGACCTCCTGTGAAGTGGGTCATGCGAAACCCCACGGAGCTATCTTCGCTGAAGCAGCACGCCGTCTGAACTTGGACCCAGGGGACATTGTCCATGTCGGAGATTGGTGGCAGGGTGACGGTCGGGGGGCCCTCGATGCAGGTTTCGGCGCCGTTCTCTACACGGGTCTTTGGGATACATACCCCGCGCTCGGCTATCCTGGGCCCAACCTCGATGAGATCGTCCGCGCCGGGGTACCCTGTATCCGAAGATTGGATGCCCCCCTCCTACTGGACATGTTGGTCTGATGAGTTGTCTCTGGAAACTCTCGCACTTAAGGAGCCCTCCGGGACCCGATTGAGGACGGACATGGATCGGCTCAGCTGTGTCTGAATTTCGGGCCCCCGTCCTTGTTATCCAGCGGCGACGGGAGCATCACTTTCCCACACAATCATGGGATCTCGGACCGGGGAGGGAACCAGTTTGGGACAATCCCCCGCAACGTCTCGGCACCGAACGCCCCGACACCGGCCAGCAGAACAGGGATCACGAGGAACGCAACGTATCTTACCCAGGTCGGCAAGGGTCGGACGATGGGGGCGGGCCATGGGACGGAGAGGAATGCCGGGAGCGCGATAACGGCGTACGTCGCGATCTCGACGGGTGTGAAGATGGCGGCCACGATGGGGTCGGTGATCCAGTAGGGAAGAATGTGCTCCGAATACACGCCCACCGCCCCGGCCAGATAGATGGCTTCATGCCGAGAGAAAGGGAACCGGCGTGATACCAGGTACCACCCCAGGAAGAGCGGAAGGAAGACCATGAGGTTGAACAGCCAGAATTGAGGAATCCGCTCGGCCCAGAGTCCAGGGGTGAACCCTTCCTTCATTGAGTTCACAAGCGCAGCCACTGTTTCTTCCGATAAGACCATCAGTGTGCCGAGCGCCATGAAGCGCAGCAGGGGGTGACCCGGGAGCCGGGCGACGAACCGCCGAACCCGGTCCCGGTGCACGAAGAGCGGTACCCCAACCCCAAGGGTCCAGAGGTAGAAGTAGAAGTAGATCGGACTGTACGCCACGATCAGGACCAGCACCAGAGCCGCAGCCGCAACGCCCAACCAACCCAAGAAGACCCGGTCCCCGGTCTGCATTTCGCTCCATGTCCTTCGAAGTTCGTCAGTCATTCTGGATCTCCTCCACACCGGATCTGGAATCGTTCTGTGATGCCAGGGGGACCCGATTGTTGGCGGGCCATCGCTTTCGGAAAGGACACCCAATAAGAACGTACCGTCGCTCGCATGGGTATCGCGAGCCGGCCCAGACCTCTATCCCTCAGCGCCGTTTCAACGGTTTCACACTTGGGGCCGGGCGGACCTTCCGTTCGACGACCCATCGACGCATGGCGATCTTTCGGGACTTGCGGAACCCAGCCTTCTCGAACATGTGAAGCGTTCCACTGCACAGGAAGGAGGACGAGACCTTCTCCCCCGTATAATCTTCGGGATACGCCTCGACCGTGCCTCCGCCGAGCCGGGCAATGTATCGGAGCGCCTCATCTAAGGCGAGCGTGGCGATCCCCTCCCCCCTGCGTTCCCGGTCGATAAAAAAGCAGGTGATCCGCCAGTCGGGAAGTGGGTGCTGTCCGTCCTCGTAGGCTTTTTTGCTCCGTATGTTGGGGAGTTCCGAGGGGGGGCCGAACTGACACCACCCGACCGCCCGGTCCCCGTCGAAGACCAAGGCCGCATGGGCCCTTCCCTCCCGTACCCGCTCCTCCTTGGCTTCCCGATACCGCCCGGCGAGACGTTTGTTGTCGCCCGATTCGAGATGGAACGAGATGCACCAGCAGCCGCCAAAGATCCCGTTGTGCTTCTCCACAAGGTCGGCGAACGCGGGCCATGTCGCGGGGGAAAGCTCCTTCGAGGTGAAGGACATAGGTCGTGGTAGGTGGGCGGTCTAATCGCGTCCCCCTGTGACCTTGGGGTCTTTGGTTAGGACCTGGAAGAACAGGATATCATTGTCATCAGGGTCCCGTATCCCGAAGTAGCGGATGGTGTCCGGGACGGTCTTCACTTCCTTGGCGTCGATCCCCGCCCGACAAATCCGCTCATGTTCTCGGACCGCATCGCGCACTTCGACTCGGAGCCCCCAGCTCGACGGGCGAACTTTGCCCTCGGAGATCTGCACCCAACCGCCGCCCAAGCGCCACTCGAGATTTCCCTTGAACGGTTCGAGGTCGATCCCCTTCCCGAAGAGCTTCGTGTACCACTCCTTGGACCTTTCCAGGCTGCTGACAGTAATCTCCGTTATGATCTCCCGGACTTCGACGGGCCCATCGGCCTTGTCCTCTACCATGGTTCCTGTAAGCGCCTACAGGATAAAACCACGCCTCTATAGCTAAACGGGGCCGCGTCCGCTTCGCGCCTTTCCGTGCTATCCGTCCCCGCCGGTCGCACCTTCGGGAACATGAAAGAGGGAACGGAAGCGTCGCAAGTCCATGTTCTGTGTGACGCAGTTCGCCGCCATTTCAATCGCGCGCTCGAGGTAGTTCTCCGGGGTGGGCTGTGCCGGGACCTCACCGGACCCGGCATGGACTGCATCGCGAGTCGGGAGGCCCAGGAAACCGGCCCAGCGAAGTGTGCTTTCCCACACCCCCCGCTGCGACAGCAATCCATGGATCGCCGTCCCCCAGACCTGTCCGTCCGGAGCGATGGCGCCGTCCAGCCCATCTTCTATGGCAGAAGACCCCTCCACGAACCGGAACACCGCCTCCGTTCCGGGAGCCCGGTGCGTGCGCCCCCGCCGGATCTCATAGCCGCGCAGCTCTTCGGTCGGTGTTGCGTGGGGGAGCCCTTCGAGCGGTAGAACACACACCTGCCGTGCGATCTTGGGATCTTGGAACCGTGTGGCGACAGGGAGAAGGCCCAACCCTTCGGTGTCACCTGGAGGCCCCTCGAAGCCTTCGGGGTCTATCAAGCGCTCGCCGAGGATCATGTACCCACCGCAGATCCCGACAATGTGCATCCCATGCTCATGGCCTTCCCGGATCGCCCGTTCGAGACCCCGCTCCCGCATCCATCCAAGGTCATCCCGGGTGCGTCGCGTCCCCGGCAATATGAGGAGGTTCAATCCCGCGATATCGTGCTCCGCCTCGACCCAACGCACGCCTCCCCCCGGTCCGAACCAGGCCGTGGGAAAATCCAAGAAGTTGGATATGTGGGGGTAGCGGAGGATCCCGATCTTGGGCCCCTCTCGAAGCTTTGGTATCTCAAGGGAGTGGGGCAGGGGAAGGGAGAGCGAGTCCTCCGCCGGGAATTCCAGGTCTTCCAGATACGGGAGCACTCCCAGGACGGGGATGCCTGTCTCCCGGGCGATGAACTTCTCTGCCGGGATGAGCAGCTTGCGGTCGCCCCGCATCCGGTTGAAGAGGATTCCCCGAACCCTCTTCCGCTCGGTCGAGGACAAGAGCTCGAGGGTCCCGACGATCTGGGCGAGGGCACCCCCGCGTTCCAAGTCGGTCACCAGCAATACCCCGAGGTCGAGAGCCTTCGCAGTGTAGAGATTGGCGAGGTCGAATCGCCGGAGGTTCACTTCCACCGGGCTCCCCGCCCCTTCGGCCACCACGTAGTTCCCTTCTTGTCGCACCTCCTTGGCGGCGCCAAGGACCGCCCGCCGGAGGTCGGGCATCACCTTCCCCATCTCTTCTCTCCAGGACCGGAGCCGGAAGCGAGGAACTCCCCGGACGATGATCTCGATCCGACCGGGGCCTTCCGACTTCAGAAGGATGGGATTGGCCCGAGTGAGGGCCGGGACTCCGGCCGCTTGGCACTGGAGCCATTGCGCCATGGCGATCTCCCCACCGTCCTCGGCCGGAACCGAGTTGAGCGACATGTTGACCGCCTTGAAGGGCTGGACCCTGACCCCCTGGCGATGGAGGGTCCGGCAGAGCCCCGTGGCCACGAACGACTTTCCCGCGTCGGACGTCGTGCCGGCGATGAGGACCCCCCGCACCGCATCCATGAGCGCCCCAAGCTACCGGAAACACAAAAAGGATTGCAGTCTCGGGAATCCATCCCATGGAGCCATTTTCGAAGCGGGAGTGCGCCGAATGTCAGCAGCTCGACCACAAGCTCCGGGAGTACCTGGCCTCCCTGCCCAAGGACCTCCCGGATGAGCCCGTCAAAGACCCGTCCCCCTACATGTGTGCGATCCATTTCCAGCTCTTCCGGGCTCGGGTCGGAGGGAAGTTGATCCCGATGCCGATGGAACTGGTGCTTCCCAAGATGCAGCTCCGTGCAGGCGAGAACGGCGAACCCGACCTGGAGACCGAGTTCCCTGCCCTTGATGGGGCGGAGGTCACGGTCAAGACCCGACCGGGCGCCCTCAATACTTACGATGTATCCGTATTGGGAACTACCTTCGAATCCGTCACGGATGTGGGCCTCGAAGATGGGGTCTACATCTTTCATGAGCCCTGGATCATGACCGAGGCGTTCTGGCGCAAGCAGATGAAGGGTGAGGTCCCTCCCGAGGCCCGGGCCGCCTTGGAGCGGTACCACGCCATCCCGATCACGTACGATGACGATATCGAGGCAGGGAAGGTCCAGGTCTATTGCGAACCCCCCCACGTGGACCGGGACGGCAGAAGGTGTACGGCACGGGTGACCGACGCAGAGGAGCACCACGTGGTCTGCCCCAAGTGTGGCGTGGAAGTCAAGTTGTGGGAGTACGCCGTGGGACCTTCCCAGGAAGAGGCTTCGGCCCAACACGCCCATCCGTAGGAGTATCGCCTAGGGCTCTCGCTCGGCGGAGCAACGGTCCAGGTCTACCCCTCCTAAGGCCTCGCTTTAGCGTTGTAACACAATCGCAAAGCCTATAATTGAACCCGATTCGAGGCAATTCTGGAGAACCGAGCCATGCTCCAGGGAAATCACTCGTACGACGAGGTGTTCGGGTAAGTGCCTTACCCCGTTCTTTTGCCGTTTAACACCGGGCAACAACCCACGCGGAGCTCCCGGGTTCCGCACCGGTCCTGTGTGCGCTGTACGCAGGACGCAGGAGGTGCTTCGGACGCACCCGTCCTGCCAAAAGGTGGCCTGACCCGCCCGTGAACCTGCCCCCTGGGCCCCTCCTCCTGTTGGGGGCGGCCGCTTCTGCCTATCTCATCGGCGTACTCGCCGGGCTTCTGGGAAAGGCCGACTCGCAGGGGACGGCCCAGGTATCGCTGGCGTTCGCTCTCCTCGGTACGGTGCTGGGGGGAACGTCAGCCCTCTTTGAGCTCCTCGGGGGGTCTGTGTTCAATTGGACCTACGTACCGTCGGGCTTCACCTCCCCCGACTCGGTGATGGTCATCGGGATCGCCATGGACCCGCTCTCGGCCTTCTTCGTACTGCTCATTTCCATGGTCGGATTCGCCATCACGCTGAGCTCGTTCGGGTACTTGGACAAGTACGTTCACGAGCGGCCGGCCACCCTGGCCGGTTTTTACGCCCTGTTCCTGTTCACGCTCCTTACCGTCGTTCTGGCGGGAACGGTCTTCCTCTTCCTCATCGCGTGGGAGGCGATGACCATCGTCTCGTACTTCTTGGTGGTCCACGAGCATGCCTCTCCCAAGGTCCGTCGCTCGGGGCTCTTCTATCTGGTGATCAGTCACGCCGCCGGAGCGGCCGTGCTGACATCCCTCCTCCTTTTGGCGGTCTATTCCGGTTCTCCAACCTTCGCCGGGATCGCCCAGGCCGCTTCGCATCTTAATCCCTGGGTCAAGAGCCTGGTCTTCGTGGCCGCGACGTTGGGATTCGGCACCAAGGCCGGCTTGGTTCCCTTGCACGTGTGGTTACCGGAGGCTCACCCTGCGGCGCCGAGCAACGTCTCGGCCCTCATGTCCGGGGTGATGATCAAGGTCGGGATCTATGGGATCCTGCGGGTCGTTTTCCAGGTCATGGGTGGAGGGCCCCTCTGGTGGGGCGTCCTGCTGCTCGTGATGGGAGCCACTTCGGCCCTCGTGGGCGTCCTGAATGCCATCGCCCAACACGACATCAAACGCCTGCTGGCCTTCCACTCCGTGGAGAACATCGGAATCATCTTCATGGCCCTCGGCGCATCGCTCATCTTCCTTTCCCTCGGATTCCCGCTCTTGGCGGCCCTCGCCCTTCTCGCGGGGATGCTCCACACGGTGAACCATGCCCTGTTCAAGTCGCTCCTCTTCCTGGGGGCAGGAGCCGTCAGCGGGGCGGCAGGGACCCGGGACATGGAGCACATGGGCGGGCTTGCCCGGGCTATGCCGCAGACGGCGTTGTTCTTCATCGTGGGAGCCATGGCCATCTCGGGACTGCCACCCCTCAACGGCTTCGTGAGCGAGTGGCTCCTCTTCCAGGCTTTCTTTGCGTCCTTTTCCACCGGTTCTCTCGCCACGGAGGTACTGCTCACGGCGGCCGGGGGAGTACTGGCCCTATCTACCGGCCTGGCAGGTTATTGTTTTGTGAAGGCCTCGGGGGCCATCTTCCTCGCCCGCCCCCGGTCTTCGGAAGCCGAAAGGGTGTCCTCAGACGCACCGGCCACCCTACGGAGCGGGATGGCGGTCCTCTCCATCCTTTGCATCCTTCTGGGAGTGGTCCCATTGCTCGCGATCGAGCTCATCGGACGGTCCGTCTCCGAGATCACCAACACGGCGTCTCCCACGGTGTCCCTCGGAGGGGTCCTTGGCTCGCTCGAACTCCCCTCCCTCTCCGGAAACCTTGATCTGGGCGTGATCGCGCTCGTGCTGGCGGCGGCGATCCTTGTGCTTTGGGTTGTGCGTCGTACTCGGACCGCGGAGAAGGATCGGGTCTCCCCGGCTTGGGATTGTGGCCTCGATCGCCCCACATCTCGTATGGAGTACACTCCGAGCGGATACGCCCAGCCCATCCTCCGGATCTTCGCCTCATACTACGCACCGACCACCTTGACCGAGACCAGCCCGCGGGGCGGTTCCCGTCCCGGACCCCTGATGAAGGTCTCCCGCTTTCAATCCGAGATAAGCTACCCCTGGGTCGAGGGGTTCTTTGATCCCCTCAAGCAGCACGTCATGGATCTCGCTCGTCGGACGAGCCGCCTGCAATCCGGTAGGATCCATGCTTACCTCGCCTATTTCGTCCTTACCCTGCTGGTGCTCCTCGCCGCCCTCTGGTTCTTTGGAGGAGGTGGCCCATGAGCCTGTCCTCAGAACTGGGCATCGTAGGTATCATTGTGCTGGAGTTTGCCTTGGTCCTGGGCATCAGCCCCCTCCTCTCCGGGGTCATCCGGAAGATCAAGTCCCGAAGCCAAGGCCGGGTGGGTTTCCCCATTTTCCAGTCCTATCGCGACCTCGGGAAGCTCTTCCACAAAGGATCGGTCTATGCGGAAAGCGCCTCCGCTGTGACCGAATGGGCCCCCCTCATCTCCTTCGGGGCATTGATCGCCGCCATTCCCCTCGTCCCTTGGCTAGTCCTGCCCTCCCCCTTCGGTTTTGCGGGCGACCTCATCCTGTTCGTGGGGCTGCTCGCGCTCTCCCGCTTCATGACGGCGCTCGCAGCCCTCGACGCCGGGAGCACCTTCGGGGGGATGGGGTCCACGCGGGACATGTGGATCGGGGCGCTCCTTGAGCCGGCGTTCCTCCTCACGATCTTCGCTTGGGGCGCGCCCTCGGGTTCCACCGGAGCCTCGACCATTGCGCTCCACAGCATTTCCTTGGGTCTTGCCAATTTCAGCCCTCCAATGTTGTTGGCGACCACGGCCTTTGTGTTCGTGCTCTTTGCGGAGACGGGGCGCCTTCCCTTCGACAATCCCGCAACGCATCTCGAACTCACGATGATCCATGAAGCCATGGTCCTCGACTACTCGGGGCGCGAACTTCTTCTCATTGAATGGGGCAAGGCGGTCAAGTTCACCTTGTTGACGGGTCTTCTACTTACCGTACTCTTACCCTGGGGCCTCAGCCTCTCGCTGGGTATCCTCGTACTCCTGGCGATCGCCGTGGTGGTCGCAAAGCTCCTTGGGGCCTCGGTGATCATCGGGGCGCTGGAGACCCGGTTCGCCAAGTTGCGTCTCTTCCGGGTCGTCGACTTCGCCGCCGTGGCCACGGTCCTAGCGCTCGGATCGATCTCCCTGACCTACCTGGTGGGGGTCTGACCATGGTCGCCCCCGGTCTCCTCGCATTGGAGCTGACCGCCGCCGTCGTGCTCGTGTCGGCGTGGCTCTCCCTCGTTCACCGCCGGCTCGAGGCGATCATCAACCTCTACCTTGTCCAGTCCGCCGCAGTCGGCCTCATCGCGATCTTGGTGGCGTACCTCTACTCCGCCCCAGACCTCTACCTGACTGGCCTCCTCGTCCTCGGTTTGAACGCCATCATCTTCCCTTGGATCCTACATCGCATCCAGAGGGAGATCCGCGTACCCAACGAGATCCGGATGTTCGTCTCGGTGCGCCTGAGCGCACTGGCAGGCTTGGGCTGCCTCCTTCTTGCGGTGGCGGTCGTAGGTCCGCTGACACCGCTTGCCGAGATTCCAGCCGCAGGGTTGCTTCCCATCTCGGTCGCCGTGGTTCTCATGGGCCTCTTCATGGTCAGCACCCGGCGCAAGGCATTCACCCAAGTCGTCGGGATGCTGGTGATGGAGAACGGGGTCTTCCTCGCCGGTGTTGCACTGACCTACGGCCTCGGGATATTTTTGGAGCTCGGGGTGGCCGCCAACCTGCTCATCCTTGCCATCGTCAGCCGGATCTTCCTCTACCGCATGAACGACACCTTCGACACCGTGGATGCGGATGTCCTCCGCTCACTGGAGGGATAATTGTACCTTCCCGACCTTCCCTGGACCCTGCTACTTCTTCTAGCTCCGGCGGCCGCGGCGATTGCCGTGCAGGCCGCTCCGAGCCGGGGTTGGGCCAACGGGCTCTCCATCGCGGGGGCTGCCGTCTCCCTCGCGATCATCTTCGTCACGATCTCGCAGATCCTCACCTTGGGCACGGCTCCCGTCCCTTCTGCGGAGCTGAACGTGGACGCACTCTCCGGGGTCTTGCTCCTTCTCCTCGGCGTGGTGGGGCTCGCCGCCGTGCTCTACTCGGTCGACTACCTTGGGTGGGAGGAGAGCCCGCACGCCCTCTCCCTCCCACGGTTGCGGCGATACCACTCCTTCCTCCTCCTCTTCCTCTTCACGATGTTCGTGGTGGCGGAGGCGAACGACCTCGGCCTGCTTTGGATCGCCATGGAAGGGACCACCCTCGTCTCCGCGGTGTTGGTCGGCTTCTATCACAACCGCCGTTCGATTGAAGCCTCTTGGAAGTACCTCGTCATCTGCTCCGTGGGGCTCGTGTTCGCCCTCTTCGGGACGCTCCTCCTCTACTTGGCCTCCGGGGCGGTCTCGGGGCCGTCGGGAGCCACGCTCGAGTGGACGCGGCTCATGCAAGTGGCGCCCAAACTGGACCCCGGCCTCGTTCGCCTTGCGATCGTCTTCCTCTTCATCGGCTATGGCACCAAGGCCGGGCTCGCCCCCATGCACACGTGGCTCCCGGATGCCCACTCCGAATCCCCTACTCCCGTCTCGGCCATGTTGTCGGCGGGGCTCCTCAAGTGCGCGATCTTCGCCCTCGTCCGCGTGAACGCGATCACGAGCCGGATGCCCGGGTTCACATTCACCACTTGGCTCTTCCTCGGCTTCGGCCTCCTGTCGGTCGTCCTGGCTTCCCTCTTCATCCTCGTGCAGCGAGATCTCAAGCGCCTCCTCGCCTATTCCTCAGTGGAACACATCGGCATCATCTCCATCGGCATCGGGTTCGGAGGCGTCCTTGGACTTTTCGGGGCGTTCTACCACATGATCAATCATGCGGCGACCAAGACTCTCCTCTTCCTCACCGGAGGGACGCTCACCATCCAGGCCGGCACGAAGGACCTCGAAGAGATCTCCGGATCCCTTGCCGCCGTCCCGGCGACCGGGGGGCTGCTTCTGCTGGGGGTGCTTGCCCTGGCCGGGGTTCCTCCCTTTTCCATCTTTTCTAGCGAGTTCATCATCCTTACAGCGGGATTCACCGGAGGATTTTGGTGGGCGGACGTGATCTTGCTCTTTGCACTGGCCATCGTCTTCGGGGGGCTGCTCCTTCATCTTTCGCGGGCACTCTTCGGGCCCAAACCCCGGGTGGGGTTCACTTCAGGCTTCCGGCGATATGTGGCCACCGCTGTTGCTATCGGCTTATTGTTGCCCATAGTGCTTGGGTTGGGGGTCTGGCTCCCCAATCCGCTGTCCCAGTTGCTTCATGCCGCCGTCGTCGTGGGAGGAGGATGAGCGAGGTCTTCCCCCCCAGTATTGACGCCCGGAGAGGTGGAGACCCTCCCTTGGCCCAATCAAAGCCTTTGGTCACCCAGGATGTCGAGGCCCTTTGGGACCCTTCCGAAAGGCTCTGGCAGATAGCCATCGCCCCGTCCCGCTGGCGGTTGACTTCGCAAAGCTGCCAAACGCTCGATGGGCTTCGGTTGGGTTCGCTCTGGGGGGAAGACACCGGAAGAAGCGTGCTTCGGGTCCACGCGGTCTGGTTACCCTCGGGGCCCGGGAGCGGCCTTCACCTCGTCACCGAGCTCCCGACCGCCACGCCCCGGCTCTCAACCCTTCTGCCGGATGTTCCAGCCGCCCTGTACTTCGAACGGGAGGCCTCCGAGATGTTCGGCATCGAGTTCGCTTCTTCCCCGGACCCACGGCCGTTGCTCCTCCACATTTCCCACGATTTCCCTCCGCTCCGTAAGCGCACGGCGCCGTCCCGACCTTCGGGAGAGCGGAGGACCTACGAGTTCCCGCCCGTCGAGGGTGAGGGGGTCTATGAGGTTCCCGTCGGCCCTGTCCATGCCGGCATCATCGAACCAGGTCACTTCCGCTTCCAGGTCGTGGGAGAAGAGATCCTCTCCCTCGAAGTACGGCTGGGATATACCCACAAGGGGACCGAGAAGCTCTTCGAAGGGCGCACTCCCGTTAGTTCCGTACCGCTCGCGGAATCCGTCTCCGGCGACACTCCCATAGCGGGCGCGTGTGCCTACTCCATCGCGGTGGAGTCCGCCTTGGGCCTCAAGGTCGATGCTGCGACACAAGCCGCCCGGGGGCTCCTTCTCGAAATCGAACGGGTTGCCTTCCTTCTCGGGGACATCGCAGGGATCGCGCTCGATGTAGGGTATGCCGCAGGAGCGGCTCGGGCCAATGCCCTGCGTCAGATCGCGTACGACGCATTGGAGGCCGCGACCGGGGCTCGCACGGGCCGGGGTGTCCTGACCATCGGTGGCCTCTTGCGCCCGTTGGACAGGGCCTTGGGGCCGCTGCTGACCCCCCGGATGGGCACCATCGGAAAGGGGACCACCTCCCTTCTCGAGCATCTTTTGACGCATCCCTCGGTGTTCGACCGGATACATGGCACGGGGACCGTTCCCCTGAACGTGGCCCTGGCACTCCAATTGGTGGGTCCGGTGGCTCGGGCTTCCGGACTTGTTCGGGATGTCCGGTCGGACATGCCGTATGGACCTTATGTCGGGCGGGTCGTCCATGTGCCGCACGAGAAATCCGCGGACGTCGAGGCCAGGCTCCGCGTGAAGGCCGCCGAGGTCATCGAAGGCTGCCGGCTGGTACTAGAGTTCTTGGCGGATGGGGCCACCGAAGCTTCGGCCGCACCGCCCCTCCTTTCAGAGGGACCGACTGAGAGGCATGGGCTAGGACTGGTAGAGTCTCCCCGGGGCGAGTACCTCACCTGGGTAAGCATCGGCCCCGATGGCCGGCTCGCCCGTGTCCACGTACGCGAGCCATCGTTCCTCAATTGGCCCGCCATCGAGTATGCCGTCAAGGGGAACATCGTTCCCGACTTCCCGCTCTGCAACAAGAGCCTCAACCTATCTTATTCGGGGTTCGACCGATGAGCGGGAATCCGGGAAAGGACGCATCACCTGTTGCGCACGTCCCCGAAAAGATGGGCATCCTCGGGAAGGTACTGACCATGTCGTACCCTCTGGGACGGTCGACCGTTCGCGCCTCGTCTGCCCGGACACCCATCCACAACCCACTCCTCTGTACCGGTTCCGGAGAGTGTGGAAAGGTATGTCCTACCAATGCGATCCAGGTGGAGGGCAGTGGTGCCGGAGCCCGCTTCGAGCTGGATTACGGGAAGTGCATCTTCTGCCGGAGGTGCGTCGATGTCTGCCCTTCTGGGGCCCTGACCGCCACGACCGACTTCGAACTCTCGACCTTCTCCCGCAAGGACCTCGTGGTCGCTCATGTGTCCGGAAAGCCCGTGACCGCGTGGGATCCCGACCTAGCGAAGAGCGTGAAACTCAAGGTGCACCGTCTCTTTGCGGGCTCCTTGGCCATCCGTGAGGTAGACGCCGGAAGCTGTGGCGGGTGTGAGCTGGAGGTCGGGGCACTGACGTGGCCTGAGTATGATCTCGAGCGCCTCGGCATCCATTTTGTGGCATCCCCCCGTCATGCGGATGCGTTGCTTGTAACGGGTGGGGTCGCGGTGAACATGCGCCTGGCCTTGGAAAAGACCTATCGGGCGACCGCGGGACCCAAGTTCGTGATCGCGGTGGGTGCCTGCGGGATATCGGGAGGTCCCTTCCGCGGGTCCCCCGAGGTCGGGGGCGGCGTAGACTCTACCCTTCCCGTGGAGGTCTACATCCCTGGGTGTCCCCCTCGACCCGAAGCGCTCCTCTACGGGCTGTGGATGGCGCTGGGTAAGGTCGAGCAGCGATTGTGGAAAGGCGAATTGCCTCCGGTGGCGAAGCGTTCGGTCTGACGCGCGCGTGTTGCGCTTGGCTTTTGGAGTGACCCAGTTGGGGTGATCGAATCCGTGTCGGTTCTTCGGTTGACGACCGAGGCGGATCCTCGCCAACCGTTCGTGCGACCCTTTCCGGATAGACCTACTAAGATCGCAACGCTTCCTGGCTTTGATGCCTACGGCGGACCTGAATATCGAATCCGAAGTCACGGTTGGCCCCTCCGTTATCAGTTCGATCCGGGTGTTGGCGGGTCATTTCTCTCAGTCCGGGGTATTTTGAAATCTCTCCCCCCGGCTCGCAGAAAGGCGTACAAGAAGCGCGACACACAACCCTACCGACCTGAGACTCAAACCCAACGATCTCTTCCCACTCGTTTATGGGGAAGGTTCAAGCAAGTCGGTCGTAGCCATGGGGAATGGGCATCCGGAGCGTGGCAAGAGGCTCGCGCACCACCTGTATCGCCCTAAGGTGGCGGGCAATGGCCTCTATCACCGAAACCGGAGGGGATGCCTTGGAAGTCGAGACGGGAGTGGCCGTCAATCCAGTTCCCAGTCCGATCATCAGGACCCCGTTCGAATCTCCCACCATCAGCAAGGGCCGCACCTGACAAAGGTCGATCAGGTCAGGGAGGAGGCGCGCCAATCCGTCCGTCTCCCTGAGTTCACCAGCCACGAATACGAGGTCTTGAAAGGTGGCTCCTTTGTACTTCAGGGTGCCTAGATGCTGAAGCCCGAGGAAGGTCCTCCACTCGGCCTTTCCCTCCCTGAGGTTCCTTTTTTGAGACCTTGGGACAGAGGCCGGTCCGATCAGGTGCGAAGGCCTCGTGAAAGGTCGGGTCAGAAGGGACGCGATCGAGGAAGGCATCTTCCCACCGGTGGGTTCACCCCGGGGGGGCGCAGGGAGTGGGCGAGGGTAGGTCCTCGTCCCCGAGAAGCCCCCAAAGTGTACCCAGACCCCCTCAAAGTCAAAATAGACGGGTACTTGCGAGATCGGGTCGGGGGCCCTTGCGGTGTCCACTTGAACATAGGAAACCTCCGCTCCAAACTCGCCACTCTCTACGCTCTTCTTGAAAGCGTTGAACGCATTTTCGGAGCGGTGGAAGATCACCGAGAAGGCGACATCGGGTCCCGACCAGACCTCGACCGCTCCCGTGGTCCCGGAAAGTCGCTTCGCGATCGCGCCCGCTTCTTCGGCCGATGGTCGGGTCAGAAGGAACGATACCCACGGGATGCCAACCACGGAGGGGTTGGGAATGAAACGATCCACTAGGATGCCTTCCGTGTAGAGGCGATGCTTCGCATCCCGGTACGTCGTCCGGGGGATACCCGAATCCCGCATCCTGTCCTCTTCGGATTCCAATCCCCCCGAAAGGATGCTCCAGACGACTCGGGCCTCATTGGGGGACACGATGCGTTTCCTGTCACCCTTATCCATGTGAGACTCTGTCATGCAGGGCGGCCGAGCTGTCGCACTCCCGCCCTGCCGCTTATGTTGGGTTCTTCATATTATCTTATCGATGTGGAAGTTGGGTTCGCCCCAAAGAACCATGGTGCTGTGGACGACCGCCATTTTCCTTGTTTGTGCGGTGATGGTAATACAAGCGGTAACTTCCCCCGGGGTCCAAGGACTGGATCTGTTGGTCAGGGCTCCCACCGGGGCCGCTCCGACTTCCCTGGCGCCGGCGAACACGACGAATGCCGCGACGATGTCCGGAACTACCTCCAAACTCGTGTCTTGGGCTGACACCCCGCTATCCTTCTGCAAGAAAGATCATCCATCCATCGTGTTCCCTCTTAGGATATCGGAGCTTGACGAGAACTTGGCCTGTTCCCAGAGCGTGCTCGGGCCCTTTCCCAACGCGAAGGTCCCGGGTTTCAATACCCCCTCCGTCGGAGGCACGTTGCCTCCGAAATTCGGCCTGTACAATATGCAACTGGCGAACGACCCCGCCGATGGATACATGGTCCTTCTGGGTGCGACGGGGAACGGGTCTCTCAATGGGACGCAAACGTGGGTCTTCCAGCGGGACACCTGGACCCATCTCAACGTGACCAACTCCCCGGAAAGCTGCATGGGTTCCGTGATGGCCTACGACAGCTTCGACGGATACGTTCTGTATTTCGCCGGAGGGAATTTTGGGAGCGGAGCGAACTGTGTGTCCGCCGGTCAGACATGGTCCTTCCACGCGGGCACCTGGACCGAGCTCTACCCTGCGACCTCTCCCCCCGTCCGGTTATCGTCGGCGATGACTAATGACACCTCGGATGGGTATATGGTACTCTTCGGTGGCGCCTGCAACGAGGGCGTCCATCTGACCTTATGCAACGACACGTGGAAGTACCGGGCCGGTACATGGACCAACATCACCAAACCGGGTGGCCCCGCCGGTCGAGCGGGCGCCGGCATGACCTACGATCTCTCCGACGGGTATGTTCTGATGTTCGGAGGGACCGCTTGGCCGGTCAACATGATCGCGCCGCTCACCCTTACCGACACTTGGAGATTCCATAACGGGACGTGGACCCAGATACCTATCGGGGGGGTCCTGTGTGGAGGGCCCTCCCAACCCAGTTGCGGTCTCAACGCCCCTCCCGGGCCGTTCAATGACGGTTTGACGTACGATGCCTCCGATGGGTATGCTTTGTACACCTGCGCCGAGGACAATACTTCGGCCTTTACGCAGGATGGCTATTGGACATACCATGCCGGCATTTGGACCGACCTGAACAACTGGAGCGCCGGGCCGATCGACTGGGTACCTTCGAACCGCATCGCCGAAGGCCTATCCTACGATTGGGGGGATGGATACGCGGTCATGTTCGGAGGGGTTGGAACCAACTGGAACCTCTTCAACGACACTTGGACCTTCCACCTCGGCCTGTGGACCAACCTCTCCGCACTCAACGTGTCCGCTGGGGCCTCATACCCCTCGGGTGTCGCGCCGTTTACCGACGCGTTCCACGGTAGCGCCGGCGGGGGAACGGGCCCGTACAACTTCTCTTGGAACTTCGGCGATGGGAGCGCGGTGTCGTACCTTCAGGACCCAAACCACACCTTCACAACCCCGGGGAACTATAGCGTCGTCCTGACCGTCACAGACCAAATGCGGAGGACGGCCACGGCCCACCCCTTAGTTATCACCGTGACCGGGAACCCTCCGCTCACCTTGTCCGTTTCGGCCAGTCCCGTCTGCGGTTCTCCCCCGCTCAATGTGACCTTCGGCGATTCACCTTCCGGGGGTTCTCCACCGTATACGTACTTCTGGAACTTCTCGGATGGGAGCTACGCCTACACCCAGAGTCCAACCCATGTGTTCTCCGCCTCCGGGAACTTCACCGTGACGACGGTGGTTACCGATAGCCACTCTCATACCGCGACACAGCACGTGAGGATCTTCGTCGGTCCGGGGGGGTGTACCTCTCCCGTCATCTCCTCGTTCACTGCCTCCCCAAGCACCATCACCGTGGGCAATTCCACGGTCCTCAGCGTATCCGTCGCCGGTGGGTACTTGCCATATTCATTCACCTACGACAGCCTGCCTTGGGGTTGTGTTTCGACCAACGCCTCATCCTTGTACTGCACGCCCGCTTCCAATGGCACGGGGAACTACATCATCAAGGTCTTTGTGACCGATGCCGCCTCTCAAAGCGTCTTTGCCAGCACCAATCTGACAGTCAACCCCTCTACAGGATTTACCATAACGTCCTTTTCCGCCACCCCGGATCCTGTGACGGTCGGTACATCGACCACGCTATCCGTCACAGTGGCGGGTGGGATAAGCCCGCTTACTTTCTCCTTTGGTGGATTGCCCCCCGGCTGTTCGTCGATCAACGCCTCGGTACTCTCCTGCACTCCCACCACGGCGGGAACGTATGATGTGACCTCGACAGTGACGGATTCCCACGGGAGTGCGGTCTCCCGGACCCTCGTGCTCACTGTCAATGGGGGCGGTCCCTCCATATCATCATTCCTGATCTCGCCTGATCCGATCTCTCTTGGAAACTCGATCACCCTCAGCGCCAATGTTTCCGGTGGGGTTGCACCGCTTTCGTACAATTGGTCCGGACTGCCATCCGGTTGCAACGCTAGCAACGCGCCATCGATGACCTGCACCCCGACCGCGGTGGGAAACTTCACGGTGACCATCACCGTGATAGACGCCGCAGGCAGGTTGGCATCGGCGTCGGCGGCACTCACGGTCATCGCTGGAGGGCCACTCCAGGCCGTCATCGAGTTCAACACCCCCAATACGGGTCCCGCCCCACTTTCCGTGGAGATGACCGGGGAAGCAACTGGCGGCAGTCTCCGTTACACTTACGTGTGGAACTTTGGGGATGGGGCCAGCGCCACTGGAGTTGATACCGTCCACACTTTCCTAGCCCCTTCGGGTTGTGCTCCCCAGGCCGCCCTCTGCAGCTACAACGTCTCCCTTACCGTCACGGATAGCGCGGGAGCGGTCGCGATCAGCCGGGGCGAAGTGACCATCACGTCCGCAAACGCCACGGGACTGCACGCGGCCATCTTGTTCGATTCACCCACGAGTGGCTTTGCCCCCCTGACCGTGACGGTGGCCGGAAATGCCAGCGGCGGAAAAGGACCCTACACCTACCTCTGGAACTTTGGAGACGGTGGTTCCGGCAATGGATCCATCGTCTCCCATACCTACGCTTCGACCGCCGGCTGTAGCGCTGGAGCGACATGCGTCCGAGATCTGACCATGACCGTGAAGGACAGTGCCGGTACCTCGATCGTCTACGGGGCTACCGTGAACATCTGGCCGAACGGGACCCGGTCATTCTCCTCCATGGTAAGGCTGACGCCCTCGACGGGAGTTGTTCCTCTCCCGGTTGCGTTCGATGCCAATGCATCCGGGGGTCAAGCACCCTACACTTTCGTCTGGTCGTTCGGGGATGGCTTCACCGCAACCGGGACCATGGTGCAGCACACCTATGCCGCCGCCGGAACCTATACGGTGGTGCTTACGGCCGTTGATGCGAATGGGCTGGTCTCGCAATCCACGTCCACCGTCATTGCCGATCCCGTCCCGCCGACCAACGAATCCGGGAGTCTCGAGCTTTCTATCTCCGAATCACAGACCGTGGGGCCCGCACCTCTATTTGTTCAGTTCACCGGGGTCGCCGAGGGTGGGCGGGCCCCGTACTCCTTCGCTTGGAACTTTGGCGATGGCATTTCGGCGAGCGGAGCTTCGGTGGTTCATCCATATTTCACTCCCGGGGTTTATGTGAGCACCCTGTTCGTTATCGATGGAGCGGGAGACGAGGCGAGTTCCGGGGTGTTCGTCACGGTCAGCAGTAATGGTACGGCGAGCATAGAGAATGGGTTTGCAGTATCTGTCACCGCATTCAAGCTCCACGGATCCGCCCCCCTGACGCTGACCTTCTTCCCTGCGATCCAAGGAGGGTTCGCGCCCTACGCCCTCAACTGGAGCTTTGGGGACGGAACATCCGTCCTCACCGAGTCCCAGGGACCGATCACCCACACCTACCACGGCGCTGGCACCTATTATCCGAGCCTGACCGTCACGGATGCCAAGGGAGTGAAGGCCGTTTGGACGACTGAATTCACCGGCACGGGTCACCCCGTCACCGTGACGGGATCGTCCTCTCCTCCGAACGCGTCATGGGTCTTTTGGGTTATCCTAGTGGTCGTGGTGGCCTCCGCCCTCTTGGTCCTGGCGGCGATCTCGAGGTCTCGGAGGGGTTCACGGCCTCTACGGAAGTCCGCTCTCCAAGGGACCGTCCCGGTACCCGACCATCAGGTGCCACCGGACCGGCCTACCCCCGTCTCGCCTAACCCTCCGATCCCTCCGAAGTTCGGTGCACATGATCCTGAGCAGGACCCTTTGCGAGACCTGCTCTAACTCTCTGTGGGAATGCTGTGGACGACACCGATGATGCTCCCCTAAGCGTGGGTCGCGGGTACACCGCTCGTACTACTCCGAAGGTCCACCCGACCGGCGGCGCTTCTCCTGAACGGACATCCCTTCAGTGAGCGACCGAGGAACCATGACGCTGGGATATGTGGGCTCGGTACCCCCATCCGAAGTGACCGTAACACGAGGATGCTTCGGCGAGCCTTTTGAGAAGGTCTGGAGGGGACTCCCTTCCCACAGTCACGACACCTGCCGGATGGCACGGTCTTGTCGGTCCCGCGCTCCCCGCTCGCACACTTTATAACCCCGGACGAGTAGGCCCGAGGGATTTTGGATGAAACGTAGTTCCCGCGTCTGGAAGAAGCGAGGGCACATGCGCTGGAAGTGGCGAAAGAAGCGGATGCGGCGACGGATCCGTGCACGGCGCATGCGGGAGCAGTAGGCCGTCAGGCCCGCTCCTTCCACTCCTCGGGGATTCCTTCAAGGGTCCGCAGGACGACTTGGCCCGGGTCCAACCGGGTCGAGTCGATGACGAGCTCGAACCCCATGCGGGAGAGATCGATACCGTAGTACCGCAGGTACCTTCGGGCTTCGGTCTGCTCGCGTATTCGCATTGCGGAGAGCACTTCTTCGTACGAGCCTCCGTCGCGCCCCTGCACGCGTTGGGCCCGGATGCGCTCCTCGGCCGTGATGAGGATCCGGAAGACGGGGATCCTTCGGCGGGCCAGGAGTTCGCCGATGATGCGTCCTTCGAGGACCTCCCGCGGGCCCGCCGCGGCGATCATCCGCTCGTCCAGGGCGAGGTCGATCCGCTCGTCCTTTTCCGCCAAGGCACCGAACTCGGAGAGTGACAGTTTTCGGCGGGCAGCCTCGGCCCGGAAGATCTCTCCTGCAGAGACGTACTCCCGGCCCAGGATCCGAGCGAGCGAACGAGCTAGGGTGCTCTTGCCACTTCCCGGGGGACCCCCGATAGTGAGGGTCACCCCGATCATGGGTTGCTGGGCGCGGGGGATTGGAGCATGGGGTGGCTCCGCAGGCTCACATGCTTGAAGACTCGGCGGAGAATGAGATTGAAAGGCAGAGTGTAGAGGGAAAAGACGAGGAACCAGGCGGGGATGATCCACAGGTTCGCCAGCAGATCGACTTGGGCCCCGAAGAGGACCACGGTGGTCTTCGTGACGGGGTTCGTGGTGGTGAGGAAGATGTAGACCCACGTGTACATCGCGATCAACAGGAACCAGGTCACCGCCATTCCCTTGAGCTGTCCGATCATCAGACGGGATTGTCGGGCGTTAAGGTCGTTCATGTGAGGCTTGATGGCTTCCTGGTGGTGCCTTTTGCCGCTGCGCACCGCCGCCATCTGGAGAGGGCGGATGGCCTTCGCGTGGGCTTGCACCCGGGCCTGCTCGACCCAGTCCGTCGTATAATTGTACGCAATGGCGCTGAAGAGCATCTGGAGGAGCCCGATCAGGGCCATGGTGAGGAGGGGAAAGCGTCCGTTGAAGCCGAAAGCAGGATAGAGCAGATAGCCGAGGCCCTGGGCGACCTGCATCCGGGCCGCGGTGTCGAAGAGCATCCAGATGCCGAGGAAAAAGAGGAAGATCAGGATGAAATTGGAAACCTTGAACTGGGGAGGTCCCGCTGGGGCCACCGTGGGCTTTTCCACCGGAGTGCTCTCTCCGCCCGGAGATTCCGTATCGTCCTCCTGCCCGGCATCGGTCTCCTCATCCTCCTCCTCGTCATCCGTGGAGGGCAGCGGCTTTTCGGACTTCGCAGCGATGGGGCCCGCCGGCTCCGGGGGAGGGGACATGGCTCACTCTCCGCCGAGGAACCGTCGGAGCAACGGGTTCATCTCCATGAGCTGCTCGCGGCCCATGGTTTCGTAGAGGTTGATGATGATGCCCACGGTCAGCAGGACGCCGGTTCCGGAGGTCTGCCCCACCGTACCAATGAGGTCCGCCCCGGCCGCGAGCGCCCCGACCGTCGCCCCGGAGATGATCGTGATCACTGGGATGTAACGCTCCAGTACACGCCGGAGGACCCGCGGGTCTCGCCGGAATCCAGGTATCTGCATACCACTCGCCTCGATCTGGCGTGCCACGGCCTCCGGGCCCATGTTCGTGGTTTGGATCCAGAACTTGGCGAACAGAATGGATCCGCCTACCATGAGACCAAAGTAAACGGCCACGTGGATGAGCCCTTGGCCCACGGAGTGACCGGTGAGGAAATTCCCATAGAGTTGCGGGTTGAAGATCGGCAGGAGCCAACTCTCGAGGCCGTTGACGACGGAGACGTAGTAGGCGCCACCCGTCAGCGGTGTGGAGGTGGAAACGCCCAATGACTGGGCAGCCGCCTGCGAGGCGGGGTAACTACCGATCCACCATTGGTGCCCAATGCCGGGGAAGTGCATCAACGTGGGGTTCGACCACAAAAGGAGGGTGAACATCGTCACATTTGCCAGGAGGGCGGACATGAGGATCACCGGGATATTCGAGGCGTACATCAGCCGCAGTGGGTACCGGCCTCGGGCACCCCTGGCCTCTGCGTGGGACAGGGGTAGCTCGATGCGGGTCGACTCGGTCCAGGCCACGAAGAAGAAGATGGCGGCGGTCCCAAGCAGCGCAGATATCGGGTTGGGATAGTGGAGCAGGATCTGCTCCAGCCCACCACCGGCCAGCTGTCCTGCGTTCAGGTGGGTAAGAAGGTAGTAGGTCTTGAAGATGGTGCCGGCAGGAGGGTTCGACGTGGAGAGCGGTTGGCTCGGTGTGGCGGGTAACCAGTTGATCGTCCCGGTGACGATGGCTTGTGAGACCCCAGCGGCGATGAAGAGCGAGATCCCGCTGCCGATCCCCCACTTGCTTACGACCTCGTCCATCAAGAAGACGAGGTAGCTCCCGAAGGCGATCTGGGAGATGATGATGACGTCCGCAAGGAGCTGGGCATTGGCGGGGGAGATACCCCCAAGGGCGGCGACGAACGTGGAGCTCGGGTTGAGATACCCATAGACCTGAGGGATGGCCTCGACGAAGATCATCAGGAGGACGATGATCTTCTGGGAGCCCTGGTAGATCCCCTTGTCCTCATCGTCGGTGAGATCGAGGTTGATGATCTTGGCCCCGGTGAAGAGCTGCATGATGATCGACCCGGTCACGATGGGGCCGATCCCGAGCTGCATGATGGTCCCTTGCGCCCCTGCGAGGATGGCCCGGTAACTGGCGAAGAGGTCGATGGAATTCGCCGTGCTGATACCGTAGATGAAAATGTTGGTGAGCATGAAGTAGAGGAGGAGGACGGTGGTCGTCCAGAAGAGCTTGGTCCGGAAGTGGACATGCCCATCGGGCTTTGAAACGGCGGGCAATCGCGTCGTGATCGACTTCCACCCGTAGAGCATCGAGCGCTTCTCCCCATCGTAGGAGATCAGCAGGAACGCTAGGGCAAGGATGATGAAGAGGATGAGGCCGACCAAGCCGAGCGCAAGGAGGGTCGGGCTGTCCCAGTAGTAGTACAGCCCCAGTATCAACGCCCCGAAGACGATGAAGAATGGGAGGCTGGAATAGTTACGGGGGATCTCCTCTTCCGCCATCTCGCTCGCTAAAGCGGCCTCTCCCAAAGGGGGGTGTGATATATAGTCTTCTTTAACGCTGCGGGTCGGTCGGGAGCCCGGTTCGGTCCCCTAAGGCACGGCCCAGAGGGGTTATGAGCCGGGGGGACATGCTGCCTTCCGTGCGGGACCCGCGGCTCTCCATCGTCTTCAGTGTCCTCCTTATCGTGGGTTCTTCGGCCTTGGTGATCGAGACCGTACCGGCGGCATCGACGACCTTGGAGCGAGGACTGCATGGGTTGCAGGCGCTACTGCCTTCCATGGTCGATGCCGTCGGGGTTGTCAAGGACCTCGGACCGTACCAAACCCAACAGCTCATGGTCGGAGTGTCGCTGGGGCTTCCCGACCCTCAGGCCGCCGATGCGTACGTCTATGCGATGGATTCTCCGAGTTCTCCCTATTTCGGACGCACATTGACACCGCAGGAATGGAGTCGCCTCTTCGCCCCGACTCCCGCGGAATACGCCGCCGTAGAACAGTACTACTCCGGACTCGGTCTCCATCCTTTGACCACCAGCGACCGCCTGATGCTGGGTCTCGTCGGGACTTCTTCCGAGGTCGCAAACGCCTTCCATACCGACATCCACCGGTACTCGATGGCTGACGGGCGGGAGGTGTTCGGACCCAGCGCTCCCGTCCTCGTCCCCGCGCGATTGGACATCGATGCCGTGACCGGATTCACGAACCTTACGGGCCCCACACCGGAAAAGGTGTCTTCCTCCTTCCTTACGCTGGGGTTGACTACCGCAGGACCAAGCCCCACACTGACCCACGGCAATTGGACCTGCACGAACGGCACCCAAGCTTGCGACGAGCCGGGGTACTACAACGAATATCCCTTGTTCCGGAAAGGGTACACCGGGGCCGGGGTCACTGTGGGCATTGTCGACGCCTACGACAGCGCGGAGACCCAATCCATGTTGTCCACGTCGCTCACGCAATGGGCCTCCGGGGGAGGGCTTCCGGTCCCCCATGAGAACTTCCTCTATCCGATCCCCACGACCTACAACCTGAACAACAGCGCCTCCAGTGGGTGGGGTGGAGAGACCAACCTCGACCAGTCCATGGTGGACATGACGGCGCCGGGAGCGACGATCGACGTCACCTTCGCCTCCGACCAGTCCTTTGCCGTGTACGAGGCGGTAGATTACCTCGTGGCGCACAACGTATCGCAGGTCATCTCGATGTCTTGGGGAGAGCCGGATGTAGGTCTGATGCAGGTTCCGCCGCAGAACCCCTGTTTGGCCTACTATTCCTGCAATGCCTCTTGGGACGGTTCGTATGCGTTCCTTCACCCGGTGTTCGCGGAAGCCGCCGCCATCGGGATCACCCCGTTCGCTGCAGCTGGGGATTGTGGCGCGGCGGACGGTACGGCCGGATTCTCGACGGACTACCCGGCCAGCGACCCATTCGTGGTCGGTGTGGGCGGAACCATCCCGAACGGCACTGGCCAGGTCTATCAGGGGGAAACGGGCTGGAACGGGACCGGGACGAACTGTACCGGTAACTTCGGTGGAGGCGGTGGGGGATATGCCCCGTGGGCCCAACCCTGGTGGCAACAGGGCCCAGGTCAGCTGACGAAGGGGCTCCGCGGGGTCCCCGATGTTTCGGCCGACGCCTCGAGCGGGACGAGCCAGGCCGCACCCATGTGGGCCGGATGGACGGCGGTGGCCGACCAGATCCACGGCGGCGGTCTCGGTCTCCTTGGTCCTTCCCTTTACCGCATCTTGCGGAACACCACGGCGTACCACCAAGACTTCCACGACATCACGATCGGAAACAACGGCTACTCGGCGGGTCCGTACTGGGACCCGGTCACGGGACTTGGTTCTCCGAACGCGAGCCAACTTTTGCCCGCGCTCGCCGCGTACCGGCCCCCGGCCGACTCCACTCTCCGAGTCTCTCTGGCGGCGACCCTCGTCCCGGGGGGAAAGGGGTTGAACGTGAGCTTGGTCGCGAGGGCGACCGGGGGCCGGCCCCCATACTCCTTCGATTTCATCCCGGGCCTCTACCTCGGGCAGTGGACCGGTTCGCGATCCACCCTGAACTACACGTATCCTTCGAAGGGGGTCTACACGGCGATGGTGACGGTGTTCGATAACGCATCTAACAGTTCCACCTCGCTCCCGGTCGTCGTGAACCTTGGTGGAAAGAACCTGACCGCCACGCTTTCGGAGTCAGTCTCGCTCGTCGGGGTGAATTCTCCGGTCACGTTCCAGTCGACCGCCACCGGAGGCACGAACCCATACCAGTTCACCTACTATTACGGGGACAATACGTACGGTTTCAACGGCACCACGAAGAACGTCCATGAGTACGGGGCCCCGGGGATCTTCTGTCCGGAAGTAGTCGTGACGGATGCAGCGAACCCAGAGGACATCGGGGCGGCCATGGGCACATGCATCACCGTGTCCCCAGGGGTCCCTCCCCCGGTCACCATCTCGGCGTTCAATGCCACTCCATCGTCCATCAAGGTGGGGTCCACGACCCGGTTCACCGTGAGCGCGAGCGGAGGCACTGCTCCCTATGCCTATTCCTACGCGGGCCTCCCCACCGGGTGCGTCACGGCCAACACTTCGCAACTGAACTGCACCCCTACGGTGGCCGGCAATTTCACCGTGAACATCACGGTGACAGATACCCATCACGCATCGGCCTCGGCCAGTACCGCGCTCACCGTCCAGGCGCTCCCGAACCCGTTGCGGATTTCGAGCTTCAGCGCCGTACCGTCTCGGGTAGTCGTGAACCATTCACTGACCTTGACGGTCGTCCTGAGCGGGGGTACCGCCCCGTACAGGTATGTCTACTCCGCCCTACCGCCCGGGTGCAGTAGCGCGGACGTTTCGTCCCTCACCTGCACCCCTTCTTCGACCGGACAATTCCTGGTGAAAGTCGCGCTGACGGATTCGGGGGGACAGGCCGCGAACGCCACGACCAGCGTGACCGTGGAGCCGATCGCCCCCTCCATCCTTTCGTTCAGCATTGCCCCGAGCCCGGTGAACGTTTCATCACCCTTCAACCTCTCCGTACGGGTGACGGGGGGTGCGTTGCCCTTGTCGTTCGCATACTCCGGCCTCCCCACGGGGTGCTCGACCCAGAACGCTTCCCGGTTCGCGTGTACCACCTACACCGCCGGGAACTACACGATCGAGGTCGTTGTGCGGGATGCCTTGGGCCGGAGCGCCTACGCCAACGCCTCTTTGAAGGTCTCGCCGATCCGTTCCTGTGCCAGTTCGGGGACCGGGTGTCCACTTCCGCCCGGACCGAGCGGAAGTCCGGAGACGATCTATCTGGTGTTGGTGATCATCATTGCCGCCGTGGTTATCGGCGTAGCACTGGCGGTCCGTCAACGACGCAAGGGACGGACTTCCGCTCCTCCCCCGCCACCCCAAGCATTCGGTGGCCCCCCGTCGGGTCCCCAATACCCGGGCTGACCTTTACGACGGCGGGCCACTAATCGTTGATCACGTCCCCATCCATGAGCACTTCGGCGACCTCCGGACGGAGGATCTCTGGGGGAAGCGGCTTGCGCTCGGTCAGCAACTGGCGGATCTTGGTCTGGCTGGTGCTGAGGCGTGCCTCCTTCGGATGGGGGCAAACCTTGGTCGAAACCATCCCGCCGCACCGGGTACAGTGGAAGGTCTCTTGGTAGCGGAGAGGGATGACCCCGATGTCCCGGCCATCAAAGATGCGATGGCAGTCGAAGGGGTCGTAGTAGGTGCCGACCCCGGCCTGGTCCCGGCCGACAATGTAGTGTGAACACCCATAGTTCCGGCGGACGATAGCATAGAAGAGGGCAGCGCGGGGTCCCGCATACCGCATCGTGATGGAGAAGGATGCGAGGATCGCTCGCTCCGGACGGTAGTAATGCGCTACAAAGGCTTCGTACGCGCGCATGATCACCTCGGGCTTGTAGTCGCCCTTCTTGAGCTTCCCGACCACCGGATGGATGAGGATGCCGTCAACATCTTCCCGCTCGATCGTGAGCCGCTGGAGGTATTCGTGGGCGGTATGGGGGGGGTTCCGTGCCTGATACCCCGCGACCCCTTTCCAGCCCCGCTCCTCGAATTTCGCTCGGGTCTCCCGAGGGCTGAGCTCGAAGCGCGCGGAGGGAAGGTCGAGCCGGCGCAGCATCCGCACCTTGCCGGCAAGGGCCGTCCTTCCGAATTCCTTCAGGTCGCCCACGTTTGGGTGGGCGACATCCGTGGTTCGGTAGACCTTCTCGGCATACTCCTTGGGGTCGAAGGCGAACTTCTCCTCCAGGCTCAGGAGGGCGAACGGACGGCCGTGCAGGTCGGCGATCGCCAGTTCATCCGATGGGGAGGCAGCAGCGACGATCGTCTCGTTGTCCTTACCTCCCGGGGCGAGGAAGATGGGCATGGACCAGGGGTTACCATCGGGCAGTTCCATGGAATCGCGGGCGCGCTCAAAGTCCGCTTGGCACTGAAAGCCCTCCAGAGGGCTGTAAGCCCCGATCGCGATCTTCTCCGTATCGTATATATGGTCGACCGAGGGGCGCAGGAGGGGAAGTTCGCCAATGTCCGAAATCCGTCGTTCCGCTTCTGGGCCGTGCATCTCGCCATCGACCAGCCTACCACCATAGGGTGCTACGACCATGTGTTTCCTCGTTGGGTCCATCCGGAGGGAGGCGGCTAGCGCGGTCTTCCCCCGGATGTTCGGCACGGGAGACCGCCGCGGGTGATATCCGTTGCTATCGCCGCGCCGTGCCCGGCAAAGAGCATTTATCCCTGTGCGGGTCGGGGGAGTTACCTCCGGAGAAGAAGATGCAGACCTACCCAGTGTCCCGGGAAGCGCGCAAAGACCTGAACCTAGACCCGCTATCGAAACGGATGACCGAAGCCTTCGGGGTTTCCCCGCGGGTTGAAGGGGATACCCTTTTGCTATCCTACCTCGCCATCAAGGAACTCAGGGTGCGGACGGATGGTCGCTCCCTCATGGTCGAGACGCTGATGGACCCCAAGGTCCCCGGGGAGCAGCAAATGGCCACGATCAAGGCGTACAACCGCTTCCTCGAGCTGGCGACCGGCCTGACGGCGAAGGAACGGGCGAAGAAGCTCCAGGCCGAAGCCAAGAAGGGCGTTCCCAAGTAGCGGGGTGGGGGGCTCACCCGAGGCGGACCTCGATCTCTCCCGGAGAAGACAATCCGAAGATCAGTCCGTTGACTCCGGCCACGGCGACGGCGGTACCGACGATCAGAAGGAAGGCCCAGAGGAACAGGTCCTCGGGCGCATATCGTATCGATAGAAGGCCGCCACCGATCATGCCGCCCCCCACCACCGCAGTGACGACGCCGAATAACCGCATCGCGCGTAACTTCGGGTCGGGCGGCAGCGCCTTGCGAACTGTGTGGCCACACTCGTTGCACGAAATGATGTAACGGGGCGAACCTAAGGGACGCCGTTCGAGGGCCCTTCCCCCCGGAAAGGTGGCGATGCGCGTGCGTTCATCGCAGGGACAGGGGCAGAGGTCCCTCGCGCTCTTGTACGGGCATCCGTCACACACGAGGAGCGCAAAACCGTGCAGAAGATAAGGGGTTTTCGAACCGAGGGCCTAACACCCCTGGTCTGGTCACTCTATGTATCACCTAAATTCGGTGGCGGGTGGCCTACCTAAAAGCCGCAGGCCGCTCTAAATCTTGGGTATGCATCCATAACGGGTATGAGGTAATCCCTTGAGACGGGCATTCCGAAGGTTTCCGGGGAAAACTATGCGGAAGCCGGTTGGGCTGCGGGTGGAATCGGTTCGGGCGATCGGTCCGCGTGGACCTTCCAGAAGTGCCAACCGAGGAAGGGCGCCCAGATGAGGACCGGGACCACGATCAATCGCTCGGTCAGTCCCTTCAAGGTCGGTGTTGCGACGAACACCACGAGAGAGACCATGTCGACGAGGCCGGCGAGGGCGGTGGGCATTGCCCACCCTTTCCACTCCGGCAGTCTTCGGAAGCTCCAGGCGAAAAGAAGGAGTGCAATGCCGGCCCCGATGAAGGCACCCGCGGCAAAGTAGCCATGTTCGTGCGTGTGCTCGTTGAAGACCCCGACCCCCAAGGCGCCGATCCCCGCCAGGACGAGGAACACGCGGCCGAAAAGGGAGGAGAGCCGGGCCGGGAACCTGTGGAACGTCAAGACCACGGCGAGGACGGTCATGATGCCAAGAAGAATGATCGAACCGTTGAAGAGGTAGTCGTACGGGGCCACGCCGAGGTTGCTGATGACCATGGTCAGCGGGTTGTAGGCTCCGCCGAGCAAGGCCTCCTGGAGACCCATCGCCGCCACGAACTCGATGGGCCCGAGGATGAAGAGAACAGCCCCCAATCGCTCCAGCGGACGGTCCTTCGAGGGCCCCATAGGTACGACGGCGACAGCGGCGCCCACTCTTAAAGGGTTGTAATCAAGCGCTCAGGTGTTGATGCAAGGACCCGGGTTCGAACCCGGAATTCCCCTTTTGCGACACGAATTTCGCTTGTGGCCCCCCAAATACCAATGGAGCCTGCGGTTGCGCTTGGGGAAGTTCGTCAGCATGAGGAAGCCCGCCGATGCCGGGTCTTGCCGACGAAATCCTTCAGCGTTCCCGGATACGTCTTCCAATCTTCCACCACCTTTCGCAAGAAAGCACCACCATTCCGTCTCTCCTCGGGGATCGCCCATGGGGGCCAAGGACCCGTTCGGAGCGGTCGTAGCTCTTCCCGCGACCACCTTGGGTCTCGGAGCGCCCGGAGGAGGACCTTCCCGGGGCTTCGTGCATCGGCGAAGTCCAAGAGGTCTTGTCGAACGCGTACCGAGACTCCGCGCGCCTTCCACGCGGTCAGCAAGTTCTGGAGCTTCTCTCTGCGGTACGCACGGGAATCCCCCGCGGAGCCGCTCGAGAACCCATTGAAGTAGAGAAAGGGCTTTCCCGCGGCGAGCGCATCGACCAGGCTTTGGCTTCCTCCGACGATGACGAGGTGGGCACCGACCAGGGTGTGGTCCCAAACTTGCGAGCTCTGCCACGGGAGGAACCGGACCCGTACCCTGGGTGGAATCGCTTCGGGCCTACGTTCGGGTCCCCAAAGGGTCCCCGTCCGGATCCAGAGATCGATACGTTCAGGAGCGTCTCGCAGGTCACCGAGCATCCGGTAGAGGAATTCCGGGGAACTCTCAGGGGAGGCATACCACACCACTCGATAGGGGGGGATGAACCGGTGTGGGCCAGTGACCCGCCGGATTGTCGACGCAGGGGGACAACCGAAGGGCCCAATACAAACCGTAAAGGGAAACTCGCGTCCTGCCGAGCGATCTTCGGCGAAAGCTCCGAAAAGGTGGAGGACCCGAGGATCCCTTCCGCCCCGTGCGGCTTCGAAGGCCCGGTGATATCTTCGAACCCAGTCGGCGCCGTCTGTGGCGTTCCGAGGGTCGGGGGGAAGGCCAGCCTGTCGCAGGGCTTCACGGCGGGCGGTCCTCGAATCCCGGTTCGATGCAAACTCTTCGAGGCTGAGGACAAGCACGTTCTCTCGGCCGTGCTGTTCGGCGATCCGTGTGAGAGTATCGAAGAAGATCCCCTTTGGTCGGGGAGGCCCCCCCCGGGCCTTCTGTCGGCAGGTGAGTCCCCACCAAGGCACGAGGACCACGGCCCGACCGGTTCCCTCGGGGTGGTCCACCTCGAGGATGTCCCGGAACCCTGGGAGGTCCACCGTTCCTGGATCGATGGGAACGGTCCGCGGGTCTTCTCGAAAGTTTTGGTCTCGGCCGCCGGTTTCCCACCGTAGA
>JAJYXQ010000001.1 GCA_021796385.1 Thermoplasmata archaeon | reverse complement strand
CGAGATCCACAATGCGACGCTCGACGGGGGTAAGGTGGTGGCCGGGTTCAAGTGCACGAGCTGCACCTTCTGGACCCCGCTCAAGCGGCGCGTGCCCTGCCGCTACACGTTCCGGGCCGCCCGCTAACCCCTGTGCAGCTCTGAGCAACAATTGGCCCGTGGCGAGCCTCCGCTCCGGGGACGGTTCCAATGAAATGCGATAGTTTAAGTAGGGGTGACCGCTCTGGAGTACCTTGGGATACCCGTACAGATGCTTGGTCTATCGGCCTTACAGGAGGTGTTACTTGGTGTCTTCGGACTTCTCCTCCTGGCTACGGTTATTGCGGCCGCTGTTCAACGGCTGAAACCCTTCCCGGCGCTCTTCTACTCGGTCCTCTTCGGCGTTGTCATCCTCTTCTGTTTGTTCCCCGGAGTCCTGGCCTCCATTTTCGAAGGTCAACCCGGGCAGTCCGCCGCCTACCTCAGGTTCGATTTCCTTTTCGTCTTCTTCATCATCCTGGCGTACGCCTTTGTCACGCGGGAGTATGATCACCACCGCGTGTTCTCCCAACAGGTCCGCTCGCAGGCCCTCGCGCACGCACTCCCGCTCTTGGAGTCTCAGAGCAAGGTCCCGCAGGGGATGACCCGCGTGGTCATCCTGGTCAGCGCCCGAAACGAGGAGAAGACCATCGGGGATGTGCTGGCGGGACTACCCACCCAGGTGGGCAAGCTCGAGTTCAAGACGGTCGTCGTGGATGATGGGTCCACCGATGCGACCCCGATCATCGCTCGTGGGGCCGGCGCCATCACGGTGCGTCACGGAACCTCGCTTGGGATCGGGGCCCCCCTCACCACAGGATTCGTGGCCGCTTTGCAGCTCAACTGCCAGTACCTCCTCCACATGGATGCGGATGGCCAGCACAACCCCGACGACCTGATGCGCATCTTGTCCCCGTTGCTCGCGGGGCGGGCCGACATGATCATCGGATCGCGCTTCCGCGACATCAACCCCACCCACCTTTCCATCACTCGAACCTTCGGGATCCGTCTGTATACCAAGCTCGTGAACTCCTTCACGGGCTACCGCATCACGGACGCTACCTCGGGCTACTGGGGGATCCGGGCGGACAAGATCCCGGACATCATCTTCCACGCCGAGTACAACTACGCAGTGGAGATGCTCCTACGGGCCGGCCGGAACAAGGTCCGTTTGGACGAGGTCCCCGTGGTCCAGCTCCCCAGGAGCGGGGGCCATTCTCAGTTCCACAGCATCTCTCTTTTCCTCCTCTACCACCCGAGGGCTCTGGCGCAGATTGTCTCCGCATACTCCCATCCGGGCCCGAAGTTCCCCGAGTTTCCGCGCAGGCCCATGGAGGACCGAACTCACCTGATCGAGGAGAAGGCACCCAGTTCCCACCTTCTCGAGACACGGGTCCGAGGGGACGTGCACTCCCACCCCGTGGAAAAGTAGGTTGCGCTACGCGCGACCCGTCTTCGAGATCAGGCGTTCTTCCCGGGCAATGGCTTCTCCGCCAGGTAGCGGACATTGAGCCACAGGCCCAGATAGGCCGGACGTCCGGCCACCAGGGCCCGATGAAAGGAATGCAGCGGAGGTAGGACCGAGGGATCTCCCTCGAACTCCTGCACATCGAGCACCCGGCCCCCGCCCTTCTCCACTGCGGAGCGCACCGAGGTGTCGTCGAGGCCGAACATGTTGTTGACCGCCTCGCCCGTGCGGACCTTCTTGAGCGCAGCGAGAGCTCGCAGCCGCCAGGCCGCCGGGATGGGCTCGAGGAGGAAGTTGTCCAACACCACCTGGAAGACCGCCACCCCGCCGGGGCGAAGGATCCGCAGGAACTCGGAGATGTAATCCAGGGCGTGGGGGTAGGGAATGTGCTGCAGCACCATGTCCGAGTAGACGAGGTCGAAGGTGGAGGTCTCGAAGTTCGAGAGGTCCCCCCCCTGAGCCACGGTAAATTGGCAATTCGACTCCGAGGGCAGCAACCGCCGCGAGACTTCGACCATGGCGGGGGCATGGTCCACGCCGTCCACCCGCGCGAAATAGGGAGACAGGCCCTGCGTGAGACGACCGGCCCCGCACCCGAAGTCCAATGCGCGTTCCCGGCGAAGAGGGAGGTGAAAAGACCCGAGGTACTCCATGACCCCGCGGATCTCCCGGCGCCCCAGGTCCAGGAAGTCCTCCTTCGTCCAATGCTTGCGGTCGCGCAACGTCCCGCGGAGAACATAGTAGAGGGGATCCTCTTTCCCCCTCTGGTCCCAGAGCTTCTGCATCTCGATCAGCTCTGCGGACCCTTCCGGCGGGGGAACGTGCCCCCTGGGGGTGTCGGTATGTTCTGCCATGGATTCTCTTCGTAAGGAGCTGTGCTGGGGTCCCCGGCGGCCAGCCCGTGCCCGGGGCATCACCCCCGGGTAAAAAGGGTACTGCTGCTCGACTTCCTGCCCGACGGCGCCCGACGAAAGGGACCGGGGCACGGACTCTCGGACGGAACCCCTTGGCCCCCGGGGGAGTCTCAAAGACAGGCCTTATCTATGGATGGGAATTGGAATCGACGATGGACCGAACGCTGCGCCGGTTCCGCCGGAGGGGCTCGACGGCGCCCACCCGTCTCTTGCTGCTCGCCGGGGCCGTGATCCTGGCGGCGATGGCGGCCTCGGCCTACCTGGTCGGGGAGGGGATCATAGTGAGCGCCGCACAGCCCGCGGTCCAGGCGGTGGTGACATTGCCCAACGTGAGCCCGGCATCCTACCTCTGGGTCAACTACTCCAACCCCGGGAACGTACCCGTGAGCGCTCCCTTGGTCGTCCTTTCCCCGATATTGAACGGATCGGGGAACTACCTCCCGCTCAATCCCGAAGTGCACACCGGTCAATACTCCGTGGAGACCTACGGGCTGGGGGTCCCCTCGGCCCAGAGCCCTCCCAATTCCGCTTGCTCCCCGTCGCTCACGCTTTCCCACCTCACCTTCGGGAATTACTCCCAGGTAGCCGGAGGAGCGCTCCAGGGGGGAGGCTCCCTCTCCGTCTTCTTTTCCGGAGGTCCGAACTCCTCGTCCTGGGGAATGGGCATCTTCCTTGCCACGGCAGGGGACTACTCCCCGCTCGTGGTGGTCCAGGAGACCGGGAGCGGAAACCCCTCGGCCACCGTGTCCTACTACGAGTACGATACCTGGCAGCACTTCTACCTCGTGGCCCAGTCCCCTCCGTTTCCCCTGGACAACTCCCGGGGGTGGGAACTCTCCCTTGCGATATCCGCCGATGGGAACCTGACGGCCTTCGTGAACAATCGTGCGGAATTCACCCATGCCATTGAGGGAGGTACCGGTTCCCTGGAGGCTTTCGGGATATGGACCCCGGCTCCCCAGGGGATCCAAGGGATCTACCTTCAGTCGGGGGGGAGGGCCGCCTACGAGGGCCTTCCCGGCAGTTGCGGCCACCTCCTTTTCCTCCCCTTTGAATCGCTGGGTTTCCCCCAACTCTCCGCCACCCAGGGCACGCTCCATCTGCTCGGGCCCTATCTCTTTCCTTCGGTGACCGTGGAACCGGTCTACGTGCTGGAGGAGTTTGTCGTGCAGGGGTCCCAGCCGTTCACCACCGCTGTGTACGGGGGCACTCCCCTGGTCCTCCCGGTCGGAGGGAACGTGACGCTCCAGATCCCCTGGGATCGGTGACCTTGGTTCATGGATCCCCTCTTCCGCTGGATTCGTAACGGGGCCCTCCTCGCGGCCGCCCTTCTCATCGGAGGATTCGTCGTCGCCGGGTGGGCGGGACTGCTGGGGTTCGCCGTCTATCTTTGCGCGATCGTCCTTCCCGGGGGGTTCGTCTACGCTCTCCTTGCGAATCGGCTCCGTCCCGAAAAGCCCCGACTCATCGAAGCGGTGTTCTATTCCCACCTCCTCGGACTGGGCCTCGTCATCGGGGCTGGGTGGACCCTGGCCCGATGGGGAGCGTTCTCGCTCGCGGGAACCTTCCTCTTGGAAGCCCTCGTCGTGGCGTTGGTTGGCGTCGGGGGGCGACGGGAGTTCTCGGCGATCACTCGCACCCTCCGGGAAGGGGGGATATCCCTGGACCGGGAATGCCTCGCCTACCTAGGGATCGTCGTGGGCCTTGCGACCGCAGTGATCATCCCTGTGCTGATCGTCCAGAGCCATGGATTCCTTGTTGCGGACGACACCGCCGTCTTCGCGCGTGCGGCCAACGCTCTCCTCCGCACCGGTGACTGGACGAAGGCCGTCCAGATCTTCCCCTTCCTCCCTCCGGCGGCCGCCAACACCGCCTTCGGGAACCCGGCGATCAGCATCCTCTACGCGGTCTTCGCAGGATCGGCCGGGGTCAACGCCATCTACGTAGCAGGGCCCCTCTACACCCTCTTGCTCGTCCTGCCCACCCTCGGATTGTACCTCTTGGTGGGCCGCTTCACGAAACATCCGCTCCTCACCTATGCTCTCCCCGTCCTGTGGATGCTGGGATTCTGGAGCGACAAGGCGATCTTCTTCAACAACTCGCTCGTAGCGTCCTACTACGGGATCATACCGGACGCGGTCCTCAGCCTCACGGGCTATGTGGCGGTCCTCGTCCTGTTGACCGATCTCCTGCGTGGAACAGGTAAGCAGTCGTACGAGCTGAGCCTGTTGAGCGTCGGTCTCTTCCTCGGCATCATGGGAGACCCACTGACCTTCGTTCTGATCGCCATTGCCTTCGTCTTCTTCGGGATCTGGATGCTCCATGCCCGGGGCGTGCGCTGGTCGATCCCCCGGCTGCTGGCCCCGCTTGTCCTGACCGCCGTGTTGTTGCCCCCCTATCTCGTTCCCTCGTACGCCGTCGGGGCCTCGAACGGTCTCTCTGGGGGCATGCACCTCACCTGGAGAACGCTCCTCATCTACAACTGGACCGGGATGGAGGGATTCTACGACTCCTTGGATCTGTTCGGGGTCGTGCTCTCCGTCTTTGCCGTGGCCAAGGTCCTTCTCTCCAAGATCCCCCTCCGAGGAAGGAAGCCCTTCTCCTACCATGTCGAGGGGATCCTCCCCTTCGGGCTCCTCACCGCGGCCGGCCTCTATCTCGTCTTCAACCCCCTCGTCGCTTCGCTCCTGGGAGTCACCTTTGGCCGCTTCGTGGAGTACGTGGGGATCTCGATGGTTCCTCTCGTGGCCTTTGGCCTCGACCGCCTGCTGCGCCCCCGTGTGCCGCGTCCCCGGCTGGGGAAGGTGGCCGCCGTCCTCGTGGTGATCCTGATCGGTACCTGCGGAGCGGTCAGCGTCCAGCAGAATCTCCAGTCCGCCGCGATGGCCTCCCAAACTCAGTCCCTGTTCAACGCCGACATGATGGCCGCTGCGGAGTGGCTGCAGGCCCATGGCACTCCGGGCAGCACCGTGGTCGTCGATTCGATGGCCGGGAACCAGGCCCCGTTGCCCATGCAGGATTTCGCGGATCTCACCTTCATGTACCGACCCCAGTACGATCTCTACAATTCCATCTACAACCCTCCTATCCCCTCCGTGGGAAACCCCTACTTCTTCCTCAACCGGGCCATCGAGTATCCCACCCAGACCAACGTGACCGCCGCCTGGCAGGTCTTTGCCATGAAATACTACGTGTTCCAGGTCGGCTACTCCGATACCGAGATCCAGGTGTTCTCTCACCTTCCGTACGTCCAGCGCGTCTACTCGAACGCGGTCGTCGAGGTATTCGGGTACACTGGAGGTTCCGCCCCGGGATTCGTGCCCGCCATCTCCTACTTCGATGCCAGTCCCAACCTCACCACCGCCTACTTCGGTTCGGCGTATTCGGTCGCGTACGGCCTCCCTCACGTTCCCAACAGCGTCCAGTCGCTCACCACGGACGGTGCGGTCGATGGCTCCTTCCTTTCCTACGGGCTCAAGAACATCTCGGCGGGGAACTATTCCCTCACCGTGCACCGCTACACCTACCAGACCAGCGAGTACCTCAAGGTCTCGGTGAACGGAGCCTACGTGGGAAGCGTGGATTTCCTCGCACTCGGCCCCAATTTCAGCACGTCAGTCTCCTTCCCCTTGGTCAGCGGCAACGACACCGTCACGCTCACCCTGGAGGGTACCGTCGGCTACATGGACCCGATCGATTTCTTCGTGGTCTCGTAGCCGGGAAGCCTCGGGACGACGGATCTGCCGGTCTCACCGGTTCGACTGCACTCGGACGGAGACGAGGTACGCCCGGCGGGAAAGACTCCGGCTGAAGAGGGAGAGGAGGGACCAGCCGAGGGCGAGGGCTCCAGGCCACCTCCGCAAGCGGGCCGAGTAGGGTAGGAACGCCACGATCCCCCGGGCGATGTCGCCGCGGGAAGCTTCCTTGGCCCGGGAGAGGGCCACGAGACGGGTGAACTCCCTCTCCCGGAAGATCAGCGGGAGAAGGTTGGATCGGTGGTGTTCCCGGGCCATGTCGACGATCACCTCCCAGGAGGCCAACTCCCTCCGGTCGTTCTGTTCCAGCTTCGTCCATGCTTCCGACTCGTCCGTGTTCGCGGACTGGGACATCCCCTCCCCGTGGACCCGGTAGCGCGTTAACCGATCGCTGAGGAAGAGCATCGAGCGCCCCGAGATCGCGGCCGCGTACAGCAGGAAGGAGTCTTCGTTGGTCCGCAACGAGCGCAGGCGGGGCAGTACCGCTCTCACCATGTCCCGACGTAGTGAGATCGCGCTGTCGTTGAACCCCAAGGATCTCCATCGGAGGACCCGAGCCAGCTCGGACGGGTGCGACCCATCGACGTGCTCCTCTTCGTCCGAGGGTCGCCCAGAGGCTGCGAACCGTCCCCGCGTCTGCAGCGTCTCCCCGGTCGCGGAGATCCGTTGCACCCCGTTCCAGACGTACACGAGATCAGGGCGCTTGTGGAAGGCGGAGAGCACCCGCGTGAGCTTCGACGGGGCCCACTCATCATCGTCGTTGAGAAGGCACAGGACCGGACCGTGGGCCTCCTCGACGCCCAGGGCCAGCATCTCCCCGATGCTCATCTCCCCGACCAATTGGAACCGTAGCCGGTGCCGCGGATGCCGCTCGCCCACCGCCCTTAGAACGTCACCGTGCGCGGGAACGTTCGACAGCAGGATCACCTCGAAGAGCTCGGGGGAGCACTCCTGGGCGCACGCGCTCTCGAGGGCACGCTCCAGGAAGCGGGATCGGTTGTAGGCGGTCACGAGCACCGTCGCCTCGGGAATCCCGGAGGGTGCCTTGGGAGGCGCCTGCATTCCCTCAGCCTTCCCGCTCATGAACCGTTTTCGATCTCGGAAGTGCGTCGGCGGTTCCGCGTCGGGGGGGCGAGGAAGTTCGGATGCTCATTCCTGGATCCCCGCCGCTTCCGCATAGATCGCGAGGGTGCCCTCGATCATGTGTTCGACGCTGAACTCCCCCACGCGCCGTCGTCCGCGCTCGACGAGGTCGCGCGCCAGCGAGGGGGAGCTCAACAACCGAACGATTCCAGATGCGAGCTCGGGGACGGAGTCCCGGGGCACCACGATGCCCGAGTTCCCGACGAACTCGGGCATGTCCAACCAGTCGTTCACCACGACGGGAGTACCCACATGCATGGCCTGCATGATCGAGAGGCTGAACCCGATCCGGGAAGGATAGACGAGGGCTCCCACCGACCGGAGCTTCTCCCCGAGGGCCTGCTCGGAGAGGAACCCGCAGAACTCCACGCTCTTCTCAATCCCTAACTTCCGCGCGAGGGCACGCATGTTCTCGGTCTCTGCGCTCTGGCCCGCGAACCAGAGCCGCGCCTTCGGGAACGCCGAGAGGACCTCGGGCATGGCGCGCAGGACGAGATCTCCCCCACGGGCCCAAGGGTTCCAGCTCCCGAGGAAGAGCAGGTCCTCGGGCTTTCTCTCGACAGGGGCGATGGGCTTGTTGGGGACGCCCAGGTCCCGGGGATCGACCCCGATCGGGACCACGCGCACCCGTTCCTCGGGGATGCCGAGGTGGCGCACCAGGTAATCCTTGGCGAACTGGTAGGTCACGATCACTCGCGTGCTCCGGCGGGCCGAGACCGTGATGCACCACCGCAGGAAGGTGTAGCGGACGGGGTTCGCGCTCCAGAGGTAGAAGGGCATCACGTCGTGGATGGTGGTGACGAAGGGGGTCCGGCCGGTGAGGGCGAGCGCCCGGCCCCCCACCGGGGAGACCGCGTGCCAGAGGGGTGCGCGCTGGCGCATGAGCTTCGCGAAAATGGAGGGCTCCCCCATCAGCAACTGCTCGATGTTGTTCGCGAAGGGGCCGTTCTCCACGATCCCGTAGGGCACGGTCTGGGCGCGGTACTCACGGTCGAGATAGAAGAGATACCGGTCGATGCCCCGCCCGGTGTCGGGACGGGGGACGTACGGGTAGCCCAGTATCTCTACCCGGGGGAGGTGGGAAGGGTGCCCCATCCTCTCGACGCGGTCCATCGGACGTCCCCATCCCTCCGAGGGAATATGAGGATTTGCGACCGGGACCGTGCCGAGGGAGGAGGTCCCGGACACGCCTACCTGCCGAGGGAACTGACCCGGGTGCCTTCCTTGGCGGCCCGGTAGAGTGCCTGGATGATCTCCACCACGCGCATCCCGTCCCGACCGCTCTCGAGGTGGGGAGAGGGCGAATGGACGGACCCGAGGAACTCGTGGGCCTCCCGTTTGAAGGACTGCTTCTCGGCCTTGGAGAAGTCGAACGCCTGGGTCTGCTTGTCCTTGCCGACGACCGTGACGAGCGCCGCGTCCCCCCGGCTGTCGATGGCCATGCGTCCCTCCGTGCCGTAGGCCTCTAGGAAGAAGTAGCCGTTCCACTCGGTCCATGAGGCTTGGAAAAGAATGGGCATGCCGCCCTGCCCGACGAGGGTGGCCAGGAAATTGTCTTCGATGGAGGGGGGGAGTTGGTGTAACCGCTGGAACGACTGTCCCGATACCTGGTCCACGTCGCCGAAGAGCCACCGGAGGATGTCGAGGATGTGCGGTCCGTTGTCCATCAGAGTCCCGCCGCCGATGATGGCAGGGTCCTGCGACCAAGGCTCGGTCTTGAGGACCCAGCCCTCGTGCCCGATCCAGCCCCGTGCGAAGAGGGGCTTTCCAATCGCGCCGTGCTCCACGAGCTCCTTCGCCTTTTCCACGTTCTCAAAGAAACGCACGTTCGACCCGACCATCAGGGAGAGTTTCCGGGACTCTGCCTCCCGGACCATCTCGCGGGCGTCTGCGACCGTGATGCTGAGCGGCTTCTCACAGAAGACGTGCTTTCCGCCGCGCAGGGCGCGCAGGGCGAGGGGAGCGTGCGTGGAGTTCGGCGTGCTGATGAAGACCGCGCCAACGGCGGGGTCGTCGATGGCCGCCAAGGGGTCGGGGACCGCCCGGCAACCAAGTTCCTTGGCCACGGCCTCCGCACGGGAAAAATCGGTATCGGAAACCACCTCGAGATGGGAGGTGGGATGCGAGGTCGTGGCGACCGCCCGGCGCTTTCCCATCCGGCCGCACCCGACGACCGCCACCCCGAGTTTCTTCTCTGACATTGGCCTACTTCCGGGCGAGGGAGGTGATCACGGCGGCGACCCGGCGTACCTCATCCTCGGTGGTGTTGTTCCCACTGGGGAGGTTCACTCCCTGATTCGCCAGCCGGTCGGCCACGGGGTAGCTCTGTCCCCGGAACTCCTGCTCGTAGATCTGCTGCCGGTGGATGGGAAGGAAGGCGGATCGCGTGTCGATCCCCTGTTCGCCGAGCTTCGACATGAGGTCGTCCTTGCTCATCCCGAAGGCGGCTGCGTCGACGAGGATCGTGTACATCCAGTACACGTTCTTCGCCCACGGCTGCTCGGGCGGGAGGGTGATCCCGGGAACGTGCGAAAGGAGGGAATTGTAGAGCGCGGCCACCTTCCGATGGTGGGCGACGAACTCGTCCATCCGCTGGAGCTGGCCAAGGCCGACGGCCGCCTGGAGGTTGGTCAGCCGGTAGTTGTAGCCGATCCGATCGTGGATCAACCACTTCCTCCGGGAGAGGTCGTACCCCTGGTCTCGGAGGGAGAGCACGGCGTTCGCGAGGGCATCGTCGTTGGTCGTGACCATCCCACCCTCCCCGGTGGTGATGATCTTGTTGGCGTAGAAGCTGAAGGCGCTGAGGGTGGCAAGGGAGCCCACCGGTTTTCCCTTGTATTCTGCGCCGTGGGCTTCTGCCCCATCCTCCAGAGTGGGGATGTTCCGGGGAGCGAGGACTTCCCGGAGCTCGTCCATCTGGACCGGATGCCCGTAGATGTGGACCGGCATGACCGCTTTGGTCTTCGGGGTGAGCCGCGCGCGCACCTGGGCTGGGTCCAGGTTCCAAGTGATGGGTTCGGAATCGACCAGCACGGGCTTCGCTCCGAGCTGCTTGATGACGTTCGCGCAGGCGATCATGGTGAAGGTGGGCAGGATGACCTCGTCGCCCGGACCCACGCCCAGCGCCGCCAGCGCCACATGGAGGGCCGTCGTCCCGCTCGTCACGGCCATGGCATGCTTCGCCCCTACCTTCGCGGCGAATCCCTTCTCAAATTCGTTGATGAACCGCCCCTTGGAGGAAATCCAGTTGGTGGTGAGGCACTCCAAGACGTTAGTGGTCTCGGCCGGAGAGAGGACGGGCGCCGCAATAGCGATTCGCTGGGCTGCGACCATAGCTCACGCGCGACTTAAGGGTCCAACTATATAACGAAAGCTGGAGAATGCCCGACGACTGCGCTCCGTGTAGTGCGGGGAGGTGCTGGATGCTTCTCCAAGGGTTCCGGAGTTGGTTTCGACACGAAACACCGTGCAATTCCTAGAGTTGAGGTGTCCCGCACCCCCTAGATCAGATGCACAATCTCTTCGCAACGGACCTCGCGGAGGGAAGGGGTGGAGGGTTCCCTCTCCAACGCGAGGAGAGGGCTCGGAGAATCTCAGTTCGGACCCGTACCGGAACTTCGCGAGAGGAATTGCCGGAATCGCTGGAGGCGGAGATAGGCCCACTCCCGGAACCGGACGCTGGGGACGAGGTTCGCGAGGAAGACGGCCCGGGCGCCCCAGGGATGGCGGGTGTGGCGGGTCCGCAGGGGGATCCGGAACGGGACCCGCCCCTGGACGGGGGCCCCTCGGCTCGAAAGTCGCCGATGGGCCTCTGAGTTGCGCTTCGCATAGAGGAGCGTGTTCAATGAGTAGTACAGAGCGACCCGTTCGTCCCGGTACACTTCCGGGCGGATCAGGTCGAAAGCGTCGTACCCCTGTGCGCGGAACCTCTCGACCCAGTAGTCCGGCCACTGCTCATTGACGTGGTGGGTGCCACCCTGGCCGGGGATCGCCGCGGAGAAGCATATCGCGTCCCCGTGCCGGACCAGCGTCGCCACGAGGGCGTCCGCGAACCGACCCTCCAGATGCTCGGCGACCTCGAGGCAGAGGACGAGGTCGAACCGGCGACCCAGGTCAAAGGGCTCCTGGAGATCGTGAAAACGATAGACGGCGGGGGATATCAGGAGCGACGCGGTGCGTGCCCACTCCCCCTCGATACCGGTCAGGTCCGTCACCCCTTGGCGTTGGAATTCCCTCAAGAAGCTGCCGAGACCGCACCCGGTGTCGAGCACGCTCTGAACGGGCAGGAGACCCTTCAGGACCGGGATGAGTGCGACCGCCGAATCGTTCGAGACATCGGAGAACTCCTCATAGAACGACGCGTCGTACGAGGATCCGGAGGGGGGGTTCTGAGGGCCCGTCGGACGGGGCGGTTGCAACGACGGGTTCGCAGCCATGGGGTTCGGATCAGAGGACCGGGGAACTTATCCGTGGCCCGGATATAACACCGATGGCGCAAGAGCCCACCTAAAGGTGGCCGATGGTGCCCTTCAGGACGGGCTTGACCTCTTCCGGAGTGATCGTGCGGTTCAGGACCTGCTGCATCGACGTCATGATCTTCCCCTCGAACCCGCACGGGTGGATCTTCTCGAAGTAGGAGAGGTCGGTGGCCACGTTCAGTGCGAAGCCGTGGTAGGTCACCCAGTCCCGAACCGCGATGCCCACCGAGGCGATCTTCTTGTCCCCGACCCAGACCCCCCGCTTCCCCTCCACCCTGCGTCCCTGGATCCCGAAGGGTTCCAGCGTGCGGGCGACCATCTCCTCCAGGGCATGGACGAAGGCG